>NZ_CP107575.1:2400000-3000000 GCF_025854375.1 Glutamicibacter sp. JL.03c | reverse complement strand
AAGCTGGAGGAGAACTGGTTGATATCGCCATCGGCCACCAGGAAATGATCCGAGCGGTTGATGGCCTTGAGCAGCTCCTTGAGCGGACGCTCGGCATCCGAGTCGGCGAATTCGCTGAAGTTCTCGACCACGAAAACCATCTTGCCGGGCATGGACTCATCGGCGACCTGGTCCACCATGTCCTTGGCGAACTGGCGGGCTTCGGCCGGACCCGAAGCCGTGCCGTTCCACATCCGCCAGGTGCGCAGCTCGGCACGCCGCCCGCCGATGTGGAAGAACTGGGTGGCCGGGTTGGCCCGTTCCAGGGCGGTGACCATGGCGCGCAACGCGGTGGTTTTGCCGCTCTGCGGAGGGCCGGCGATGACAAAGGATCCGATCGGCTCGAAACCGCACGGGCCCAGTGTCGCATCCGAGAGCCCGATGACCGGTTCGCCCTGGAATGTATCCGGAAGCAGCTCGGCGGAGAATTCCTGGGGCAGGGCTTCGACGCCGGCGGCCTGCGGGGCCCCGGAAGCACGCAGCTCCTGCGCCCAGCTGGTGGTCAACGCCGTTTGCTCGGCCACGTTGGCGGTGCCGCCAAGCACCGCGATCTGCGCCTCGTGGCCCTTGATGATGGCGCGTCCTGGGACGCTGCGTTCGCTGAGCACGTCCTTGGCCACCCCCAGCACGTTGTAGGCCTGCTCATCGGCCATGCGCAGCACCACGCGCTGGGTGATGTTCGCGCTGATCGCGGTGGGCACCGCGCCAAAGCGGTCGGCGGTGGTGACGACGTGCACGCCCAGCGGGCGGCCTTCGCCCACAATGCGCATGAACACCTGGTAGAACTCGCCGCGGCCGTGGCCCAGTTCCCAGTCGCTGCGGAACTGGCCGAAGCCGTCGATCAGCAGGAAGATGCGCGGCTCGGAAATATTGCCGGTGACCTGGCGGTATTCGCTCAAGTTCGCGGCGTTCGCAGCCGCATAGCGGGCGGAGCGCTCATCGAGGTGCTCGGAGAGGATGCGGAAGACGCGCTGGATGCGCTCCACGTCGTCGCCGCCGATCACGGCGCCGACATGGGGCAGCGGATCCAGGGAGCGCAGCGAGCTGGTGCCGAATTCCAAGGCGTACACCGCGGCGGTGCCGGCCGAAGGATTGGCGCCGGCCGCGAGCGCGATGCTGCGCAGGGCCGCGGACTTTCCGGCGCCGGACGTGCCGTAGATCAGCAGGTGGCCGTCGGTATCCGGTTCGAACCAGGCCGTCTGCTGGGCCTGGTGCTCGGGGATGTCGGCCAGCGCCAACGGGATCCTGCTGTCCGAGTCCGGGGCCAGCTCGCGCAGGTCCACGGTCGCCGCCAGGTCATCGAGCCACGGCCGGCGCGGGGCCGGAATGCCGGCGCCCTGGGAGGCGGCGATGAAGCTGGAGACCAGGCGCTTCTGGTCATTCGGCCCGCTGTTCTCCTCGATCTGCTCGCTGGCGGATTCGGGCTGCTCCCAGACGCGGACCCCGCCGAAGCGCAGGTCCTCCACGCGCACCTCGGCGGCCTCGGGCTCATCGGTGGTCCAGCCGCCGGCATAGCCGGACTGGAAGGGAACCAGCCGGCCGGGTCCGGTCTTGGCGATGCCGCGTCCGGGCAGCGAGGGGTCGAAGCCCGCGGCAATCGGGTCCTCCACCACATCGTTGGAGTCCGCGGCGTCGGCCATGCGCAGGGCCACGCGCAGGTTGGTATTGGCGCGCAGGTTGTCCTTGATGACGCCGGCCGGGCGCTGGGTGGCCAGGATCAGGTGGATGCCCAGGGAACGGCCGCGCTGGGCGATGTCCACCACGCCATCCACGAACTCGGGCACCTCGCCGGCCAGGGCGGCGAATTCGTCCACCACCAGCACCAAGGCCGGCGGGGTTTCCGGGTCCTGGCGCTTTTCCAGCTCCAGCAGGTCCTTGGCCTTCTTGCGGTGGAAGAGCTTCTCGCGGTGGTGCAGCTCGGCCCGCAGGCTCATCAGCGCGCGGCGGACCAGGTGCGGGGAGAGGTCGGTGACCAGCCCGACGCAGTGCGGCAGCTCCACGCAGTCGGCGAAGGCCGAACCGCCCTTGTAGTCCACGAACAGGAAGGTGACCCGGTCCGGGCTGTACTCGGCGGCCATGGCCAGCACCCAAGCCTGCAGGAACTCGGACTTGCCCGAGCCGGTAGTGCCACCCACCAGGGCGTGCGGCCCCTGGGTGCGCAAGTCGAGGCTCATCGCATCCGGGGTGCCCTGGCCGATGTAGGCGCGCAGCGTCCCGGCGCGCTTGAGCCGCGGCCTCGCACCGGCGGCAGCGCGGTCGATCACCGAGTTGTTCTGCTTCCAGCGCTCGAGGACCGCCTCGGGGGACTCGGCCAGCTCGGGGCCCAGAACCCGCAGCAGGGACACCGAGTCGGGGATATCCGAGGAGTCCGGGATCAGCGAGCTGGAATCCACGACCGGGGCCAGCCGGCGGGCGAAGTGCTCCGCGTGCTCGCGCGAGACCCCTTCGACGGCGACCTGCCTCGCTTCCTCGCCGGAGCGGACCCAGCCGACCCGCGCGGCGTCCAGTCCGTCGGTGACGTCCAGGAAGGTGCGGCAGGCCGCGGGCAGGGACTCGACGGTGGGAGCCGCGAAAATCGTGTAGATGCCCACGGCCGGGCCGCGCTCGATGATCTGCGAGAGCCGGGCGCGGTCTACCGGGGCGTCATTGCTGACAAAGAGCACCAGCGACAGGTCCTTGGCCGGCGGAACCTTGGTATTCTGCTCGCCGACCTCCTTGCCCATCTCCATGGAGGAGTCCCTGGTGGCCAGCGGGCCCAGGCGGTAGGAGGATGGGTCGTTGCGCCGGGCGATCAGTTCTTCGAGGGCGTTGAGCAGCACCGTGCCCGAGGGCTGGGTGTCGGCCATCGCGACATTGGCCAGCGGGGAGCGCGGGCCGGTGGTGTGCGGCAGCCACTTGAGCCACTCCAGGTCCTCGGTCCAGGCCGGGTCGATGATCGCCGCGGTGCACAGGTCATTGGGCGCGTGCAGGCCGAAGAGCTGCACCGCCAGCGAGCGCAGGGCGTCGGCGGTCTGAAGGCGCGGACCGGCGATGCCGATGGCCCCGGCCGCGGGCAGCAGCTCGATGATCGGGACATCGTCGATCATCCGGTATTTCTCGGTGAGCTGCTCCACCCGCTCCACGTAATCCTGCAGCCCGGACCGGTCCGAGAGCTCGGCGACGGTGGTGCGGCTGCGCGCGGAGCCGGACCCCAATCTCAGCGAGAGGAAATTCCAGTGCTCGGGGCGCCGGGTCCAGAGCAGCGGGCCGAGCGACTCGGCCTGCTCGAAGACCGTGGCGGTGGCCGGGGCCTCGCTGCGCCGGTGGGATCGCTCGGCGTCCTCCCCGTTCAGCAGGGCATCCTCCAGCTGCTCGAATTGCCGTTCGAAGGTCTCGATTTCCAGGCGCAGCTTGTTGCCATCCTGGGTGCGCTGCCCGATCAGGTTGCCCAGCATCATCAGCGGGGAGACCAGGACGACGATCAGCGACAAGACGCGCTGGGTCAGCGAGAAAATGGTCAGTCCCATGATCAGCGGCGCGAAGATCATCGGCCATGGGAAGAGCTTGGGGGTGGCTTCCTGCGGAATCGCGGGGCGGGGCAGCTCCTGGCCCGGATAGCGGATCTCCACGCGGGGGGAGCGGTTGAAGATGATCGAGCCGCCCTTCTCGTGCACCGGGGACTGCCCGGTGGTATGCCGCGGCAGCAGCTCGAAGTAGACATCGGTGGATCCCAGGGTGATGAGCTGCCCGGGGATCACGGCCACCCGCTGCACCAGCCCGCCGTCAACCAGGATGCCGTTGGCGGAGTTCAGATCCACCAGCTCGATCTTGCTTCCCACCTCGATGCGGGCGTGCCGGGTGGAGACCAGGCGGTCGTTGAGCACCACAGTGGACTTTTCCGAGCGGCCCACCGTTGAGGTGCCCGCCGGCAGGGCAAAGGCCATGCCGGCGTCCGGCCCATTGGCGATGCGCAGCACCGCGGCCGCCGAACCTCCCGAGACGAAGGCATCGGTGGTCGGCACGACCTCGATGGAGAAGCCGGAGCCGAGCTCGGCCTCGGCCAGCAGGGTCTGCGGGTCCAGCTGGACCGGCGCGGTGCCGGCGGCCGTGGCCAGCAGGGTGGGTCGTTCCGGGGACTGGTCACCTGCAAGAGCCCGGGCCGCGTCGCCCACGGTTGCGGTGGCATCGCAGGTCATCACGATGTCGGCGGTGCTGGTGTCCGGTCGCCTGAGCGTGGCCTTGATTTTCACTGGTCGGTCTCCTGGAAAGCGATGCGGAAGGAACGGCTGCCCACATGGACGATGTCGCCGTCGTTGAGGTTCACCCGGGTGCGGGACGAGATGTTATAGGGGGCGCCGGAAGCCACGGTGATCTGGGTCCCGTTGCCGGAGTCCAGGTCCATGACCCATACGCTCGCCCCGTCGCAGCCGAAGGCCAGATGGGTTTTGGACAGCAGGCGCTGTGGATCCTTCAACGCGATCAGCAGCTCGTTGCCGGCACTGCCCTGGGCTTGCGGAGCCCGGCCGATGAGCCCGGATTCGGGCACCGGAATATAGGAGCCGTCATCGAATGCGAAGGCCGCGCGCCGGATGACTCCGCCGAAATTCTCCGGCGCCGCATGCCAGTCGCTGTTCTGCGCGCCGATGATGCCCGCAGTGGACCTCGGGCGCGAGGGGAGCACCACCTCGTCCAGCTCCGCGTCCTCGGCCGTGCCCAGCGAGGGCAGGTGCTCGGAGACATCGCGTTCGGGGCGGGAAAGCAGGTACTCTGCCCGGGCCAGCGCCCGCGAATTGGTGGGATCCAGGCCATTGCGGACGTCCACCACGAAGGTCTGGGCGATCTTGTCCAGCCAGCTGCGGTGGTGCTCCTTGTCGAATAGGCAGGAGAGCAGCAGCAGTGCCGGGCCGATGACCGGGACCAGATGGCTGAGCAGGAAGACCAATCCGGCGACGAGCACCCGCGCAAGGCCGGGGGCACGGAATGTGCCCACCTGCGCGGCGCGCAGCCGCATGGCGGATTTGCCCGGTGAGTTGCCCTTGCGGCTGTTCATCGATAGCAGCACTACAGCATAGACCAGCAGCAGCAGCGCGCTGATACCGCTCAATGCCGCCGGGACCATGGAGAAGGTGCCGCTGACCCGGAAGACCACGAAGCCGATAGCTGCGGGCAGCAACGCGGCGCACGCCACGGCGTAGTCGATCAGGTAGGACCAGATGCGCAAGCGAGCATTGGCCGGCCGCATTCCGAGTGTGCGGGATTTGGCGAGAGTTGCTGCGACGACGTCCATAGGTTCTTTCTACTGCAGTGGGATATTGATCCGCCACGGGGAGTTCTCCCCATTGTATTAAAGCCATTTGCCACATTAGCGTAGATTGCGTTACCTGCCATTGAGGTCCGAACAACGGGCTTGCTGAATGCTCAGAGGAGAAGAGTTATGACTGATTTCAAGGCCAATTACGGTGAAATGGAAGCCATGGCGTCGAAGCTGGATACCGGCCGCGATGACCTGGATGGAATCCTGGAACAGCTGCACTCCGGTGTTGACAAGCTGCTGGGGGAGGACTTCACCACCGAGCACGCTTCGGGGCAGTTCGGCGAGGGCTACAAGGAATTGGACCAGGGCCTGAAGAAGGCCTTCGATGGCATCAACGACATGGCGACGGCGCTGCGCGACATGATGTCGCAGATCCAGGACACCGACCGCGGAATGGCTGGCCAGTAGCACCTCGTGCTAGTGCGACATGAGGTGGCCGCCTGGCAAGTGCGAAGGCGGCCACTACGCTGGTCGGTCAAGCAATTCATGTAGTCGTCTTTTATCGAAAAAGGAGCCATTGACCAGTGGGCGATATCATCTATTTGGCCCGACTTGACGAGATCGTTGCCGATCTAGGGGCAAGCACCACAGACTTTAAAGATGCTTCGGAGATTGCAAAGGATATCGCACGATCGGTTGGCACCCCCAAAGGCAAAGGGGACCTCAAGGATCGCGTTGAAGATTTCGAGAATGACTGGAATGACACGCGCGAAGACCTGGTGGAGAAGCTAGACGGCGTTCATCAGCAGCTGAAGGATATCCGAGACGGATTCAAGGAATGGGATACGAAAACCCAACAAGCATTCCTGAATTCACGGAAGAGCGATACTCCTAAGTAAACACGGCAGACCAACAGAAGGAACGCAGTCATGAGCCTGCAATCACCAATCACCGGCGAGAGCCTTGAACTGATTGACGGAGATGCAGCAGACATTCATCGCCATGCCGTGGAGCTGATTCGCTCTAGCGAGGCGATGGATCGTGCTGCCAATCGTCTGGAAGATATCAGCAACGGAACCACTGATTTAGTCTCCGAAGCCATCACCAAGGTTAGGGAATCAGCCGACGAGGTCTTTCCGGATCTGCGCAAGGCCGCGATCCGCTATAACGGTACGGGAGAGGCACTGAAGAATTATGCCTCCGCCCTAGCCAGCGTTCAAGGTGCCTTTGCCCAGTGCACAGCTCAGGGTGGGATTGACACTTATGCCTCTTTGAGCACGTTGATTGAAGATATCCAAGAAGCCAATACGAATGCGGAGTCAAAGCGGAATCTCGAAGACGATGCGCAAGGCCTTGTCAATGAACATGACGGGTTCCTCGGCATGGGGGAAGGCACCGATGAGCAGAAAGAAGACGCCGCAGAGGGCCTGAAAGATGCCCAGACTGCGCGCCAGAATGCTGAAGAGGAGCTCGAGGAGCTCTGGGGTAAATTCGACGGCCGGGTCTCCTACTGGGAAGACGCCTACGACGAGGCCGTAGGAAAGATCGAGGATGCTTTTGCGGCCGCGGGAAATGACGATACAGCCATGCAACTCATAGGCGATATCCTCAACTATGTCGCTATAGCCGCAGCGATTATTGCGATCTTCGTTACCGGACCGTTCGCTTTGGTGCTTGGTGCCATTGCGCTCGTTGCTTCCGTGATTGTTTTGGGCATGGAGATATATAAAATGGCCGTTGGCGACGGGTCTTGGTCGGATCTGGCATTTGCCATCATTGGGTTGGTTCCTTTTGGCCGTGTCTTTGGCAAGGTATTTTCCAGTATGGGTAAGGGCTCAAAGGGCTTCTTCAAGGCCCTGACGAAGACACGCACGAGCAGTGCCAAAGGTATCGTCAGGTCTTCGGTCAAGCCCGTTGGAAGACGCCCACGCATGACCCGGGTGAAAGGCAAGGGGCCAAGGCGCCAGCAAATCCGTCGGCAGAATGATGTCAAGAAGCAGAAATTCAGCGATGCCCACAACCGGCGAAAAGATGCATATATGCAGGGATTTGAGGACTCCTTCTCGAAGAACAAGTTCAAAATGTATGTGACCTACGCGCTGGATGGAGGTGCGGCGAAGCAACGTGCCCTGGCCGAGTATGTGAAAAATAATCCTCACCAGGTGTCGCGAGTCGCCGAAGAATGGGCCAAAGGTGTAGGCAAGGGAGCGACACGGGAAGAATTCGGACAGTGGCTGATCTCGGTGGGCCTCTTTGGGCTCCAGAAAAAGGTCAACGAAAAATAATGTCTGATTTCCCTGGCCTGTTTCCAGACAGCAGGTCTCGAGCGGTGGCGGAGAAAAATCATGGCCCAAGATCAAATGCAAACTAGCCCAGCGCCTACCGGGATCCGGTACCACATGGTTTTTCCTCCTGGTTGGCGTGAATTCAGGACCAGCATCGAGTTCGAAGAGGCTCTGGTAAAGCTGGTCACGGCTGAGCCGCGGGCGCGGGGCCGTGCCGATGTCGTGCTTATGCTCCGTCAGAAGGTCCATGAGATGTTCGAGGACCTGCGACGGCGTGGATCGCTTAGCTTCGCGATACCGGCAGAGCGTGGCAAAGCAGGGGTCTGGCCGGTCTCGTTGATCGTGACTCCGCTGAAAACCGGCCCGAGCGGCACCTTGGCTGAAGCCGTACAACGTGCCGCTCGCGGGAGCGCGGTGGGCACGGAATCCGTCGAGGATGCTGATTGGTTCTTTTGGAACACGAGTACCAGGGCGAAGGACGCCCAGGAACTCCAAAGCCATGGCATAAATATGGTGGTGCCCCGCCCGTTGCCCGATGGCAGCGTCGATCCTGATCCCAAGGCAGGGCTTTGGCTGATGTACACCTATGCTGAGTTAGATCAGTTGAAACAGGACGAAGTGAATGAGGGGCTGAGGCAGCTGGGATATGCGATATTGGGAAGCTTCAAGTGGGTGCCAGTGCAATGACCGCCTATGAAATCGAACCCGATCTGGAACTGTGGCTGCCGGTGCCACGGGACTTTCCCGGAGATGGCTTCCAGACTCCCGAAGAATGGGCCGAGGACCTGTCCCAATGCGCAATTCCCGACGATGCAGATTTGCGAGAGACCTACCGGCAGCTGGCCGTGGAAGTCGCAGTGAACCAATTCGAGGATTCATCGCACACTTTCTGGTATTCGCCGGAAGACGGGCACGCCCTGGGCACAGCGCATCTGGCGATTTTCGAAGATGACCCGGAGTCAACCCTGGAAGAAATTGCCAAGCCGGAATACGAGTCGGTGACCCCCTTGCACCTGGAATCCTTCAAATCCGGGGTTTTCGGCGAGGTGATTCAATCAGCATCGACCATCGCGTCGGAGGAAATCGCGATTGGCCAAATTCAGTCTGCCGCCGCCATTGGGCATACCAGGACCGTTGGACGCAGCCATGGAATGATTTTCGTGCTGGAAGCCTATGACTCGGACCTGACCACCTTGGGATTCATGATGGAACCAATGGTCGAATTCTTCGAGTCGGTCTCATTCGCAGAAGACGATGAGGGAGAGTTGTTCTGATGGGCAAAGGGAAATCCGGTGCGCCAAAAGTTACCGGGTTCGTGACGCAACCGCACCACCACCTGCCGAGGCTGCGGAAAAGTCTGGTCATTCTGGTTATCGGCGCGGTACTTGCCTACCTCGGGTTTTTTCTGATCAGCAACGACCTCCCCGATACTTCCTCCCGCCGAGCTCAAATCGGCCTGCAAGGTATTCCGGCCGCATTCGGCGGCGCGCTACTGATATTTGGCGCTATCGGCGCGGTGACGGCCTTGGCCGGCCTCAAGCGCACCGGAGCGGAAGCTATCGACATGATTGTCGAGAAATCCGGACTTGTGGTGCGCGGAGAACGGCGGATCCCGTGGGAGTCCATTGAATCGGCCACCAGCATCCAGTATAAAAATGAGGCAAAGGTCAAGCTGCTGTGGGACCCGTCCCAGCTTCATCGTTCGCTGCTGCTGAAGGTCGCGGGCGATGCAGGCCTGCCCGGACGGCAAGCTGCGGATGGCGGCCATGAGGTCAAGATCGATTTGGTGCGATACCCCGAAGCAGACTATTCGAAGTACTTCAAAATGGCCATGGGCCAATTTTCACTTCATGGCATCGCTGTGGAACAGAAGACGAAGTGGATGCAAACGTGATGGCTGCCTGACATGCGGTGCACAGTAGAGGCCCGGCGCATCTTGGAGACCTCCAAGATGCGCCGGGCCTCTCCCACGGGGCATGTCCTGCTATTTCAGGTGGTCAACCAGCTGGGCGGCAATGCCGTTGTAGGTGCCTGGGGTCAGCGACTGCAGGCGCTGCTCGGCCTCAGCGGACAGGCCGAGCTCGCCCACGAATTCCTTTAGTCGGGCTGCATCCACGCGGTGGCCGCGGGTCAGGTCCTTCAGGCGCTCGTAGGGGTTGTCCATGCCTTCGACTCCGGCGATGGCCTCGGCGCGCATGACCATCTGGATGGCCTCGGCGAGAACTTCCCAGTTGTGGTCCAGATCGTCAGCCAGTACGGCTTCGGCAACGTCCAGACGATCCAATCCCTTGGCAACGTTGGAGATCGCAAGCACCGAGTGGCCGATGGCGGTGCCGATGTTGCGCTGCGAGGAGGAGTCGGTCAAATCGCGCTGCCAGCGGCTGGTCACCAGGGTGGAGCCGAGGGTATTGAGCAGTCCGTTGGAGATCTCCAAGTTGGCTTCGGCGTTTTCGAAGCGAATTGGATTCACCTTGTGCGGCATGGTTGAAGAGCCGGTGGCACCAGCCACAGGGATCTGTACGAAGTAGCCGATGGAGATGTAGCTCCAGACATCGGTGCACAGGTTGTGCAGGATGCTGTTGAAGCGGGCGATGTCTGCGTAGACCTCTGCCTGCCAGTCATGGGATTCGATCTGGGTGGTCAGCGGGTTCCAGGTCAGGCCCAGGTGCTCAACAAAGCTCTGGGAAACCTTCTGCCAGTCGGCGCTTGGCACCGATGCGTAGTGGGCTGCGTAGGTGCCGGTGGCGCCGTTGATCTTGCCGAGGTATTCGGTCTTTTCGATGCGGTCCAGCTGGCGGGTGAGGCGCCACGCCAGAACGGCCAGTTCCTTGCCCAAGGTCGTAGGGGTTGCTGGCTGGCCATGGGTGCGCGAGAGCATTGGAACTTCGCGGGAGTCTTCAGCCATCTTGGCCAGCTGAGCGACGAGATCGCGAGCTGCTGGCAGCCAGACCCTGGTGACGCCGCCTTGCACGCCCAGGGCGTACGAAAGGTTGTTGATGTCCTCTGAGGTGCAACCGAAATGAACCAGCGGCTTGAGGTTGCCAATGCCGATGGCTTCGAGGCGGTTGGCGATGTAGTACTCGACAGCCTTCACGTCGTGAACGGTGACTGCTTCGATCTCTGCCAGTTCCTTCACGGAATCTGCATTGAAGTCGGTGACGATCTTGCGCAGGGCGGCCTTCTGATCATTGGTCAGCGGGGCAGTGCCTGGAAGAACGGAGTTGTCGGTCAAGTGGATCAGCCATTCAACTTCAACGTGAACGCGATCGCGGTTCAGAGCCGCTTCGGAAAGGTAGTCAACTAGCGGTGCCACGGCGCTGCGGTAGCGTCCGTCGAGGGCAGTCAAAGCCAGTGGTTCATTAGCAAGGGAAGTGCGCGCAATCTCAGCCATACTCATATTCTTCCATCACTGGCGCGCCATCACATCTTTTACTTCATGCAGGTTTCCACATCGAGCAACAATCCTGCACAGGGGCATCGAGCACACGCACATGATGAGGAACAGAATTCGAATGATGAGGAGCAGGAAAATGATGTTCTCAGCAACGTTGGACTCGATGGCTTTTCAGCTGGATGACGCACAGAAAACTACACGGTTCGCTATTACGCAGCTAGATTCGATTGGCTTGTTGACTTGGAAATCTGCTGCTGGCCGAGCCTTCTACGAACGGGTATTGGAGCTGAGCTCCTGGTTGGAACGGCTGAACCAGGAGCTGGTGGAATCCGAGGCCTACCTCAGCGCTGCCATTCATGAGATCCAGGAACTGGAGTCGCTGATCATGAAGCAGAAAATGGCGTTCTGATCATGGGGTATGACGTCAATTACAACGAGTCCGATTACGCGCAGGCGTATGGGATCTGCCAGCGGGTCTCACGTGAGCTTGCTGAAGTTCGTGACCGGGTGCTCGCTGCTCAACGTGCCGCGAGCCGATGCCAAAGCGACATTGCCGCAGCAGCCATCAGTGCTTGCCTGGTTGCGCGGAGCCCCAGTTTGGACACGCTCATATGGCGGCTGCGTGCAGCGGTGTTCCAGGCCGAATCATCGGCCTCTGAGAGTACGCAGTTGAGCGCGGCTATTGGACGAGCCGGCCGAAATTTCGAATCAGCCGAGAACCGCGTGGAACACCAGATTTTGGCCGAAACCTTTGCGCAAAATCTTGGCGACGTCATTCAAGGCATCAAGAACAACAACATGCGCCCACCCACTGGACACATGGAGACAATCCTGCGCATGTTGATGCTGCTGCGCCCGGATTTCATGTTGGACCGGAACAAGAGCTTCGGCGATCAGGTTGAAATCCAAACCAGGGAGTTGGCCGAGTTGATGCGCCACTTTGATTCACGTCGTGATGCCGAAATCGTCATTACCCAGCAGGACCCACCGCAAGAAGTCCAGGTGAATGGTGGGCCGGAGAGCTTCTACGAACTCCACAGCATGCTGGAGGACCGGGGCCCTGAGGATAACGGAAAGTTCATGGTGGTAGAGGTCGACGAGAATACCTATGCGGTGATTCTCCCGGGTACGCAAGACAGGAATGGCGGTAAAAATCCTTGGGATGATTGGGGAATTATTGATGGCTTGGAGCTTGAATCGGAGAACTACGTGGATGCCATCGCCGATGCCATTGAAGCCAGCGGTGCCAAGGAGGGAGACGAGATCATCCTGTCCGGATACTCCCAAGGCGGAATTCATGTGGCGCAGTTGATCAAGAACAAGTTC
The DNA here is from genome assembly GCF_025854375.1 of Glutamicibacter sp. JL.03c. Lineage (NCBI taxonomy): Bacteria > Bacillati > Actinomycetota > Actinomycetes > Micrococcales > Micrococcaceae > Glutamicibacter > Glutamicibacter sp. JL.03c. Next base: position 2,987,723 of record NZ_CP107575.1, on the reverse strand, counting down.
TTGAATCGCAAGTACAAGATGAACAAGATGATTACCCTGGGTTCCCCCATCGGCGGAATTGAAATCCCGGATCGCGTACGCAGCCTGTCAGTTGAAGACGATAGGGACATGGTTCCAGGAACAGATGGAACGCCGAACAAGAATAGGGGCCGGAACCATTACACGACAATCTTTGACGGGCCACGCGAGGAGATCAAACCACTGCTTGATGAGGATTCCTTGTTCGGAGCGCCGCACCAGCTCAAGAACTATGGGGATCACTTGCGGGAGTTAGGTGAGAAGCCGAAACCTGAAATCCGCGAGCATCTCAGGCACTTCCAATTGCCGAAAACACCGATGAAAATTCGGAAGTTCAAGATTGAGCGCGTACCCCGCAGGATGACTGAGAAACAACGCAGAGACAACGAGCAAAGACTCAAGAATATGAGCCTTCCGCACTGATGCGGGCAGAGGTAGTAAAAAAGTGGTTTCCGCTGGGGAAACCACTTTTATACGAGATGAACGACCAATCAGAGTCAGTCTCTGTCGCTCTTGACGAACAGTCCCAAAACTGCGGAGACGATCGCAATGATGATCGTTCCGGCGATGGCATCCCACCAGAAGGATTCAATGGAGAGCTCGATGGGCGTGAAGCTCGTCAGCCAAGAAGTGAGCAACAGCATCAGCGCATTGATCACGATGGTGAACAAGCCCAACGTCAGGCAGGTGATCGGCAAGGAAAAGACCTTGACGATAGGACGTACCAGGGCGTTAACCAAGCCGAAGATTACTGCGACAACAAGGTAGGCGATTGCGGTACTTGCTGCTCCATCGCGGACAGCGTGAATCTGCAAGCCGGGGACAATCCAAACGGCGGCCGCGAGGGCCAAGGCATTAATGATGACTCGAATGAGGAAGCTCATGCCTCAACTCTGTCATAAAAAGCTGAGTTGGGAATGTGGAAGGGATGTAATCAGCCCTTAAATGGGGGATACGCTTTAGCTATGACTGAAAATCCGGTGACCCAAGACCAGGTGCAGCCACGCCCCGTCGTTGCACGTCTCCCAAAATACGCTGCAGGCAAGCCGCCAGCACCTGTAGAAGGCATCACTGCCTACAAACTGTCATCGAACGAGATTCCATTCGGCCCATTGGATACCGTGCGCCAAGCCGTGATCGAGCAAAGCAGCTTGAACCGCTATCCAGATCCACTGTCGACCAAACTGCGTGAAGCGCTGTCCGAGTACTTGGATGTGCCAGCTGAAGATATCGTCACCGGTGCTGGGTCCCTCGGTGCGCTGACTCAAATTCTGAGCACCTTCGCGGGACAGAACGAAGATGGAATCCAGGATGAGGTTATTTACGCTTGGCGATCCTTCGAGGCTTACCCGATTCTCGTTCAGAGCGCCGGTGCACTTCCGGTGGAGATTCCGTTGCTGCAAGACGGACGCCACGATCTTGAAGCCATGATCGCTGCCGTCAATGAGAACACGTCGGTGATCTTGCTGTGCACGCCTAGTAATCCGACGGGGCCAATCCTGACCCAGGCCGAAGTTGATGACTTCTTGGCCCGCGTTCCCAAAAACGTCCTGGTCGTTCTGGACGAGGCCTACATCGAGTTCGTTCGCGACGAAAAGTCGGTGGATGGCGTTCATACCTACAACGCGCATGAGAACGTTGTTCTTCTGCGTACTTTCTCGAAAGCCCATGGCCTGGCGAATCTGCGTGTAGGCTATTCGGTCTCCCACCCGGAAATCACCAACAACATCCGCGTCATGGCTACGCCGTTCGCGGTATCGAGTGTTGCCGAAGATGCTGCTGTCGCATCGCTGGCGCAGATTGACCGCGTACTTGAGCGAGTCGACTCGTTGGTTCAGGAACGCGAGCGTGTGGTGGCTGCGCTGAAGGACTTGGGATGGAAGATCCCTTCGACCCAAGCGAACTTCGTCTGGTTGCCGTTGGGAGAGAAGACCTCGGAGTTCGTAGAACGGGCAAATGCTGTCGCGCTTTCGGTGCGTGGTTTCGCCAACGAAGGCGTGCGGGTATCGATCGGCGAAGCGGAAGCTAATGATCGATTCATTGAACTGTGCAAGGAATCACGGTATTTGGCGCATAGCTGATTGGGGTTGCTGTCTCGCGTTTTAGCGGTCAATGGCTATAGGCTTAGGAGTTAGACAAGCCGTATATGTCCCATGCGGAATGTATTCCGTGTGGGGCATATTTATGATCAAAGGAAGATATATGACGCGTGCTGCGACTCAGGCGACGGAGTCGGATCTGATTCAGATCCTGACCCCAGACGGCCAGCGTCACTCCCACGAAACGTATGATGCGTATCTGGGGGACGTTGATGATCAAATGCTGCGTGGTTTCTACCGCGATATGGCAATGACCCGCCGTTTCGACCAAGAAGCCACGGCACTGCAGCGTCAGGGCCAGCTGGCCCTCTGGGTTCCACTGCGCGGACAGGAAGCAGCCCAGATCGGTTCAGGCCGCGCTACCCGGCCGAACGACTATATCTTCCCTACCTACCGCGAACACGGGGTTGCCCTGACCCGCGAGGTTTCCTTCTCGGAAATGCTGCGCCTCTTCCGCGGCATCTCCGGTGGCGGCTGGGACCCCCGGGAAAACAACTTCCACATGTACACCATGGTCCTCGCCGCGCAGATGCCGCATGCGGCCGGCTATGCCATGGCCCTGAACATGGAACAGCACGGATGGGATGAGGAACGCCGCGCTGCTGAAGGCAACGCCGTGGTGGCGTACTTCGGTGACGGCTCATCCACCGAGGGTGAAACACACGAGTCGATGGTCTTCGCCAACTCGTTCAACGCCCCCGTGGTGTACTTCTGCCAGAACAACCAGTACGCCATCTCCGTGCCGTTCGAAGTGCAGTCCAAGGTTCCTCTGGTCAACCGCGCTGCTGGCTACGGCATGCCAGGCATCCGGGTCGATGGCAACGACGTCTTGGCCGTTCTTGCAGTGACCCGCTGGGCGCTGGAACACGCACGCAGCGGCAAGGGCCCGGTCTTCATCGAAGCTGTGACGTACCGACTCGGCGCGCACACCACCGCCGACGATCCCACGAAGTACCGCATGAGCGAAGAGGAAAAGCAGTGGGCTCCCAAGGACCCATTGGTTCGCCTCGAAACCTACCTCCGCGAAAACAACCTCGTCGATGACGCATTCTTCGAGCAGCTAGCCACTGACGCTGACGCCATGGCGGCCAAGGTGCGCGACGACGCAATGGCTTTCCCTGTTCCGCCATTGGCCAAGTCCTTTGAACAGGTCTACGCAGAAGCGCATCCGCTGATCCAGGAAGAACTTGCCTGGCATAGGGAATACGAAGCTGGATTCGCTGACGCGGCCGAGGGAGAGCAGTAAATGACCACCACCATGACCCTGGCCAAGGCCATCACCTCGGGCCTGGACAAGATTCTTGATACCAATGACAAGTCCTTGCTCATGGGCGAGGACATCGGACGTCTCGGCGGCGTCTACCGCGTCACCGACGGCCTGATCGACAAATACGGTTCCCACCGCGTGATCGACTCGCCACTAGGCGAAGCCGGCATCGTCGGCACCGCAGTGGGAATGGCACTGCGCGGCTTCAGCCCGATCGTCGAGATCCAGTTTGACGGTTTCGTCTTCCCCGCCTTCAATCAGATCACCACGCAGCTGGCCAAAATGCATGCCCGTTCCGAGGGACGCCTTACCGCTCCGGTGGTTATCCGCATTCCTTATGGCGGCGGCATCGGTTCCATCGAGCACCATTCGGAATCTCCCGAAGCGCTCTTTGCCCACACCGCTGGCCTGCGCATCATCACCCCATCCAACGCGCACGACGCCTATTGGATGATCCAGCAGGCCGCTGGCTGCCAGGACCCGGTCATCGTTTTCGAGCCGAAGCGCCGCTACTGGCTCAAGGGCGACGTCGACACCGAAACCCCGGCCCTGGATGCTTTCAAGGCCCAGGTGGTTCGCCCCGGCACCGACGCAACGATCGTCGCCTACGGCCCGCTGGTTCCGATCGCGCTGGCTACCGCTGACGCGGCACTGGAAGATGGACGGAGCATCGAGGTGATCGACCTGCGTTCGATTTCCCCGATCGACTTCGACACCATCACCGAGTCGGTGCAGAAGACCGGACGGTTGATCGTCACCCACGAGGCTCCGACCTTCGGCGGCATCGGTGGCGAGATCGCAGCCCGAATCACCGAGCGCGCTTTCCTCTCCCTGGAAGCCCCAGTGCTGCGTGTCGGCGGATTCCACATGCCATATCCGGTATCCAAGGTGGAGTCCCAGTACCTGCCCGATATCGACAAGTTGCTTGAAGCCCTCGACCGGTCATTCGCTTACTAAAGCGAAACCCAAGGAGTAGAAATGACTGTTTTTAACCTCCCCGACGTGGGCGAAGGCCTGACCGAAGCAGATATCGCCTCGTGGAAAGTCCAGGTGGGCGACACCGTCGAGGTCAACCAGATCTTCGTCGAAATCGAAACCGCGAAGTCGCTCGTTGAACTGCCGTGCCCATTCGCCGGCGTCGTCACCGCACTGCACGCCGCCGAAGGCGACACCGTACTGGTGGATCACCCGCTGATCAGCATTGACCAAGACGGCAATGCCGCACCTCCAACAGGCGTGCCAGAACCGGTGGAGGCGCTGAATACCGCAGCCCCACAGGCCTCGGAAGAACCCGGCCCGCTGGTCGGCTCCGGCCCCACCGCTGACTCATCGGTACGCCGGGCGCGCACCAGCCGTCCAGCCCCATCGGCCACCGGCGCTCGCACTGCGGCAGTGCGAACCTCTGGAGCGGCACTGGCTGATACCATTTCGCGTCGCGCCCAGTCGCTGGGCAACGTCGTGCGCGAAGAAGTCGATCGCCGCAAGCCTGCCGTAGCCAGCTTCGTCGACCGCGTATTGGCCAAACCGCCGGTACGCCGCCTGGCCAAGGAGCTGGGCATCGATATCAACGATGTCGTCGGCACCGGAACCCAGGGTGAAATCACCCGCGAAGACGTGAACAGCTACCAGGCACAGCGCGAAGCCGAGCACGCAGCAGCGCCAACCTACTGGGCCCACGGCCAGCTGGCTGATGCCCGCGTTGAACGCACCCCGGTGCGTGGCGTCCGCAAGGCTACCGCCAAGGCCATGGTGGACTCGGCCTTTACCGCGCCGCATGTCTCGATCTTCGTTGACGTGGATGCCAGCCGCACCATGGAGTACGTGCAGCGGCTGAAGAAGTCCCGCGACTTCGAAGGCATCAAGGTCTCCCCGCTGCTGGTGCTGGCTCGCGCCGTCATCTGGGCTGCGGCCCGCAACCCGTCGGTCAATGCCAGCTGGGTGGAAACTGAAAACGGAGCGGAAATCCACCAGAAGCGCTTCATGAACCTGGGCATCGCCGCAGCCACCCCGCGTGGCCTGCTGGTACCGAATATCAAGGACGCACAGAACCTGAACATGAAGGAACTGGCCATTGCCCTGAACGAGCTGGCCACCACCGCTCGTGCCGGCAAGACCCGTCCAGAGGACATGCGTGATGGCTCGCTGAGCATCACCAATATCGGCGCGCTGGGCATCGATACCGGCACCCCGATCATCAACCCCGGCGAAGTCGCGATCGTTGCTTTCGGCACCATCCGCCAGAAGCCATGGGTCGTTGACGGCGAAGTTGTTCCGCGCTGGATCACCACGCTGGGCGGTTCCTTCGACCATCGCGTTGTTGATGGCGACCTCTCAGCTCGCTTCATGGCTGATGTGGCGTCCATCCTGCAGGAGCCAGCGATGCTGCTCGACTAGCACGACCTGGCCGACACCCCCGGGGAAGACTTTGAAAAGTTCTTCCTCGGGGGGTGTCACAGTTAAGCTCCCTGTTTCGACGTATGTAGTGAGGGCACAAACAATGCCTCCAACATCGATTGAAGGGGAGCAATGCCATGCGCATGAACTTGAGCAAGACCCATAAGAAGGGCTACGCAGCTGTCTTGGGATTGGAATCCTATGCCAGCTCGTCGGTGCCGAAGGAACTCTACGAACTGGTCAAGCTGCGCGCTTCGATCCTCAACGGATGCTCATTCTGCACGGACATGCATTCGCATGACGCGATGGCCATGGGCATCCCGGCAGCGAAGCTCTTCGCCGTCGCCGCATACAACGATTCGCCGCTGTTCAGCGATGCAGAGCGCGCCGCACTGCGCCTGACCGATGAGGTCACGAGCCTGGATTCCTCGCGCGGGGTCAGCGACGAAGTCTGGAATGACGCCGCCGAAGAATTCAGCGAGGAAGAAGCGGGGAATCTGATCTTGGCTATCGCCACGATCAACGTCTGGAATCGTATCGCCATCACCACCCAGCTCGAACCACCCGTCCGCGGTTAATGCCCAAAGCTGCTGCTACGATCGGGCGCGTGGAACAACCGGAAACGACCGCCGCACTGGAGCATTGGCACGAGTCCAAGCCCCGGCTGACGGTGCTGGCCTACAACATGCTCGGTGTCTGGGCTCAGGCTGAAGACGTGGTCGCCGCAGTCGGCGAACAGGTCTTCAAGCTTGAGCCTGTCCAGGCGGCTGCGGTGCAGAACTGGCCGGCATTCCTCACGACCTTGACCACCCGCCGATCCATCGACGTCCTGCGCTCAGCCCAGCACCAGCGCACGGACTATGTCGGTTCCTGGCTGCCGGAGCCTATCGACCAGCAGATGCTGCCTGAAGAAGCCGCGATCAATGATTCGATGCTGCGACTCGGGGTCCTGCTGCTGCTCGAGGAACTCTCCCCGCCATCCAGAGCCGCCTACGTTCTCCACCATGCCTTGGGGTATTCGGCCGCCGACATCGCGCCAGTGCTGGAAAGCTCGCCGGTGGCCGTGCGGCAGATGCTGAGCCGGGCGGCCAAGAAGCTGGGGCGGGCCCGGACTGCGCAACTCGACGTCTCAAGTGTCTCGTCGATCCTGACGGAGATTGTCCAGGCCATCCATCGTGCCGACATCGAGGGAGTAATCAAGCTTCTGGCCCACGATGCAGTGTTGTACTCCGACGGCGGAGGAAAAGTCCGGGCAGCGCGCAACCCCGTTGTTGGAGCCCAGCGGATTGCGCGTTTCCTGATCGGGATCGAGCGGAAGAACCCGGGACGCCAGATATCCACCGGCATGGTCAACGGCGAACCGGCTTTGCGTTTCGCTGTCCAAGATCGGGAAGACGTGCTGGTCATCGACGTGGTTTCCGGGTCGGTTCAGCGGATATTGCAGGTCTCGAACCCCGATAAATTAGGCCTCGTGGGCGGGAACTGGGACGCGCTCGCGACGTAGCTGAGACGATGGCATGCTGCAATAGTTAGTCAACGCTCTGTTGATACAGTAGTTTTCATGACTCGCACCAGCCTAAAGAAGCCACTGCGCCGCGCTGTTTTAGTAGCCTGCACGGTGGCCTTGGCCGGCACCATTGGTCTTGCCGCGCCCAGCCTTCCGGCACATGGTGCAACGCAGGGTACTGCAACGCAATCCGCGGAACCCGTGTATCCCTCGGCCTCGCCAAGCAGTGAGGAGGAGGATGAGGGCACCATCCTCATCCCATCGGTGACTTCCCAAGAAGGCAAGATGTACCTCGCCGTCACCGATACCGCGATCGACGATGTTGATTCGCAAAAAATCATGGATGCGGTCCGTGAAGCCGTCGACGGGCAGAACGCAAAAATCCTGTTGGGCGTGGATAAGAAACCCAATAATCTCAAGGGTGCCAGCCAACTGGTGCGAGGCATGTTGATGTTCGGCGACAGCGACGCCATGAGCGATGACTGGCTGGAGAACGGAAAAACCAAAGGCTACGTGGGGGAGGGCTGGATTGCGGTAGGCGTAATGCTCCCCGAATCGCCCGGTGGCGAAGTCGAAGTCTTCGTTGATCCGGGGCGCAACGTGAAGGAAACCGAAACCGGAAGCAAAGACAAGATCCTGGACGCCGGCACCCAGCATTTCGAAGCCGGTGACTACACCGCTGGAGTCAGTGCCGTCGCCATCTCCACCACCGAGAACCTCCGAGCTCCGCTGGATAAGAAGATCGCCCTGGGTATTGTTTTCGGCGTGCTGCTGCTGATCGCCGCGGTTCTCGCCTTCTTCGGGCTGCGCCAGAAACGCCGCAACGCGGTGCACGCCGCAGCCAAGAAGCGCCTGAAGCAAGCTGAAGGCTGGGATGCTTTGATCCAACAGGATCTGAATGCGCTGTGCCGAACTCCAGCGACCGCTGTTGATGCAAGGGTGTCGAACCGCAGCACCCGGACGCTCAAAGAGATCCAGGTGCAGCGCGAAACTGCACTTGGCGCGAACGGGTCCGTGGCCGCTGGCATCCAAGACGCCATTGTCGAAGGGAAGATTTCCGAAAAGCAGGCGCAGCAGCTTGCAGGGCAAGCCGAGCACCTGGCCCTGCTGCGACGCGCGGTGGAACTGGCCCGGGGCCTGAACGGCACCGCCGGCAACTCGGTGAAGTCATGGAACCAGATCATCGAACAGCATCGCGGGGGACTGCAGCTGCTGGTTCAAATGATGGACCGCGAAGGGGCGGCCCGGCTACAGGTCGCGCCGCAGATTCGCACCGCGATCGTCACCCACACCGATGCGCTTGACCAGATGCATCAACGTGCCAGGGGCAAAGCCGGACCTGGGGAGTCCGCGCAGCTGCTGGAGGACTTGTGGGAGCTTCGCGATGAACTGGATTCACTGATTGACCTGGCGCTGTCCCAAGCCAAGGCTGCCCAGGTGAAAGTTGACGCGAAGCTGGTTGAGCAACTGCTCGACTTCCTTCCGCGCGCGGGAGCCAAAGCCAATGACCCGATTTCGGTACTGCGCGTATTCGCACCCGTTGGCGGGCAGAAATAATGGCCGCACGGTTGATGCACGATTCCATGGGGCGCCGCTTGCGCAGGCCCTATCAATGGACGGCTTTCGTCGCGCTCCTCCTTGCGGTGGTTACCGCCATGCTGGGTGTTCGCGCGGTGTTCGCGGTCCACGCGGCCAGCGTGCCGCTGCCATATGAGGTCACCGTCCAGGTCCAGGGAGAGCACGATTTTAATATCACCCAGGAACGCGTCAACGCCGAGCTGGCTGAGCATCCGGTGCGTTCCTCGCAGCCGTTGACCGTGATCCTGGTGGACCGCTGGCTGACCGGCGATGAGACTCTTCGCGGCCAAGTTCCTGATGGCCAGATCATCATCTCGTCCAAAATGGAGAATCTTGATCCCAAGAACACGGAGGCGGATGAGCGTTTCAGCGGGGTGGCGGTGGCCGAGTACCTGGCCGGCAGCAAAGACGAGCGGACCGACGCCCGCTACGACATCGAGAATGCCTTCACCAAAAACGTCTCCGTAGGCCACGGCGCCAAAGCCGTGGTGGCCGCGGCGCATACCGCCTCGGTGGCGCTGGATCGATCCCCGACAAGTTCGGTTATGTTCTGGTTCTCGGTGGTGGGTCTGAGCGCCATGCTCACAGCCGCGTTCCTCGTGCCAGCGTTGCGTTTCCGTTCGCGGTGGGAGTCCCGGCATCGCCGGCTGGCCGTAGCCCAACGCAAGCTGGCCCGCGTGGTGCTGGATCTGGAAGCCTTGGAAGCCACCTACGTCGCCACCGATGAGTCGAAGCGCCCCGAAGGGTTCACCACAGCCTGGGACCAGTTGCAGAAGCTGTCCCTGAATGCGGCCCGCAATGAAGATCCGCTGGTGGCGGCGATCTTCGATGGCGAACAATGCCTGGCTGAGAAGACCGGGGAACAGCTCGCCGGGTTTGAAGCAACTGCCCGAAAGCTCACCACGCTGGCCGACAGCCTCATGGGTGCCGGGTCGGTCCATGCGCGCCTGGCCGGCACCGGGTCCACCTTCGATCAGCTCAGTACCCCGATCAATGATGCCGCCACAGAACTGCTGATCCGCTTGGACAACGCCCCCGGGAAAATGGTGGATGGCGCCGATCTGGAAGCGCTTCGCAAAGCCCTGGGCACCTTTCTGGATGCCGCACAGGAAGATGCCAAGCAGAACAACGCGGTGCAAGCCTGGGCGAGCGCCGAAGAAGGATTGTCACGGATTGCTGCTCGGGTCATCCGCCAGTTGCGCCGCTATCCCCATGGGAAGCGTCCACCGATCCCCGAGGTGGCGGCAGGGCACAACCAACTGCGCTCGACCCTGGGTTTGGCACCGGTCTCGCAACAGGGTGCCTTGCATCAATTGCAGGTGGCCAACAGCGTCGCTCGGTCAATTCTCGGCGATACGCTCAGCACCGATCAAGGCCAGAAAATAGAAACCAAGCGCGCCTCGCGGCTAGCTGCACTGCTGGACAGATTCGCAGCGGCACGTCCCGGCGGCACAGATGAACCGGGCAAGCTCAGCCGAGCCAAGATCATTGGACTGCTCGCCGTACTGTTGTGCGCCAGTTTGATTGCCGCCGGAAGCGTCGTCTATAACGCCACCAAAAAACCTCGGGCCACCTATGACGGCTCGGGCCAGGGCATGGTGCTGGAAATCGATGACAAGAACGGACTGGTTGATGAATCCGAGATCCGCAAGTACATGGAAGAGGACTTCGAGGTAGAACAGCACCTCTTGGTGGCGGTACGTGATGCTGAATCATACTTGGAATTGCAAGCCATGGAAGGCTCCGAATATCGCGAGTCAACTCCGCGCAGCGTGCAGCAGGCGATTTGGCGGATCAAGAACGAGTACCAGGATCGCATGGATCCGGGCGATCAGGAATTGCCTGAAAACCTGACCATTATTCCCTTGCTGATCACCGATGAAGGCAAGGGCATCATGCCTGGGCTGATTTCAGGCGCAGTGATCAGCGGAACCGCCTCGTGGGGATCCACGATCGGGTGGGACTACGGGAGCATCCATGAATCCCAATACCCGTCTATGGAAGTGGCCCATGCCGCGGAAGACTTCGCGACGGTGCTCAAGCGGGCAGGATACGAGGAGCCCGACTACAACGCGGCCTTGCTGTTCTGGATCCTCGCGTTCATGTTCTTCTTCACCGTGCTCAACCTGATCCAGCTTGTTGCCTACCTGTTGGGTGCGACGTCGCGGATCAACCGGTTCTCCCGCGGTTCACGGACCCTGGATAAGAGCCGCAGGCGTTTGGAACAGCTGGCTTTGGGGCTGGAGGATTCGCAGATCAACGCGGTGGCCGTGTTGGGTTCCGCCGAGTCCGGCCGGGCGGATGAGGCCGGGCAGCGTTTGTTCGAGCGTGCGCTGATGATGGCTTGGCGTGAAGCCGAAGAGCTGTCCACCATGAGCCTGTCCGAACGTCTTGGCTCCAGTTTCGGGGCACGAGCCGAGCACCTGCAGCGCCTGGTGGCATTGCTTGATGAACGAGATGCCGACGTGGCCAAGCGCGCCCGCGATCTGGTGCTGGCCAGCCGAGGTGCCGGCGGCGATGCGCCGGCGAAGGTGGTTTTGCCGGGGCAAGCGTAGGGCTCGCCCCGGCACTGCCTGCATGCTTTAGCCCAGGAGCTCAGGCAGCTCGCCAGGGGCGTTGCCCAAGACCTTCTGCGAGAGGAACTCGGTAACCACCTCGTACCAGATCTTCGCGTGCTGCGGGCTGAGGATCCAGTGGTTCTCCTCCGGGAAGTACAGGAACTGGTGCTCAGTGCTACCGTCTTCCTTTTGCGGCAGACCTGAATCGGCCAGCAATTCGTACCATAGGCGCAAGCCCTCGCCGATGGGCACCCGGTAGTCCTTGTCGCCGTGGATGACCAGCATCGGGGTGACGATATTGCCGATCGAATGATGAGGGGAATTCTGCTCGCGCATTTCCGGGCTCATCTCGCGGGTCCAGTAGAAAGCCGCATCGGTGGTCTTGCCGAAGCCTTCCAAGGCCCACAAGCTGGCGTGGGTGACGATGGCCTTGAAGCGGTCGGTATGCCCGGCCACCCAGTTGGCCATGTAGCCTCCGAAGGAACCGCCCATCGCCGCGGTGCGTGTTTCGTCGATATCCTCGCGGGCTTCGGTGGCATCGGTGATGGCCATGAGATCCGTAAAGGGTGCTTGGCCCCAGCGGCCCCAGCCGCGCTGGATGAAGTCCTGGCCGTAGCCGGTGGACAGGGCGGGGTCTGGCAGCAAGACCGCGTAGCCGTGGGCCACCAGCAGCCAGGGGCTCCAACGCCAGCTCCACGCATTCCACGAACCCAGCGGTCCGCCATGGATCCACAGCAGCAGCGGCACCTTGTTCTGTGCCGAGGCCGAATCCGGCAGGGCCAGCCAAGCGCGGATGACGGATCCATCTTCGGCGGTGGTGCTGACTTCGGTCAGGGTGCCGGGAAGCGCAGGACGCTCGGCGGGCGAGAGCAGCTGCGTGGCTTCTGCGAAGTCGCCGGCTTCGAGTTCGTGGACGTGTGTCAGATCCACCGCCACCGGCTCAGCCGGGTAGAGGTAACTGGAGCGCAGCGCGTAGGCGGTGCGTGAATCACGGCTGATGGCCACATCGGTGAAGCTGCCTTCATCGGTGAGCCGGGTGATCTTGTCGTTGTACAGGCTCAGGTGGAAGATCGGGCTGTGCCCGTTGTCATCCGCGGTGAGCAGCAGCGAACGCCCATTGGGGACCCACTGGATGTCGTTGACCCAGCGATCCCAGCCGGCGGCGATCTGGTGGGTGGAACCATCGGCCAGGTGCATCAGCCACAGTTCGAAGACCGGGGCGGTCTCCGCGGTGGAGCGGTGCCAGCGTGCGTAGGCCAGCTCCTTGGAGTCCGGGCTGATCTTGCCGATGGTGTATTCGTAGGTGTCATCCGGGGCCAAGAGCAGGTCCTGGGCTCCGGTGTGCAGGTCGATGCGCATGATCCCCGGCGCCAAGGAGGCGCGGCCCTCGTTCACATTCCATTCGGTGACCAGGAAATCCCCGTTGGGTGCGACATCAAAGGAGGTCTCTTGCAGATTGGCGCAGATGCCCGGGGTGAGGTCCGTGAGCTCAGCGCGCGAAGCCTCCTGCTGACCCGGCAAAACGCCGGTGTAGAGGTGCGGGGTGGAAGGACCCAGATCGTGGTCCCAGTAGCGCACCGGATAACCGGTATGCAGGATGGCGGAGACCTTCTTGTCCTTGCGGTCCTTGCGCAGTTTCTCTTCGGCCTCGAGATCCTTGGCGCGGGCGTGGGCGCTGGTGCGCAGCACGATGGTTTGCGGAGATTGCTCGCAGACCCGCAGGGACTGGACCCCGGCCGGGTGCGAAATGACCGGGCGGGCTTCGCCGCCGCCGGTGGGCAGCAGCCAGCCTTCGGATTGCGCGTCGTCCTTGCTGGAGCGCTTGGCGACGAAAAGCAGGTCGCCGTTGGCGGTGAACTGTGGCTGAGATTCGCCGTTCTCGCCGAAGGTTAACCGGCGTGCAGGCGTTTGCCCTTTGGGGTCGATGAACCATAGCGCGCTGTCGTAGCTGGTTTCATCCTCGGACAGAGTGCTCAGGGTGGTGACCAGGCGCGTTCCATCGGGGGAGAGCGCCAGGCCGCCGAGCCGGGGCATTGAGATGTACGAATCCAATTTATGAAATGAATGCTTAGAGTGTTCCACCTCACTCATCTTGCCATGCTTCGAATCTCAACTCCAGAGATTGACCGATGTACTCTTCGTAATTAGCGCTCTTGTTGAGGCGCATTTACGTTAGGTCTAAATGTTGGGCGGTTGGAAATACCGGCCGTTGGGATATACGTATTTCAGTTAGTTGGATGACTGAGAGGACATCGAACGATCCGCCGTGAATGGCATACCGGAACTACAAGGACATCGTCGCAGCAATGATTCCGTAGCTGGTCGGTATGGCCGGTTTGACGACCTATTGGATCGGAATGCTCCTCTCTGCGGAGCAGTATTTGGTTGTGTTGTCGTCAAGGAAATTCTGTCCAAGTCACCAGCTCTGTGGTGGCTGCACTTCGCTGGCTGCTCTGTGTGAGGAACACGCAGATACTTATGGGCTAGCGCACGACGCAATGTAAATGATGACCATTGTGGGATCATGCTGCTCGTGCCGGACTGCTCCCGATAAGTGATCTGAGTCCATTCGACGATAACCGCCGGACGCGGATCAGCACGGCTACTCTTTTAGGTTCGGTCTTGTTAGATGCTGATCCAACTCATGCTGTACGCCCGCGAAGTTATGGGGAATAAGATATCGATTCTGGTCTTCAGCGTTGCGGAATATCGTCCGAAGAGCCTCGGGCTCGCACAGGATGAAGTGAATCTCTGTTTGTCGAAAAGAGTTGGTGTCACTGAGTTGCGAGCGGTTGTAGTAGGGGATGATGCCGTGTGTGACTTCTACGATACCGGCGACTGGTAATTTTGGTTGAAGAGCGCATTCCGAAATCATGAGTTATTTCTCTTGGGGCAATCACCCGCCTGGACGCCGATAAAAAGTCTGCGATAAACCAATACTTCTAGTAGTTGCGCCCTCGAGTAATCGCCCGCGAGTCGCGTTCACCTCAGGTGTGTCTACCCATGATGGGTGGACACACCGGATCTGGTGCGAGGTTAGACTCTTGTGGGGTCAATAGCTGGTCTTAAGTTTCCGTCACAGAGGGCCTTGCGGCGAGACGAGAATACCGTGATGAGTTGGAAGACTGCCAGGATATCGACAATTATCAGCATGACGAGCGATCCATGCGCCGCCACCCACATCAGGTTGGAATTAGGGAGCATTTGGGCGACATCCATGCCACTGCCCGCCTCCATTCGATTGATTGCAGCAGTATCTGCAATCTGCCATAGCGTAAAGAAGAGTATGACTGCAACATTCAATCCGATCAGTGCGAATGCAAAAAGAATTCGGAAGGCTCTCACTGCGTTCTTTGACATTATTGCTCCTAGTTACAGTTCTTCTTCACGTGTCCCCAGTATCCGCGATTCGGAAGCCGTGAGTCCAACCCCCAGTATTCTTTATTAGGTGCTCGAAGACGAACAACATCGAAATGGCAAAGAAACTGATTTTTCATTGAAGTCGTGTCTGGGTTGGGCCACCCTTTTCGTGCCGTCTTAGACAGAGTCTCAGACCAAGCAGCCCACCTGGCAGCCAGCCCGGCGTGGTAACGGCCAAACGAAGTTGGATAGACCCTCAACGTGGGACTATATTGCCAAAGATCTCTGGCCCATGAGGTTTTGCTGATCAAGTTATATCCCAGCCAAGGATCGGCGACAACAGGAAAGTCTGTGTCGTTATCAAAAGCAACATGCTGTATCAGTTTGTCGCCAACGATCCGGTACTCTGTCGGAATTTCATTGCCGTTAGCATCCTTTGCCCATGGGCGCGCAACGCCAGCTTCCCATTCTCCGTTATTGTCAAGGATGGAGACACTCCCATCACGCTCCAGTACCATTTTCCCTCCAGAGTTACTGGCGACTGTGTACTCGTAGTCCTTTGGAGCA
This sequence comes from Glutamicibacter sp. JL.03c, assembly GCF_025854375.1. NCBI lineage: Bacteria > Bacillati > Actinomycetota > Actinomycetes > Micrococcales > Micrococcaceae > Glutamicibacter > Glutamicibacter sp. JL.03c. The sequence continues at coordinate 2,972,375 of NZ_CP107575.1, read as the reverse complement.
TCGCTCGATTCAATAACGGTAGCGATTTGCAGAGAACCGTCCGCTTTTGGGAGGACGGTGCTCGTGCTGTCGTCGAAGTTGTCAAAGGTGACACCGCCCAAGTCGGATCTTTTCCCCTGGGATGCCTTAGCTGCATTCGGGAGCTTGACTTGTAGCTTCATTGTATTCGAGGAGTCCTCGTAAACTACTGGCTTTGCGGGGTTGGCGGTGATCAGTACAGAGGATTCCTCTGAATCGGCAACAAATGCAGCGCTAGTTTTGGTGACCGCAAAATTTTGGTCAGTGACCATTTCTCCAACGGAAGCAAGGGCTGAATTAGTGCTGTCAACTTCTTTAGCGTGCGAAAGCGGTGCGACTATGCCAGTCATAAACAAGGTCGCAACTATGGCACATGTAACCCGACGAAGGTGGTTCATCCTTTTCATGGGGTTAAAATTATCTATTCATCAAGGAACTGTTAAATCACGGAGATAATATGACTTCAAATCGAAAATTGTTACATGCGGCCAATATTCGGAGTGAGCATAGCGGCGAGGCATAAATCTCACCTTCTGGCTTTTGGGTCGCTGCGAACAAGGACCTAATGGGTTGGCAGTAGAAGGTCCTTAGGGCGAATTGGAAGAAAGAATCAACCGCATTGAATGGCACTCTGTATCAGGGAGATCTCGGCTCCGTAAGGCATAACCTGTCAACACCAGATTAGAAGTGAATGCCAAATCTTGAGACTCGATGTCGAGTTTTGGCTGAAATCTTGAATTCGCTGTGGTCATCCTCACCGGGGGTGCCATCCTAGTGTTCAGATTGATCAGGCCAGTTTGAGGGACACAATCTGTGATTCTGAGGCACGGGAAAAAAGCAGAAAATTTGGTTCAGTTTGCTTGGACTGCTTAGAGAAGGAGCGACGCAGAGGACAGAATCGGTCAGGTCCTCCGCGCCGCTTCAGAGATTAGGCGATCCTGATGTTCCGGGATTACTCCACGGGAGCCTTGGCGTTCATGCGGGCCTTGGCCAGCTCGTTGATGCGGCCGCGGCACAGGTACCAGCCGCCGATGATCATCGGGATGATGAAGACCAGCGAGGCAATGGTCCAGGTGCCTACCGGGTTATCGAAGGCCATCATGACCAGCACCATGACCAGGAAGGCCAGGGTGACCCAGCCGGAAATCGGAGCCAGCGGCATGCGGAAGCTCGGGCGCTCCTGCTCGCCGCGCTTGGCCGACTTCACCAAGGCCATCTGGCACAGCACGATCATGCCCCAGGAAGCGATGATGCCGATGGCGGCAAAGTTCAGCACGATCTCGAAGGCCGCAGCGGGAACGATGGCGTTCAGGATAACACCGAGCACTGCCACCACGGCGGTGATCACGATGCCGCCGTATGGCACGCCAGCCTTGTTCATGCGCCCGGCGAAGCGCGGAGCCGAGCCGTTCAGCGACATCGAGCGCATGATGCGGCCGGTGGAGTACAGGCCGGCATTCAGCGAGGACAGCGCCGCGGTGAGCACCACCAGGTTCATGATGACGTCCATGCCCTGCACGCCGATGGAACCGAAGAAGGTCACGAACGGGGATTCGCCCGAGCTGTAGGCGGTGTAAGGCAGCAGCAGCGAGAGCAGGACCAGGGAACCGACGTAGAACACGGCGATGCGGATGATCACGGTGTTGATGGCCTTGGGCATGACCTTCTCGGGGTTCTTAGCCTCGCCGGCGGCGGTGCCGATCAGCTCGATCGAAGCGTAGGAGAAGACTACGCCCTGCATCAATACCAGCACCGGCATGAAGCCGTTGGGCAGCAGGCCGCCGTTATCGGTGATCAACGAGAAGCCGACGTCGTGGCCCTCCACCGGGGTGCCGAAGATGACGAAGTAGCAGCCGATGATCAGGAAGGCGACCAGCGCGACCACCTTCACCAGCGCGAACCAGAATTCCATCTCGCCGAAGGCCTTGACCGAGATCAGGTTCATGGTCAGCACTACTGCCAGTGCCAGCAGCGCCCAGACCCACTGCGGCACAGCGTTGATCCAGGCCACGTACTTGCCGAAGAAGCCCATATACAGGGCCACCGCGGTGATGTCCACGATGGCGGTCATCACCCAGTTCAGCCAGTACAGCCAACCGGTGGCGAAGGCGGCCTTCTCTCCGTAGAACTCGCGAGCGTAGGAGACGAAGGAGCCGGTGGATGGGCGGTGCATGACCAGCTCACCCAGCGCACGCAGGATCAGGAAGGCGAAGAAGCCGCAAACTGCGTAGCTGATGACAATGCCCGGACCGGCATCGGCCAGTCGGCCGCCGGCGCCCATGAACAGGCCGGTGCCGATGGCGCCGCCAATGGCAATCATCTGCATCTGCCGGGAGGACAGGCCCTTGTGGTAATCATTGTCGCCGGCGGTAAGCGCGGCGTCAGGCACATGTGCCGCTGTGGCGTGCGGGGTGGATGAGTCCATGAGGATCCTTGAAGCTAGTCGGAGAGGTTTGCGAGGCGCTCGGGGGAGAGCAGCTCGTTGAGGTCTTGTGCGGAGAGCAGCCCGCGTTCGAGCACCAGCTCTGCCACGCCGCGTCCAGTGTGCAACGCTTCCAAAGCGACCGAGGTGCTGGCTGCGTAGCCCAAACGGGGGTTCAGCGCGGTCACCAAGCCGATGGAGTTCTCCACCTCGCGGCGCAGCGCTGCTTCATCGACGGTGATGCCGTCGATGCACTTTTCGGCCAGGGTCAAGCAGCCATTGGTCAGGTGCTTGAGCGAGAGGCCGATCGAGTGGGCGATCACCGGTTCGAAGGCGTTCAGCTGCAGCTGGCCGCCTTCGGCTGCCATGGTCACGGTCAGATCGTGGCCGACCACCTGGTAGGCGATCTGGTTGACGACTTCCGGGATCACCGGGTTGACCTTGCCGGGCATGATCGATGAACCGGACTGCACGGCAGGCAGCTGGATATCGTTCAGGCCGGCGCGCGGGCCGGAGGAGAGCAGGCGCAGGTCGTTGCAGATCTTGGAGATCTTCAAGGCCACGCGCTTGAGCACACCGGAGAGGTGCACGAAGGCGCCCACATCACTGGTGGCTTCGATCAGGTCCGGGCTGGTGGTCAGCGGCAGCCCGGTCAGCTCGCGCAGGTGGCGGCAGGCTGCTTCGGCGTAGCCGGCCGGCGCGTTCAGGCCGGTGCCGATGGCGGTGGCGCCCAGGTTGATCTCGGTGACCAGCGACAGCGACTCGGCCAAACGGGCCCGGTCCTCGCCCAGGGTCACGGCCCAGCCGCGGAACTCCTGGCCCACGGTCATCGGCACGGCATCCTGCAGCTGGGTGCGCCCCATCTTCACCACGGTGCGGAATTCGGCGGCCTTGGCGCTGCACGAATCCTGGAGCACCTCGATGGCTGCGAGCAGCGGCTGGGTGGCGAAGTGGGTGGCGATGTTCACCGCGGTCGGGTACGCGTCATTGGTGGACTGCGACAGGTTCACGTGGTCGTTCGGGTGCAGGTACTGGTACTCGCCCTTGTGATGGCCCAGGATTTCCAGTGCCAGGTTCGCGATGACCTCGTTGGCGTTCATATTGGTGCTGGTGCCAGCGCCGCCCTGGATCGGGTCCAGGATGAACTGGTCATGCAGGGAACCCTGGGCGATGGACTCGCAGGCCTGGTCGATGGCCCGGGCGCGGTCGGCGTCCAGCAGTCCCAGCTCGTGGTTGGCCCGGGCGGCGGCCTGCTTCACGCGCGCCAGTGCGCGGATCAGGTGCGGGTTGCCAGCCAGGGTGGTGCCGGTGATGTTGAAGTTGTTCTTGGCGCGCAGGGTGTGCACGCCCCAGTAGGCCTCCACAGGGATGTCGAGGTCGCCAATCAGATCATGCTCGCTACGCGTTTCGCCGCTGAGCAAGGTTTCAGACATGGTGGATGTGTCTCCAAATAAGGTAGTTATGCGAAAAAAAGAAATCTAGAGTGCTGCCAGCACGCCCACCGGGGCGCCCCCGCCCATCGCCGGGCTGCTAGCCAACTCGGCCAGAGCCGCGCCAGCCGAATCGCCGAGGTGCTCGGTGAGCAGCTTGATGGTGATCGGCATGCGGGCCCGGTCGCCGCCATCGGCGATCTTCACAGCCAGCGCGGTGCCATCGGGCAGGGCGACGGCCTGGATGCCTTCGAAGCCGTCCTTGGCCACCGCGCCAGGGATGGCGCGCATCAGGGCGGTGACGTCGCGGCCCTCGCCGGCCACCAGCTCGGGGAAGCTGGACATGGCTGAGGCCACGCGGGCTTCGGGGGTGCCGGCGTCGGCCGTTGCCAGGCGGGCAAAGCCACGCGCCAGGCCGATCAGGCTGATCAGGTAGACCGGGGTGCCGCAGCCATCGGTGCTCACGCCGCCGATGCCCTCGCCGGTGAGTTCTTCCACGGTATCCGCCAGCATCTGCAGCAGGTTCGCATCCTGCAGGTAGTTCGCGGTGTCCCAGCCCTTCAGTTCGCTCAGCGCAGCCAGGGCGGCGTGCTTGCCCGAGCAGTTCTGAGCCAGTTGGGTGGCGGTGCCGCCGGCCGCCAGGTAGTCAGCGCGTTCGGCCGCGCCGTAGGGCAGGTCGGTGGAGTTGCGCAGCGCGGTCTCATCCAGGTTGGCCGCGGCCAGGGTGGAGCTGGCGACCTGCTGGTGGATCGGGGCGCCGGAGTGGCTGGCCGAGGCCAGGGCCAGCTGCTCATCGGTCAGCTGCAATCCGGCGCGCAGCATGCCCACGGCGAATAGCGGCTTGAGCGCGGAGCGCGGGTAGTAGGCGGCCTGCGGTTCCCCGTAGCTGGCCTGCACCTCTCCCTGGGCGTCGAGAAGGACTGCCGAGCCGTAGTGAATAGACTCCACCGCTGTGCCCCGAGTGGCGACGACCAAAGGTTCATGCTTTGGAAGTACCGGGGATTCCAGCAGGGTGCTCTGCGGCTGGGTTGGTGCGGGGTTCACTTATTGCTCCTGACGATTCTGGATACTGCGTGCTGTACTGCGTTGAGGTGATCGCTCATGGCCTGCGTCGCGGCTTCTGGATCCTGGGCTTCAATGGCCCGGTAGATGGCCTGATGCTCTTCATTGGAGGGATTGCGGCGTCCGGCGACGAGGTTCACGGTTTCGGACTGACGGGCCATGGCTTCGCGGATATCGGCCACCACCTTGGTGAAGACCGAATTGCCGCTGGCGCGGGCAATCGCTGCGTGGAAGGCTGCGTCGAGTTCAACCCAGGCGACCGCGTCGTCTTCCTGGTCCATTTGCTCGATCAGCCCGCTGATGCGTTCCAGATCCTCGGCGGTGCGCCGGGTGGCGGCCAGCGTGGCGGCCGGGATTTCGATATGCGGGCGGGCCTCGAGCAGGTCGTCGGAGGAGAACGTGCCCAGCTTCAGCTCACGGGTGGGCCGGTGGGAGATGACGAAGGTGCCGCGGCCGGTTTCGGTGCGGGTCAATCCCAGGGCGGCGCAGGAGCGCAGCGCTTCGCGGATCACCGAGCGGCTGACCTGGTAGTCGGCGGCGAGGGCCGCTTCGGAGCCCAGCTTGCTCCCGAGAGGGATTTCCTGGGCTTCAATGGCTAGGCGGAGTGCGTGGAATACGGCTTCGGCAGCGGAGCGTCGCTCGATCGGCTGCTGTCCGGGTGTCCAGCTGTCTGACAGGTTCACGTGTACCAGTGTGCGGGTGTGATGCACCCAACGTCAAGTCGAAATTTTCAGTGAACGGGAACACGCAAGTCAGTGACGTGCAACCGCCGGTGCCACCCGACCTGAAGTTTGGTGGCACCGGCGGCGCGGCCACCGGCTAGCCGCCTTCCAGGATCCTTTTCAGTGCTCGAAGATCTGCCATATTGGCACGGCGCATCATGGTCCCCATCAACGGGGCGGCTAGTTTGCTGAAGCCGTGTGGCTCCCCGTCATTGCGCAATTCGACCCGGGTGGCCGTGGGGGCCCACTGCTTCGAATCGATAAGTGGTGCGCATCGGAAAGGGGCCTTGGGCGGTGGCCATGACCAGCTGCCTGTCCTCCAGCAACGTGGTGACCTCATAGGTGTACGAGAGGTCCCGTCCGAGGAAGCGAGCCTCGAACGCGGTTCGGGAGCCGAGCCCGAAATCGTCCTGGTCCAGCCGCCGCACCGAGCGGATATTCTGATACCACGCCGGAGCATTCAAAGGGTTCATCGTGTAGCCGGCCACGACGGATAGCGGCCGGTCGATCACGATGCTGGTGGATACATCAACCATGGGACGTCCTCAGGCTGAGACCGGTACGCGGCCGGTGAAGGCGACCAAACGATCCAGGCTGCTGGCGGATTCGGCGATGACCGTTTCCTTGGCGAAGGAACCTGAAGCGCGCTGCTCCGGTCCCACAGTCTTGCGGGCCAGGCCAAGTACGTACTCGGCATGTCCTGGGTGTATTTCGAAGTCCTGGCCGGTGGCCTGGGCGAAGTCCCACCCGTGCACCATCAATTCGAGGTTCAGGATGCTGGCGACAACCTTCGCTGGCATGACCGCGAAGCCGAGGTCGATTTCGCCGTCCAAGCCATGGGCTGCGAAGGCCTCCAGGGTTGGCTGTGCGATGTCGGCGATGCGAATTTCTGGCGCCAGTGCCGGGTCATCAGCAACTGCTGCGCCCAATGCGTTGCCGATCATGGACAGGGAGCCTGCCAGGTGATCCAGCAGCTGGCTAACGCTGAACTCCGCGCAGGGCGTTGCCTGGCCCAGCTCGGCCTCGGACACGTTATTGAGTATGAACTGAAGCGCAGCCAGAGATCCCTCGGCGGAAACGATCGCGTCCTCGGGCTGTGGAACCGCATTCCACTCGTCGATTTCGGCTTGTCCGGATTCGGCGAAGCTCTTGAGGCGATCGAGGAAGTGGTTCCAGCCTTCTGCGTGGCCGGAAGACTGGCCTGGATTCAGGCCTTCGTGGCGCAAGGTGACTGCGGTGCCTTCGTCCCAAGGCTCCAGGGTGATGTAGACGGTTGAATCGCCTGGCGGAACTGCCTCGGATCCTTCCCATCCCCAGGTGAAGGCCAAGCGCTTGCCAGGCTCGATTTCGGTGAAAGTCCCCGACGCCTGGTGGCCCGGGCCCATGGTGAAGCGGTAGCTGCCGCCTGCCTGCAAATCGACGCGGCTGGCGACGGTCTGCCAGCGGCGCAGGCGCTCTGGATTGGTAAGTAGGTTGAAGGCGGTGTCGGCGTCGACGGGGAGCAAGACGGTTCGTTCAAAGCTCATGGCTTTTCTCCTGGCGGCTGGTGTGGCGAGTATGGGGGAGTGCCGAGCGAAGCCAGTTCGCTGGCTTCGGCGACGAGCAGGTCAAGTTCGGTGTTCCAGAATGAGTCAAGGAGGATCTTGAGCTGCGCGATGCCTGCCGGGTTCAGCGAGTAGTAGCGGCTGCGTCCATCCTTGCGCGCTTGCAGCAGTCCTACGTCAATCAACAACAGCAAGTGTTGTGAGATGGCGGAGCGGCTCACCGTGAAGTTCGCCGCGAGTTCCGTCACCGTACGTTCTCCGGAACCCAGCAACTGAATCAAGCGCCTGCGCGATGGTTCCGATGCGACTTCCAGTAAATCAAGCATGAAAGATACGTTAGCAGTCGCTAACGCATTAAGGCAAGAGGGGAGTTGGAGATATTTTGTGCTGGGCAGCGAAATGCGGTTAAAGCGCTAGTGGGCGCCACGGCAGAATGCCGGGACGCCCACTGGCGGTGAAAAACTTACGGGATGGTGATGATCTGGCCAGCGTATGCCAAGCCGCCGCCGAAGGCGAACAGCAGTGCCTTGGAGCCAGGAGGCAGCGGCTCATCCGAAGCCATCATCTTGGACAGCGCCAAGGGAACCGAAGCGGCCGACGTGTTGCCCGAGTAGACAACATCGGTGGCGACGCGCGCATTCGGAGCGCCAATCTTTTCGGCCAATGGCTCGATGATGCGCAGGTTGGCCTGGTGCAGGACGATGGCGTCCAGCTCTTCTGGCTCCAGGCCTGCGCGCTCGACGATCTGCGAAGCGATCTTTGGCAGCTGGGTGACGGTCCAGCGGTAAACGCTCTGGCCGTTCTGCGCAAATTTCATGTCGTTCTCGGCTTCGATGCGAACGGCATCGGACAGCGACGGGACTGAGCCCCACACCACAGGCGAGATGCCATTGTCTTCCGAAGCGGTGATGATGAACGCGCCAGCGCCATCCGCGGTCAGGACGCAGGTGGTGCGGTCGGTGAAATCGGTATAGTCGGTGAGCATTTCCGAACCGATCACCAGGGCGTTCTTTGAAGAGCCAGCGGCAATGGCTCCCTGGGCGATGCCAACGGCATGAGCGAAGCCCGAGCAAGCGACATTGACGTCCATGGTGGCAGGGCCCTGCTCCATGTTCAGGGCATCGGCAACGCGAGCGGCCATATTTGGCGAGCGATCTGTCGCGGTGCAGGTGGCGACAACAATCAGGTCGATATCCGCTGCCTTGATGTCTGCCGAATTGCCCAAAGCCATCTCCGCGGCCTTGACTGCCATGGAGTCCACGGTCTCAACACCGGTGCCCCAGCGGCGCTCTTCGATGCCGACGCGTCGAGTAATCCATTCGTCGCTGGTTTCAACCAGCTTTTCCAGCTCGGTGTTTGGGACGATGCGCTCTGGCTGGAAGTGGCCAAAGGCGACGACTTTGCTGCCCGTCATGGATATAGCTCCTAGGTGGATTCAATTCTGCTCTTCTAAGGGTAGTCGTTTTGTGTGCTACTCGCTGTTCATATACCGCAGAATGCATTTATTGCGGTCAATCTCCCATGAAATCGCCGACTATCGTTCGGTAATCGAGAATCGGGGATTCGTTAGGACTTCACATCTCGTCGGCTCCTTGTTCACCTAATCGTTAGAACCGAAAAGTTCAATGGAATGAACAGCAGCTGGACGCAGGGAGGGATCGATGAAGCCACTGACTATCATTCATCTGAGCGACACCCATCTATGCCCTGAAGGCCAGCTGCTTCACGGAAGCATCGACCCATGGGAACACACCCGACAGGTTTTGCGGGCCGTTGAGCACTTTTCGCCGGACGCCATCGTCGTGACCGGGGATATTGCGGATAGGGGTGCGCCGATCCACCCGATGGCCGCGGCAATGTTCAATGACATCCAAGAAGAATTTGGCTGTCCAGTGATTACCATTCCCGGAAATCACGATCCGGCAGGAAGCGTTGGCCCGGAATTTAATACCCAGCGGCTATCGTCTGGGCCCTATCAGGCCAATACCGTGCATGAAGTCCTGGGCTTGCGGATCATCGGGCTGGACAGCGGTGGATTCCAATTGGCTCAAGGCGAGTTGGATCAGGCGCAACTGGCGTGGCTGCAGTCATTGCTGGCGGCGCCAGCGCCACTGGGTTCGCTGTTGCTGCTGCACCACCCGCCAGTGGAAGCCACAAGCAAGGTACGAGCCGGACGCGGGCTGAAGGATCCGATGGCCTTGGCAGCCATCACCGTTGGCACCGATATTCGAGCCATACTCTGCGGGCACTATCATCAGGCCGCTACCAGCCAATTGATCAATATTCCGGTGTTGATGGCTCCGGCGGTGTTCTACAACATGAACCCGTTTGCTCCGCAAGAAGTACTGGCAGAATCCGGGCCAGGATTCGCAGTACTCCAACTGGGGACCGACGCAGTGAACTGGTTTGCGGCCTCCAGTGGCCCATGGACGACCAAATCGCAGGATGCGGTTCAAAGAACAGCAGCTGAAGGCCACTTGGCTACCAACTGAGAGCGAAAAACTTCGCACCGAGGATCACGCAAAGGATCCGAATGCGCGCGCAAGAAAGAAGAAGATGATGAGCGAACAGAAAATTGTATTGATCCGACACGGGCAGACGGAATGGAACAAGGCAGGCCGACTGCACGGGCGCAGTGACCTGCCGATGAACGACACCGGTGTGCGCCAAGCGCAGCAACTGGCCGTGGACCTTTCCATGCAGGGTCCTTGGGCAGCGGTATATTCTTCCCCGCTGTTCCGCGCGCTGCAGACGGCACAAATTATCGCCAATGGCATTGGCACCCGTGCCCTGTACGAGAACCCGGAACTCATGGAACAGGACTTCGGGGACTGGGAGGGCAAGCTCGTTGGGCACCCTGCCGACGAACAGCGCCAATTGAATATCGGCACCGGCGAAACCGAACAGCATCTCGTTGAGCGCGCGGTCAACGCGCTGTTCAAGATCTGCCAGCAGCACCCGGGAGAAAATGTCCTGGTAGTCAGCCACGGTGCATTGATCAGCTCCGTGCTCAGCGCCTTGACGGGCGAGGCCGACCCACGGGTCGCCAACGGCACGTACCGCGAATTGGACTCGCAGCTGCTGAAGAACTACGTGTCCCGAGAGCCGATGTGGCACTAGCGCCGAATAAGCAATGAAAAGGCTGCCGACGAGAATGAACTGCTCCCCAAGAGTTGGACTGAGGAATCAGAACTACTTTCGGGGAGCATTTTCATGTTTAGGCTACAGCGAGCGCAGCACCACAGACGTGCCCTGGCCGCCGCCGCCGCAGATGCCGATGGCACCAAGCGAACCGGCCGGCAGTTCCTGCATCTGACGGGCCAGGGTGCCGATGATACGGGCACCGGAAGCGCCAATAGGATGGCCCAACGCGGTCGCGCCGCCATGAGGGTTCACGATCTTTTCGTCCAAGCCCAGGACCTTCGAGGATTGAACAACCACCGCGGCAAATGCCTCGTTGATCTCAACAGCCTTCAAATCCTCGGCCTTCGCGCCGGCCTTGTGCAGCGCGGCCGCGATGGCATTCGATGGCTGCTCATGCAAGGTCCGGTCCGGCCCGGCCACGAAGGCATGGGAAACAACCTCGGCCATGGCCTTCAGGCCCAGACGCTCGATGGCCGCATCGCTGGCCAATACCAGGGCAGCCGCACCGTCGGTGATCTGCGATGAGTTGCCAGCGGTGATGCTGCCGTCCTTCGAAAATGCAGGGCGCAAACCCGACAGGGTCTCGACGGTCGTCGAGTCGCGGATGCCATCATCTTCGGAATAGGTTGTCTCGCCCTTGCGAGTGGTGATGGTGAACGGGGCGATCTCCCCGGCAGCGAAGTCACGCGATGCCGCTGCGCGCTGGTGCGAAGCGGCAGCTACCTGATCCTGTTCCTCACGGGTCAGCGACAGCTCGACGTTGTGCTCTTCGGTGGAAGCGCCCATGGAACGCTTCTCAGCGGCATCGGTCAGGCCGTCGTATTCCAGGGTATCGATGAGTTCGATGGCACCGTACTTCGTTCCGGCGCGAGCACGCTGCACATGAGGAGCCAAGGACATTGACTCCTGGCCGATCGCCAAAACGACATCGGCTTCACCGGCATTAATCAGTCGGGTGCCAGCCACCACCGCTTCGGCACCGGAGAGGCACACCGCATTGACCGCGATGGCCGGAACGTCCAGCGGGACGCCGGCGCCGACGGCCGACTGGCGTGCCGGGTTCTGGCCTGCGCCGCCTTGGAGCACCTGGCCGACAATGACCTGCTGCACCTCGCTGGGAGCGATGCCTGCATTTTCCAGGGCAGCCTTGGCGGCATGCGCTCCCAGCTCGGTGGCCGGGACGCTAGCGAAGACGCCGTTGAATTTTGCGAATGGGGTGCGGGCGTAACCCACGATCTTGACGCTCATGCTCTCAGATCCTCCAGGATGTCGACGGCGAATTCGGCTGCCGTGATCTCTTTAATGGTTTCTACGCTTTCACCCGGTGCCACAGCGCGCAAGGTCAACGTCCCTTGCTCGATATCGAATACCGCGCGGTCGGTAATGATGCGGTCCACGACGCCGACACCGGTGAGCGGCAAATCGCAGGATTCGACGATCTTGCTGGTTCCGTCCTTGGCAGTGTGGTCGGTCAGGACGATGACACGGGGCGTGCCTGCGACCAGGTCCATGGCGCCACCCATGCCTTTGACTAGCTTGCCGGGGATGGTCCAATTCGCCAGGTCGCCGTTGGCTGCAACCTGGAGCGCGCCGAGGATGGCTGTTTGCACATGCCCGCCTCGGATCATGCCAAAGGAGGTAGCCGAGTCGAAGAAGCTGCCGCCGGGAAGGATGGTGACCGTTTGCTTGCCGGCGTTGATGAGGTCCGCATCTTCTTCGCCTTCATAGGGGAAGGGGCCCATGCCCAGCAGCCCGTTTTCGCTCTGGAGCTTCACCGAGACGCCCTCGGGCAGGTGGTTGGCTACCAAGGTCGGGATTCCGATGCCGAGATTCACATACTGCCCATCGGTCAATTCGCTAGCGGCGATGGCCGCCATTTCATCACGAGTCCACATGCTCAGGCCTCCTGCCGGCTGCGTACGGTGCGCTGTTCGATGTCCTTGACCTCATCGGCCTGCACCAGGGTCTGCACGAAGATGCCTGGGGTCTCCACGAGGGAGGGATCCATGTAGTCGTCGAGGATGTGCTCTGCTTCAGCGAAGGTGTGGCGCCCGGACATGGCCACCAGCGGGTTGAAGTTCTTGGACGTCATGCGATACCGGAGATTGCCTTCGGTATCGGCTTGGTAGGCCTTGACCAGTGCGATGTCCGCGAAGATTCCACGCTCCAGGATGGCTGGCTTGCCGTTGAACTCCATGACCTCTTTGCCCTCGGCCACTGGCGTGCCGACGCCCGTCGGGGTGAAGAAGGCCGGGATGCCCACTCCGCCGGCGCGCAAGCGTTCAGCGAGGGTGCCCTGCGGGCAGAATTCCACATCAAGAGCCCCGTCGAGGAACTGCTGGGCGAAGAGCTTGTTCTCGCCAACATAGGAGGCAAGGACCTTGGAGACCTGATGGTTTTCCAAGAGGATCCCCAGGCCTTTTCCATCGACGCCCATATTGTTGGACACGATGGTCAGGTTGGTCGCCTTGGAATCCCTCAAGGCAGTGATCAGCCTGTTGGGAATGCCCGAAAGTCCAAAGCCTCCCACCGCGATGGTCATGCCATCTTTGACGACTGCGGCTAGTTCTGCCGCCGCGTCTACTCGAAACTTCGTTGTCATCGATATCTCCCTGCGTCCACTATGTGGAGTGCGGTTGTGTGTAACTTCAAAGTTACGTAGTCGCAGATGAGCATTCAATAGCGATCAGTATTTTGCCTGCCCATTGGTCGGATGGTGAGGAATGGCGAACTACTTGTCCATATTATGAGCGCACGATTTTCGCATCAGACAACATCGAATTCGTTGCCTTCGGGATCGGCCATGCACACCGCAAAATGATCCATTTCGGGGTGATCCATGATTTGGCGGATCGTTGCGCCAAGGGCAACCAGACGCTGCGCCTCCTGCTCCACCTTTTGCTTGCGCACCTCGAAGTCGACACTGCGCCCGCCCCCGACAAGCAGGTCGACATGCAGCCGGTTCTTGATGCTCTTGGCTTCCGGAACCTGCTGGAACCACCAGCGCGGCCCGTGCCCCTGCGGGTCGACAAGGGACTCGGGCAGGTCGCCGACGCCGGGGCCCAATTCATCTTCCGGCACTCCCATGGCCTGCCAGTGCTCGCGCCATGTTGCGTGCGGGGCCGGGGGCGGCTCTGGAATGTAATGCATCGCCTGGGACCAGAACTCCACCATCCTTTGCGGATCGGCACAGTCGATGACCAGTTGCCATGAATTCTCCATGCCACACAGTATGCGCCTTCGTGCCGACATATGAGGGTCCATGGGCAAACATCGTCCATAATATGGCCATGAGCAATTTACCGGCCGGGGCGCAGGTTGTTGGCCGTTTGGCCGCAGTCCTGCGCACCGTGAGCACCTCCATGCCAGAGGGCATCACGACCACCGAGGTGGCCCGCGCGACCTCGCTGGCCAGGCCTACGGTGCATCGGCTGCTCTCAGCACTGGTCACGGAGGGATTTTGCGACCACGAGCATCGCACCGGCAAATGGCTTCTGGGTCCTGAGCTGTATCTGATGGGTGCCGTGGCCGCCGAGCGCTACGACATCAGCGAACTCGCCCGCGAACACGTCGCGGCATTGGCCGAGGCAACGGGGGAGAGTGCTTTCCTCTCCGCACGGCGCTCGGATGAAACCGTCTGCCTGCTTCGGCAGGACGGCGCCTTCCCGATCCGTTCCTTCGTGCTCTACGAAGGGCGGCGCTTCCCGCTCGGCGTGGCCTCGGCGGGCATGGCCATCTTGGCCTTCCTGCCGGAAGAAAGCATGAAGCGCTATCTGGCCTCCAGCGCGCTGGAGGCGGAATACGGACAGGCCCACAGTGCCAAGGAACTGCGCAAGAAGGTCGCCGAAACCAGGAAGCTCGGGTACTCGGTGAACCCGGGGCTCATAGTCGAGGGCAGCTGGGGGATGGGAGCGGCGGTGTTCGACAGTTCGGGGCAACCGGCCTGGGCATTGAGCCTGACCGGCATCCATGCGCGTTTCGAAGAGGAGCGCAGAAAAGAACTGGGAGAACTGCTGCTGCACCATGCCCACGAACTGTCGACCAAGCTCGCTGCGCGCTCGGCACCAGCTGGACGCCAGTGAGCGCTTGGCGTGCTGATAGCAACCTGCGGTAGTCTCTTTGTTCGGCGGATTCGACCCCAGGGCCGACCGTCACCGCGACGCACAACGAGCTTTAGGAAACGGTATACGTGGCCCTTATCCCCGCTGGAACCAGCACGCCGCAGATCATGATCGACGTGGCGCAACTGGAAAAGAACATCGACAAGATGGCCCAGCGGGTCGCCAGCCAGGGCCTGAAATTGCGTCCCCATGCCAAGACCCACAAGACGCTTGAAGTCGCCAGCCGGCAGCTGGATGCCGGGGCCGCGGGGCTGACCGTGGCCACCGTGGGCGAGGCCCTGAGCTTCGCCCTGCAGGGAGTGGCCAAGATCTTCATTGCCTACCCGCTGTGGGTCAACGAATCCCAGGCGCAGCGGATCCGGGAGCTGATCAAGCGGGCCAAGCTCAGCATCGGTACCGACTCGGTGCAGGCCGTGGAGCAGATGGCGCGGATGCTCGGCGAGCAGGCGTCGAAGATCCGCCTGATGATCGAAATCGATAGCGGCCATCATCGCAGCGGCGTCAGCCCGCGCAATGCGCTGGCCATTGCCGACGCGGCGCGGGCCGCGGGGATGCGCGTGCAGGGCGTCTTCACCTTCCCCGGCCACAGCTACAACCCCGATGGAATCGATAGCGCGGTCAATGACGAGCACAAGGCGCTGGCCGAAGCGACAAGGATCCTGCGCGAGGCAGGATTCGCCATCAAGCGCATCAGCGGCGGCTCGACTCCCACCGCCGCGTTGAGCGATAACTCGGTGCTGACCGAAGTGCGTCCTGGAGTGTATGTTTTCGGCGACGCGCAGCAGTTCGAACTCGGACGCACCGGCTATGACGAGATTGCGTTGACCGTGGCTGCGACCGTGGTCAGCCGCCACGAAGGCGATGAGCTGATTCCCCGACGGATCGTGCTGGATGCCGGCAGCAAGATCCTGGGCAGCGACCGCCCGGGCTGGGCGACTGGCTACGGGCGGATCGCCGAATGCCCGGAAGCGCGGATCAGCGCGCTGTCGGAGCACCATGCCACCGTGCTGTGGCCGGAAAACCTGGATCTGCCGGACTATGGCCAGCAGCTTCAGGTGATCCCGAATCACGTGTGCCAGGCGGTGAATCTGGTGGATTCGGTGCTGGCGGTCCATGTCGATGGAACTTCTGAGCTGTGGGATGTCGCTGCGCGCGGATTGAATTTCTAGCACCTGACCGCTCGTTCAGCCCAGAACCGGACAATGCTGGCAGGCAGGCAAAGGGAATTTTCTGGATTCAATAAACATCATGTGATGTTTATGTGCTAGGCTGATTGCATGATCAAGCCATATGCCACCGTCGCAGCCGGATACACCGTCTATTCCGATGTCGAATTCATGAACTTTCCGGCCGGGGAAGCGCACTTCAAAATCGGATCGGCCGCCAACGGTCAAACCCCGAGCCACATCATCATCAGCGGCACCGACGCCAACGACTACATGCGCGCAGGACTGTGGATCGACTACGCACACCAGCATGGCCACAAGGTCAGCGCAGTGATCCCGTACCTGCCCGCAGCACGTGCCGATCGCGGCGAGCCCTTTGGCGCCAAGGTCTACGCCAACATGATCAACGCTTTGGAAGCCGACCGCGTCATCTGCTTCGACCCGCATTCGCCGGTGATCACCACCCTGGTCGAGAACCTCACCATCATCGATCCGGCCGAACCGCTGGCGAAGTGGCTGCAGCTCTTCGGACAGTGCTACGACGGCATCATCGCTCCGGACGCTGGAGCCGTGGACCGCGCCACCAAGGCAGGCAAGGCCTTCGGATTGCCCGTTTACAAGGCAGGGAAGAAGCGCGACTTCGAGACCGGAAAACTCACCGGATTCCACTGCGAAGAACTTCCCGAAGGCGGACGCTACCTGGTGGTTGATGACATCTGCGACGGCGGCGGAACCTTCCGGGGATTGGCGGCGGCAACCGGACTGGCCAAGGAAAACCTGGATTTGTGGGTCAGCCACGGGGTGTTCTCCGGCGCAGCTGGCGAGCTGAATGAGCACTACGGCCGGATCTTCACCACCGACTCCCACCCCGGCCACAGCAACCCCGAGGTCAACGCCAGCATCCTGCCAATCGCATCGATCCTCCCCGACTACCTCTAAGACAAAGGAAGCATCATGAACCTGCTCGCCCCCACCATCACCACGCCCTCGGTGACCGCACCGCTCTTCCTCACCGACTGCTACAAGCTCGGCCACAAGGCGCTCTACCCGCAGGGCACCACCACGGTCTACTCGAACTACACCAACCGCGCCTCGCGAGTCGACGGCGTCGAGCACGTGGTGCACTTCGGGCTCCAGGCCTTCATCCAGTCCTACTGCGTTGAAGCCTTCGCCCCGTTCTTCGCCGCCGACGAAGATGAGGCCATCGCCGAGTACGAACAGAAGCTGGCCAGTGTCCTGGGGCCAGAGCACGGCATCGACACCAGCCACATCCGCGAACTGCACCAGCTGGGTTTCCTGCCATTGGTCTTCCGCTCGCTGCCGGAAGGTACCCGCGTCCCGCTGCGGGTGCCGAGCTTCACCGTGGAAAACACCTTGCCTGGCTTCTTCTGGCTCACCAACTACATCGAGACCGTGCTGTCGGCAGAAATCTGGCAGGCCTCCACCTCGGCCACCACCGCAGATGCGTACCGGCGACTGCTGGACGCGGCGGCCGAACGCACCGGCGGGGACACCGCCTTCGTGAACTGGCAGCTGCACGACTTCAGCTTCCGCGGCATGGGCGGAGCCCACGCGGCAGCCATGTCCGGCGCAGGCCACCTGCTCTCCTTCACCGGCTCGGACTCACTGGCCACCATTGACTGGGTGAACCGCTACTACCCATCACAGCCAGACAGTCAGAACGGGCAGATCCTCGGTTCCATCCCTGCTACCGAGCACTCGGTGATGTGCGCGGGGATTGCGCACGAGGACGAGCTGGCGACCTTCAGCCGGATCTTGGATCAGCACCCGGCGGGCAACGTCTCGGTGGTTTCAGACACCATGGACTTCTGGAGCGTGCTGGGCGAAATCCTTCCCGCGCTGAAGGATCGAATCATGGAACGCGAGGGCAAGCTGGTGATCCGTCCCGACTCGGGCGACCCGGCCGACATCGTCTGCGGCACCCGGAGCAATCCAGGGATTCTCCAGGCCGATGGGGCCAAGAGCCCGGAAACCGACCCCGCCTACTTTGGTGCGGTGCAGCTGCTGTGGAATGAATTCGGGGGCACCATCAACGCGGCTGGATTCAAGGAGCTGGATGCGCACATCGGGCTGATCTACGGGGATTCCATCACCCCCGCACGAGCCAAGGACATTACCGAGCGCTTGGAGAGCCTCGGGTTCGCGGCCTCGAATATTGTCTTCGGCGTTGGCTCATTCACCTACCAGTACGTCACCCGGGATACCTTCTCTTCCGCGGTCAAGGCCACCTGGGCCCAAATTGACGGTGAAGGCTATGACCTGCTCAAGGATCCTGTGACCGACTCGGGCATGAAAAAGTCGGCCATCGGGCGGCTGGCAGTGAAGCGCGATAGCCAGGGGGAGCTGTACCTGGTGGAGCGGGCCAGCAAGCAGGACGAGGCAGAATCACTGCTGGAACCGGTGTGGATGGATGGCGAATTCTTGAAGGTCCAATCCTTCAAGGACGTTCGAGCCGTACTGGGCAACATCGCCTAGCCGGACTGTGCCAGGGTAGTGCGGGCGGCGAATAAGATGGGAAGCATGCCTAACCAGCCCCTTGTCTCCATTGACGCCGTACCGCTGATTGTCCTGAACGACGCCCTGCATGTGGTGACAGCGCGCCGCGAGTGGGAGCCCTATGCAGCAGAGCACGCGCTGCCCGGCGTGCTGCTTAACTCCCATGAGCGGCTGCGCGAAGCAGTGGCCCGGGCACTGGCCGATAAGGCCGGTGTCACAGCGGAAACAGAGGCGGAACTGGTGGCGGTATTCGACGACTTTGAGCGAGATGAGCGCGGTCCGACGCTGTCCATGGCGCATCTGGTGATTTTGGAGCACCTGCCTGGCGATGAAAGGGCCAAGGCTGAACCCCTCAGCAATCTGCCGCAGCTGCCTTTTGACCACAACGCGATCATCGCCCGCGCTGCTGGGATGCTGCTGGACTCCTTGTGGGTCAACCTGCCACTGACCCGGCGCCTGCTCGGGGAGCAATTCACCACCGCAGACGTGGTGGCGCGCATGAAGGAACTGGCCGCTGCCGCCTCGCGTCCCGAACCGGTGGTGAACAACGTTGGCCGCGCGCTGGCAGCCAATAAAGCCGTTGAAAAGCTGCCGGCGATTGCCGTGGGAACCGGGCGCCCGCCGGCGAGCTGGAAGTGGGTCCGATCGGCCTAGCTGCTGGCCATGCCGGGTTGGCCCCAGGGCAGGGCACCGTGCAACGAAATCTGCAGGTTCTCGCCGCTGGCTTGATCGATCAAGTCGCGGTCACCGACCACCACCAGCAGGCTGCGCGCGCGTGAGAATCCGACATACAGCTGCTCGGTGGCCCGGTCCATGTCCTTGAAGCCATTCACGCACAGTATGACCACGCTTCGTTCCAGCCCCTTGAATCCCAGCACATGGCCATAGAATTCTTCCTCGCGGGCGTGGAAAGCAGGCCAATATTCCGAATCGATGGTGCCGTTTTGGAAATGGTCGAGGTGGATGGGATGCCGGTGGTTGGTAGTCAGCAAGGCGATCTGGTTATTCGCCCATCCTTCATCGATCAATCGATCCACGCAATCCGAGGCGACATCCACGGCGGCTTGCGTTGAGCACTGGACGAAACGAACCGGCAGCCCCTCGCCACCGCGTAGCTTGGCGTTATTGCCAATGATGTCCTTGAACGTGCGGGCGATGCTTTTGGTGTTGCGCAGATTGTCGTCGACATGAATGGGAACCAGCCGGCTGCCTTCTCCGATGTTTTCGCCACTCCACCGTTGATAGACGTCTTGGCGGTTGTCCAGGAAAGCATAGACCTTTCCATGCAGCGGATCCTTGGTGCATGCAAGCAAGGCCTCCCACCAGCCCGGGGCGAAGTCCTGGGCCTCATCGACGATGACGGCATCGAACTTGTGCGCCCGGGGCAGGGAAGGACCTAGCTCGCTGAGCAGCTGCGGCATGGTGATATCGAAGTATTCCTGGCCACTGCCATCAGGAACGCCGACCGAACGCGCGAACTCATGGAATTCACCGGTGTGGCCCGGCTTGTTCTGTCGCCACAGATCCACCTGGGATTTCAGGTAATGGCCCAGGCCCTTGTTATAGCAAAACAAGCCTACGCGCAGCCCATCCTTGGCTAGTTGACGCGCTTTCTCCAAGGCCATCCAGGTTTTGCCGCTGCCTGCGCCACCGATGAAACTCACCCGGTTCAATGAGCGAGTCGAAGCGAGCAGGATCGATTGCCTGCTGGTGAGCGTCTCTTGCACGTCCTCATTGGACAACGCCTCAATGGCACCGCGCGAATCATCGGATTCGCCAATGGGGCCGGTGTCCCCGGTCAGGTGCTTGATCATCCGCTGCGCGAACTCGGGACTCAGCCCTGCCAGGCCCCCGCCTTGTTCTTCGATGGCGCTGCGCAGCAGGGCGGCAATGTCCTCCAGCTGGCCGCGATCGATGATCAGCTCCCGGGGCACCCCTACGGAGCTGTAGTGATCGGGCCAGTCGGTGTACGGGAAGCACACGACGTCGGCTAGCCGACTGGTGATCGGCGTGCCCATCAGCGGGGACAAGACGCTCTTGAGCGCATGGGCGGCACTTTGCACCTGGGCCATGGGGCTTTGGATCTTGTGCTTTCCCTTGCTATCGGATTGGTACCAGGCGCCGTCTTCAACGCTGAGGCGGCCGCCCTTGACCTCGATGACTGCAATGCCAACGTGGGGCCACACCACCAGGAGATCGATTTCGTGCTCTGCGCGCTGATTGCGCAACTGCACCGAATGGAAGAGCAAGACGTCATCGGGCAATGACCGGCGAAGGATCTCGAATACCTTCTGCTCGGCGGCGGTCTTCTCAGTGAACTCAGGGTCGTGCGGAAAACAGTGTGCCATGGTTGCCTCCGGGGCCTGGGCGCAAGCGTTTCTCTAACTTAGTTCGCAGTCTAGTTCGTGCCGCGGACATTTCGCTGGCCACATGCGCCGGCGCTTCGCAGACGGTCAGCGAATCGCGTTGCTACCAGCGCGTAGGGCATGATGGGAGCTATGGAGAGAAGCGCTGCGCCCGCATGGGTGGCTAATTACCAGCCAGGTGTCCCTGCTGAAATTGATCTGCCCACCGAACCGCTCAGCCGCATGTTCGAGCGCTCGGTGGCCGAAGCCGGACAGAGCCCTGCCACGGAATTCTTCGGACGGCGCACCAGCTACGCGCAGCTCGGCGAGCAAGTGGAGCAAGCCGCCGAAGGCCTGCGCAAGCTTGGGGTGCGCGCCGGGGACCGCGTGGCGCTGATCCTGCCGAACTGCCCGCAGCATGTCGTGGCGTTCTACGCTGTCTTGCGCCTGGGCGCCGTGGTGGTGGAGCACAATCCGCTGTACACCGCCCGCGAGCTGCGCCACCAGTTCGAGGACCACCAGGCCCGCGTTGCCATCGCCTGGGACAAGGTCGCGGGAATACTTCAAGAGTTCCCCAAGGACGTGCAGCTCGATGCAGTCGTCGCAGTGAACCTGCTCGATGCCTTCCCGCCGCTGAAAAAGCTGGCATTGAACCTGCCGGTGAAGAAGCTGCGCGACACCAAGGCGTCGCTGACCGCCCGCACCTCGGGAACCACCGCGTGGAAAGAATTGCTTGCCGGCGGCCGGCTCGATGCCAATCACCCGCACCCTGAAGTCAACGACCTGGCTGTCATACAGTACACCTCGGGCACCACTGGCCACCCCAAGGGCGCGATGCTCACCCACTTCAACCTGTATTCCAACGCGTTGCAGGGCGAGGCTTGGATGCTGGGCGCCAAGGAGCGCGAGGAGATCCTCTACGCGATCCTGCCGATGTTCCACGCCTTTGGCATGACCCTGTACCTGACGTTCGGCGTGAAGAAGCAGGGGCTTTTGGTGCTCTTCCCGAAGTTCGATGCCGAGATGATCCTCGATGCCTGGAAGAAGTCGCCGGCCACGGTGTACTGCGCCGTGCCACCGATCTACGAACGCACCGCGCTGGCAGCCAAGGAACGCGGCATGTCGCTCAAGAGCGCCAAGTACTGCATTTCCGGCGCCATGAACCTTCCCGACCATGTCGTGGAACTGTGGGAATCAATGTCCGGCGGGTTGCTGGTCGAAGGCTACGGGATGACCGAATCCTCGCCAGTGGCTTTGGGCAATCCCTTCCATCCCAGCCGCCGCACCGGGACCATCGGCGTTCCCTTCCCATCCACGTTGATGAAGGTGGTCGCGGTGGATGACCCGTCCAAGGAGGTAGCGCCGGGCGAAGCCGGGGAACTGCTGATCAAGGGCCCGCAGGTGTTCCAAGGCTATTGGAACAACACGGAGGAGACCGCCAAGACCAAGACCGAAGATGGCTGGTTGCGCTCGGGCGATGTGGTCACCGTGGATGACGACGGCTTCACCCAGGTCGTGGATCGCGCCAAGGAACTGATCATCACCGGAGGATTCAACGTCTCGCCGACCGAAGTGGAAATCGCCTTGCGCCAGCACGCTGATGTGGTTGATGCCGCTGTCTTCGGCAAGCCATTGGCCCGCGGTGGCGAAATGGTCGTTGCCGCAGTGCAGCTTGAACCAGGTGTCCAGCTTAATGAAGACGGTCTGCGTGCCCATTGCCGGGAGCTGCTGGCCGCCTACAAGGTGCCCAAGCGCGTGGTGCAAGTGGAGGAATTGCCGCGTTCATTGCTCGGCAAGATCCTGCGCAAGCAGGTCAAGGATGAGCTGATCGAAAAGATCTAGGCTTCAGGTCCTTTCGGTTTCATGCCCCGATACTCCGCGCAACTTGTGCAGGGTGTCGGGGTATTTGCTGTTTTCGGCCGTCAGCCGACGGCTGTGGACCTGAACGAAGAGAGTTTTCCAGTATTCGCGGAGCAGAGCTGTTCGAAGGGGAGACTAGTAGTTAGCTTCGCTTTCATGAAACCTCGAAGCGGGGCGGATTCTCGATGCAGTCACCCAGAAAACGCACCATTCCTGTGGGTCTTCAGTTACGACGCCGCAGACGAAAGGGTCGTGGAATTGGATGACTGGCTCAACAGTCCTTGATTTCTTCGCGCGAAACCATTATCTCGGAGAAATCGAGGGGCTTTTTGAGGACGCAGCAGCTGTGAAATTAGTAGATGTTCGAAACGCAAATACACCACTGAAGCCGGTGCGGATGGACCCTGAGCTATATGTACTCAGGCTGCAGGTTCTGCACAGAAAACTTCGTTTTTGCCACGGTGAACCTCCAAGCTACCCCACGGTACTAGTTGGCTTGCACAAGCACATCAAGCACATCAAGCGGACCAGGCGCGACGGGAAGGCATCGCAGTCGGGCTCACGGCGGGATGAAAACGAGCAAATAGGATTTGCGATCTCAAGATACCGGTTCACCTGAAGAAGCAACCTAAAGTTGCGCTGCCCGGGGAGTAGGATCATCATTTCAGCCATGGCAAGCACAACCAGTTGGCCCCATTTGTCGGCTTCCGAAAAAATTCGACAACGTGCGAAGAGCCTGTCCCAGTCTCATCGGCAGATGATTTCTGACCTGGTTGACATCCGCGTTGAGCGTGGCATGACTCAGGATGATCTCGCCCTGATACTTGAAGTGACACGCCAACGGGTGTCAAGGATGGAACAGTACGATTCAAATCCGCGCCTGGAAACGATCAGACGATATGCCAATGCCGTTGGCGCGCGGATTGATTCCACGGTGACCATTGGTGAATGGCATGAAAAGCAGCACGGAGCCAAAATTGCCCGCTGATGGCGATGGCGATTCAAGCCCATAAAACGCGCCATTCTTGTCAGGTGGGCCTGCTGGAGTTTCAGATCCTAGCGCAGTCTGGGCATGGCAGAGAGCAGCTTCTGCGTGTATTCCTGCTGGGGTGCTGTAAAAATAGTCGCAGTATCGCCCTGCTCGATGATCTTTCCCTGATGCATGACCGCTACGGAGTCGCTCATATGCTCGATGACCGAAAGATCATGGCTGATGAACAGGTAGCTGGTGCCGGTCTCTAGCTGAATCCGGTCCAGGAGATCCAGCACGGTGGCCTGGATGGAGACGTCCAAGGCAGACACTGGCTCATCGAGAACCAGAACCGAGGGCTTCGGCGCCAAAGCGCGTGCAATGGCCAAGCGCTGCCGCTGGCCGCCGGAGAGCTCACGCGGGGAACGCGAAAGCAGAACACTGGAAAGCTCCACCTGTTCCAGAAGTTGTGTCACCGCCAGGCGATGGCTTTCTACTCGCTTCGTCTTTCCTCGGCTCAGGGCATCGGCCAGCAGCTGCCCGACAGAATAACGCGGATCAAAGGAGCCCAACGGGTTCTGGTAGATCGCGCCCATCTGCTCGCGCAGCTTCTTGCGCTCTGCTTCGGTTTTGGGCGCAAAGCGCTCGCCGAGCAAGTCAACGGTTCCCGAGTCCGGTTTCTGCAAGCCAAGCACCATGCGGGCGGTGGTGGTCTTTCCGGAGCCGGATTCGCCCACGATGCCCAGGGTTTTTCCCTGCGGCAACTCGAAAGTCACCGCGTCGACTGCCACCTGCTGGCCAAAGCTCTTCGACAGGCCGGTAACCGACAGCGCCAGGGGTGCACTGGGGCGTTCCGTTGCTGCAGCTGCTGGCAGCGGCGAACTCGTTGCCGAGAGCGAAGCAAAACGAGGGACCCCGGAAGGAACCGCCTGCAAGAGCTTGCGGGTGTAATCATGTTGCGGATGCTGCAGGACCCGGGCTGCGGGTCCCGCTTCAACGATCTCGCCCTCGCGCATCACTGCGATGTCATCGGCCAGGTGTGATACCTGCGCCAGATCGTGGCTGATCATCAGCACGCCACGGCCCTGCTCCTTCAATTCCCGCAGCTGCGAGAGCACCATCGCGGTGAGCCGCGAATCCAAGGCTGTCGTCGCTTCATCGGCAATCACGACCTGGGGATTGCCTGCCAAGGCCTGGGCGATGAGCGCGCGTTGGCGCATGCCGCCGGACAGCTCGGTGGAACGCTGCTTGGCACGCAGCTCGGGGTCCGGCATGCGCACCAACTCCAAAACCTCGTGGACCCGCTGCTTGCGCTCTGAGCGGGACAGCGAGCTGTGTTCTTTGAGCCCATCAGCGATTTCCCGTCCCACCGGACGCAGCGGATCCAAGGCCATGAGAGCATCCTGCAGGATCATTGAAATCGACTTGCCGCGGATCTTCTGCCACGCCCGGTCGTTGAAGTCCAACGCATCCTGGCCGCAAATAGCCAATTTGCCGGCGCGGACAGTGCCGCCGGACAGTCCAAGGAGGCTGCGAGCGGTGACGGATTTCCCGGACCCGGATTCTCCGACCAAGGCCAGAACACGTCCGGCGCTGAGGGTGAATGAAATGTTCTTGACCGCTGGCGATCCTTTGAAGCTCACCGAAAGATCCTTGACGGCAATCAGCGCCTGTTCATTCATAACGACTTCACCTTTCCGCCCAACGCGCGACCGATCACGGTGGCAGATACCGCGACTGCGACAATGGCCAGGCCGGGGAACAGGCTCATCCACCATGCCAGGTGCAGGTAGGTGCGACCGGCCGACAGCATGGCACCCCATTCCGGAGCAGGAGGGGGAGTGCCCAGCCCCAGGAAGGACAATGCGGCAGCCCAGATCACGGCTTGCCCGATGCCCAGGGTGACCAGTGCCAGCAGCGGCTTGAGTGCATTGGGAATCAAGTGGTTCTTGACCTTGAGCCACGTGCCGCGCCCGAGCACCGTGGCAGCTTCCAGCATTTCTGAATTCTTCAGGCTGCGGATTTGGCTGCGCACCAGTCGTGCGTACCCGGGGGCAGTGGATAGCCCCACGGCCACAATGGCCGGGCCCACGCCCGGGCCGGTGAAAGCGATGATCAACAAGGCCATCAGCAGCGAAGGAATCGCGTAGAGCGCTTCCAGCACTCGCAGGATGATCTCGTCGAGCCACCGGGGAGACAGCGCGGCAACCGTGCCCAGGATGATGGCCAGCCCCATGCCCACAGCGGTGGCGGCCAAGCCGATCGACAACGAGTCCCCGGCGCCGTGGATGACGCGGGTGTAGATGTCCCGACCCGACTCGTCGGTTCCGAAGAAGTGCGCAACACTCGGTGTCTGGAAGGCCTGGGTGGGATTGATGGCCAGGGGATCCGAGGGGGCCAGGACCGCAGGGGCTACGGCCATCAACAGCCATAGTGCGACCACGAGGACAGAGGAGATCTTTGCGGCGCGGCTCATCGCTGATCACCTGCCGGGTTGATGATCCGTTCCAGTCCTTCAGCCAAGGCCATCACCACGATGTAGACCACTGCGGAGAACAAAGCGATGCCGGTGACCATCGGGATATCCCGGGCCAGGACTGCGGAGAGCAGGGAACGGCCAAGGCCGGGGCGGGCGAAGATCGCTTCAACGACAACTGCTCCGGAGAGGAGCGAGGAGAAGGCCCACCCGGTCAGGCTCAGGGCAGGCAGGGCAGCATGGCGCAGCCCGTGGCGCCAGAAGAGCTTGAGCCGGCTCTCGCCGCGGGCACGGGCAGCCAAGGCGAACTGGCTTCCCATTGCCTCGGCCAGGGAATCGCGCATCAACTGGGTGAGGAATCCCGCCAGCGGCAGCGCCAAGGTCAAGACCGGAAGAACCAAGCCTCGGGCGGATCCGTTGTCTACCGCCGGCAGCCAGCCCAGCGCCGAGGAGAAGAGCATGATCAGCACCGCTCCGAGCCAGAAATGGGGAACCGCGGCGGCGACGATTTCCAGGAGATTGCCCAGCTGGCTGCCAAAGCGGCTGGAACGGGTGGCAGCCGCTGCCAATCCCAGGGCGATCAGCCAGGCCGCTGCCAATGCCAGCAGCGACAGCCACAGGGTATTGGGCAGGACCTCGCCCATGACCTGGGTGACCGGCTGCTTCAGGGAAAAGGAGGTCCCGAAATCAAGGGCGATCAGCTTGCCCAGGTACAACAGGTACTGGGCGAAGACCGGCTGGTCCAATGCGTATTCGGCACGGGCGGCGGCCAGGGCTTCGGCGGATGCCTGCGAGCCCGGGCCGCCCATGATCGCTTCGGCCGGGTCGCCAGGAATCAGCCGGATGGCCACGAAGATGGCGGTGGCCACCAGCCACAGCACCACCAGCGCTCCACCGACCTTGCGCCCGAGCCAAGCGATCGTGCCCACCAAATGCTACTTCGTCAGGAAGGTGTCGAAGTAGACCGGGGAGGACACCGCGGTGGTGGTGCCGATACCGTGGACATTCTTGCCGTACAGGAAGTGGTTCTGCTGATCGTACAGCGGCAGCACGTAATAGCCTTCCAGCACGATCTTCTGCGCCTGCTCGTAGAGCGAGGCGCGCTGTGCCTGATCCTCGGTCTCTTCGGCTTCGGTGAGCAGCTTGTCGAGCTTCTCGTTCTTCACCTGGGCGTTGTTGGCGAAGTATCCCGAAGGCGCAGGAACCGTGGAGTCGGAGTGGTAGAGCACGCGCAGCACCGATGGGCCGACCTTGGTATATGGCGCCGAAACCAGGTTGTATTCGTGCTTGGCCAGCGCGCCGTACCAGCTGGAGAGGTCCAGCAGGTCGATCTTCACTTCGAAACCGACGGCCTTGGCTTGGGCCTGGAACTGCTCGAAGAGCGATTGCTCGGCGGGAACCGACTGGTTGGTGGAGACCGGGAAGCGCAGGCTCAGGCGCTTGCCGTCCTTCACGCGATAGCCCTCGGCATCGCGCTGGCTCCAGCCGGCGTCATCGAGCAGCTGGTTGGCCTTGGCGGTGTCGGTGGCGAACAGCGATTCATCCGAGTAGGCCAGAGGCTCCACCGAGGAGAGCAGCGAGTTGCTGCGCTTGGCGGTGCCGAAGAACAGCGAGGACACCCCGGTGTTGGCATCGACAGCGCGGATGAAGGCTTCACGCACCTTCACATCGCTAAAGGGTGCCTTGGAGCTGTTGAGCTCGATGCGGTTCGAGGAGCCTGGACGCGGCGCATCGAGGTGGCCCAGCCCGGCGTCGGCGGCCGAGGAGATGGTGTCCGGCTGGGCGTTGTCGATGACATCGACTTCGCCGGACTGCAAGGCCGCATAGCGGGTGGCGGCTTCGGGGATGAAGCGCCAGGTGATGCCATCAAGATAGGCGGTGCTGCTGGAGCGCTCATCATTGGCCACCGGCAGGACGTAGTCCTCGTTGCGCACCAGGTTCACGGCCTTCTGGTGCTCCCACGACTTGACCTTGAAAGGTCCGGTGCCCACGGGAGAGGCGCAGTTCGTGGCCTGGTCGCGTTCCAGCGCCTTGGGGGATTCGATGGCGGTCCATGGCATGGACAGCGATTCGAGCAGCGCGTTATCCGGAGCCGAAAGCTTCAAGACCGCGGTGAGCTCGTCTTTGACATCGATGCTCACGACCTTGCCCACGGCGAGGTAGCCGGTGGAGGACGCGGTGTTCGGATCCTTGAGGTGCTTGATATTCGCCTTGATGGCTTGCGCGGTGAGCTTGGTGCCATCGGTGAAGGTGATGCCATCACGCAGCTTGATGGTGCGGGTCAGCCCATCCTGGGAGACTTCGGTGCTTTCGGCCAGCCAAGGGATGATCTCGCCGTTGGCGTCCTTGGTGAACAGCGATTCGAGGTACTGGCTGGCTACGAGTGCCTGCGGGTAGTTTCCGCCCACGTGGGGGTCCAGGCAGCTGGGTTCAGCATCTCCCGAGGCATAGACCATGGTTCCGCCGGTAACCGGTTCTTTGCCTTGCGCGGTGGAATCGGTGCTGCCAGTTGAGGAACAGCCGGCGAGGAGGGCGCCGATTAATGGCAAGGCGAAGGTGCCGGCCAGGATACGCGAAGAGCGCGAGTTGCGTTGCATGGGAAGTAACTTACCTCGGTGTGCTAGTGGGATGACCACTTCAACCTTAGTCCTGTACGGTGCATTCGTCAGATCGGCGCCGTGGGCCGGCGATCTGGCGGATGCACCGCGTTGGGGCCGGCGGCGGGTTCCTACTTTTCGCTGGCTACGGTCAGCCGGCGGTTTTCGTGGGCGGGGGTCTCGATTTCGTCGAGGATCGCCACGGCGAAGTCCTGGCTGGAAACGAAGTCGCCAGCTGGGGAATCGGTGCCCTGGGTGTAGCTTCCGGTGCGGCGTCCCGGTGCGATTTCAGGAGCCGGAGCGACAACCGTCCAGGTGATGCCGGAGACCGAGGTGAACATGTCATAGACGGCCGCAGCGGTTTCAGCTTCCGCGCGGTAGGCATCCGGGAAGCCAGGGGCGTCGAGCAGGCGAACGCCGTTGACTTCGGTGGCGCCAGCGCCGCCGATAACGATCAGGCGGGCAGGGGTGAGTGTCTCGGTGATCTCTTCGAAGGCGTCCAGGTATTCCTGATGGTCGCCGCCGGTACGCGATGGCGGAACGGAGATGACGATGACGTCATTGTTCTTGCCCAGGTCGCGGTAGGTGGCGGCGTCATTCAGTTCGGCTTTGACGGCGGTGGTGCCGGCGACCTCGGTGCCCGAGCGGGTTACCGAAGTGACGTCGTGCCCGCGGGAAATGGCTTCTGCAACAACTTCAGTGCCGACCATGCCGGTGGCTCCGTAAACTGCGATCTTCATGGTGATTCTCCTGTTGATTGGTGGTCGTACAGCACGATGATATCCTTTAGATACCGACTACTACAACGAAACTAGGTTTCCTTATGGATAGCCATGAGACTTTCAACGTCTTCGTGCAAAACTGTCCTTCACGTGAAATTATGCAGCGCCTAGGGGATAAATGGACACCGCTGGTACTTTTGGCCCTGGCTGACGGGCCGTTACGTTTCTCCGGGTTACGCCAACTCATCGGCAGCGTCACTCCCAAAGTGCTCACCAGCACCCTGCGCACCCTTGAGCGCGACGGGCTGGTGCAACGCACCGTCTACGCGCAGGTTCCGGTCCGCGTGGACTACGAGCTCACGGACATCGGCCACAGCCTGCTGGGTCCGATGGAAACCCTGCGCAAGTGGTCCGAGAGCCACGCATCCAAGGTGCTCCAAGCGCGAGACGAGTTCGATGCCCGAGATGATCTGATCCGTAGCTGACCTCGCCCTTGAGTTGTCGCCCAAGTCACATAGACTGTGCTCACATAGAGCAATAACGGGCAAAGGAGCCGGTGGTGTTTGAAATAAGCGACGACCAGAAATCGCTGATCGACATGGTCCACGATTTCGCGGAAACCAAGATCGCACCGATGGCCCAAAAATGGGATGAAGAGCAGCATTTCCCCATCGATGTCCTCGCCCAGGCCGGGCAACTGGGGATGGGCGGCATTTATGCCTCGGAGGAACATGGGGGCTCGGCGCTCACCCGCAGCGACGCGGTGCTGGTCTTCGAAGAACTGGCCAAGGCCGACCCCACCCTGGCCGCCTACATTTCCATCCACAACATGGTGGTGTGGATGGTCGATAGCTTCGGCAACGATGAACAACGCGCACAATGGCTGCCGGACTTGATCAGCATGGAACAGCTCGGCTCCTACTGCCTGACCGAACCGGGAATCGGCTCCGACGCCGCGGCCCTGAGCACCCGCGCCCGCAAAGACGGCGACGAATACGTGCTCAGCGGTGTTAAGCAATTCATCTCGGGAGCCGGCAGCTCCGGGCTCTACATCGTCATGGCCCGCACCGCGGATACCGGTGCCCGAGGCATCAGTGCCTTTCTGGTTCCAGCAAATCTGCCGGGACTGGGCTTTGGAGCTAATGAGAAGAAGATGGGCTGGAAGGCGCAGCCTACCCGCCAGGTCATCATGGAAGGCGTGCGCATTCCCGCCGAAAACCTGTTGGGCGAGGAAGGCCAAGGATTCTTTATGGCCATGAAAGCCCTGAATGGCGGACGACTGAATATCGCCGCCTGCTCGCTGGGCGGCGGCCAGCTGGCACTGGAAAAATCGGCCGCGTACCTCAAGGAACGCCAGGCCTTCGGCGGACCGTTGGCCAAGCAGGAGGCGCTGGTCTTCAAGCTCGCCGACATGGATATGGAACTCGAAGCGGCACGGTCACTGTTGCGCCGCGCGGCCAGCGCCCTGGATGCCCAAAGTCCCGATATGGTCCGCCTGTGCGCCATGGCCAAGAAGGTCGCCACCGATGCCGGATTCAACGTGGCCAACAGCGCCATCCAATTGCACGGCGGCTACGGGTACCTTGCGGACTACGGCATGGAGAAGATCTTCCGTGATCTGCGAGTGCACCAGATCCTGGAAGGCACCAACGAGATCATGTCGCTGATTGTCGGGCGCAGCCTGCTCGATAAGTGAGCAAGGATCACGAACCGGGCATCCCGATTTCGCTGGCGCGCACCGGGTGCGAGGAGTGGGAGTCGCGGGGGTCGGGATGAACGGCGGTGATCGCCGCATCATTGGCGATAATGGCCTGCACTGTTCCCAGCTCCATGGCGTCGAGCAGGGTCCGCTGGGTGGGGCGCATCATCTTCAGTTCGCCGCGTTCAAGCGCCGCAAAGAGCTCCTGCGGCTTGGCCCAGTCGGAGCGCACGGCTTCGGTGGTCTGGTGCGCAGGTTCCTGATCCGCTGCCAGCGCTGCGACAAAAAAATAGGTATCGAACCGGCGCGGGAAGCCCGCGGGAGTCACCCAGTTGGCCCATGGGAAGAGCTGGCCGGGGTCGAGGACCAATCCGGTTTCCTCGAACACCTCGCGCAGGGCGGCGGCCAGGATTTCACCGGCCTTCTGCTGGGCGCTGGCTTCGCCCTGATCCCACACGGAGGTGCCTGCCCAGCGTTCGGCGTGAGTCCTGGCGATCGCAGGATCCAGCCGGCCGCGGGCGACCGTTTCGCTGTCTTGGGGATCCACCCTGCCCCCGGGATACACCACCATGCCGGCGGCAAAATCCATGGTGGCGACGCGATGCTGAACGAAAACCTCAAAGCCTTCAGCGCCTTCGCGCAGCATCAGGACACTGGCTGCGCGCCGGATTGGAACCTCGGGCACGGGCTGGGGACTAGATTCGCTCATGTCCACCAGTATGGCGTGATCAGCGACGACCTTCCAAGGCGCCAGCTTCCTCTTGCAGGGACAGCGCCGAGAGAGGGCACATCTTGACAGCCTCACGAGCGGCCTCCAGATGGTCGCCAACCACATGGACCCTGCCGTGGCCGGCAGCCCGGCCATCCAGAGCCAACGGGTAGCCCCAGGGATCGCTATCCAGAACACCGGTCAGCAGTTCAATGCACAATCCCCGGCCCTGGCAACGGGTCCAATCGATATTCAGTTCCGCGCTCATCGCTGCTCCTGGGTGTTGTGGTGGCAGGTGCCGGACAGATGCGCCGCTACCTCGTCGTCAAAAACCTGCAGGGCGCTGATGGCCAGGCGGGCCGAGGCATCGGGATGATGGCATGAGCCCCGGCCAGCCACCAGCGCGCCCAGCCGGTTAATCTGTTCGGGCAGCTTGGGATCGGCAAAACGCTGAGCGAGCGCTTGGACATCGCGAGCCAAGGTCGGAAGCCCATGAAGGCAGGGGCCGCACTGGCGGGCCGAGGCACGTGCCAGATAGTCGATGATCTGCGAGGTCCGCGCCAAGGGGCAGATATCGTGGCGCATTATTTCGATGACTCCGGCGCCGGCGGCCAAGGCTGCCGGGTGGTGGCGATCATCGTTCGCGGCCGATAGCCTCACGTCAAGGTCTATGGTCCATTGGCCGTGGTATCCGCCGATGAGCACCGCCTGGACACTGGCCGCGGAGATCTGCAGCTGTTCAAGAACCAGCGACAGGTCGCTGGACCCGTGGACCTCGTGAACCTGGTAGCGGCCCTGGTCATGAACAGTCAGCAGGCGGCTTCCCGGATCCGCGGCGGTGCCCGCGGTGCGGAACCATGACGAGGAGTATCTGGCTATGAGGGCCAAATGCGCCAAAGTCTCCACATTGACCAGCAAGGTCGGCGCTCCCGCCAAACCGGCGTCACTCAGATGCCCGGAAGCATGCCGCGGCAGAGACGGACCGCCTTCCATGGACGAAATCACCGCGGTGGCTTGGCCGGCCAGGAAATGCGAATCCGTGGCGTGCAATGACACCGAGGTTTCGCCGCGTTCGGCCAGCGCGTCAAGCAATCGCGGATGCAGGCCGGACTTCGCCGCAATGTAGCTCTCGCGCGCCCCGAGGATTCGCGCCGTGAGCAGCAGGCCGTCCAGAACCAGATGGGGTGCGTGTCGCAGCAACAGCTGATCCTTGAAACTCAGGGGTTCTCCTTCTGAACCGTTGCCGATGACAACTGGCGCTCGCCGGCTGCGGGCGGCCGCGCGTTGCACCGCGGCGATCTTCCGTGCGGTGGGGAACGCCCCGCCGCCGCGGCCTGCCAATCCTGAGGCCTCCCATTCGGACAGGATCTGCGGGTCGGAATACTCCTGGGGCAACGGGCCAAAGCAGTCAAGGTGCTCGGCCCAGCCCGCCCCGGGACCTGCCGCGAGCAACCGCGGTTCTTCGAGGACACCTCGGTGCACAGGTGGGGTGCTGGTGGCGCTCATGGTCTCACTCCTTCGCGGGCCACCCGGCGGATAGCCGCATGGCTTGCGTAATCAGCGGTCAGCCGCCAGATGCCGGCGGCGATAACAAGTGCGATCGAAACGACGGTGATCGCGCGGTACCAAAGGGTGCCGGCATCCGACCCGTTGCCCAGCCCGTGGGCCACGGCAATCGGCCACAACAGGTAGGAAGCGAGGTGGATGCCCCGGAATAACCTTTGGCCCAGCCGCTGGCGCAGCAGCCCGGTCAGCGCCACCGCAACCATCAGCATCAGCCCGACGGTTCCCAGTCCCTGCCAGAATGGCCGGTAATCGCCGAGAAACGGGATGAGCAGGTCGATCAGGTGCACCCGGGCGTAGGAATCCGCCAGCAGCGCCGCGACATGCAAGGCGGTAAAGAGCACTGCGAGCAGCGAAAGGCTTCGATGGAGCAGGCTTTGGGTGTAGCGGGAGAGGGCACCGAAGGACCTGCCAGAACGGGTCATGACTCCCAGCAGCAGTGAACCGGTCAGCAGGCCCAGGCTGATGATGCCGCTGGTGCGCGCGATGGACCAGACAAGCTCATCCATTAGCGCTCACGCTCCTTGGGTCATGAGCCGGCGCCGGCCACCGGGAGGTGTGCTGCACCCTGCCGTCGAGGCTGACCAGGCGAGCGGGGAGGTTCATGGATTCAAGCCATTCCAGCGCCTTGGTGCCGCGAACGATGCCTGCGGTCGTATAGGTATTGGCCGCCAGACAGGTTGGCGCGGCGACGGTGATGCTGGAATGGACCGGATGTGCCGGCAGTCCGAAGGCCGGATCGAGGATGTGGTGCATGGCCAATCCGCGGTGGCTCCAGCGGCGCTTGCGTGTGCTGGAAGTGGCCACGGCGAAGCCGGATTGCAAGGAGATTTGTTGCCACGGATCGGCATCGGTGTCCCGAACGAGCACCTGCCAGGGTTCCTTGGCGGTGCCGGCGGTTGCGATGTCGCCTCCGAGGCTGACCAGGACGGCGGTGCCCAGTTCTTCGGACACCCTCGCCGCAGTCCAGTCCGCCGCCATGGCCTTGGCAGTGGCGCCCAGATCCAAGGCGGTGCCCGCGGGCAGGGTCAGCCTGGTTCCGACCAACTGTATGTGCGGCCACAGGATCGGGCGCAAGGGGCGCTGGGTGATGCTCACGCCCTTGATGGTCGTTTCGGGAAGATGGGCGAAATCGCGGTCATAGCCCAGATTGACCAGTTCGCCGCCGAGCAGCGGATCAACATCTCCGTCGCTGTCGCGGGCCGCTTGCAAGGCGCCTTCGATGAGCAATGCCAGCGTGGGGGAGATGGCGGTGCACTCGGCCCCGCTCCGGGCCAGCTTCATCACTTCCGAATCGGGGCGGAAGCGGCTGCAGGCCAGTTCGATGTCGGCCAGGACCGCCTCGGCAATCGCCCTCGCGGCCTGGATCTGGTGCCCGCCTTCTACGGTCATCGCCGCGTTCAGTCCCCAGATTTCCCAGGTAGATTTCCCGCTCATGATCTAGGACCCCGACGATCTTCCGCTGACCGAGCCGCCGGATCCCGGCGATACCGGAGAGACCTCGTCAGCGCTCGAATCCGAGCTTGTCCCGGAATCCCACTCGGTGCCAGAATCCGTGGTCGAATCGGTGTCTGTTTCCGGGGTTTGGGTGGTGTTTTGGGACTGGGAGGTGGAAGTACCGGTGTTGTTGTTGTTGTCGGTGGTGGACAGGACAGTTTCGGATTGGGCGGTTTCGCCGCTGTGCGTAGCGGTGACGGCTGCACCAATACCGATCACCGCGAAGCCCGAGGCGGCGACAGCTGCAGTGATCCTTCTTGACGTCCGAGGTTGCCGGTTGAGGGGATTCATGGTGGCCCTTTTCAAATATCAGTGGGTGGTCATCTGATACTCCCAAGGCATTCTTTGACCGTGCCCTGCCATTTGTAGCTAGAGCCTTTGAACAATTGCGCGCTTCCCTGCTGAACGAGGCCACCTCCTGTGCATGAACGCACATTGACCTGCGGAATCTGCACAGCGTGAATCGTTGACCCGCGTCGGGAAGTGGCCATAACTTGGCAGTAAACACCCGAGGTTCGGGTGCCTGCCGCGATGGTGCGCATGAAGGGATATCACCGGCCATGACTCAAGAATCAGAACTGCCAACGAGCAGCACGCTCGGATTGCACGGGCGGCGCGCATTGGTCACTGGGGGAGCCTCGGGAATCGGTTTTGCCTGCGCCCAAGCCTTGGCCCAAGCCGGTGCGGCGGTGACGATTGCGGATCTGAATGAGGAGGCAGCCCATGAAGCGGCGAGCAAGATCGGCGGAACAGCGTGGGCGGTAGATCTCTCGGATACCGCGGCCCTGGAACAGCACAGCATTGATACCGACATCCTGGTCAACAACGCCGGCATCCAGAAAGTGGCCGCGATCCACGAATTTGATCCCGAGGCCTGGCGGCTGATCCACCGGCTGATGCTGGAAGCACCCTTCCTGCTGATCCGGGCAGCTCTGCCCGGAATGCGCGAGCGCGGGTTCGGGCGGATCATTAATATCTCATCGATTCACGGCCTGCGCGCCAGTGTTTTCAAGAGCGCCTATGTTTCGGCCAAACATGGTCTGGAAGGGCTGTCCAAGGTTGCAGCGCTGGAAGGCGCGGAGCACGGGATCACCAGCAACTGCATCAACCCGGGCTATGTCCGTACGGCCCTCGTGGAACAGCAGATCGCGGATCAGGCCAAGCTGCATCAGATTCCGGAGACGGACGTGGTGCAGAAAATCATGCTCACCGAGGCCGCTGTCAAGAGGCTCGTCGAGCCGGAGGAAGTCGCTTCCCTAGCTGCCTGGCTCAGCTCCGACTCGGCAGGCATGGTCACCGGTGCCTCCTACGCCATGGATGGCGGGTGGAGTGCGCGATAGCCTCGGTTGAATGGCTAGGCAGGCGGGAAAAGCGCGGTTCCGCTGGCTGCCACCGTGATGATGGTGAGCGTTGCGATCAGGCCTAGAAGCAGCGCCTTGATGCCGGAAGTGAAGATGCTGCGCAGGTTCACGCCCAGACCGAGCGCGAACATCGAAGCCGATAAGAGCAGTGTTTGCACCGTGGAGGCGCTGTTGAGCAATGCCTCGGGCAGGTCGATGGTGGTGCGCAGCAGCATCGTTGACAGGAACCCGAGGATGAACAACGGCACCAGGGGCGGATGCTTATCGCCACGGACGCTGTGCTGGCGACGCATATACAGTCCCACCCCGGCAACGACCGGGGCGAGCAAGAGAACGCGGGCCAGTTTCACGGTGACGGCCACAGCCAGCGCGGCGGCGGAAACGGATCCGGCACCGGCCACGACCTGGGCCACCTCGTGGGTGGACGCTCCGACGAGCATCCCGATGCCTTGATCATCCAGGCCCAAGAGCAGGCCCAGCGCCGGCATCGCGGGAATCATCAGTGTTCCAAAAAGCACGACCAGCCCGACCGCCGTGGCTACCTGATGTTCTTTGGCCTTGAGGGTTCCCTCGGCGCCAGCTACTGCGGCCGCGCCGCAAATGGAAAAGCCAATGGCGATCAAGAGCCGCTGCTCCAGTTCCAGGCCCATCAGCTTGCCGATCCACGCGGTAAGCAAGAACGTGACGGCCACCGCGGCGAGAACCACCAGCAGCACTGAAGGGCCCAGGGAGAGAATGGAGCCCAAGGACAGCTGGAATCCCAAGAGGACGATGCCCAGCCGCAAGAGCTTCTTCGCTGAAAACCCCACCCCGTCGTCAAGAACGCGGGGTACCGCGGCAAGGTTGCGCCACAGGGCACCGAGCACGATGGCGATCAGCAGTGCGCTCACCGAGCTGAGGTACTGGCTGATCAGCATGCACAGCGCACCGACTACCAGGCAGAGCAGGATTCCAGGGGCTGGTCCTGCTAGCAGCCGGCGGGTTGCCGAATGGTTCGCGGCGGTGTGGCTGGTGGCGGCGGGGTGTGCAGCGGTCGAGCCGGGGAAGGGGTTCATGCCTACTATTCTCCGCCGGAAGCCTGTCCTGCGGTATTCAACTCCTGGCCATCACAGGCATATGATCATGATATGGATAGTGATGTGCCGGTACGTCAGAGCATGGCCCACTGGCTGCAACTCTCGTCATTGGAGTTGCTGGTGGGCATTGCGGACCACGGGAGCTTGAGCGCGGGCGCTCGCGCGGTCGGCATGGCCCAGTCCAACGCCTCGAGGGCGCTGAAAACACTTGAACGCCGGTTGGGATATGCGCTGGTGGCCAGGAAAACCAGCGGCTCCACCCTGACCGCAGAAGGCGTGCTTACCGTCCAATGGGCGCGTGAAGCGCTTGCCGGGCTCAACGCTTTTGCCGCCGGAGTGCATTCCCTGGCCGCGCATGGCCAGACGGAACTGGAATTCGCAGCCAGCATGACCGTGGCCGAGTACCTGGCTCCCTCGTGGATCGGCCAGCTTCATGAGCAGTTGCCCAGCCTCACCCCGCGGATGAGGATCATGAATTCCCACGACGTGATCCAAGCGGTGGAACAAGAGCGGCTGGGGTTGGGCTTTGTTGAAACACCGCATCTGCCCTCCGCGCTGCAAAGCCGCGAAGTCTTCCGCGATGAAATGCTGATCGTGGTGGCGCCTTCCCACCCGTGGGCAGCCAGGAAGCGTCCGGTAACTCTCGATGAGCTGCATGAGACAGCACTGGTTGAACGCGAGGAAGGCTCGGGCACCAGGGCGTTCCTGGATTCCCTGGCGAGGGCCGAACGGGCCAAGCCGATTGCGGAGTTCAACAGCAATGCCACGATTGGCCAGCTGGTGGCCGGCGGCATGGGGCCGGCAGTGCTGAGCCAGTTGGCAGTTGAAGGCCAGATCAAGCAGGGGACCCTGGTGGAAGTTCCTTTTGCCGGGCCGGCGCTGATGCGCGCACTATGCGCCATCTGGCGCAAGGAACGCGCGGTGAATCCCAATGAGCGCACCCTGCTGGAGATCGCTATCAGCGCTCGCTGAACTCGGCCCTTAACGGCAATATCCCGGATCGAGCAGGGCCGCAGTGCGCGTGGCCATGCCCGAGCCGGGATGCTTGCGGGGAGGGCTAGGAAACCTTCTCGACGGCGTGTCCCAGCTGCTTGGTGGGAACCCGGTAGGTCTCGCGTGCGGTCAATGCCGAGAGCGCGGCGATGATCGCGATTGCCGCGGTGAACAGGCTGATCGGGACCCAGCCATTGGCATCAAGCCCGCCAAGGGCGGCAACGATGGACGGGGCGAAGCCTGCCATCAGGAAGCCCAGCTGGGTGCCGATGGCCAGCCCGGAGAAGCGCACCTGGGAGGAGAACATCTCTGCGTAGAAGCTCGGCCAGACAGCGTTCGCTGCCGCATAGGCGCAGGAGAACACCAGCACCGAAAGGGCGAACTGCAGCAGCGCGTTGCTCGTCTCCATGGAGCGCAGGTAGAAGGGCATGATCGCTGCCGAGCCCAGTGCGCCGTAGATGAAGACCGGCTTGCGGCCGATCTTGTCGGCCAGCATGCCGAAGAGCGGCTGCGAGATCAGCGCGCCGATGTTGCCGGCGACCACAAGCCACAGGGTAATGGATTCGTCCATATTGCCGATGACCTTGCCGTAGGAAATTGCCAGGGTGCCGTACACGGTGGACACGGCGGCGATGAATGCGCACAGCACCACGCGCAGCACGTCCTTCCAATGGAAGCGCAGCAGCACGGCCAAGGGCAGCTTGGCGATCTCGTTGTTCTTCTTGGCTTCTTCGAATTCCGGGGTTTCATGCAGCGAACGGCGGATGAAGAAGGTGACGACCACGACGACGGCCGAAAGCCAGAACGGAATGCGCCAGCCGATGCCGAACTTGATCTCATCGGGAAGGGCCACCACCGGGATGAAGATCATCGCGGCGAGGATCTGGCCACCCTGGGTGCCGGTGAGCGTCCACGAGGTGAAGAAGCTGCGGCGGTGGTCCGGAGCGTGCTCCAGCGACATCGAGGAGGCGCCCGCCTGTTCGCCGGCTGCCGAGAGCCCCTGGCAGAGCCGGGCGAAAACCAGCAGGATCGGGGCGAGCCAGCCTACCTGCTCGAAGGTCGGCAGGCAGCCGATGAGGAAGGTCGATGCGCCCATGAGGATCAGCGTGAACATCAGGACCTTTTGCCGGCCGATCCGGTCGCCGAAGTGCCCTACGAAGATGGCGCCCACCGGGCGTGCGACATAGGCGAAGCCGAAGGTTGCCAGCGACATCACCGCAGCGTTGGTGTCGGTGTCAGGGAAGAAGATATGCGGGAAGATCAGAGCTGCCGCGGAGCCGAAGATGAAGAAGTCGTAGTATTCAACGGCGCTTCCCATGAAGCTGGCGATAGCCGCCTTGACCGGTGTTCTTCCTGGGCTGCCGGTGTCGGCGGATGCGTTGGGTCCGTGTGGGGATGGCATCGGGTAACTCCTCGTCGAGTGTTTAGAGAGGGTGAAGGTGATTACTAGGTGTTCGCTATGCGTACACTTGTTCGGAATGTGTTCATTGGATTACAGTAGATGTAGATCACATCTCAGGCAATACCTGAAGTAGACAAGAAGAGCTGCGGGAGAACATGAGTACACGTGCTGAGTCTTATCTGGTCGGTCTGATCGGTGATGGCGTCATGCCTTCGCTGACGCCACCGATGCACGAACGTGCTGCCCAGGTCCATGGGCTGCATTACCTGTATCGGCCGATTGACCTCGCCGAACTGAATCTTCCGGCCAGCGATATCGGAGAGCTGCTCCACGCGGGAGCCAAGCTGGGATTTAACGCCTTCAATGTAACCCATCCTTGCAAACAATTAGTTCTCGACCACCTAGATGACATCTCGCCTACGGCCCGAGCCATCGGGGCCGTCAATACCGTGGTGATCCAGGACGGAAAATTCATCGGGCACAACACCGATGCCTCCGGATTCATCCGTGGCCTGCACGACGGGCTGCCCGGAGCGGCAAAGCGCAAAGTGCTGCAGCTGGGAGCCGGAGGAGCCGGCGCTGCCGTGGCCTACGCCTTGCTGGCGGATGGAACAGAGGAACTGCACATCGTTGACCTCGATGAGGAGCGTGTTGAGCATCGCGTCCGCGAACTGCAAAAGCACTTCCCGCACGCGTCCGTCCATGCGGCAACTCCAGGGCATGTCCCGCAGCTGCTGGGCCAGGTCGACGGATTGCTCAATGCGACCCCTATCGGCATGCACCATCACCCGGGACTGCCCCTGGATCTCGCCGCGCTCGAACCACGCCATTGGGTCGCCGACTGCATCTACCGCCCGGTGGACACCGAACTCATTGTCGCCGCCCGCGACCTGGGATGCCAAGTCCTGGACGGCGGTCATATGGCCGTGGGACAGGCGGTCGACGCCTTCGAAATCATCACCGGCATCAGGCCGGACACGCAGCAGGTCCGAAGCCACCTGCTCGAACTGCTGGACAAAGGACTGTAATGCGCACCTCGATCGCCACGGTATGCCTCTCAGGAACCCTCGAAGAAAAGCTGCTGGCCTGCGCCAGAGCCGGGTTTGACGGAATCGAGATCTTTGAACAGGATCTCCTGGTCAGCCCGATGTCGCCAGAAGAAGTCAAGGCCATGGCGCACCGTCTGGGACTGACCCTGGACTTGTTCCAGCCCTTCCGCGACTTCGAAGGAGTCACCGAGGAGGCGCTCAAGGCCAACCTGCACCGGGCTGAGGCGAAATTCCAGCTCATGCAACGTCTGGGCATGGACCTGATGCTGTTGTGCTCCAATGTCGGCACTGCCACAATCAACGACGATGACCTGTTCGTGGAGCAGATCCGCCAGCTCTCCGATCTCGCTGCCCAGTACAACGTGCGCATCGCCTACGAGGCCTTGGCCTGGGGCAAATATGTTGATACCTACCAGCACTCCTGGCGGATCGTGAAGCGCGTTGATCGCGCCAACGTGGGGCTGTGCATCGACAGCTTCCATATCCTTTCGCGCGGCGATGACCCGGCCGGAATCGCGAGCATTCCCGGCGAGAAGATCTTCTTCGTGCAATTGGCCGACGCACCGGTGCTCTCCATGGATATCCTCTCCTGGTCCCGCCACTACCGGCTCTTCCCCGGGCAGGGCGGGTTCGCGCTGGACCAGTTCCTCGCAGAGCTCGTCCGCTCGGGATACGACGGCATCATTTCGCTGGAGATCTTCAACGACGTATTCCGCCAGTCCAACGTGGAGCGTACCGCCATCGATGGACTTCGCTCCTTGCAATGGCTGGGATCGAAGACGGCCCAGCTGCTGGACTCGAGCTCGGAGAGCTACGCGCTTGAGCTCGGGGTGCTTCCCGGCATCCAGGACGCCACTGGATTCGACTTCGCCGAGATCAGGACCGAAGACCCCGAACGCGTGGCAGGGATGCTCTCGCAACTCGGATTCAGCTTCCGCGGCCAGCACCGTCGCAAGCCGGTGCAGCTCTGGAGCTCGGGAGAAGCGAAGATCATCATCAATTCCCAACGCAGCCGCGGGGTGGAAGCTGCCGTCTCCGGCTTCGGAGTGCTGGTGCCGGACCCGGTGGCCAGCGGCGAACGCGGAGGCGCCCTGCTGGCGACCCGGGTTCCTCGCCACCGAACCCATAATGAGCAGGACCTGCCAGGCTTCATCGCCCCGGATCGCTCCGAAGTCTTCTTCAGTTCATTGGCCAACACCGAGAACTGGGTGCAAGAATTCGAGGATTCGGCACCGGAAGCCAACGCTTCTCCCACTGGTCCCATCTCGAATATCGACCACATCAATCTGGCCCAGCCCTGGCAATGCTTTGACGAATCCGTGCTGTTCTACTGCAGCGTGCTGAATCTGCAAGCACGGCCGGGCACGGAAGTGCCGAGCCCCATGGGACTGGTGCGCTCGCAGGTGCTGGCGACCGATGATTGCAGCGTCCGGCTGGCATTGAATATCGTGCCCCAGGGCCTGGAAAGCGTGATTGAACGCAACCACGAATACCCGGAACACATAGCCCTTCGCACCAAGGACATCTTCGAGGTCGCCCGCACAGCGCGCGCCCGCGGCATGGAGTTCTTGCAGGTGCCGGCGAATTATTACGAGGACCTGGCCGCGCGCTTCGATCTGGACGCGCAACTGCTGGAGACCCTGAAGGAACTGCACCTGCTCTATGACCGTGATGAGGCCGGAGAATTCCTGCACTTCTACACCAAGACCCTTGGCAACATGTTCTTGGAGGTAGTTGAACGGCGTACTGGCTACGATGGGTATGGAGCGCCAAACGCGCCGGTCCGGCTTGCCTCTCAGTTCGAGAGCAATCGCTGGAGCAGAAACTTGTAAAGCTGGGGGACCAAACAGTGGCAGAGCGGCCGGATTATTTCGTTAAGTCAGCGGAAAAGACCCTGGCCGTGTTGCTGGCATTTTCGGCGGGCAACTCTGAACTAACGGTCTCCCAGGTTGCCACGGCCACTGACCAGACCCGAGCCTCGGCCCGCCGATTCCTGCTGACCC
This sequence comes from Glutamicibacter sp. JL.03c, assembly GCF_025854375.1. Classification (NCBI taxonomy): domain Bacteria; kingdom Bacillati; phylum Actinomycetota; class Actinomycetes; order Micrococcales; family Micrococcaceae; genus Glutamicibacter; species Glutamicibacter sp. JL.03c. The sequence goes on along the minus strand of NZ_CP107575.1, from coordinate 2,929,907 downwards.
TGGTTGACCTTGGATACCTGCAGGCCCAGGGCAATGCCTTTAAGATGACCCCGCGTGTGCTGGATATTGGTGCTGCTTATCTTTCCGGGTTGACCCTTCCCCAAGCGGCCGTCGGCCATCTGCAGGCGCTGGCCCGCGAGCTCGAGGAGACTGCTTCGCTGTGCGTCCTTGAAGGCCAGGATGTGCTCTATGTTGAACGCGTCGCCGCTCCGCGGCTCCATGCGCTGAACGTGTCCATTGGCAATCGCCTGCCGGCGTGGGTGACGTCGATGGGCCGTGTGCTCATCGCCCATCTGGAGCCGGGGGAGCAGGAAGCATTTCTGCAGCGCGTGGAACTGCAGAAGTACACCGAGCGCACAGTCGAGAGCATCGAGGAATTGAAAAAGGAACTGGCGACGGTTCGCCAGCAGGGATGGTCTTTGGTCAATCAAGAACTGGATGAGGGGCTGCGCGGCCTGGCCGTTCCGGTGATCCGCGGCGGAAAGCTGCTGGGCGCCTTGAACATCTCGGTGCAAACCAGCCGGAATAACCCGCAGTACATCCAGGACCAGCTCCTGCCCAGGCTTCGGCGCGCCGCCAACGACATCGCTGATGACTTTGGCGGACGCCTGGGCTAGGCAGCCGGCTGCAAGCTAGCGGCCGTTGGCCTCGATGGCTGAGGCCAGCAATCCCGACAGGCGCTGGACGCCCTCGGCAATGGTTCCCTCATCGACCGAGCAGAACGCCAGGCGCAGCTTGTTGTCAGCTTGGCCGCTCGGGCTGAATGCAGCGCCAGGAATGAAGATGACACCTGCCTTCACTCCTTGTTGCAGCAGCCCATAGGTGTCGATTCCCTGTGGCAGCGTCAGCCAGATGAAGAACCCGCCTTCCGGACGCGTGTAGCTGACTTCCGCCGGCAGGTGCTGATCCAGGGCTTGGAGCATGGCATCGCGGCGGGAGCGGTAGAGATCGTTGTACTTGGCGATTTGGCCCTTCCAGTCGTGCTCGTTGAGGTAGGCGCTGATGATCATCTGGTTCAGTGTGGGCGGGCACAGTGCCACCGCTTCTCCTGCCAAGTAGAAGCGGCGGAAGAGATGGGTGGGGACGGCCGCCCAGCCGATGCGCAGGCCCGGGGCGAAGATCTTGGAAAAGGAGCCCATGTAGATGACGTTCTCCGGATCCAGGCTGCGCAGGGTCGGCGCGGCCTGGCCTTCATAGCGGAGCATTCCATAGGGATTGTCTTCCAGGATGAGGATGCCTTCTTCGCGGCAGATATCCACGATTTCCTGGCGTCGCCCAGCAGCCAGCGTGATGCCCGAAGGGTTATTGAAGTTGGGGATCGTGTAGAGGAATTTGATGTGTTCGCCGGCCGCGCGCAACTCGGAGATGCGCTCGCGCAGGGCGCCGGGAATGAGCCCGTTTTCATCGGTTCCCACTGGGCGCGCGGTGACCTGGTAGGCCTCGAAAGTGTTCAGAGCGCCCACATAGGTAGGGTCTTCGCACAGCACGGTGTCCCCGGGGTTGCAGAACACCTTGCATGCCATATCCTGTGCGGATTGGGAGCCATTGGTGACCACTACGTCATCCACATTGACGTTGGTGATCCCTTCGGCGGCCATGACCTCGATGATCTGCTCGCGCAGTTCAGCGGTGCCGAGGCCCGAACCGTACTGCAGGGCTTCGGGACCCTGCTCGGTGACGATGCGTTGGCTGATCTGGCCGATTTTTTCGAGGGGAAGCAACTGCAGGAAAGGGTTGCCGCCAGCCAGAGACACCAAGGAAGGGTCAAGGGACAGTTCGAAGACGTCGCGGACGGCCGACTGCTTGATGCCGGCCGCGCGGTCGGAGAGCAAGGCCTCATGGGCAGTAGCGAGGGATTGTGGTGCGGCGGTCATGGTCCTCCTTGGCCAAGGCTCCGGCAATTGCCGAAGCGCGCTCCTCGCGTGCTGGCTCCGCGCGAAGACGTGTTTTCAAATAGAATACTTTGGTATTCCAACAGGAAAAACAGGGCTTGGCAAGAACTTGTCTTCCCAGATCTAGGAACTCTGGTGCCGATCCCTCGTTTTGCGCTCCTCAACATTTAGCTGCGCCAACGCGCCATTGATCCGCTGCTGAAGTTTTTCCGCCACGACGCGCGACTTGCATGAAGCCGGCCAGCTGTCTCGGGCCAGCAGCGCCAAGAGGCCCAGGCAGTCCACCGCGGACCGGTAATGCCCGCCCCTGGAGAGATCCAATGCTTGATCCACGATGAGCAAGGCTGCATCCAGGGTGCTGTCTGTGGCTTGCGTCGAGCGCTGGGAGCTTGGAGCGTACCGCTCCTTGGATACCAGCTCTCGGACCTCGGCCAGTTTCTTGGGCATGGTCTTGATAGCGCGGTAAGCGCGGTTTCGCACACCCATGAATTGCAGTGGAGCCAAGCCGCCCAAGCACAGCGTAATGACGGCGAGGACGAGAATTCTCGGCGCTCCCATTTTTGCAAGGAAGATCCCCAGGCCAGTAGCAACCGCTGTAATCGACATGATGACCAGGAAGATTCCCCACGCGCCGAAACGTGGTTTCTCGGGTTCGGGTCGATCAGCTTTCTCATCGGCAATGCGAGAGAGCTTCTGCTGTATTTGTGGCACATTCGGAACCCCCGGCTCGCCTTGGGTCAGCTCCTGTTCCCGGCTCCAGTCACGCATTCGCTGGTGTTTGCGCCAGAGGTGGAAAATCTGCCATCCAGCCAGCAAGGGGACGCAGGCCAAGAAGAATACCAGCACTGCTGCCGTCATCGGCAGACCGTGTTGGTGGAACCCGTAGCATGCTGCCCATGCAATCAGCGAGTAGCCAGGGAGCCGTATGAGCAAGCGATCCCACCAAACGATTTCCTGCGGCGCCCCAGTAGTCTCGTTCATTGCGATGTCTCTTTAGTCGGTATCAGCTCGGGAATCCAGCCACGCCTGAATGGCGCTGGGGCGGATGCGCCGGTGCGTTCCGCGGTATTCCACCGGAATGGTTCCGGCATCGGCGAGCTTGCGCAGGTAGCTATTGGAAATGCCAGCCATCTGCGCGGCCTGGGAGGTATTGAGCAACAGTTCGGGAGTGCCGATACTGACCGACTCGCCATCGGCGAAGCGTGAAAGCACCTCGATCAGCGCTTGATGGGCTTCCTTGGGTAGTTGCAGCGCCGTTCCGTTGACGAAGACGGTGGTGTCGTCCGATTCATCCAACGCGCGTCGCAATCGTGATGTGGTCTTATCGTCGAGTGCCTCGAAGGTGCGGACCTTGCCCAAAGCTGAAGTTGGTGATGCCATGGGACTAATTTTGCCTGAGTTACCGATTATCTGCACGTAAAGGCAGCATCGAAGCGATATTGCTACGGGGCGTCATATTGGCATAAATCGGTGAAGAGGGGTTGATTTGCGACAAACGGTTCCCGTATGGTGGAAATTGTAGGTCTAAAGAAAGTACTGACCAGCCATCTTCCGGCACACCACGAGGGAGCCTTCAGCCTTACCCGGCGGAGCCCATCTGGGAACTGTGTACATGGAAGCCTGATGCCCTCCTTAATTGCGTGTGGGTCAAGCTCCGTTGCGGTCGGATGAATGGTTATGCGCGTTCCTACGCTATGCCACAAGCTTTGTGGGTACTGCGTTCACGTCATTCAGAACTTTCTTGAAAGAAGAGCAATTCAATGTCTGTTGAATCCACCAAAGACCTGTCCACCATCACCGATGCAGAAGTATTTGACGCCCACATTGGCGGCAAGCTCACCATCCAGTCGCAGATGCCCCTGAACTCCAAGCGCGATCTGTCGATTGCCTACACTCCCGGAGTGGCCAAGGTTTCCCAAGCGATCGCCGAAGATCCAACCAAGCACTCCACCCATACCTGGGCATCACGCCTGGTAGCCGTCGTTTCGGACGGAACTGCAGTCCTCGGCTTGGGCGACATCGGTGCAGCAGCGTCGCTGCCAGTGATGGAAGGCAAGAGCGCGCTGTTCAAGGAGTTTGGCGGGCTGGATTCCATCCCGCTGGTGCTGGACACGACTGACGTAGACGAAATTGTTGAGACGATCGTTCGCCTGCGCCCAAGCTTCGGTGCAGTCAATTTGGAAGACATCTCGGCGCCGCGATGCTTCGAAATCGAAAAGAAGCTGATCGAGGCACTGGATATCCCAGTAATGCACGATGACCAGCACGGCACTGCCGTGGTGGTCCTGGCCGCGCTGATTGGCGCTGCTCGCCAGACCCAGCGGGATATCAGCTCGCTGAAGGTTGTTATCTCGGGTGCGGGATCCGCTGGAGTTGCAGTAACGAACCTGTTGCTCAAAGCTGGCGTAGCCGATGTGATCGTGCTGGACTCGCGGGGAACCATTCACCGCGAGCGCGATGACTTGAATCCCATCAAGGCAGAGCTGGCCGGGCGGACCAACCGTGAAGATGTCATGGGTGGACTGGCCGAAGCCCTGGACGGGGCTGACGTAGTGGTTGGACTGTCCTCGTCGAAGTTTGATGAGGCCGCTGTGGCGAAAATGAACAAGGACGCCATCATCTTCGCGTTGTCCAACCCGACTCCTGAAATCATGCCGGAGGACGCGAAGAAGTTCGCTGCGGTAGTCGCGACCGGTCGCAGCGACTTCCCTAACCAGATCAATAACGTTCTGGCCTTCCCAGGCATCTTCCGTGGCGCGCTGGATTCAGGCGCCAAGAAGATCACCGAAGGCATGAAGATCGCTGCAGCTCACGCGATCGCCGACCTGGTCGGCGATGACCTTGCTGAGGACTATATCGTTCCCTCAGCTCTTGACGAGCGCGTTATGCCAGCGGTCGCCGCTGCGGTGGCCGCTGAGGCTGAATCAGCAAAGTAGTGTGCTGAGCTCCTAACAGGGCGCTGCGCTGATGACGCTGCCTGCAATCACCACTGATTGCAGGCAGCGTTTTTTATTGTCCACATCTGGTTTGTTTCTTGGGTTCTGATTTCTGCTGCGGGCTGATGCTGATTTGCAACAAGTCGCTCAAGGAGGAACATCGTGGAAGATTTGCGGCTAGGACGCTGTTCGGTGCGTAGCACCCTGTCAGCACGAGCACAGGAAGCGATCCTCATTTTGGAGGAGCTGAAACTGCGCGGCTATTGCCTGTTGACCTACCGGGTGCCTCGGTCATCGCCCGTTATCGTTTCGACTGTGGGCCTGGGTTGCGTGAAGCATCCAGAGATCTCCATCAGCACTGGGCTTGGAAAGCACGACGTGGCCTCCGGCTTGTTGCGCTACTTGGCCGAGCAGGTGCTTCAACATGGCAAAGAATTCACCGCTGGCTGCCATGGTTCGAGCTTCTACGGGGAGTTCGTCTTCCGCGGGGCGCACTGCGGCATGGACCTTTTCGATGGCATTGATGACGGCTACGAGGAGGTATACCCGGATCGGCTAGTTTGTTCGTTGCCGGCCAAATCACCGGCTCCAAGCCACGGTCAGGAGGAACGGTGCCAAGTTAATGCCGCCTGGATGAGGTGGTGGCAGCGGGAGCATCAAAGGGAGCAATGCCATGTGCGACATCTGTGATGGGATGAGCATCGAAGACGCTGATGCGCGAACGGACCAATGCATCCGTGATTATGGGCGGCAGGTGCTGTTTATCGAACCGGATCGATTCAGCCAGCCCTACGCCTACACCATCGGCCTCACCCTCGTGGGGCACCCGGAATTGCTGGTCAGGGGAATGAACTACCCAGATAGCCTGCAAATGCTCAATGGCTTGTCGGGTGCTGTGCTCGAAGACAATGAAGTCTATGTACACGGCCAGACCTGCCGATGGGATGCGAACACGATCTTGTACTTCTCCAAGATCTCTTCGCGCATCAGCCACGAAGCGCCATGGGCTTACAGCCGCTATCGGGAAAGCATGGGGCTTCTGGAAGTCCTGCTTCTGGGCAGGGACCTGCCCTATAGCTGCCTGTCGCGACGAATCAATTGAGAGATTCCGGATAGCAGAAAGCCGGGGCTACCGATGAGTTGATCGATAGCCCCGGCTTACGGGATGGACTGAATGTCCTCTCTAGCTGTGCTTGGAAGCCAGGTAGGCAGCAGCCTGACGTTTCTCTTCGGCTACACGTTCCTCATGCGCTTTGCGCAGCGTGAGATGCTGAGCATTATTGCGCAGCAACACGTACCCAATACCCACCACGACGAACCAAATCGGCGTGGCGATCAAGCCAGCCAAAGTGTCCGCATCGCGGGTGAAGGCCCACAGCAGGAACACGAAGAAGGCCATGACGACGTAGGGCATGAAGGTGCCACCCGGCATCTTGAAGACCGAACGATCATGAGCTTCCGGACGACGCTTGCGATAGACCAGGTAGCTGATCAGGATGATCGTCCAGACAAACATGAAGCACAGCGACGAAATCGTCGTAACAATCGAGAAGCCGGTCGACTTATCCAGACCGAAGATCAGCAGGACGATGGAACTCAACAGCACCACCCCGGAGAGGAATAGCGCGTTGCGCGGAACCTGGCGACTGGTGAGCTTGGCGAACAGCTTGGGTGCATCGCCATCGGTAGCAAGTCCGAAGACCATGCGCGAAGTCGAGTAGATTCCCGAGTTGGCCGACGAGGTAGCCGAGGTCAGTACTACAGCATTCACCAAGTGAGCGGCTGCTCCAAGCCCAGCCAGCGAGAAGAGCATCACGAATGGCGACTCATCCGCGGAGAAACGATCCCAAGGAACGACGGACATCAAAATGACCAATGAACCGACGTAGAACAGCAGGATACGCACTGGAATGGCATTGATGGCCTTCGGCAGGTTGTGCTCCGGGTTCTTGGTCTCGGCCGCTGCGGTACCAACCAGCTCAATTCCGACGAAAGCGAAAACAGCAATCTGGAAGCCCATGACAAAGCCCATGATGCCGCCGCCGAAGAAGCCGCCTTCGACGTTGAACAGGTTCAGGAACGAAGCCCGGGCCCCATCATGTTCAAAGCCGGTGAAGATCATGATCAGGCCGATGACGATCAAGAGCACGATGGCGACAATCTTGATAAGCGCGAACCAGAATTCGGTCTCGCCAAACCCGCGTACTGACGGGAGATTCAACAGGATCAGCAGCACGATGACTGCCAAAGCAGGAATCCACAATGGGATGAGTGGTAGCCAGTAGGTGACGTACACCGAGGCGATAACAATAACGTCGGCGACGCCGGTGACAATCCAGCAGAACCAGTAGGTCCAGCCGGTGAAGAAGGCAGCCCATGGGCCGAGGATGTCCCCTGCGAAGTCAGAGAAGTTGCGGTATTCGGTGCGGCTGAGCAGTAATTCGCCCATCGCTCGCATCACGAAGTAGAGCATGAATCCGATGACCATGTAGACCAAGATGACCGATGGTCCTGCAACAGAGATGGTTTTTCCCGAGCCCATGAACAGGCCGGTGCCAATGGCACCGCCGATGGCTAGGAGCTGGATATGTCGATTGGACAATGCCCTTTTTAGCTCGGGTCCAGTCTCTGCGGGGTTGATTGTTTCTGTATTTTCCACGCAGGTCCTTTGTCGTGCGGCTTCCACTGAAGCGTAAAACTCGATGTTGGCAGGTCATATAAAGACCGCCATCGTGTGACATTACCGGAAATTCACTTCTAACTTGTAATTGCCCTCACACAAAGAACGGGTCACCGGCCGATTTGAGGCAAATAGTGTACATGCCTAGTGGAAGCACCATGGCACGAGTGAGTAGTCTGGGAACTATGGCATTTCGAAATCGTCGAGCAGCGGCTCTCCCGGCAAAACTGTCCCGTTCCTGGCTTTTGGTGAACGCAGCCAAAGAGGAGGATTTCGCTCCGGCTCTTGCGTGTGAAGCCGACTCAGTCATCTTCGACATGGAAGCGGCCGTCCCCGATGACAAGAAGCTTGCAGCCCGCGACAATGTAGTGCGCGCGCTGTCCAATGGCATGACCGCATGGGTGCGCGTCAACGGCATTGACACGGACTTCTGGGCTGACGACCTTGCAGCCCTCTCCGAAGCACCAGGCCTTCGCGGGATCATGCTCGCCATGACCGAGCAGCCAGAGCAGGTGACCTACAGTGCCATGCGCCTGCGCGCGGGCACTCCGGTCTTGGCTCTGATCGAAACCGCACTGGGCATCGAGAACGCGACGTCTATCGCTTCGGCTCCGGGAACGTTCCGTCTGGCCTTCGGCGTCAATGACTTCCGCAAAGACACCGGTGTCTCCGATGATCCAATGGCTCTGGCCTATGCTCGTGGCAAGCTGGTCATCGCTTCCCGTGTCGGAAAGCTGCCAGGCGCCATCGACGGTCCGCCACCAGCTGGCGCCGATGCCGCCAAGGTCACCGAAGAGACCCTCGTGACCGCGTCCATGGGCATGACCGGTAAGCTGTCGCTATCACCAGATCACGTCGACGGCATCAACGCGGCGCTGGCTCCGAGCGAAGACGAATTGTCCTGGGCCATGGAGCTTCTGGAAGCACACGCGGCTGGCGCCTCGGTGGGTGACGGCTCGTACCTGCCACGTCTGGCCCGTGCGCAGAAGATCGCCGACCTGGCCGACTCTTACGGTCTGTGGAACGAATAAGGGATCTGCAGTAAATTCCTAGCAGCTACAACAAAAGTTCATCCCGGCGAGCCCCTGAATCAGGGAGCTGCCGGGATGAGCTTTTTTGCTAGTCTGCTAAAACTCTAGCGCTGGCGGGAGGATCCAATTACGTCGCCGGACTTCCACTGGCTCCAGCCATCGCGGTCCTTCATGAAGTCCTCGATCTGGGCCTTGCCGGCTTCCAGCTTCGGGTCGTTCTTCAGGTACCAGCGGGTTTCGCGAGCGATCAAACCGGACATGATCAGCAAGCCAACCAAGTTCGGCAGTGCCATCAGGCCGTTCATCATGTCGGAGAAGTTCCATACTGCGGTCAGCTCGGTGGTGCAGCCTACGTAAACGATCAGCGAGAACAGCACGCGGAATGGCATGACAGCCTTGCGTCCTATCAGGCGCTCGATGTTGCGCTCGCCGTAGTAGCACCAGCCCAGAATGGTTGAGAAGGCGAACATCACCAAACCGAGGGTGACAATCCAGTGGCCCCACTGTCCAGGCAAGCCATGGGTGAAGGCCTCTCCGGTCATCAGGGCAGCGGAAACCTGCTCGCCGGTAGCTTCATCAATTTTGTTCCAGGTTCCGGTGGTGATGATGACCAAGCCGGTGCAGGTGACCACGATGATGGTGTCGATGAAGGTCTGGGTCATCGAGACCAGGCCCTGGCGGACTGGGTGGGTGGTCTGAGCCGCGGCTGCTGCGATAGCTGCCGAGCCCATGCCGGACTCGTTGGAGAAGATGCCGCGAGCCACGCCGTACTGGACGGCGATGATGATGGCTGAACCGGTGAAGCCGCCCACTGCGGAGGTGCCGGTGAAGGCATCGCTGAAGATCTCGCCGAAGGCCGCCGGGATGCCGCCAACGTTGGAGACCAGGATGTAGATCGATGCGGCGACGTAGAAAACAATCATGACCGGAACGAAACCGGCGGTCACCTTGCCGATGGACTTGATGCCGCCGACAAGTACGGCCAGTGACAGGACGGTCAGGATGACGCCGGTAACCCATGGAGTGACGCCGAAGGAGTTATCCAAGTTGGCTGCAATGGAGTTGCCCTGGGTCATGTTGCCGATGCCGAAGCTGGCCAGGGTAGCTGCGATAGCGAAGAACAGGGCGAGGAACTTGCCCAGTGGTCCGCGGATACCTCGTTGCAGATAGTACTGCGGGCCGCCGGATTTTTCACCGGCAGCGTCGGTGCCGCGATAGCGGACACCGAGGAAGGCCTCCGAATACTTTGAGGCCATGCCCAGCAGGCCGGTGACCCACATCCAGAACAGTGCGCCCGGGCCGCCGATGCCGATGGCAGTAGCGACACCAACGATGTTGCCAGTACCCACGGTAGCTGCCAATGCGGTGGTCAGCGCCTGGAATTGGGAGACATCGCCTTCGGCACCGTCGTCCTTGCGCTTGAGCAGACCAAGACGAAGGGAAGCAACAAGTCTAACGAATTGCAGCCCGCCGAGCCGGATGGTCAGGTACAGGCCGGTGCCCAACAAGAGTGGGATGAGGCAAAAGGGTCCCCAAATGAATGAGGAGATGTCTCCGAAGAGTGTTCCCAGCGCTTCCATAAGTCCAAAATTCCTTTGCGCGAGTGAGTGATGACATAAAAGCCGAAGCTTTCATAGCTCACATCCTAAGACACCATGCGACCCATGTCACTGAAAGTGCAGGTGGGTGGCGTGATTCACGCGTCAGACGGCTTGTCCCGCCGGCTTGTTACGGGATGACGCCGGCAGGACAATCCGCTATCCCTGGCGGGCTTTGAGGCGGGGATTCTTCTTGTTGATGACATAGACGCGTCCGCGACGCCGGACTACCTGGGACCCTGGCGCGTTTTTCAGGGCACGCAGGGAATTGCGAACCTTCATTTCATTCACCTCCTCGGTGATCAGAGTTATTTGCTGGAGTTGACGTGGCCGTGAGCAGTTCTTGAAGTTCGGTTTCGGTGACTTGGCAGTCCTTGAACACCTTGGAGACCTCTTCGGCTTCATGCTCCGAACCGTAGAGCAGTAGTTCGGAGGCGGCGATTTCCGTTGACCAGGAACCGGTGTTTTCCATCCAAATACGTGGGCCGGCGCCGCCGATGGCCACCCGCTCGCTGAGGGCGCTGGCTACCCACAGTCGTCCGCGCAGGCATGTGCACGATACGGCAAGCTCGGAGAGGGCTTCGCGGAATCGTTGCGGGTGCAAGGGGCGTTCAGCATACAAATGGATCGGCGCCTTGTCCGAGGGTGCATGCCGGGGGAGTGCCGGGATGTGCCCGGCTCTGGTTCGCTGCCGGACGTCCTCGTAGTTGAAGGACCCGAGCTCGTTGCCGTGGTGGCACAGTGCGGCATGCGGGGCGAGATGCTGGGCCAAAGCTATCCCGGCCATGAAGTCCTTGCCCCCGTCTCGACGAGGGCTGTCTTGCGGGTCAAGGAGCTGGGTTTGCATCCCTTCGACGGGAATCAGGGTGTCAGCCTGCATGAGTTCGGTAAAGAAGTACTCTCCTGCGGTTCGCTGATCCCGTTCCATGGAACTGAAACCCGATTCCCAAAGGTTATGCCGGTCCCACATCTGGTCCTCGAGTTCGGTGGGATCAAAGGACAGGACGATACTGCCGACGCTGATTTCCTCGGCCGCCAGTTTCCCGGCAAGGGACTCCAGCACGGATCCGCTGTGCCATGTGGCTGGCAGTCCGAGGAGCAAGGTTGCGCCTGGCCGGCGCGGCGCCAGTCGTTGGATGGCAGGGAAGATCTCGTATTTCACCGCGCAGCCGATGCATGGATGTTCAAGGACTGCCTCGCCGTATTCTGCGGGAGCATTCCCCGAAACGGTGCGCACCAAACGATTCCCTTCAATGAAATCGTAGGCAATGACCACGGCATCCGGCTGGTGGCTATTTAGATGCTTGAGGCCGGCGTCGCGGCAGGAACTATCGAGGGAAGAGAGAACGATAACTTTCACACCAGCTAGCCTATATGAGAATCATTCTCAATAACAAACGATGCGAAGAGGCATGCGAAAAGCAACAGGCTCACCAGCAGTGGATGAACTGGTGAGCCCGTTGCGAAATGTCGGCTAATCCTGCGGCGCGTGGAATGTTGTCCGGGCAACGCCAAGACCTTCGACCCGGGTCTCCAGCACATCACCGTGCTTGAGCCAAGGATGCCGACCGTTTTCGTCTCGGCGGCCCAATGCGACACCTGCGGGAGTTCCTGTGAGGATCACGTCGCCAGGCTGCAACTCATTAAAAGTTGATAGATAGGAAACCAATTCAGGTGCGGAGAAGATCAAGTCATCGATCTGGCCCTCCTGGACCACCGTGCCGTTGACCGCACTGGTGATTTTAGCGGCCGGATCCAGCTCGTCCGGCGTCACCAGCCATGGACCTAGGGGGGTGGAGTGATCCCAAATCTTTCCCTGCAGCCACTCCTGGGTGCGTCCCTGGTACCCGCGCATGGACACGTCGCTTGAAACGGCATAACCAGCAATATGAGCCGAGGCATCTTCCTCGCTGATGCGACGTCCCGACGTGCCGATGATGATGGCCAATTCAGCCTCGTAATCAACCCGATGATCCTCGACAGGAATCTCAACCGCGTCATTGGCGCCACACAGCGACGAAGCGAATTTCGCGAAGACAGTGGGGTACTTGGGCAGCTCTTCGCCGACTTCCGCTGCATGGGACTTGTAGTTCAGGCCGATGCAGTAGATTTTCGACGGATTCGGAATCAACGGAGCGTAGTCCGCTTCGCCTTCTGCAATCGACTCGCCCACCAAGGCCCGAGCGATGACCTCCTGCTGGGTTTCCTGATCAAGGCGCAGAAAGCGCTGGACGGTGTCGAGGTTGTCCAGATAGAAGACCCTGCCATCTTCGATGACGGCTGCCGTGGTGTGGCCGGGTTCGCTGGCGAGGCGGATCGTAGCAAGTTTCATGCCTCTATCTCACTACATTTCACCCCGAAATCACACCATGTTGCAGTTGCCCGTGGGGATTCTGGCCACCGGCATCACCGGGTGCGAAGAACCTGAATGCAGGCCCCCGAATCTTGGTGACCCACGTTACCAGCGGTAAGGTCGAAGGAAGAACAAGGCAGTTTTACTGCCTCGAGATAGCTCTGGATACGTAACTAATGTGAAGTAGGTTTTAATGTGGGTGACTATATTGGCGAGCGATATCGCCATATTTTCTTCGCCTCGTGGCAGCACTTTTCGCTTGTCGCTCAGTGCCTGATCCTGGCAACGATCATTTCCGTGCTTATTGCCGTTTTGGTGTACCGCAATAAGTCCCTTTCCGGCATCGCCAACTCTGTGAGCGCGATCGGCCTGACTATCCCGTCCTTCGCCCTGATTGGCTTGCTGATTGTTCCCTTCGGCTTCGGTGTATTGCCGGCGGTAATCGTGGTGACCTTCTTTGCCGCGCTGCCGATTCTGCGCAACGCCATTGTGGGATTGAACAATATCGAACCGTCCATTGTCGAGTCCGCCAAGGGCATTGGCATGAGCCGGCTGAAAACGCTCATCTCCGTCGAACTGCCCATCGCTTGGCCCGTCATCCTCACCGGCGTGCGCGTCTCGGCCCAGATGGTCATGGGTGTCGCCGCTGTGGTTTCCTATGCGCTGGGCCCAGGCCTCGGCGGCTTCATCTTCCAGGGCCTCTCCCGCCTTGGCGGAGCCAACTCCCTGGAATCTGTCGTCACCGGCGTCATCGGCGTCGTGATCCTAGCGCTCATTCTTGACTTGATTCTGCTCGGCATCGGCCGACTGACTACCCCGCGAGGTATCCGTGTCTGAAAATAAGAACTCCGAAACTTTGACCGCCCAGGATGTCACGGGCGCCTCAATCATGCTCGAAGAAGTCACCAAGACCTACCCCGGGCAGAAGAAATCCGCCGTCGGCGGCCTCACCTTGGAAATTCCAGCTGGATCCATCGTGATGTTCGTTGGCCCATCGGGTTGCGGCAAGACGACAACCTTGAAGATGATCAACCGACTGATCGAGCCCACCGGCGGAAAAATCGTGATCAACGGAGAAGACGTCACCGGGATGAACGGCGACGAACTGCGTCGACGCATTGGCTACGTCATCCAGGCTGGCGGGCTCTTCCCGCACATGACGGTGGCGACCAATATCGCGATGGTCCCCAAGATGCTGGGATGGTCCAAGGAAAAGATCGCGGCCCGCGTCGATGAACTGCTTGAGCTCGTCTCGCTTGATCCGGAACTGTACCGCGATCGCTTCCCGAAGGAGCTCTCCGGCGGCCAGCAGCAGCGTGTCGGCGTGGCCCGCGCATTGGCGGCCGATCCACCGGTGCTGCTGATGGATGAGCCTTTCGGCGCAGTCGACCCGATCACCCGCCAGCGCTTGCAGGACGAGCTGCTGAACATCCAGTCCGAGGTGCAGAAGACCATTGTCTGTGTGACCCACGACTTCGATGAAGCGGTGAAGCTGGGGGACTGGATCGCGATCTTCAACGAGGGCGCCCAGCTGGAACAATACGATTCGCCCGAACGCATTTTGGCCAACCCGGCCAGCGAGTTCGTCGAGAACTTCATCGGTTCCGGTGCCGGCTTGAAGCAGCTGACCCTGACCCGAGTCAACGAGGTGGATCTCGAAGAAGCCATCACCACGACTCCGGGAAAGCGCGCTTCCGATGTGCTCTCGCAGGTGCAGGGAGCAGGCCGCAAGTACGCGGTGGTCCTGGACTCGCGCGGTCGCCCGCTGCGCCGTCTGGATCGCAGGCAGCTATCTCGAGCGGAAATCATCGATGGCACCTACGACCAGAACATGCCGGTTGTCGGCGAACAAGCGACGCTGAACGATGCGCTGGATACGATGCTTGTCGCCAGCTCCGAATCTGCCTTGGTGACCGGCCGGCGCGACGTGCTGCTGGGCACCATTACCGTCCAGACGGTTATGGAAGCCATCGCAGCCGCCAATAGCGCCCAGGACGGGGACCACTCGGCGCCGGTAGGTTTGAACTCGGGAGCGATCAATGTCGTGGACATTGAGCGCGAGGCCACCAAGCAGGATGGTGAACCCGTATGAGCACAGAAAGACGATCTCTCATCTGGCAGATCGTTGCCATCCTAGCGGCCTTCGCGGTGCTCATGGTGTGGCTGCTGAACGCAGACCTGACCGAGACCGAGCGCCAGACACTGGACCCGGCCACGATCTGGGGCTACACCCTGGAACACCTGAAGCTCACCGTGATTTCCACGGTGATCGTATTGCTCATCGCGATCCCGTTGGGGATCTTGCTGACCCGTCCGAGCCTGCGTCGCGCGGCACCAGCGGTGCGTGCCATTGCCAACTTCGGGCAGGCCGCGCCGGCCATCGGCGTTGTTGTGCTGCTGGCCTTCTGGCTGGGCTTCGGCGCGAAAACCGCGATTGTCTCGTTGGTCATCTATGCCATACTGCCGGTGCTCTCCAATACCATCGTGGGCTTGCAGCAGGTTGACCAGCGCATCGTCGAAGCAGGGCGGGGCATCGGCATGAGCCTGATGGCCGTGCTCTTCAAAGTGGAACTGCCGTTGGCGGTCCCCGTGATGCTCTCGGGCATCCGCACCGCGCTGGTGCTCCTGGTAGGTACCGCCACCCTGGCAACCTTCATCAACGGCGGTGGACTGGGAATCCTGATTACCACCGGGGTGAACCTCAACCTCAACGTCGTGCTGATTACCGGTTCTCTGCTGGTCGCGTTGCTGGCCTTGACCATTGACTGGTTGGGGCGCGTTGTCGAACAGGTCGCACGGCCGAAGGGACTGTCATGAATAATGCGATGAAACTGTCCTTGGCATCCCTCGCCGCGGTCATCGGATTGACCGGTTGCGGCTTGAGCCCATCCACCGGCACTGTCCCGCCGGTGGGGCCGGGAAAGATCCAGCCCGTGGAAGGGAATTCGGAAAAGGCGGAAGTGACGGTCACGTCCAAGTCCTTCACCGAGCAGCTGCTCTTGGGCAAGATCACCGTGATTGCTCTGGAGGCCGCAGGCTTCGACGTCACGGACCTGACCAACGTGCCAGGATCCCAGCCGGCGAGACAGCTGTTGCTCTCAGGCGACGCGAGTTTGCTGTGGGAATACACGGGTACCGCGTGGCTGACCTATCTTGGCCATGAAGAACCGGTCGACGGCGAACAGGCCCAATGGGAAGCGGTGAAGAAGGACGACATTCCTAACGGCATTGACTGGGGCAAGCCGGCGCCCTTGAATAACACCTACGCGATGGCCATGAATGAAGAGACCGCTCAGCGCCTGGGAGTGACCAAGCTTTCGGAGTTGAAGAATGTTGATCCCAAGGATCTGACGTTCTGCGTCGACCCGGAATTCAATTCGCGTCGTGATGGACTGACCCCGATGCTGGAGCACTACGGCATTGACCGTGGCGCGGAAGTGCCCGAGAGCAACATCGGCCTGTATGACGTCGGTGCGATCTACCAGGCGACCGCCGATGGCGCGTGCAATTTCGGTGAGGTCTTCACTACCGATGGCCGCATCAAGGCGTTGAATCTGACGGTTCTGGAAGACGACAGGAAGTATTTCCCTAGCTACAACGCGGCCCCAGCGTTCAACGGGGAGTTCTTGAAGGAGCATCCGGAGGTCAAGGACATCATGGCCAAGATTGCTCCATTGCTGACCGATGAGGTCTTGATGGAACTGAACTACCAGGTGGATGTCGTTGGCCGCGAGCCAGCCGATGTCGCCTTTGAGTGGATGGTTGATCAAGGCCTGGTTTCCAAGCCTTGATCTAGCGAGCAGGGTCCAATGAGTTCAAAGGCTGAACCCCGACTTCTTCGAAGTCGGGGTTCAGCCTTTGTCGTTGGACATTCATTCGAGGTTGGTTCCCCCGGGCCAGCATAGAGCGCAGAATGAAGCGCAGCGGAAGCCTTGAGCGCGAGCTTTCCGAGTTTGGGCAGGGGATTTCGCAGAAGTTGAAAAGTTTTTCGCGCGATAAAAGTACAGGTCAATAGCAGAAACTGCGTGTGTACTTCACTGGGAGCGGGATTTTCTTGAGAAAACTTGTTGACGCTTCAACTTAATCGGTGCATACTGGTATCAAGGAAACAAATTGAAACGTCAACTACCTGTTGGCGTGACGAAAGGATTTAGACATGGCTGCAACTGCATTGACCGCTGGTACCTGGAACCTCGACGCATCGCACTCCGAGGTTGGCTTCTCCGTCCGCCATGCTGGCATCTCCAAGGTACGCGGTAGCTTCACGGAATTCGATGCAACCCTGAACATCGGCGAAACCCTGGAAACCTCCAGCGTCGAAGCAACCGTCCAGATCAACTCAGTCAACACCAAGGACGAGAACCGCGATGGCCACCTGAAGAGCGCTGACTTCTTCGACGCCGAGCAGTTCCCAACCATGACCTTCAAGTCGACCGGCGTCAAGGGCGGCGCAGACGAGTTCATCCTCGTCGGCGACCTGACCATCCGCGGCGTATCCAAGGAAGTTGAATTCGAAGTTGAGGTTGGCGGCCAGGCTGTTGACGCTTTCGGCGCCACCCGCGCAGGCTTCTTCGCATCGACCACTATCTCCCGCAAGGAATTCGGCATCACCTGGAACGCGGCACTGGAAGCCGGTGGCGTTCTGGTCAGCGACAAGGTCAAGATCGAGCTCGACGCTTCCTTCGTACTGCCTGCCGCAGCCTAGATAACTTCCCGAGCACCGTCATGGGGTTGACGGTATGAGGGCCGATACCGGCAAAGCCTCCGAACCATTGAGGTTCGGAGGCTTTGCCGTTAATCGAGTTCTGGTAGACCCTAGAAACCGTTGTCGTAGGTTTCATAGGAGTCGTATGACATTTCTGGGGCGAAGATTGCCACCAAAAACATGCCTACGAATCCGAGGACCCAGAATAGGCCAATGATGGTGCCGATCCATCCGGTCACCTTGCCTGCCGTCGCAGGCGTATTGAACACGCGCTCAGCACGGTTGGCCTTGGCGATCGCAATAGGCCCCAAAATGATATTCAAGATAAAAATCGACAAGATGCCCAACACCATGGACGTCTGCGCTAGCTGGCTTCCCTCGAACTGGGCCTGTGTCGCGTAGCCGGGATAGCCCTGCTGATACGTGGAATGCTGATACTGCGGCTGCTGGTATTGCGGCTGCTGGTATTGCCGGTACTGCCCGAACTGCTGGTTCTGGCCCTGATTTGGCTGCCCCGCGGTATATGGATTCTGCGGTTCGCCATTCGGAGTAGACATTGCCGCCTGCTTTCAAACTCGTTGGTGAACCTATTAAATCAACTTTTAGGCCAATTCTGGTAAGAACCAGCAAAAAGTGTGGCAGTACGACTGGAACACAGACATGATCTCGTCACCTTTTTGGTCCGGCGGGCCATGGCATTTCTAAACTGGTGCATTATGACTTGGGCTTCCTTCTGCGCGTATCTCGGCGTGTGCGTCATGGTGACACTTTCACCGGGACCAGACACCTTCCTCGTGCTGCGATATTCGCTGGTACGGCAAATGCACGGAATCGTCGCAGCGCTCGGCATGATGGTAGCCATTTTCGCCTGGGCGACATTGGCCGGAGCGGGAGCCGCCTCGGTGATTCAGCGGTATCCCAAAGTCGAGACCATCATCGCGATACTTGGTGGGCTGTATCTCGTTTATCTCGGCCTGACGGGATTCTTGAAATCCCGGGCTGTCGCGAAAGCGGACAGTGCCATCGCCCGGACCGAAACCCGCGAGGGGCCGCGCCAGGCCGATCACTCGCTGGGCCAGACCTTTACCTCCGGCATGCTTTCGGCCGCGTTGAATCCCAAGCTGGGCCTGTTGTTCCTGGCCATGGTGCCAAGCTTCATCCCCAAGGATTCGAATACCTTCCTCTGGGGCATGGGTCTGGGTGCCATCTTCGCGTCCGTTGGATTCCTGTACATGCTGATCTTGAGCACGGCAGCGGCAAAGGCAATGCACTGGTTCAAGCGCCCGGAAATCGCGTTGCGCCTGGAATGGACTGCCTGTGCCGCGTTATTCCTGATGGGGGTAGGCGTGATCATCAGCGCGTTCAAGTAACCAGCTAGGGTGCTTGATTCCTAGTTTGCCGAGGTGCTTTTGCGCCACAGCGCATGGGTTCCAGCGGCAACGACTACCAGCACCAAGCTCAAGCCAAGGCCGTAACCGAAGATCTGCGCGTAGTGCCCTTCTTCGGCCATGGCTGCGCTGAGATAAGTTGCCACCGAAGCGCCGGCAAATAGTGAAAACACGAAGAATGACACCGTCGTTGCCCGGGCATCGGGCGCGATATCGGTGGCCCAGCCTTGCATCGACGAATGCATGATGGCGTTCGTGGCACCCAAAAGCAGCGCTGTGGCCGTGTAGGACAATGCCGAGGGCCAGAATGCCGAGGGCAGGAAAGCTCCGCACAGCACGAGTCCTCCGCAGCTGATCAGCCAGGTTCTAGAGAAGCGGGCCACCAAGCGCCGCATCAGCCGCGCGCCAAGGATCACGCCAACGGCAAACCCGCACCCCAAGATGCCCGCAAATCCAACGGATACGCCGGTGTGCTGCAAGGCTGGAACGATGTAGGTCAGCAACCCCATGAGCAGCGCACCCTCCAAGAACACAATGGCGTACAGGGCCAGATTCATCGGGCGCAAGGCCGCGATCAAGCTGAACCCCGTGCGTGAATGCTGTGGCTCGCGCACTCGCCGCAATGAATACAGTGCGGCCGCGCATCCTGCGGCAGGCAGTGCAAACACCAGCCGCCAATCAAGGTAGGTCGCCAGCGCTCCGGCGGAAACCGTTGCCAACGTGGTCCCCAGTGACGAATAGATCTGAAGGTCGGAGAGGCCGCGAGCACGTTCCACGCCTTGGCGGGTGTCGCCGAGCAAGGTCAGCAGGGTGGGATACAGAGCGCCGAACATCAGTCCGGTAAAACAGCGTGCGACAAGCAATGGCACATAATCGCTGAACAAGATGCTCGCCAGCGCGCCAATGCCGGCGCCGACCAGCGCCGAGCGAAGGACAAGCAGGCGGCCAAAGCGATCGCTGACCAGTCCCCACAGCGGCTGCCCGATGGCGTAGAACAACGAGTATGCGGCAATGAGCTGCACTGCCTGGGCGAAATCCAACGAGGTACCCAGCGAGAGTGCCAGGAGCATCGGCGGGGTGCCGTACCGGTCGAAAAACGACAAGAACCCAATGAAGCGCAGCGCTGAGTCGGGAACGGCATGTACCGGTTCCGGTGGTGGCTGCTGGGTCATGACCGTCCTTCAAGGAATGCTTCGGCTTACCCACCAATGTAAGCAGACGTATCGCGAAAATTTGGTCACTGCGAACATGAACGTCGACGAGCGCCATCACTGAGTGTGGATGGGCTGCCTTCTTGGCTATCGGTCGATTGCGCCGCTCAAGATCACGTGAGGCGCAATGCGCCCGTCACGCAAGGTGATGGTCCGGTCCGCTAATCCTTGGGAATCCTGGTCATGGGTCACCAGTACCACCGCGGTGCCGTGGTTCGCTTCGGCGCGAAGGATTTCGTGGATCTTTTCCCGGCTGCCAGCGTCCAAAGCAGCCAGGGGTTCATCAAGCAGCAACACAGGGGTTTGCTGCACCAGTCCCTGGGCAATGAGTGTGCGTTGCCGTTGCCCTCCGGACAGCTGGGCGAAATTGCGGCGTTCGAATCCGGAAAGTCCCACCCGGCTGAGGGCCCCGGTGATTGATTCCCTGACCTGCGCGCGAGAAGCACGGGTTCGCCAAGTGCCCAATGCGACTACATCCGCAACAGTGAGCGGCAACCCGGCGGGAATGTTGGGGCGCTGGACAACGAGGGCCACCGGAACGATGCGCTCGATGTGGCCGTGGCTAGGGACATTGGTCCCGGCGATCAGCTCCAGCAATGTTGATTTCCCGGATCCGTTGGCACCGGTGATGGCAAGAATCTCGCCGGGATTCACTGACAGGGAAACGCCATGCAGGACCTGCTCGTGCCCGTAGGAGAAGTGCACCTCGTGAACGCGGACCAAGGGGGAAAGATTTGTCATGGCTCCAGTGTATCAATTGATAATGATTCTCATTTAAGGTTACTCTGTACGATGTGTTCATCAATCCTTTCGCATCTGACTTCATGGAGCGCGCCCTCATCGGCGGCTGCCTTGTCGCCGTGATCTGTGCTGTCGCCGGAACCTGGGTGGTCATCCGGGGGATGGCATTCCTCGGGGAAGCCATCGGCCACGGCATGCTGCCCGGCGTAGCCATCGCCACTGTTCTGGGACTGCCCGTGATGCTCGGCGCCGGTGTCAGTGCTGTGGTGATGACCGGGCTGCTCGGGGCGATGCAGCGTCGCGGAAAACTCTCCTACGACACCAGCATCGGCCTGGTATTTGTGGGCATGCTGTCCTTGGGAATCATCATCGTCTCCCATTCGCGCAGCTTTGCCACCGACGCCACGAGCATGCTTTTCGGAGACATACTGGCCATCTCCACTGCAGATCTATGGCTATTGGCCGCGGCGCTCCTGCTCAGCATGGCCATCGCGGCGAAATTCCATCGGGCCTTTGTCGCCAGCGCCTTCGACACCCGCATCGCCCAGACCCTGGGGCTCAGGCCTGGGTTGGCGCAGATCATGCTGGTGGCGCTAGTCGCCTTGGCCATCACCGCATCGTTCCGATCGGTGGGCACCTTGCTTGTGGTCGGAATGCTGCTGGCACCTGTCGTGGCAGCCAAAGCATGGGTCAACCGAATCCCCGCAATCATGGCGGTCTCTGCATGCATCGGAGTGCTCAGTGTCGCCGGGGGACTGCTCATTTCCTGGTACGCCCAAACGGCCGCCGGCCCCTCGATCTCCTGTCTGGCTATCGGGCTTGCAGGAATCTCAGCGCTGATGCGCCGAGTGCTCACACGCCGCCCGAAACCCCACGCATTAACCGAAAACGAATTACCCCTACAACGTGAAAGTGCCAAATGAAGGCCAAAATCTATGGATTGACCGCAGCGCTGGTGGGCGGAGCCCTGCTGGCAGGCTGCGCCTCGAATCCGGTGGCAACAAGTCAGCAAACCACTGCCGAACCATCCGACCACGGGGCAGTGGAAGGGGCGCAAGAAATGCCCGAAGCGCCGCTGCATCTGGTCACGATTGATGAATCAGGCAAGACCGGCATGCTGGATCTGCTCAGTGACGAAGAGATCGACTTGCCACAGCTGCCCGACGTCGTGAACCTGGAGACTGACGGGCGCTACCTTTTCGCTGATACCGGTTCCGGAGTCGAAGTACTGGATAGCGGAATGTGGAGCTGGAATCACACAGACCACTTCCATTACTACCGTGGCACACCACAGCAGGTGGGCCTGGTGTCCGGAGAAGGTCCGGCGCGAACCATCGGCGGACCCCTGTCCACTGCGGGAAGTACTGGCGTGTATTTTCCCGAAACCGGCAAGGGAATCCTGCTCGATAATGCAGAACTCGCCGAAGGCCGCATTAGCGAGCGATTCACCACGCAAGCAGCAGCCCATCAAGGACTGATAGCCCCGCTAGGCGACGGGGCCGTCCAAAGCGAGCCCGCCAGCGCGTCCCAGCCGGCCCAGGTGCAGTACCTCGATGCGCAAGGGCATCGAGTCGAGGGGGCCCACAGCGAGTGCGGAAACCCCGCAGACGCGACCCACACGGCAGCCGGATTGGCTATCGCCTGCGACCAGGGAATCGTCGTAGCGTCCGAAAAGCAGGCAGGAGGCGTGGAGTTTTCCTTGCTGAAGTATCCCAAGGGAACGAGCGCTGACCAGCGCATCAAAGAACTCAGCCATCGCAAGTCGCGCCCTGTCGTAGCCGCTGCGGCGGGGGAACGGGGTGCCTGGGTTATCAATACCCGGAACCTGACGATGACCAAGGTGATGAGCGATCAGGAACTGCGCAAGGTCAGCGCCGTAGGTGACGCCAAGGGGCACGTGGTGGCGCTCGATGCCCAGGGTCGCGTGCTGGTGTATTCGACAGAATCCGGAAAAGTCATCGGCACCACCGAGCCGCTGCTGAAGAAGAGCCTGCAGGATGCGCAGGCCTTGGACAGCGTGAATCTGGTTCTTGACGCGCAGCGCGCGTATGTCAATGCGCCAGCCGAAAAACGCGTCTATGAAATCGACTTTGCCGACTCGGCACGCATCGCACGAACCCTCAGCCCCGGCACCGATCCCATCTGGATGACGCAGGTGGGCAATTGAGAAGCTACGCCACGAACGCCGGCAAGGCGCTGGCTGCATTGGCGGTGCTGCCGCTGATCCTGACCGGCTGCATCGGCACCGCGCAACAGGACGACAAGCCAAACATCGTGGTCACCACCAACATCCTCGCGGACGTTGTGCAGAATCTTGCCGGCGACCAAGCAGAGGTTCATACGCTCATGCCGGCCAATGTTGATCCGCATTCCTTCGAGATCTCGGCCCAGCAGGCCGCCGTACTCAACGAGGCAGATCTGGTGGTGTCCAACGGGCTGAATCTAGAAGAAGGCTTGCAACGCCAGCTGGAAGCGGTCGACGCCGCCGGGGACAACCACTTCGTGGCAACCGACCACGTGAAGGTCTTGAACGTTTCGGGATCCAGCGATTCCAAGGACCCGCACTTCTGGACCGATCCTGCGCGCATGATCGACGTCGTTGATGCCTTGGAAGAAGACTTGGGGCAGGTTCCCGGAGTCTCCAAAGAACAGCTGCAGGCTGATGTCCTGGCCTACCGAAGCGAGCTGTCCGGGCTGCAACAGCAGATGAGCGAATCATTCGAGCAGATTCCGGAAGCTTCCCGTGCCTTGGTCACCAATCACCATGTCTTTGGATATCTCGCCGACAGCTTCGGTTTTCGAACCATCGGGGCAGTGATTCCTTCTGGAACTACGTTGGCCTCGCCAAGCGCCGCGGATCTGGCTTCCCTGGCCGAGGCCATCCGCAGCTCGAAGGTCCGGGCAATCTTCGTCGAATCAGCCCAACCCGACAAGCTGGCCCGGGCACTGGCCCAAGAAGCCAACATCGACGTGCAGATCGTAGAGCTGTATTCAGAGTCGCTGACCCTTCCCGACGAAGGCGCCGACAGCTATCTGCAGATGATGCAAGTAAACACCGAACGAATCACCCAAGCCCTGCGCAACTAAGCGCAACAAGAAAGGAACCATGAAAATCACATCACCTCGCACACTCAAAGCCGGGTCCGCGCTGGCTGTCCTGGGCCTGCTGGCCACCGGCTGCTCGGCGCAGAGCGCCGCCGACTCCAGCGCCACGACGCCCACCCGAGTCGCAGTGACCTACGCCAACGGGGTCTCCGTCCTCGATGGGCAGAGCCTGGAAGTGCTCAAGAGCTTCGACACCGAAGAGTTCACCCGCCTGAACTCGGCCGGTGACGGGAAGAACTTCATGCTCACCACGTCCAAGGGGTTCCAGGTCCTGGACGCCGTGACCCCGGAGCTCACACAGACCACCTTCGCCGCTTCGGCTGCCGGACATGTGGTTGCGCATGCGGGCAAGACGGCTCTCTTTGACGACGGCAGCGGAACCACCACGCTCTTCGACACCGATGAGCTTGCTGGCGCCGATGGAAAATTGCCGGAGGTGCAAACCGTTGAATCGCCGGCGCACCACGGGGTATCCGTGGCCCTGGAAGATGGCTCGGTGCTGACCACCATTGGCGATGCCGACTCGCGCTCCGGAGTACAGCTGCTGGATGGCAAGCACCAGAAGGTCGCCGAGAACACCGACTGCCCAGGGGTGCACGGCGAGGGCACCGCGGCACAGGGCCGCGCGGTCTTCGGTTGTGAAAACGGGGCGCTGGTCTTCGCGGATGGAAAATTCACCAAGCTCACCGCCCCGGATGCCTACGGCCGCATGGGCAACGCCTATGTCTCGCCGACCAGTGAACTGGTGATCGGCGACTACAAGGATGATCCCGATGCGGAGGGCAGCCTGCTGCACCAGATCACCCTGATTGACACCGCCAAGCCGAGCTACCAGGTGGTCGACTTGCCTGAGGGCGTGGAATACACCTGGCGCGGGGTGGCTCGTGGTCCGCAGGACCTTGGCTACTTGCTGGGTACTGACGGAAAGATCCACGTGATTGACCCAAGCACCGGGAAGATCACCCGAAGCCTTGAAGCCATCGACCCGTGGGAAGGCCCAGCTCAATGGCAGGAGGCGCACCCGTCCCTGCGCCTTGACGGCAACACCGCCTATGTCAGCGAGCCAGCCAAGAAATCGCTGTACGCGATCGACCTGGACACCGGTGAGAAGACCGCGACCGTGAAGCTGGATGCGGAGCCCAACGAAATGGCGGTGACCACCAAGTAGCGTCAGCAGTAGGCAAAAGGGGCCGGTCCCCTCTCCAGCTCTGGAGAGGGGACCGGCCGCAATGCTTGATGCGTGGTTTACAGCCCGCGCACCATCAGCACATCCAAGGTTCGTGGACCGTGGACGCCTTCAACGCGTTCCAGCTCGATATCGCTGGTGGCCGAGGGGCCGGAGATCCAGGTCAGCGGGCGAGTGATGGACAGGCGCGGCATGGCTTCGGGCAGCAGCTGCACGATTGTGGAGATCGGAACAATGCAGAGGTGGTGGTCCGGAACGAGCGAAATGGCGCGGCGTCCCTGGTCCGGCTGGCCATCGAGGATGATGGTTCCCGACTCGGCCACGGAGACCGCCGATGAGGTGACCACCGCACTGGTGGCATCCAATTCGGCCACGCTCAAGCGGGCGCCCGGTGCATCAACGCGCTGTTCCACGTTCTGGCCCAAGGCCGAAAGCCATGCGGTATCCAGGCCCTGCGGGTAGACGACGCTGGCAGCGTCCTTGAGCTTGGCGGCCACGAACTCGGGAATCTGCGCGGCCTCGATGACCTCGACCCCCGCCTTGTAGTCCACCAGGCGATCCACCAGCAGCTCGATCAGCTGTTCTTCGTTCATATCCGAGGTGGTGCGGTATTCGCGGGGAACCTCTTCGGTGGCCGGGGTGTCGGCCAGGGCCGAACGGATCCGCGAGAGGATTTCGTCTTTCGCGCTCACATGGACTCCTTTTCGTCGCTCCACCAGTCGCGGAAGGACTTGTTGGGCGGGGCTGGAATATCTCGGCTCTGGGTCCACCCGGCAGCGATGCCCGGCAGCTTCTTGATCTTCTTGTCCTTGCCTGCGGCGAGCCGGCCCAATGGCAGCGCCTTTTCGAGAAGGCCAATATTCTTGCCCTTGCCCAAGGCCCAGGACCCGCCCTTCATCAGCAGGTCCATCTGGGTCGGCAGCTTGTGCTTCTCGCGCTTGGCATCCACATCGTCGCCGCGCAGGTGCACCAGGATTTCCGGGATGTTGATCTTGACCGGGCAGGCTTCGTAGCAGGCGCCGCACAGTGACGATGCGTAGGGCAGGGAGCCGTTTTCCTCGACCTCGATGCCGGTCAGCAGCGGGGAGAGGATCGCGCCGATCGGGCCCGGGTAGGTCGAGCCGTAGGCGTGGCCGCCGGTGCGCTCGTAGACCGGGCACACGTTCATGCAGGCCGAGCAGCGGATGCAGTTCAGCGCGCTGCGGCCGAAGCGATCGGCCAGTGCGCGGGTGCGACCGTTATCCAGCAGCACGATGTGCACGTTCTGCGGTCCGTCGTCCTCGGTGACCCCGGTCCACAGCGAGGTGTACGGGTTCATGCGCTCGCCGGTGGAGGAGCGCGGCAGCAGCTGCATGAAGACCTCGACGTCCTCCCAATGCGGCAGGACCTTCTCGATGCCCATGACGGTGATCAGGGTTTCGGGCAGGGTCAGGCACATGCGGCCGTTGCCTTCGGATTCCACGACGCCCAGGGTGCCGGTATCGGCCAGCGCGAAGTTGGCTCCGGAGATCGCGACCTTGGCAGCGAGGAACTTCTTGCGCAGGTGGGCGCGGGCTGCCTCGGCCAGCTTGGCTGGCTCATCGGTCAGGTTCGGGTCGACCACCGGCATTTGGCTCAGGAAAATGTCGCGCACTTCGGTGCGGTTCTTGTGGATGGCCGGGACCAGGATGTGGCTTGGCTTATCGTGCCCGAGCTGGACGATCAGTTCGGCAAGGTCGGTTTCGAAGGCGTCGATGCCTTCGGCTTCCAAGTGCTCGTTGAGCCCGATTTCCTGGGTGGCCATGGACTTGACCTTGACCACTTCCTGGGAGCCGGTGGCCTTGACCAGTTCGGTGACGATCTTGTTCGCTTCATCGGCGTCGCGGGCCCAGTGGACCACGCCGCCACGCGCGGTGAAATTCTTTTCGAACTCGAGCAGGCGTTCTTCGAGGGTGGCCATGGAGTTGTTCTTGATGGTGCTGCCCGCATCGCGCAGGGCTTCCCAGTCGGGAAGCTCGCCCACGACCTTCAGCCGCTTGTCGCGGATGGTGTGGGTGGCATGGCGCAGGTTCTTGCGCATCTGGGTGTTGCCCAGTTCGCGGTGCGCCGCCTTGGGGAATGGCTCGGTTTCGAACAGGTTGCCCTGTCCGCCAGCGGGCATGCCGAGGAATACCTGGGTCACAGTGTCACCGTCTCTTCCATGGTGCTGGCCAGGATGTCGGCCAGGTGCAGGGTCTTGGGCTTGGCACCGGTGCGGGAGAGGCCGCCGCCGATGTGCATCAGGCAGGAGGCATCGCCGCCGGAGCAGGCCGAGGCACCGGTGGAGCAGATGTTCTTCACCTTGTCATCGAGCATGGCCGAGGAGACGTCCGCGTTCTTGATCGAGAAGGTTCCGCCGAAACCGCAGCACTGGTCTGCTTCGGGCAGCTCGTTGACGGTGATGCCGCCGACGGTCTTGAGCAGATCCAGCTGGCGGTCGCCGAGTCCCAAGGAGCGCATGCCATGGCAGGACGGGTGGTAGGTGATGGTTTCGGGGAAGTAGCTGCCCAGCTGCGCGGCAGCGTTGGTGATGCCCAGGACATCCACCAGCAGCTGGCTCAGCTCATAGGTGCGAGCGCCGACGGCTTTGGCGCGGTCCTTCAGCTCCGGCTTGCCCAGGCGCTGCGCCAGGTAGGGGTGCTGGTGCTTCACCGAGGCGACGCACGAGCCCGAGGGGGCGACGGCCACGTCGTACTCGTCGGTGTCGAAGGCCCTGACATGGTTTTCAACCACGGGCAGGGCTTCAGGCATGTAGCCCGAATTCATGTGCATTTGCCCACAGCAGGCTTGCGCCTTGGGGAAGATGACTTCGTGGCCCAGGCGTTCCAGGATTTTGACTGTCGACTTGGCCGTTTCCGGATACATGGCGTCCACTATGCACGTGGCAAAGAGAGCAATTCGCATAATATTAGGCACTTTCAGGTGTGGTCTGACCATACTATGCGAAAGATTTTGCAATAGTCAAGACTTGTTTGTGATGCCACTCACGCTGTACGGTATTGGTCGGACCACATATGGTCAGACCACCACTCGAGCAAAGGCGCCCACACCGTGTTTACTCCCTCCACAGAACCGATAGCAGGAAGTGTTGCGATCTCTGCGCTGATCGCACTGATTCCTCTCGTCACCTTTTTTGTACTGCTAGCCGTGATCAAGACCAAGGCCCACTGGGCCGGGCTGGGATCCTTGGCAGTGGCCATCATCGTCGCCATCCTCGGTTGGAAAATGCCGGTGGCCATGGCCCTGAACTCCGGGGTCATGGGCATGGTGTTCGGCGCGTTCCCGATCGTCTGGATCGTGGTCATGGCCATCTTCCTCTACCAGGTCACCGTCAAGTCCGGACGCTTCGAGGACCTGCGCCGCGTGTTCGACGTCATCGGCGGCGGAGATGTCCGCATCCAGGCAGTGCTGATCGCCTTCTGCTTCGGCGGACTGCTCGAGGCGCTGGCCGGGTTCGGCGCTCCGGTGGCCATTACCGCGACCATGCTGCTGGCCCTGGGCCTCTCGCCGCTGCGCGCAGCCTGCGCCGTGCTGATCGCCAATACCGCGCCGGTGGCCTTTGGCGCCGTGGCCATTCCGATCACCACCGCCGGCGCGCTGACCGGCATTCCGGCCAAGGAAATCGGGGCGGTCGTCGGCCACCAGTCGCCACTGCTGGCACTGTTCGTTCCCACCATCCTGGTCTTGATCCTCGATGGCTGGCGCGGTGTGCGCCAGGTGCTGCCCGCGACACTGACCATCGGCATCACCTTCGGCATCGCCCAGTGGCTGTGCTCCACCTACTTCTCCTACGAGCTGACCGACATCGTCGCATCGCTGGTCGGCCTGGCGGCCGCGGTGATCCTGCTGCGCTTCTGGACTCCGAAGGGTGCTGACGAGGCCCGCACCCGCGTGCTGACCCCCGAAGCCGCCGCACTGCCGGTGCAGAGCGGTACCAAGCTGGACAAGGCCAACACCTGGATGGCGCTGTTCCCGTACCTTTTGGTAATCGTGATCTTCGGCCTGGCCAAGCTCTGGAAGCTGGGCATCGACATCCCTGCCTGGCTGGCCAGCACCGATCTCAAGTTCGGCTGGCCGGGCCTGCACGGCAAGGTCGTCGACGCCCAGGGCGAGGCCGTCTCCTCGACCCTGTACACCTTCTCCTGGCTGTCCTCGCCGGGCACCCTGCTGCTGATCACCGGCGTGATCGTCGCCTTCGTCTACTCGCGCAACACCTCCGGCGGCAAGTACGCCATGACCTTCGGCGAGGGCCTGGGCGAGATCGGGAAGACCATCTACAACATGCGTTTCGCCGCCCTGACCATCCTCTCGGTCCTGGGACTGGCCTATGTGATGAACCTGTCCGGCCAGACCATCACCGTGGGCACCTGGCTGGCTGGCGCCGGCGGATTCTTCGCTTTCCTCTCGCCAATCCTGGGCTGGATCGGCACCGCGGTGACCGGTTCGGATACCTCGGCCAACGCGCTGTTCGCCAAGCTGCAGCAGACCGCCGGCGTGAATGCCGGAATCGACCCGCACCTGCTGGTGGCAGCCAATACCTCCGGTGGCGTGGTCGGCAAGCTGATTTCCCCGCAGAACCTGGCCATCGCCGCGACCAGCGTGAAGATGGAAGGCCAGGAATCGGTGATCCTGAAGAAGGTCGCCGGATGGTCGGTCGGCATGCTGCTGGTGCTGTGCTGCCTGGTCTACCTGCAGTCCACTCCGGTGCTGTCCTGGATGCTTCCGTAGTGCTCTGACCGGCTAAAATAAATCCGATGCCAATTAACCCAGCTCCGCGTGCGTACCAGATCGTGCTTCAGGCCATTGAGCAAGATCTGCGTATGGAGAAGTTGTCTGTGGGGGACCAGCTTCCCGGTGAACGTGCGCTCGCGGAGCAGCATGGGATCTCCCGCGCCTCGGTACGCGATGCCATCCGCATCCTTGACGTGATGGGCATTATCAAGACTTCCACGGGTTCCGGACCCAATTCCGGGGCGGTGATCATCTCCAACCCATCGGCCGGGATCTCCCAGGCCTTGCGCCTGCACCTGGCGGCCAAGGGCATCAATGTCCGAGAGATTGTCGAATCTCGCATCCTGCTGGAAACCTGGGCCGCGCAGATGAACCCCCGCGACCCGATCCACGCCCAGCAGGTCATCGACCGCACCGCGGTGCTGATCATGCGCATGGATGATGCGCAGCTTTCGCGCGAGGCCTTCCACCGGATCGATGCCGAATTCCATGTGCTGCTTGCGTCCATGGCCGGCAACTCTGTGGTCGAATCCATGATGGAATCCCTGCGCAACTCCATCAGCGATTACGTTGCCGCATCGATTCCGGATGACGAATCCTGGCAGCCGGTGGTCAAGGTGCTGCGCCGCCAGCACAAGGCCATCCACCATGCCTTCGCCACCGGGCAGCGCGAACGCGCAGCCCAGCTGCTCGAAGAGCACATCAACTGGTTCTACACTCAAACCCGGTCGATGTAGTTGAAAGCGTAACAACTAAATAAGTCGGACTTTATAGCACCATCGCTTCCTTATATCTGATATGTTTTGGGAGAGCGACGGGGCTGATTTTCGGATGCATCCACTGGTTTTTACCGGTGGTGAGTTCCCGTCGATGAACCATCGACACTTCCATGCGAGGGAATTCATGAGTCAACTCTTCGACCTATCCGGGCGATTGGCCCTAGTCACCGGGTCCTCCCGCGGCATCGGCCGCGAATTGGCCCGCGCCCTGGCTGACGCCGGAGCCACCATCATCCTGCACGGGCGAGATGAGCAGCGCCTGGCCGAAACCGCCGCGGACTTCGCCAACCGCTACGGGGCAGATCGCATCCACAGCGTCTGCTTCGACGTCACCGATGACGCCTCCGTACGCGAGAACATCGCGGCGATCGAAAAAAATATCGGTGCGATCCGCATCCTGGTGAACAACGCCGGCATCCAGCACCGCGTTCCCATGCTTGAACTGGACGTCGCCGACTGGCAGCGAGTCATCGAAACCAACCTGACCAGCGCCTTCCTGGTAGGGCGCGAAGTCGCCCGCGGCATGGTGCAACGCGGCGAAGGCAAGATTATCAACATCTGTTCGGTGCAAACCGACTTGGCTCGCCCCACCATCTCCGCCTACACCGCGGCCAAGGGCGGCCTGCGCAACCTCACCCGCGCCATGACCGCAGAATGGGCTGGCGCAGGACTGCAGATCAACGGCATCGCACCGGGTTACATCCACACCGAGATGACCCAGAACCTCGTGGACGACGAGAAATTCAACTCGTGGATCCTGGGCCGCACACCGGCCGCCCGCTGGGGTTCCGTTGAGGACCTGGCCGGCCCGGCGATCTGGCTGGCCTCGGATGGATCCAATTACGTCAACGGGCAAACCATTTTCATCGACGGAGGCATGAGCGTTGTCGTCTAGCACCCTTTCTTCCACGACCCTGGCCGTGGTCGCGCACGCCGCCGGCGACCTGCGCATCGAACAGATCGAGCTGCCAGCACCGAAGCCCGACCAGGCCCGCATCGCCATCGCCTACGGCGGCATCTGCGGGTCGGATCTGCACTACTGGAGCCACGGCGCCGCCGGGGAATCCATCCTCAAAGCCCCGATGATTCTCGGACACGAGATCGTGGGAACCGTCATCGAAGCCGCCGTCGATGGCAGCGGACCAGCAGCCGGAACCAAGATCGCGGTGCACCCGGCAACGCCCGGGGATACCGGCGAACCATATCCGGCCGATCGCCCGAACCTTTCTCCCGGTTGCACCTACCTTGGCTCAGCCGCCCGCTACCCGCATACCGAAGGCGCCTTCGCTCGTGAAGTGAACCTGCCAACGCGCATGCTGCGCGAACTGCCCGAGGGGCTCTCGCTGCGCGATGCCGCGCTGGCCGAACCCGCAGCGGTGGCGTGGCATGCGGTCTCGCGCGCGGGCGATGTCTCAGGCAAGAAGGCTCTGGTGATCGGCGCTGGCCCGATCGGCGCGCTTGCCGTGGCAGTACTCAAGCGTGGCGGTGCCAGCGAGATCATCGCGGTGGATATGCATGAGAAGCCATTGGCTATCGCCCGGGAACTGGGCGCCACCTCCACCTTGCGCGCCGATGACCAGGAAGCCATCGCCGAGGTCAACGCGGATGTGGTGATCGAGGCCAGTGGCAACTACCGCGGCTTGGCATCAGCGGTCAGAGGTGCGGTGCGCGGCGGCCGAGTCGTCATGGTTGGACTGCTGCCCACAGGCGAGCAGCCCGCGTTGATTTCCCTGGCCATCACCCGTGAGCTGGAACTCGTCGGCTCCTTCCGATTCAACGGCGAGATCGATCAGGTGCTCGAAGCTCTGGCCGATGGCTCCTTGCAAATTGGTGCGGCCGTCACCCACGAGTTCCCCGTGGCCGAAGGCCTTGTAGCCTTTGAAACAGCCAAGGATTCCTCGACTTCAGGCAAGGTACTGCTCAACTTCAGGGAACAGCAATAATCCTCAGCCGGACGATGAACTGTGGGGGCCACTGAAATCAGTGGCCCCCACAGTTCATCGCGCCTTCGGCTCGGGCTAGTTGCTTTGGACAACCTGCACCGAAGTGGTCACCGGCACCGGGTTGGCAAAGAGGTCCAAGACTGGGCAGTGGGCATCCACTGCCTGGCGTAGTTCCTCGTAGCGTTCGGTGGACTCGGGACCGGCAATCTGCACTTTCAGATCCACCGACGAGAAACCGGGGCGGATGGAGGCATCAATGCCGAAGAGCCCGCGGACGTCGAGCTGCCCATCTGCCGTGATTTGCACGTCATCAACTTGGATGCCCAGGTTCTCTGCGTAAAGTCGATAAACCACCACCTGGCAGGACACCAGTGCTGCCAAGGCGTATTCAACCGGACTGGCGGCGACATCATTGCCACCGAGAGCTGCCGGTTCATCCACGGTAAAGGTATGCTTGCCGGCACGGATATTGCTGGCAACGGAATCAAAGCCTTCGCCCTGAACGGTAAAGGTCAACGCGGCGCTGTGCGGTGCGGCGGAGATCCGTTCGCCCCAACCAGCACCTGCCTCTTGGAGCCGCTGTGATCGGTCTTCGGCCACTGAGGGTTTTGCTGTTGCGTGAGGCATGGGGAGTCATCCCCTTTCTGGCGCAGGGGGCGCCATCGTTTACGATCTTGGATTTCAAGATGCGTCGAATCTTCACCTGGGGCACCCCGCACAATGGCTCGAGGGTTGCCGTCCACTCAGCCAGGGCCTTGAGGAGTGGAACTCGTGATTCAGTAGTTCCTTTTTATCTGCCGGCAACGGGCTCGGTAAAGTATCCACTTAATGTTTCGTCATGACTGTCCTGTCCCGGAGCATCGATAGGATGGAGGGTAGCAATCCGCTCTAACGCACTACTTTTGGATGGCGATGATGGAATTCCAGCTGACTCTTTCCTCCTTGGACTCACTCGTCTCGGAGGAAGAATTTCGCATCGGGCAATTGTTCTATGAGACGGGCAAAGTCCAAGATGTTGAACGCTACGTCGAAGTCGGAAACGCCAGAGTTACCGCGGTAGTTCGAGGCAAACAAGTCATGGTGGGGTTTCGCATTGGAAACGATGGCGTTGAGTTCCATTGTTTTTGCACCGAGCATCCTTCAGAGTATTCCTGCCCGGAAGTCGCGGCATTGCTTTTGGAAATTGCCAGCGATTCAGAGGATCCGCTCCATGTTTCTGACCGTGTAGCTGACCCTTATGGATGGCAACGCAATGTGGTTCCGCAGTGGGAACGAAACCTCAACCGGCTGTTGCCCGTTGCCGACGAAGACCCAGAAATTGTTGAGGAGCCGCTGGGGTTGATTTTGAAAGTTGTCAGTGAACCCCGGTACGGCGGGGATGACGTGCTGTCTCTTCAAGCGAGGCCAGCGAAGCAGGGATCCAAGAGCCCTTGGGTGCAGACTGGTGTGAGCTGGAAAACGGTCGCTTTCGATGAGCGCTTTCCTCGCGCTCAACGCCGGGCCGTTGTCGAGCTGAACCGATTGCGCGAGCACGCCGAAAAGGTGAAGTACGGCCACTTTTGGGAAACCACCGACTGGATTTCCCTGATGGAACTGCCCGGAAAAGACCTTTTGGCCGCGCTCAAGGACCTCAAAGAGGCCGGCGTTGCCATTATTAATGGGGGAGTCGCGTCCAAGCCACCAGTGAATTTCAGCGACAAACTAGCCCACGCACACGTGGACTTACGACAGGGTGAACATGGCCTGACAGTCGAGGGGATGCTTCGCGGGCCCGAACCGGAGCACACGCATCTGTTGCCCATCGGAAATCCACCGACCCTTGTAGCATATTCTTCCCAGCCGCTGGCCGGGTCAAGAGACTTGGGCTTGGCCGAATTCGCTGACCCTGTTTCCGCCGAGCTCGGCGCATTCATCGCTTCTGGAGTCCAGTTCATACCTTCCTCGGACGTTGGCCGGTTTGAAGAAACGCATTTGGACAGAATCCGTCAGCTGGCGCCTTTGAAGAGTGCTGACGTGTCTTATGAAATTCCGGAGCCGCCTCGTCCCGTGCTGCGCCTGCGCATGTCCAGCACCACCGATGGGGTCGGCCTGCATTTTTCGTGGATGTACTCCGCCAAGGCACCACGACAGCGAAACGTCGAGAAAGAAATCATCGCCTCGATCAACGACAAATTGGGCGACGCCACTGTTCTGGGCCAACTGGAGGCACGCGGCACCTACGCTGACCGAGAGCTGACTATCGACGAGTCCATCGACTTCATGCTCTACATCTTGCCATTGCTGGAAGAACATCCAGACATGCTGATTGAAGCTCACAACCAGCTTCCTGAATATCGGATTCTCGACTCCCCAGCAACGGTTTCCATCGAAGCGGGGGAGAACACCGGCGACTGGTTCGATCTGACCGTCGAGGTCACTATTGATGACATCAAGGTGCCTTTCGCGCTGTTGCTCGCGGCGCTCACCTTGCACTTGGACTACCTGGTGCTTGAAGACATGACAGTAATTCCCATCAGTGGTGCGGACTTCGCCCAGCTGCGTACGTTGATTGATGAAGCCGGCGAATTGGGGAAGGTCGAAGGCAGCACTATTCGAGTCCACAAACTGAGCATCGATTGGTGGCAGGAGCTGCTGGATCTGGGCATTATCGAAGCTCAGCACAACCAGTGGCTGCAAAACATGAATGAGCTCACCCGCGGAGAAGAACTCCAGCAGGTGGAACTCCCCGAGACCTTCAAAGCGAATCTCCGACCGTATCAGGAACAGGGCCTCGCATGGCTGAACTTCCTGCGAACACACTCATTGGGCGGGGTCCTCGCTGATGACATGGGACTGGGTAAGACCGTTCAGTTGCTGGCTTGTCTCGAACAGGCTCGCCGTGAGAATCCAGATCAGAAGTTCCTTGTCCTGGCACCAACATCCGTGGTGGGCAACTGGATCAATGAAGCCCGTCGTTTCACCCCCAACCTCAAGACACGGGGCATTACTTCTACCACCAAGAAGGCCGGGCAAACTGTAGCCGACCAGCTGGGCGATGCCCAGCTGGTCGTAACCAGCTACACGATTTTCCGGCTGGCCTATGAAGAATTCGAAGCGGCCGGCTTCTCAGTCATGATCATGGATGAAGCGCAGCAGCTGAAGAATCACGTGTCCAAGGGGTACAAACAGGCCCGTCAGTTGCCGGTTCCATGCAAATTCGTGGTCACCGGGACTCCGATGGAAAACAACCTGATGGAACTGTGGGCTCTGGTCTCGCTGGCGGCACCAGGCTTGCTAGGCGGACAAAACGCGTTCAAGGATAATTACCAAAAGCTGATCTCTGAGGGAGACAAAGAACGGCTGGATCGGCTCAAAAGCCGTTTGCGCCCCTTCGTCCTTCGCCGTACCAAAGAGCAAGTCGTGCCAGAGCTTCCTGCCAAGACCGAACAGATCCTGGAAGTGGAGCTGGAGGCGAACCACCGCAAAGCCTACGACCGCCGTTTCCAGCGTGTGCGTCAGGAGGTCCTTGGCCTGGTGGATAACGTTGATTCGAACAGATTCAAGATCTTGCAGTCATTGACCTTGCTGCGCCAGTTGGCATTGGATCCGTCGCTGGTGGGCGAAGGGGACGGGGCTAGCGCCAAGCTGGAATTGCTGCGTGAGTTGATGGTCGATGCCGTGGCGGAGGGCCATAAGATTCTGGTCTTCAGCCAGTTCACCAGCTTCCTATCCAAGGCGAAAGATATCGCCGTAGAACTTGGGATAGCTCATGGCTACTTGGACGGCTCGACCAGTGGCGCCAAGCGCAAGGAATTAATCGAGGGATTCACCGATGGCGACTTCCCCGTCTTCTTCATTTCGCTGAAGTCTGGCGGGTTTGGTATCAATCTCACCGCAGCTGACTACTGCATCTTGTTGGATCCCTGGTGGAATCCGGCCGCTGAAGCCCAGGCCATTGACCGTGCACACCGCATTGGCCAAGAAAAGCCCGTCCACGTGTATCGCCTGGTTGCCAAGGACACCATTGAGTCCAAGGTGCTGGCGCTTCAAGCGAAGAAGACACAGCTGTTCAATGATGTCCTCGGGGACGAAGCCCAGGCGGGCCAATCCCCGGCGCTGAGTGCAGACGATTTCCTGGCCCTGATGGAATAGCCGGCAGCACTGCCTAGTGAAGCTCGTCGAAGCTGAGATTCAAACGGTGCAGCAAATTCCCGAAGTTCTGCAGTTCGTCAGCTTCCCATTCGGTCAGCTGACGGCGCAGTTCCTGGCGCAAAGTGTTGCCACTGGCACGCCACTTCTCCCTGGCCAGCGGCGTTGCCGAGACCAATTGCGCACGACCATCCGATGGGTCTTGGGTTCGGTTGACCAAGGCCAGGGACTCCAGATGCTGGACCAGGCGGGAAATCGTAGCCTTGTCCAAGCGAAGCTTTTCAGCCAAGACGCCCTGCTGCTGCGCATCGTCACGAATGACGATCGCAAGAAGCCGATATCCGGGGGCCTGCAGGTCAGGGTGGACAGCCTTGGCACGGCGGATAATCATCTCCCGCGCGTGCAATAGTATGGCCGTGAATTCGTCTTCTACTAATTGCAGCAGCTTCTCGTCTTGCATGGATACCATTCTACGGAGCATCAGCGCCGCGCACGCGCTTTGGCAGCCTCATTGTTAACCGCCAGCCTCCCCTTTGGCCTCAGAGCTGGTTGCTCGGAGTCCGGCCATCGGCAAAGGCAGTGATATTCTGAGCTATTTCGCGTGCCCTGGATCCGAAGGTGTCCAAGGTGTGCCCCGAGTTATGCGGAGTGGCGATGACGTTCGGCAGTTGGGCAAATCTGCGCACCGACTCCGGCGCGGTGGTGCCCGCCGGTGCGTCCCACCAGACATCCAGCGCGGCACCGCCGATGGAATTGCTGACCAGCGCCTCGAACAAGGCCTCCTCGTCGATGACCGCCCCGCGCGCCACATTGACCAGCAGCGCATTCGAGCGCATCTGGGCAAGCTGGCGTGCGCCGATCAGCCCCGTGGTCTGCGCAGTCAGTGGCACCCCGAGCACCACGACGTCGCTGATCGCCAAGAGCTCGGGCAAGGCATCCATGCCCTTGACCCAGTCCAGCCCGGCGGACAATTCCCCGTCAGGATTGCGGCGTACCGCGACGCTGCGAGCTCCCAGGGCCGTGCACAATGCCAGCGCCTGTTCGCCGATCCCGCCAAGGCCAACGAAGCCGAAGGTCAACCCCGAAAAAGTCGGGTTCATCGGGACATCCGGGGCCGTGGCGACGGTGCGCCATACCCCAGCCTGCAACTCGCGATTTGTTTCCAGCAAGCGGCGTTGGTGAATCATCGAGACCATCACGATGTGCTCTGCGATGGACCGTTCATGGTGGCCTGTTCGCGAAACGATCGTTCCAGCGGGCAGCTGGGCCACCGCAACGCGGTCTGCGCCGATTCCGGTAATGTGCACGTAGCGCGCGCTGCATCCCCGCGCTTGTTCAGCGGTGAGCCGTGCGCAGACGAGCACATCGCAGGAGGCAAGCAGGGCATCTTGCTGCTCTGGTGCGAGCGCCGCGGCGAAATGCCAGTCGTGCTGCCCTGCCTGAGCCAGGAATTCCTCGGAAAGGCGCTCCAGGATTGGATCGGTCACCACCACTTGCAGCCGGGCTACCACCGCGGTACCTGCAGCTCGTACTCTGGGTCGATTGATTGCATGTAGCTGGTGTCATCGCGCTTGGTCAGGCCCGCGTCCAGATACTGCTGGTGCATGCGCGCCAGTGCCGTTTCATCCAATTCCACGCCGAGCCCCGGGGCGGTAGGCACCTTGACACGCCCATCGGCGATGGACAGCACACCGGGGACGATCACGTCATCTTCCGCACGCTTCCATGGCCAGTGGGTGTCGCACGCGTAGTCGATATTCCTGGTGGCGCTCGCCAACTGGATCATCGCCGCGAAGCTGATGCCCAAATGCGAGTTCGAGTGCATGGACAGACGCAGATCGAACGTCTGGGCGATACCGGCCAGCAGACGCGAGCGGTTCAATCCGCCCCAGAAATGATGGTCGGAAAGCACCACATCCACCGCCTCGGCCTTGAGCGCTGGAGGCAGGTCGTTGAATGCGACGACGCACATGTTGGTCGCCAGTGGGAGATTGACCTGCTGTCGCACCCGGGCATTGTCTTCGATGGACAGGCAGGGATCTTCCAGGTATTCGAGGACCGGCTCGAGGCGCTTGCCGATGCGCACCGCAGTGTCGACGTTCCACACGCCATTGGGATCGATGCGCAGCAGGACATCAGGGAATGCTTCGCGCAAGGCTTCGATGGCGGCAGCTTCCTCATCCGGCGGGAAGACTCCGCCCTTGAGCTTCAGGGCTTTGAATCCATATTCGTTGACCATCTTGCGCGCCTGGGCCACGATGCCGCTCGGATCAAGTGCCGCGCCCCAGTCGTCTTCCACGTGGCCAGGGTGTCCTGCCCACTTGTAGAACAGGTACCCGCTGAACTCCACTTCATCGCGGATGGCCCCGCCCAGCAGCGTGCTGACCGGCACTCCCAGGACCTTGCCCTGGATGTCCAAGGCAGCAACGTCGAAGGCGGAGAGAACACGGTCTTCCAAGGAGGTTGTCGTCACCATGCCACCGGTGCCGTGTCCTCCCTGGCCGCTGTCCTCGGCCAGCGAATCTGCGACACGTGCGGCGATCTGGTTGGTGTTAAAGGCATCGGTGCCAATCAAGAACTCGCCGGCTCGTTTCAGTCGTGCCACATGCGCTTCGTCGCCGTAGGTTTCGCCCAAACCGTAGTGCCCGGCGTCCGTGCGCACCACTACAATGGCACGTAGCGCGTAGGGCTCATGCACGCCGACCGAATTGAGCAGCGGGGGATCGGCGAAGGCTACCGGGGTCACTTCGACCGAAGTGATGAGTGCACGGGGCGTCGACATGAATAAGCTCCAATTCTAGATTGCGTTCTGAATCACAGTATGATGATTTTTCGATACCTGTCCAAGCTAAAAAGTGCAAGATTCAATTCAAAAGGCGCATTGATGTTTTCTCTGGTGCAATTGGAATCCTTTATCGCGGTCGCTGAAGAGCTGCATTTCGGCGCGGCCGCGGAGCGGCTGAATATGACTCAACCGCCGTTGAGCCGACAGATCCAGTTGCTTGAGCGCGAATTGCAGGCCAAGCTGTTTACTCGCACCTCGCGCACGGTGCAGCTGACCACCGCGGGGAAGGTGCTGCTGCCCAATGCCCGGCGTATCGTGGACATGAGCCGAAAGACCAGCATGGAAGTGTCACGGGTGGCCACCGGCGATTTCGGAACCGTCGTGGTCGGCTACACGGCGGTTGCGGGCCAAGCCGTGTTGCCTGAATTCCTGGCTACCGCGGCCAGTGAGCTTCCAGGGGTCTCGCTGGTCCTTCGCGAAGCAGTTTCTGTAGAGCAACTGGACGGACTCAGCAAGGGCACTCTTGACTTGGGGCTGCTGAGGCCATTCACCAATCGTGCCGGGGTGGAAACGACTCTTGTGAAGAAGGATCGCCTGGTGGTAGCACTGCCCAGGGACCATTACCTCGTCACCGGCAAGGGGGTGTTGATCAAGGAATTGGTGGGCCTGCCGCTGATGATGTATTCGACTTCGGAGGGCCGCTATTTCCACGAGCTTGTGCTGCGGCTATTCGACTCGGTCGGCGCCAAGCCGACGATTACGCAGATCGCCAGCCAGATTCCTGCGCTCATTTCCCTCGTTGCCGTGGGGCTGGGAGTTTCAC
This sequence comes from Glutamicibacter sp. JL.03c, assembly GCF_025854375.1. Lineage (NCBI taxonomy): Bacteria > Bacillati > Actinomycetota > Actinomycetes > Micrococcales > Micrococcaceae > Glutamicibacter > Glutamicibacter sp. JL.03c. Next base: position 2,889,874 of record NZ_CP107575.1, on the reverse strand, counting down.
TGGTGCCTGCGGGTTCCATGGAATACTCGCCGGACTCCGTGGCATTCGAGGAATTGGTGGGCCCTTCGGGGCTTCAGGACATGAACCAGTCGGACATTGTCCTGGCCATGGAGGAGACCAATGCCAATCCGGCCGCTCGGCGTCTCAAAGAGATCTATCTGCAATCCATCCAGACGGTTGAAGGGCCGGCAATCAGAGACAAACGGGGCTAGAAACCGGACTACCGGTAGCAGCCAGTTCTCTGTGCCGTAGCAGTGCCAGACGCGGGCTAGGCAGCCAGATAGTGCGACGCTGCAGGCTTCGAAATCGCGGAGCCCCGAAGCCTTTCCGGTTGATCCGTGTCGGCAGACTCCGCTGAACCCATCATCGAATTCGATGAGCGTAGGCAGAAGACGCAACAGGTTGGCCAGGCGATTAGTCCGGCCGGAAATCCCGGCGGGCCATCGCCCTGGTGGCTATCCCACATGCAATAGCAGCGCAGCAAATCCGAGCATCGCCGGAATTCCCAGCACCGTGGTGAGCAGGACGGTGTCCTTGGCAATGGTGACACCCGACCCATATCGGTCAGCATTGACAAAGATATTCTGCGCCGTGGGCAGTGCGGCCATGATGACTGCGATGTATTGCCCGGTGGAATCCAGCCGGAATACCCAGGCAGCCAGTGCCCAGGCCAGCAGCGGATGCACAACCAATTTGCTGAAGGATGCGACCCATACCTCAGCACGCCGCCCGGAACTGCGCTGCAGCGGCCGGGACCCCACCAGGGATAGGCCGAATCCCAGAAGCATCGCCGGGATCGAGGCACCGGCCAAGAGCTCTATCGGGGTCATGATGATCTGTGGTGGACGCCATTGGTAGATCGAGCACAGCAGGCCCAGCACGGAAGCGATGATCATCGGATTGCTGATGGTGCGCCACAGGACACCAGCGAATTTGGTACCGCCCTTCGCGGTGGCCTTCTCCATGAGCGCCAGCGAAAGCGGGGTCATTACCGACATCTGGAATAGCGCAATCGGAGCGGCCAGGGATATGTCTCCCAGCGCATAGATGGCAATGGGAAGGCCCAGATTGCCGGCGTTCACTGTGGAGGCCGCCATGGAACCAATGGTTCGTTCCCCGGCGCTGCGCTTGAAAGCCAGTCGCGAAAAAACCCAGTAAGCCAGGAAAACGGCCATGGCTGCAATCCCGGCAATAAACAACTGGGGTCCGAGCGCTTCGTGTGGTTTCGCAGCGGAAATGGTGGTGAACAGCAGCGTGGGGGAGGCGATGAAAAAGGTGAGCCGATTCAGGATGTAACGCCCATTATCGCCGAAGAGATTCTTCTTCCCTGCCCAGTAGCCAACACCGATGATGACCCAGATGCCGAAGAATCCCTCGATGACGCCGTACATTATTCTCCCGTTGATTTCAGGTCGAGACTGCGGCCAGCAGGTGGGCACCGAGCCGATGAGAACTTGGATGCGGCGTGCCCGTCGGCTAAGTCAGCAAGAACGTGGCCAGCAAAACCACTGGCAGGGTAAGCAGGGTGCTGGTCAGGATTACTTCGCGTGGAACTACCGGGTTGAGCCGGAACTGCTGGGAAAAAAGCAGCACATTCTGCGCGGTGGGCAGCGCGGCCATGATCACTACACCCAGCAGGTCCGTGCCTTGCAATCCAAACACCACTCTAGCAAGCAGGTAGGCGGCCATTGGCATGAACACGACCTTGAGCCCGGCGCCCAGCAGCACTTCGCCACGCAGTGCCTTGTCTGCCAGGGGTTTCTGGCCGTACAGCGACATGCCGAAGGCCAGGAGCAACAGCGGAATCGACGAGTCGCCCAGCATTTGCACCGGGGAGTGCAAGACCTCGGGCAACCGGATCTGGAACCATGAGAACAAGGCGCCGATAAAGGTGGCGATGGTGACAGGGTTGGCGACCGATTTGAGGATGGTTCGACCCAGCGGTGCCGAACCCGAGGCGCCGTGGCGACGCGACACCAGAGCGAACAGGCACATGTACAGCGGCGCGATAATGAGCAGCTGGGCGACTAGCACGGACACCACCGGGGTGGTGCTGCCCACCGCATACAGGGCTAGCGGCACGCCGATATTGCCGGCATTGACGTAGCTGGTGGCCATGGCGCCGGCAGGAATGCGCTGCAACGGCGTCTTGCAGAAGACCGTGGCGAGCAGCGCGTACACGCCGCCGGTGAGCACCGCCGTGATCAAGGCGATCGGGGTGAACACTCCAACCACCGCGTGCAAATCGGTCCCTGCCAGCAGGATGAACATCAGCGCGGGATTGGTGATGTAGTAGATCAGCGGGGTCAGACCCTTGGCAATGGCTTCCCTGCGCTGCGGCATGAATCGCGCAGTGCAAAAACCGATGCCTATCAGGATGATTACCACCGCAAAGCCCTGTAAGACTCCCTGCATCAGGCCTCCAAGCCGAAAATGCCGCTCTCGGAGCTCCGCAACATGCCGCGGCACACCGAGGGGGACGGTGAATGCGAACTTTTCAGCTCAGGCATCCACCGCCCCCTGGGCAAGGTGTTTCTTGTAGTTGCTCGCTGGTGCTAGCGCACCAGCGCAGGGCTCTTGGAATCGAAGGTCCACCCCGGGATCAGGTACTGCATGGAGACCGCGTCATCACGCGAACCCAAACCGTGCTCCTTGTACAACTCATGGGCTTCGTTCACGCGATCCATATTCAGGGTGACACCGAGTCCGGCAGCTTCTGGAACCTTGACTTCGCCGTCGACGATCTTCGGCGCCTTCTCGGTCAGGTCCTGGCCATCCTGCCAGATCCAGTGCGTGTCCAGTGCGGTGATCTCTCCCGGTGCGGCGGCCCCCACCTGGGTGAACATGGCCAGCGAAATATCGAAGTGGTTGTTCGAATGCGAACCCCAGGTCAGGCCGAACTCGTTGCACAACTGCGCCACGCGTACAGAGCCGGACATGGTCCAGAAGTGCGGGTCGGCCAGCGGGATATCGACGGCATTGGTGCGTACCGCATGGGCCATTTCGCGCCAGTCGGTGGCGATCATGTTGGTTGCGGTCTGCAGGCCGGTAGCCCTGCGGAATTCGCTCATGACCTCGCGGCCGGAGAAACGGCCTTCGGGGCCGCACGGATCCTCGGCGTAGGCGACGATTCCCTGCATGCGCTTGCCCAAGCGGATTGCGTCTTCCAGCAGCCAGCCGCCATTGGGGTCAAGGGTAATGCGGGCTTCGGGGAAGCGCTGCTTCAACGCGGTGACGGCATCAACTTCCAGGTCGCCTTCTTGCACGCCGCCCTTGAGCTTGAAGTCCTTGAAGCCGTAGCGGGCCTGCGCGGCCTCGGCCAGGCGGACCACGCCTTCAGGGGTCATGGCCTCTTCGCGGCGTACTTTCTCCCAGTCATCTGCGCCCTGTGGTTCGCGCAGGTATGGCAGGTCGGTGATGTCCGGGTTGCCTACGTAGAAGAGGTAGCCAAGCATGGGCACCGCCTCGCGCTGCTGGCCATCGCCCAGCAGTTCGGCCACCGGCACGCCCAGGAATTGTCCGTGCAGGTCTAGGAGCGCGGATTCCAGGGCGGTGACGGCGTGCACTGTGGTGCGCAGATCGAAGGTCTGCGCGCCTCGACCGCCCGCATCGCGATCAGCGAAGAGGGAGGACACCTTGCGCAGCAGCGAGCGGTAGGTTGCTACCGGAGCGCCGGCAATCAGCGCCCCTGCTTCTTCGATGGTGGAGCGAATCGCTTCGCCACCGGGTACTTCGCCCAGGCCGGTGCGGCCGTCGGAGTCGGTGACGATGGCGATATTGCGGGTGAAGAATGGCCCATGGGCTCCCGATAGGTTCAGGAGCATGGAGTCGTGGCCGGCCACCGGGATGACCTGGACCGAAACAATGGTTGGGTTAGTCATGCGCTTACTCTCCTGCGACGGTCAGGGTGCCGTCGACCAGACGGTTCAGGTTCCACTCGTTGGCCTGCGCGATTGGCTTAGGCAGCAGAGCTTCGGGGAAATTCTGGTAGGCAACCGGGCGCAGGAAACGCTCGATGGCCAGCGAGCCGACCGAGGTGGTCTGCGGTGCGGAAGTGGCCGGGAAGGGACCGCCGTGGACCATGGCGTGGCCCACCTCGACACCGGTTGGCCAGCCGTTGAGCAGGATGCGCCCCACCTTGAGTTCAAGGGTGGGGATGATGCCCGCGGCCTGTGCGTAATCGGCTTCGGCCAACTGCAGGGTTGCGGTCAGCTGGCCTTCGAGCTTGGACAGTGCCGAGTCCAGCTCTTCAACGGACTCGTAGCGGATGACCAGTGAAGCGGCGCCGAAGATTTCGTCCTGCAGGACAGGGTTTTCATTCAGCTGCTTGACCCCGGAAGCGAAGACGCGCGGAGCCGGGGCGTTTTCGGTGGAACCCTCGCTGCCCTGGCCCACAAGTTCAACGCCCTCCTGGGCGCCGAGTGCCTCAACACCGGCGACCCACGAGGTGTAGATGCCGGAGGTCAGCATGGTCTGCCCGGAGTGGGATGGCGAATGCGCGGAGATGGCAGCCACAAATGCGTCGCCGGCCGCACCAGCGGGAACGAATACCAGTCCCGGCGCGGTGCACAGCTGGCCGGAGGAACCGGTCAGCGAGCCCAGGTAGGCCTTGGCCTGCGCCTCGGGGTCGGCCAGAGCGCCCTCGAAGAAGATTACCGGGTTGATCGAAGACATCTCAGCATAGACCGGGATAGGCTCTGGACGCTTGGCGGCGGTTTCCATCAGTGCCACTCCGCCGGAGCGCGAACCGGTGAAACCGACAGCCTTGATGGCCGGGTCCGAGACCAAGGCCTGGCCGATCGAAGCACCTGGTCCATAGACCAGCGAGAACACGCCCGGGTGCAGGTCGAATTTCTCGATGGCCTTGGTGATGGCGGTGCCTACAATTTCACTGGTGCCCGGGTGGGCGTTGTGCGCCTTGAACACGACCGGGCAACCGGCAGCCAGTGCCGATGCCGTATCGCCACCAGCGGTGGAGAAGGCCAGCGGGAAGTTGGATGCGCCGAAGACTGCAACCGGGCCCATCGGCACCTTGCGCTGGCGGATGTCGACGCGTGGCAGCGGGGTGCGTTCTGGCAGGGCTGGATCAATGCGGGCGCCGTGGAAATCACCGGTGCGCACGACGTTGGCGAACAGGCGCAGCTGGCCTGCGGTGCGGGCCGTCTCGCCGTTCAGGCGGGCTTCGGGAAGGCCGGTTTCGGCCATGGCGCGGGCCACGAGTTCGTCGCGGACAGCTTCGATGTTCGCGGCGATGGCGTCGAGGAAGTCAGCGTGCTTGGCCGGTTCCAAGGCTCGGAACGAGGCGAAGGCCTCGGCGGCGGCCGTGGTTGCGGTCTTCAGCTGCGCTTCGTCGATCAGGCTGTAGGCAGGTTCCAGCGGCTGGTTGGTTGCCGGGTTGTAGCCGTGTACTTCGCGTCCATTGCCGGCGGTGCGAACGCCTGCGAGGATGGACTGGCCGGTCAGGTTCTGGGTGATGCTAGTCAAAGTTGCTCCCTGGTCAGCGGTTGAAAAGATCTTGTCGTGGAACGTGGTGCTAGAGGCTGGCGCCGGCTGGCACGATGCCTGCGGTCTTGATGAGGGTGGTCAGATCCGCCAAATCCTGCTCGGACATGTCCTGCAGCGGGGTGCGTACCGAACCGCAATCGCGGCCAATCGCCTTCATGCCGCCCTTGACGATCGATACCCCGTAGCCCTTGACCCTATCGCGGATGTCCAGGTAGGGGAGTACGAAGCGGTTCAGCTTTTCATTGACGGCAGCGCGATCGAGGTTGCGCACGTCCTTGTAGAAGTCCAGCGCGAACTCCGGAACGAAGTTGAACATGGCCGACGAGTAGGTGCTCATGCCCAGCTGCAGCAGTGGCAGCGCAAAGGTTTCCGCGGTTGGCAGGCCACCGAGGTAGAACAGCCGGTCGCCGTTCTTCGCGTACATCTTGGTGTTGTGCTCGATGTCGCCGATGGCGTCCTTGAACCCGATGAAGTTCTCGTGGTTCTCGGCCAGGCGCGCCACGGTGTCAGGGGAGTAGATGGCATTCGCGCGGTTGTAGACGATGATGCCGACCTTGGTGGACTTGGCGATGGCCGAGACGTGCTGGTACAGGCCCTCCTGGTCGTTCTCGGTGAGGTATGGCGGAAGCAGCAAGAGGCCTTCGGCGCCGACTTCTTCAGCATTCTTCGCCTGCTCGATGGCCTGGAGCGTGGATCCGCCCGCGGAAGCCAGAACGGGGACGCGGTCCCCGGCTTCTTCCACGGCCATGCGCACGACCTGCTTGGATTCCTCGGTGCTCAGGGAGAATCCTTCGCCGGTACCGCCGGCGGCAAACAGGCCCGCCACGTCGTAGCTGGACTGCCAGTCCAAGTGCTTGCGGTAGGTTGCTTCGTCGACTTTCAAGTCTGCATCGAACGCGGTGACCGGGAACGATAGCAGGCCGTCCTTGAGCTGTGCGGCGAGTTCAGCAGGGGTGTACTTGGTCATGAGAAATCCTTTGATCGACCCGCCGACCGGCTAGGCCGGGAATGCGGAGTTTACGGAGGAGAGCTGTGGATATGACTCAAGGTTAGGACCAATCAGCTATGCCTGTCTAAGCCCTAAGTTGTATTGATTGATACCCTCAGAGCATTGAAGAGCGTTGCGGTGATCCAAGTGATTGGCAGTGCCGTGGATGGCCTAGTTCAGCGGATCGGAATTGATGACCTGGAGCAGCCGGGCCAGCGCGGGGTTGCGTGATTCGCGATTCCAAATGGCGTGCAGCTCCACCGGGTGCTCCACCGGGCTGATCAGCCGCAAATACCTCACCCCTTGGACGCCGAGCACCTTGGCGCTTTCCGGGACGAAAGCCACCCCGTGTCCGGCAGCCACCAGCGAGATCATGGTGAGGATCTGGCTGACCGTATGCCGAACATTCTTGTGCTCGATCTCAATTTGCCGGACGACGAGATCGTAGAAGTAGCGTGCCTTGGTCGCCGAATGCATGATCAGCGGCTCGCTGATCAAGTCGCTGGCAACCAGATCGCGTTGCAGCTGGGCCAGGCGGTGCCCGGAAGGCACCGCGACGAACAGGCCCTCGGAGAGCAGCAGGGATGAATCGAAGAGCTTTTCGTCAAAGGGCGGACGGGCCAGGCCCAGATCCAAATCGCCGTCGAGCAACGCCGTGACCTGTTCGCTGGTGACCAGCTCCGTCAACTCCAGATGGACGTTGGGCATCTTCAACGCGATCTCTTCGAGCAGGGAGCCGAGCATCGAAAAACCGGTGGCTGCGGTGAATCCGATGCGCAAGGCGCCAATTTGTCCGCTGGCGATGCGGCGCGCGCTTTCCGGGGCGCGCTCAGCAGCGACCACCAGCCGCCTGGCTTCGGAGAGGAACGCCTCCCCGGCGGCGGTGAGCGTGACGTGCCGATTGTCGCGCTCGAGCAGCTCGACTCCGACGATGCGTTCCAGCTTCTGGATTTGCCGGCTCAGAGGAGGCTGGGTCATTTGCAGCCGTTCGGCAGCTCGCCCGAAATGAAGTTCTTCGGCGACGGCTACGAAGCTGCGGGCCTGATCAAGGGTAAACAAGTCTTACCTTCCAGGCATCATGCCATGCAAATAGGGTCTTGGACATGTATCCTATCTCGTTTCTACTCTGGTCTAGTGCTCGTGTCAGTGAGCAGCTTCACAGCACCCTATGACATCGAATACACCACACTCGAAAATCCAGGAGAGATTTAATGAAGACTCGCACTTTCCGCCGGACGCTGTTGTCCGTATCGGCAGCCGCCGTGGCCCTGTCCCTGACCGCCTGCGGCGGCAACGTCGGTGGGGGCTCCAGCGAAGGAGAATTCCCCAGCGGGCCGGTGACCCTGACAGTGGGCCAGGCGCCTGGCGGTTCCACCGACCTCATTGCCCGGTCTGTGGCAGAAGGCATGTCGGAGTCCCTGGGCGTCCCTGTCCCAGTAGAAAACAAGGCCGGTGCCAACGGAGCCATTGCGACCAAGGAAATTGCCGGCAAGCCGGCTGATGGCCAGAACCTGGTGCTGCTCAATGCCTCGCTGATCACCATCACCTCGCTGACGGTGCCGGAAGCTGAAGCAGTTTCCCTCGATGACCTGGATGTCCTTATGGGACTCTCGCAGGACGACTACGTCATGATCGCGAGCAAGGACTCGGGCCTGAAGAGTTTCGATGATGTGAAGAACAGCAAGGACAAGCTGTCATTCGGCACCACCGGCGTGGGTACCGGATCGCAGCTGGCCCAGGAGCTGACGCTGGCCCAAGCGGATCTGGACGGTACTTTCGTGCCGTTTGATTCCGGTTCGCCTGCATTGACTGCTGCCATGGGCAACCAGGTCCAAGTCACCACCGTCCAGCTCGGCGAGGCCAAGCCGCAAATTGATGCGGGCACCGTGACTCCGCTGATGGTCTTCTCAGAGGACCGCAACGAATTCCTGGGCGATGTGCCAACCGCCAAGGAATTGGGCTATGACGTGCCCGTCGCCCAGTACCGCGCGGTGGCCGCTCCCAAGGGCTTGAGCGACGAGGTCAAGGAAAAGCTCGTCGGCTCGATCGAGGATGCGGTGAAGACCGACGGCTACACCGGCCTGAATGAAAAGTCATTGCTGACAGCCCACGAGATTTCCGGCGAAGAAGTCGTCACGGAATGGAACGAGCTGGCCGAGAAGTACAAGGCTTTGACCGAGGAATACGACATCGACATGGGCGGCGAGTAGCAGAACGGGCCAGGTCCCAATCCGATTCTGATTTCAAGGAAAATTGTTATGGAAGCGAAGAGCACAGATGTGTCGCACGAAGACGAAATCCCGGAGGCACTGACCCCGGAGGAACTAGCAGCCCAGTGGGAAGCTGAAGCGCCGGAAAAAGCAGGCCCGGTAGCAAACCTGGCGTCCTCCCTCGTGGTGCTGGCCCTGGGTATCTTCGGCATTGTCTTGTCAATTGGGCTGGGACTTGGCACACCCTCTGAACCTGACTCCGGCACCTGGCCGTTCGTCGTGGCGCTGATTGCCACGGTCATGTCAGCAGTTCAGATCGTGGTGGGCCGCAAAGGCGGGGCAGACGGCGAAAAATTCAGTGCCATGAGCTGGTTCGCGCTCGTTGGCTTTGCAACGCTCATTGCCATGGCGCTGCTGATGCCGGTCATCGGATTTGAAATCCCGTCGCTGCTGCTGTGCTTCGTATGGATGCGATGGCTTGGCGGTGAGACCTGGCGCTCGGCGACGATCTACTCGATCATCGTGGTTGCAGTCTTTTATCTCCTGTTCATCGTCGCATTCGGCACCTCCATTCCACGACTGTTCTAAGTCGCAACTAAAGGCATATCCACATGGAATTCTTTGGTCCAGTACTGGACGGTTTCGGCACCGTCCTCGACCCCACAAATCTTCTCTACTGCCTTCTGGGCGTCGTGGTAGGCATGCTCATTGGTGTGCTCCCAGGCCTAGGCCCGGCAGCAACAATCGCTATTCTGCTCCCGTTGACCTATGGAGTGGAGCCAGTTACCGCGATCATCATGCTCGCCGGCATTTTCTATGGCGCACAGTACGGCGGAACCATCACCTCGGTGTTGTTGCGCCTGCCGGGCGAGGCAAGCTCCGTGGTGACCGTTTTCGACGGCTACGTCATGGCACAACAGGGGCGCGCCGGGACGGCCCTGGGCATTGCGGCTATCGGGTCATTCGCCGGTGCCACAATTTCCATCATCGGCCTGACCTTCCTGGCCCCGCTCGTGGCCAGCTTCGCATTGGATTTCGGGCCACCGGAATACACCGCACTGGCCATGCTGGGAATCTTGCTGGTCGCCACGATTTCCGGTGGCTCCAAGATCAAGGCGATCATCGCTGCCGCGGTGGGCTTGTTCCTGGCCACCATGGGCCGTGACGGCTTCACCGGGGTGGAACGCTTCACCTTCGGAAACTTGTCTCTGGCTGATGGCATCGACTTCGTGCCTATCGCCATGGGCCTGTTCGGTGTTGGCGAGATTCTCTACAACCTGGAAGAGCGGCACCGCGCGGCCAAGGCCCCGATCAAGGTCAAGCGCGTCTGGCCTTCGGGCAAGGACATCAAGCAGGCCGCTCCGGCCATGGGCCGCGGCTCGGTGCTGGGTTTCTTCCTCGGCATCCTGCCTGGTGGTGGCGCAACAATCGCTTCACTGGCTTCATATGGCATGGAGAAGAAGTCCGCGAAGGATCCAACGCGGTTCGGCAAGGGCGCCATCGAAGGTGTAGCCGGTCCTGAGACAGCGAATAACGCGGCCGCCACGAGTTCGTTCATTCCGCTGCTGACCCTGGGGATCCCGGCCAACGCCACGATGGCCATCATCTTCGGTGCACTGCTGATCCAAGGCGTGACTCCGGGCCCCCAGCTGATTCAGGAGGACCCCGATCTGTTCTGGGGTGTTGTGAACTCCATGTACATCGGGAACATCCTGCTGCTGCTGATGTCCATTCCCCTGGTGGGCGTCTTCATTCGCATCCTGCGCATTCGCGCTGCCATCTTGGCGCCGATCACCGCCATGATCACCATGCTCGGTGCCTACACCATTCGGAATTCGATGTTCGACGTGATGATGGTGGTCATCTTCGGTGCCATCGGCTACCTGATGAAGAAGTTCGGTTTTGAACCGGGCCCGCTGGTGCTGGCATTCGTGCTGGGCAGCCTGCTCGAGTCAAACTTGCGCCGTTCGCTGCTGGTGCTCAATGGCGATCTTGGCGGATTCTTCAGCCGTCCAATTTCCGCTGTGCTGATCATCATCTTTGTCGCTGTCGCCCTCTGGCCGATGGTGAAAGGCGCGATCGTCAAGAACAAGAAGAAGCCGCTGGCCGCACAGGTCGCGGACGAAAAGGAAAAAGTATGAGCATCATCGTCGGCTACGTTCCCACAGCGGTGGGCAAAGCAGCAGTGGACGCCGCCATTGCCGAGGCAAGGATCCGCTCTGAAGAGCTGCTGATCGTGAATTCATCACGCGAAGGAGCGCTCGTGGACAAGAACACCGCCTCCACCGATGACTGGGCGGAAGTCCATGCAGCGGTGGCCAAGGCGGGAATCAGCAGCAGGATCATCGAGTCCACCTACCGGGATGACCTCACCGAGGAGTTCCTTCGCTTGGCGCAGGAGCACGAGGTGTCCTTGATCGTCATCGGCCTGCGCCATCGAACCCAGGTTGGAAAGTTCATCATGGGTTCACATGCCCAGCGCATCCTGCTCCAGGCGGATCGACCTGTGCTGGCCGTGAAAGCCGCCGAGGGGTAGCGTCCCGGCAGTCCGAGGGGCTCGCCCGCGTTCTCGAAAGGGAACGCGGGCGAGCCCCTTTGTTATGCCCGATAGGTATTAGATGCAACCGGGGCCCAGGTCTCCTTGAAGCCGGGCCAAAGATCGCCACTGGCAAAAACGCCCGGTAAACCGGTGATTGTGGTCACAGTTTGCGTCCGCATCGAACGGGATTCATTGTCGAATCACTTTTCTCGAGTGCCCAGAACCCCAGTTCGTCCGCCGGTTACGTGGCAAATGCGTAATATTTTCCATCGAATAATACCGAGCGGGCATTACTGAATGCCTCTGCGGTCTTGGACGCAATGCGTGTGGCGTGGCTAACGTGATTGCTGGCACAAATTCCGAGGCTGGATTGCTCGATCCCCCAAATAAGGTCAAGTGCCCGCATGCCACGGAGCATGCCCCCAAATTTTTCAAGAAGATCGGAGAGGCATTATGCCAATGGTCATTGTTGGCCTGTCAGTCGTTGTGCTGCTTGTCCTCATGATGAAGTTCAAGCTCAATGGCTTTATCTCGCTGCTGCTCGTCTCGGCGCTCGTCGCATTCTGGGCGGTGGCCACGGGTAATTTCTCGGTTGACGGCGAGCCGGCAGGCCTGGCCGAGATCCCCGAAGTGATCAAGGACGGTGTGGGTGGCCAGCTGGGCGGAACCGCCATCGTTGTCGGCCTCGGAGCGATGATTGGCCGCGTCATGGGCGACGCTGGCGCCGCTCAGCGAATCGCCGGAAAGATCCTGAATGTGTTCGGCGCCAAGGGCGTGCAGTGGGCGATGATCGTTGCCTCGATGCTGATCGGCGTGACGATGTTCTACGAAGTCGCCTTCGTGATCCTGGTGCCGGTGGCGTTCACGCTGGTGCGTGCCACCAAGGTCAATCTGCTGTGGGTCGGCCTGCCGATGTCCATTTCGCTGTCCACGATGCATTCATTCCTGCCACCGCATCCGGGTCCGACCGCTGTCGCCGGGCTCTACGACGCCTCGGTGGGCCTGACCCTGGCCTATGGCCTGCTGATTGCCGTGCCTGCGGGCGCCCTCATGGCGATGCTCTGGCCTCGACTGCCTTTCGTGCGCCGCATCAACCCCGAGATGCCACAGGGGCTGCTTGCTGACAAGGAATTCAAGGAGAGCGAGTTGCCTTCCGGCTTCATGTCCTTCTTCGTCGCATTGCTGCCGGTGATCCTCATCGCCGGCGCCGAGGTGATCCTGATGAGCCTGGGCGAAGAGGAAACGACCTGGCACCATGTCCTGAAGCTGATCGGCTCGCCCGAAATTGCGCTGCTCTTTGCCTTGATCGTGGCAACGATCGCCTTTGGCCCGGCGCACAACCGCACGATGTCCCAGGTGGGCCGTTCCATGAGCGAAGGCGCCCGGGCCATGGCCATGATCATCCTCGTCATCGGCGCCGGTGGAGCCTTCAAGCAGGTGCTCGTTTCCGCGGGCATTGCCGACTACATCGCGCAGCAGGCCAGCGGCTGGGACCTGAACCCGATTATCCTGGCCTGGCTGATCGCTGCGGTGCTGCGCATTGCCCTGGGCTCGGCCACCGTTGCCGTGTCAACTGCCGCTGGCATCGCGGCACCACTGGTCGCAGCAACCGGCGCATCGCCCGAGTTGATGGTGCTGGCCACCGCGTGCGGATCGTTGGCCTTCAGCCACGTCAATGATCCTGGTTTCTGGATGTTCAAGGAATACTTCAACCTCAATGTCGGCCAGGCGCTGGCGGTGCGCACCTCGTACACCACCGTGCTTTCGGTGCTGGGCTTGCTGGGCGTGCTGCTCTTGAGCACCTTCCTCGGCTAGTCGGTGATGCCACCGCGCTGACACCGGCTGCGGTGCACTGCCTCCAAAGCCCCCGCCGTGACTCCAAGGAGTCGGCGGGGGCTTTGGCGCGCCCTGCGCTCCGGCTGCATTCGCGCGAAGGCGGGTCCATGCGGTCCAGCCGGGAAGAATCTCGCAGAAATCACTTGTTAGATAACTTATCAGCTTGTACTATAAGTTGTAGGTTGAGCGCGCAGCGCCCATTGGATTTTTGTGAAGGATTCTCCCCATGAGCTACACCCCTGATGCCATCCGCCACGTCAAGTTCTCCACGGCGCGGCTCCCGCTATCCACCCCCATTTCCGATGCCAAGGTCTTCACCGGTCGCCAGAAGCCGATGACCGAGGTGGCGTTCCTCTTCGCCGAAATCACCACCGAGCAAGGCCATGAGGGCCTGGGCTTCTCCTACTCCAAGCGCGGCGGCGGACCGGCGCAGTATGCCCATGTGAAGGAAATCGGCGCGAACATCATCGGCGAAGACCCCAACGATATCGCCAAGCTGTACACCAAGATGCTGTGGGCTGGCGCTTCGGTGGGCCGTTCCGGTGTTGCCACGCAGGCCTTGGCCGCCATTGACAACGCGCTCTACGACCTCAAGGCCAAGCGCGCGGGTCTGCCGCTGGCCAAGTTCCTCGGATCGCACCGGGACTCGGTGCGCACCTACAACACCTCCGGGGGCTTCCTGAACGCTTCCATTGAAGAGGTCAAGGATCGCGCGACCCAGTCGATTGAAGAGGGCATCGGCGGAATCAAGATCAAGGTCGGCCTGCCTGACAGCAAGGAAGACCTGCGCCGCGTGGCCGCAGTGCGCGAGCATATCGGCCCCGACGTTCCGCTGATGGTGGATGCCAACCAGCAGTGGGACCGGGCCACCGCGCTGCGCATGGGCCGCCGTCTCGAAGAGTTCGACCTGGTCTGGATCGAGGAACCCCTGGATGCCTATGACGCCGAAGGCCACGCGCAGCTGGCCGCCGCGCTGGATACCCCGATTGCCACCGGCGAAATGCTCGCTTCGGTGGCCGAACACGAGCGGTTGATCGAGGCGCGTGCCTGCGACATCATCCAGCCCGATGCTCCCCGCGTCGGCGGCATCACCCAGTTCCTGCGCCTGGCTACCCTCGCCGACCAGGCTGGATTGGATCTGGCCCCGCACTTCGCGATGGAAATCCATCTGCACCTGGCCGCGACCTACCCTCGCGAGCCATGGGTCGAGCACTTCGACTGGTTGGACCCGCTGTTCAATGAGCGACTGGAGACCGAGGGCGGACGCATGCTCCTGCCTAACCGCCCGGGCCTGGGGTTCACCCTCAGCGACCAGGCACGCGCCTGGACCCTGGAAACCGTGGAGTTCGGCCAGGCCTAGGCCTAGCCGATAACCGGCGCGGAAGCATGCGTGGCGTGCTTCCGCGCTTATTCTTAGAGCTATGCAGAAGAGCAAGACGAATCTCACCAGCCGGCTGGTCGAGTCGCTGCGTGAAATGATTACCGACGGGCAGATAGCCCCCGGTGACAAATTGCCCAGCGAGAATACCCTCATCGCCCAGCATGGCGTCTCGCGGACGGTGGTGCGCGAGGCCATCCTCCGGCTCCAGGCCGAAGGGCTGATATATACCCGGCGCGGGGCCGGAAGCTTCGCGTTGACGCCGCCGCGCGATGAGAGCGACTCGCCGTCCGGGAAAGTTCCGCGCACCCTTCAGGAGCGGCGCCAGCTGCTCGAATTCCGCATGGGCGTCGAATGCCAGGGCGCGGCGGCCGCGGCCCGGCGCCCGAGTTCTGCGGCCCTGGCCGACATGGACTTTGCCCTGGCGGCGTTCCGGGCGTCGGGGTCCAATGCCTCGCAGACCATGAGCTGCGACTACGAATTCCATTTGGCCGTGGCCAAGGCGACGGCGAACCAATATGTCATCCAGGCCCTGGAAACCCTCGGGCCGGCCATGATCGCGATGCCTCGTCAGCGGTTCGACCAGCAGTCGGGGGAACTTTCGCCGCGGCTCCAGCAAGTCGCCGAGGAGCACGAGGCGATACGCGAAGCCATCGCCTCGGGCGATCAGCTGCTGGCCGCCTCCAGCATGCGCCAGCACCTGGCCAATTCCATCAAGCGCCTGGAACGCGAATCGGGAGCCCACCCGAAGAAGTTCGGCTAGGCGCAGCGCAACGCCGCGAGCGGGGCCGCCGGCATCGGCGGCCCCGCTCGCGGCGTTGCGCAGCTCCCTGCGTCAGTAGATGGGCGTGAGCAGCGTGCGGTCCTTGAGGAAGGAACGCAAATTCCCGATGGTCACCGCTGTCATGTCGGCGCGGGTTTCCACGGTGCCCGAGCCCAGATGCGGCAGCAGCACCACGGAGTCGAGTTCCAGCAGCTCGGCCGGAACCTCGGGCTCGTTGGCGAAGACGTCGAGGCCGGCGCCGGCCAGGGTGCCTTCTTGCAGCGCGCGGATCAAGGCCGGCTCGTCGATGACCGAGCCGCGGGCGATGTTGATGATGAATCCTTCGGGGCCCACCGCTTCGATGACGTCCGCATTGACCAGGCCAGCGGAGTCCGGTCCGCCGGCGGCGGCCACGATGAGCACCTCGGTGGCCGCGGCAAGGTCCCTAGCCGATGCGTGATAGGGGTACTGGACATCCTGCTTCGGATTGCGCGAGTGGTAGTGGATCTCGCAGCCGAACCCTTCAAGCCGGTCGGCAATGGCCTGGCCGATGCGGCCCAGGCCCAGGATGCCCACCTTGCGGCCGCTGGCCTTGGTGGCCAAGGGGAAGTTCTGCCCGCTGGCCCAGGTTCCAGCCCGCACGAAGCGCTCGGCCGCACTGAGCCGGCGCAAGGTATCCAGATAGAGTCCCAGCGCGGTGTCCGCGACGCAGTCGGTGAGCACATCGGGGGTATTGCTCAGCGGGATTCCGCGTTCCTTGGCCTGGGCCACGTCCGTGGCGTCGTAGCCGACACCGAAATTCACGATGGCCTCGAGGTACGGCAGCTTTTCCAGCAGCTTGGTGTCCACGCCGATCTTTCCGGAGCAGACGGCGACGCGGATGCCTGCACCGTGTTCCTCCAGCCAGGCATCGCGGTCATCGGCTCCGGGCAGCACCGCGGCCTGGAACTCGTCATTCAGGATGGCGGCCACGGCCGGGTTCACCGGTCCAACGCGCAGGATCTGGTCGCCGGTAATGGGGTTCTCGTTACTCATACCTGCATCGTAGGGAGAACTCACTGATGCCGTCCAACATGCAGATTGCATAGATCAATACTGCTTCAGTATTGATTCCCATTCTGGTGCCAAATGTCGGGAAAGTCACAGTTGCTTCACATCCTGTAGCGGCATGGCGGCCGTGTCGCATGGCGGCCAAAGCTGGTCATGCGCCTTGACCCGGTGTGCGGGCGGACTGAATATTTGTGGGACGGACAAGGTGGCGCCGATCACATTCAGCTGCCGACCACACTCGCGAAGCGAAGGAAACGATGATGTTCAATCCGCAACGAATTTCAGGAAAACGCTACAAGATCTCCATGGCTGTAGCGGCCGGCGCCCTGCTGGGCACCTCCGCGCTCTCAGGCTGCTCGGTGGCCAATTCGGGGGAGGCCGGAGGCCAGAGTGCCGCGGCCTCGGATACCTTGAGGGTGGTCCTGCAGCAGGAGCCGCCAACGCTCGAAGCCTGCGATTCCAACCTGACCTCCACCGGCATCGTCGACCGCTCCACCATCACCGAGCCGCTGATTGAACGCAACCCCACCTCGGGCGAGCTCGAGCCGAAACTGGCCACCGAGTGGAGCAGCGACGACGAGCAGACCTACACCCTGAAGCTGCGCGAAGGGGTCAAGTTCCACGATGGCTCCGATTTCACTGCCGAGGACGCCAAGGCGACCATCGACCGGGCCGTGAACTCGAAGATCGGCTGCGACGTCGAAGGCTATGTCTTCGGCGATGACGACCTGGATGTCAAGGTGGTCGACGACTACACCGTGAGCGTCACCTCGGTGAAGAAGGACCCGATCCTCCCCTTGCGCCTGTCCTTCCTGGAGGTCGTGCCTGCGGAGACCTCGGCCACCGAGAAGGTGCGCGAGCCGATTGGCACCGGCCCCTACAAGCTGGAGACCTGGACCGCCGGCCAGTCGATCGATCTCGCGGCCTTCCCCGAGTACTGGGGCGATCAGCCGGCCTTCGCCAAGGCCAATTACCAGTGGCGTTCGGAGGCCAGCGTGCGCGCCTCGATGATCACCGCGGGCGAAGCCGACATCGCCACCGGGCTCAGCCCGGAGGACAATATCGGCGAATTGGGGGTCTCCTACCCGAACAATGAGACCGTGGCCCTGCGCATGCACGACAACGCGGCCCCGCTAGATGACATCCGCGTCCGGCAGGCCATCAACTACGCCATCGACCAGGAGACGATCGTCAAATCCCTCTACGGGGACCGCGACAAGGTCGCCTCGCAGCTGGTGCCCGAGGGCGTGGTCGGCCACAATGCCTCGCTGCCGATCTGGGAATTCAACATGGACAAGGCCAAGTCGCTGGTCGCCGAAGCGAAGGCCGACGGCGCCGATGTCTCGGCCCCGATCGAGTTCGTCGTGCGCACCGCGCAGTTCCCCCGCATCCAGGAATTGGCCCAGGTGATCCAGCAGAACCTCACCGACATCGGGCTGAGCGTGGATCTGAAAATGCTGGAAACCAGCCAGCAGCTCAAGTACCAGGTACGCCCCTTCCCCGAGTCCGACAACGCACTGATGGTCATGATCCAGCACGGCAACCAGGCCGGTGACGCCGCCTTCACCGTGGACCAGTACATGACCACCAAGGGGGCCCAGTCAGCCTTCGGCACCGAGCAGATGGACAAGCTGATCGAAAAGGCCGACAACGCCACCGGCGAGGAACGGCAGAAGGACTTCGAGGAGGTCTTCAAGTACCAGAATGAGAACCTCGTCCAGTTCGCGCACATCAGCCACCAGACCGGCATGCTCGGAATCTCCAAGGCCGTGAGCTACACCCCGAACTCCTCCTCGGGCGATGAATTGCGCCTGGCCGAGGTCACTCCGGCCGGCCAGTAGCCCGCCACGCTGGCTGAACCACCACACACAAGGAAAGCACGTAGCACCATGCTGACTTATCTTCGCAAGAGAATCCTCTCGTCCGCCATACCGCTGATCGTCGTGGTCATTGGTGTTTTCGCCCTGGCGCGCATGACCGGAGACCCCTCCTCGCTGTACCTGCCGTTGAATGCCACCGAGCAAATGCGCGCCGACTTCGCGGCGCGCAATGGACTGGACCAGCCCATCTGGGCCCAGATGCTCGATTACTTCGGCGGATTGCTGCAGCTGGATTTCGGGACTTCCATGCGCACCGGGGAGGACGCAGGCCTCATGGCGCTGCGTGCTTTCCCTGCCACCTTGCAGCTGGCCGCGTTCACGATGGCTATCGCGATCCTGCTGGCGATCGTTGTCGGATCGATCGCCGCGCTCAAGCCCAACGGCGTGCTGGACCGCTTCGCCTCCTTCGTCTCCATGATCGCCGCATCGATTCCCGACTTCTGGCTGGCCATCGTGGGCATCTGGGTTTTCGCGATCACCCTGGGCTGGGTGCCGACCTCCGGCGTGCTCGGCGCCGGAGCCTGGGTGCTGCCGATTGCCACGCTGGTCATGCGGCCGTTCGGCACGCTGGTGCAGGTCATCCGCGGCGCCATGGTCTCGGCGCTGTCCGAGCCCTACATCAAGCTGGCCCGGGCCAAGGGCGCAACCCAGGCCCGCGTGATCAGCCAGCATGCCCTGCGCAATGCCGCCGCCCCGGCCTTGACCGTCGCCGGCGACCTCACCGTGGGCCTGGTCAATGGCGCGGTGGTGGTCGAGTCGATCTTCGGATGGCCCGGTATCGGAAAGCTGATGATCGACTCCATCCTGCAGCGTGATTTCGCGGTGCTCCAGGCCTGCGTGTTCGTCACCGCGGTGGCCATCTTCATCCTGAACATCATCATCGATCTGCTCTACGCGCTGCTGGACCCGAGGGTGCGGCCCTCGGCCGGGCGCCGCCAGCGCCGCAAGGCCCGGGAAGAGCTGAAATCGCACGATGCCAACAACAACGAGCAGACCGGCGCCGCCGCACCGGTCGGCGCCTAGGCAAGGGGCTGTAACTATCATGAGCGAAACTGCAACGGGCGCCGCGGCCACGGCCGTGCTGCCTTCCAAAGCCGAAGCGCGCAAGGCCCTGCGCGCCGGCAAGCCCTCCATGTTCAAGATGCTGCTGCGCGACAAGTTCGCCACCGTCGCGGCGGTGTTCTTGCTCTTCGTGGTATTCGTGGCGGTCTTCGGACCCGTGCTGATGGGCGAGACCGCCGTGAAGCAGGATCTGATGTTCATCAACAAGGCGCCCTTCGACCCGGCCAATGGATGGCAATACATCCTGGGCTCGGATTCGCTGGGCCGATCGATGCTGGCCCGCATCGTGGTGGCCACCCGCACCACGCTGCTGGTCGCGGTGCCCGCGGTGGCCGTGGCCCTGGTCATCGGCTCGCTCTGGGGCGTCTGGGCCGGATACCACCGGGGCCGGCGGGAGACGATCTCGATGCGCATTGCCGACATCATCATGTCCTTCCCCTCGCTGCTGCTGGCGGTGGTGGTGCTGTTCGTCTTCTCGCCCTCGGCAGCGAACATCGTGCTGATCCTGGCCATCACCCGCATCCCGGTGTACCTGCGTACCGCCCGGGCCGAGTCGGCAGAACTGCAGTCGCGGACCTTTGTGGACGCAGCGCGAACCTTCGGAACCAGGCCGACGCTGATCATCGCCCGCCATGTGATCCCGGTGGTGATCCCGACCCTGCTGACCTTGGCCACATTGGAGTTCTGCTTCGTGATGCTGGCCGAATCCTCGCTGTCCTTCCTGGGCATTGGCATCCAGCCGCCGGACGTGTCCTGGGGCCTGATGGTCGCCCAGGGGCGCCAGTACTTGCAAACCGCATGGTGGCTGTCGATCCTGCCCGGGCTGGCCATCGTGCTGACCGCCGTGGCCGCCAACGTGCTGGCCGCCTGGATGCGCATTGCCACCGACCCGGCCCAGCGCTGGCGCCTGACGGTCGACAAGCAAGCCGTGAAATCGATGAAGAAGAGCACCATCAAGGATGCGAAGTAGGATCATGAGCCAGTTGACCATAGATAAGAACGCCGCCACCGGCGGCACCGTGTTGGAAGTCATCGACCTCGATGTGGATATCCGCACGCCCCGCGGGGTGGTGCGCGTGGTCTCCGAGGTGGGGTTCACCGCCACCGCCGGACGCACCCTGGCGCTGCTCGGCGAGTCCGGGTGCGGCAAGTCCATGACCGCCAAGGCCGTGGCCGGGCTGCTGGATTCGGTGGCCTACGTGGCCGGGGGCCAAGCCATCCTCGAGGGCCGCGACCTGAACCAGATGTCCGATCGCGAGCGGCGCGCCGTGGCCGGGCCAGGCCTGGGCATGGTCTTCCAGGATGCGCTCACGGCCCTGAACCCGGTCTACACCATCGGCACCCAGCTGGGGGAGGCCTTCAGGATCCACCGGGGCCTGTCCAAGAAGCAAGCCAAGGCCGAAGCGATCGAGCTGATGCGCCGCGTGGGCATTCCGGAACCGGAGACCCGCGTCAACTCCTATCCCCACCAGTTCTCCGGCGGCATGCGCCAGAGGATCCTGATCGCGATGGCGGTGGCGCTCTCGCCGCGCCTGCTGATCGCCGATGAGCCGACCACCGCGCTGGACGTGACCGTGCAGGCGCAAATCATGGAGCTGCTGGCCACGTTGCGCCGGGAAGCCGATATGGCCGTCGTGCTCATCACCCACGACTTGGCGGTGGTGGCGGAGCAGGCCGACGACGTCTGCGTGATGTACGCCGGCAACGTGGTGGAGCAGGGCACCGTGGCCCAGGTGTTCGCCAACCCGACCCATCCCTATACCAAGGGCCTGCTGGATTCGGTGCCCACCGACGCCCACCGTGGCAGCGGCTTGTCCTCCATCCCGGGATCGCCTCCGGAACTGTCCAAGATTCCCGCCGGCTGCGTCTACCAGGATCGCTGCCCGCTGGTCTCCCAGATCTGCCGCGACCAGCGTCCGGCCTTGCGGGCCACGGCAGGGAACCAGCAGGCTGCCTGCCACTTCCCGCTGAACGCCTTGGCCGAATCGGCGGCCAATGCCGGCTCGTCCACCCCCGCCAGCAACGCCGCCCACGCGATGAACGAAGGAGCCTGAGTCCCCATGCATACCACGAACCCTGCCGCGCCAGCGGCCGACACCGTCCTGGACGTCAAGGACGTTTCCAAGACCTTCCATGTGGCTGGCGGGCGCGAGCTCAAAGCCCTGGACGGCATCAGCCTGAGCGTCGAGCGCGGGCAGACGCTGGGCCTGGTGGGCGAATCCGGGTGCGGCAAGTCGACCCTGGCCCGCACGCTGATGATGCTCGAGACCCCGGATTCCGGCACGATCTCCTTCGACGGGCAGGATCCCTTCGGGCTCAAGGGCCGGGAGCTGCTGCGCTGGCGCCGGCGGGTGCAGATGGTCTTCCAGGACCCGTTCGCCTCGCTGAACGCGCGGATGACCGCGGGGCAGATCATCACCGAGCCCTTTGCCACGCATAAGGACCTGTACCCCGGGTCGGCGGCCCGCAACCAGCGGCTGGGCGAGCTGATGGACCTGGTCGGGCTGCGGCGCACCGATGCGGCCAAATCACCGCAGGAATTCTCCGGCGGCCAGCGCCAGCGCATCGGCATCGCCCGGGCGCTGGCACTGAATCCGGATTTGATCATCCTCGACGAGCCGGTCTCGGCGCTGGACCTCTCGGTGCAGGCCCAGGTCCTGAACCTGCTCAATGAGCTGCAGCAGCGGCTGGGCGTGTCCTACATCTTCATCTCCCATGATCTGTCGGTAGTCCGCCACGTCACCGACCGGGTGGCCGTGATGTACCTGGGCCGCATCATCGAGACCGGCACCACCGAGCAGGTCTTCGACGCGCCCATGCACCCCTACACCGCCTCGCTCATGTCCGCCTCCCCGAAATTGGATCCTGCTCAGCGTCCCGCCGAGCGCATCGTCCTGGCCGGCGAGCTGCCTTCGCCGCTGGATCCGCCTTCCGGCTGCCGGTTCCGCACCCGCTGCTGGAAAGCCCAGCCGATTTGCTCGGCACAGCAGCCCGGCGAGCAGGTGCGCGGGCAGGACGGGGCGATCAGCCTGGGCATGCCCGGCCGGGCCGGGGAGGCGGACCTGCAAAGCGCGCTATGCCACTTCCCGGTGGCCAATGCACGGGAGGCGGGCCTGGTTCCGGCCGGAGCCTAGCGTGTCGCCGGCCGAGTACGCGATCCTGGCCTTAACGCTGTGCGCGGCGGCCGGACTGCAGGGATCCATTGGATTTGGCGCTGGCCTGGTCGCGGCGCCGGTGGTGGGGATCGTGCAGCCCTCGCTGCTGCCGGCGTTCGTGATCTGCCTCGGCGCGGTCATCGGGCTGCTGTCGGTGCTCCGGGAGCGCGCCAGCGTCGACGTCCCGGGGGCCGGCTGGGCACTGGCCGGGAGGATACCGGGCAGCCTGCTGGGCACGTGGCTGGTGGTCATCCTGCCGCTGGAACTGCTGACCTGGGCTGTGGCGTTGAGCGTGCTCGGCGCCGTTGCGGCCTCATTCATCGGCTGGAAACCGGTCGCCCATCGGCGCGCCCTGCTGGCCGCCGGGGCCCTCTCGGGAATCATGGGCACCGCGACCTCCATCGGCGGCGCCCCCATGGCACTGGTCCTGCAAGGCCAGGAGCCGGCGCGCGTGCGCGGCACGCTCAGCGCCTTCTTCCTGGCCGGCTCCGTCATCTCCCTGCTCATGCTGGCCCTCGCGGGGCAGGTGCGCGCCGAGGTGCTGGCCACCCTGGCCGCCTTGTGCCCGATGGTGCTCGCGGGCTTCCTGCTCTCCGGGTGGATCAACCGTGCCATCGATGCCCGCCGCCAGCGGATGCTGGCCCTGGGATTTTCGGTGCTCGGCTCGCTGGTATTGATCGCCGGTCTGCTGCTGCCCTAGCAGGGGGGATAATCTGGGATCCGGCAGCCGGCATGCTCGTGGCAGCGGGCTGGGACATCAAGGAGCGGGGAGCGGGAGCATGCAATTGCCAATGATGGCCGTGGATGGCGGCCAAACCGGGACGAAAATCCGTGCTGTGGACGAGAGCGGGAGCAGCCGCGAAGTCACCGGGCCGGGGATCCGCACCGATGAGCCGCTGCTTGCCCAGGTGGCCGGCGCGGTGCGCCAGGCGATGGAATCCACTTCGCTCGCCCCGCGGGTGATCGCCGTTGGGCTCTCCGGGCTGACGCGGGCGCAGCACGATGCGGCCGCGCTGCGAGATGAGCTGGCGGTGGCCGGGGTCCAGCGGGTGCTGCTGGCCCACGATTCGCTGACCTCCTATCTCGGCGCGCTGGGCAGCGGTCCCGGCGCAGTGATTGCTGCTGGCACCGGCGTGGTCGCCCTGGGTGTGGGCCGCGAGGCCGTGGCCCGGGTCGATGGCTGGGGCCACATCATGGGGGATGCCGGCAGCGGGTACTGGATCGGGCGCCGGGCGCTGGACGCGGTGATGCGCGCCCATGACGGACGCGGAGCGGACACCTTGCTCAGCGGCGCCGTGCGCGAGCACTGGCCAGAGCTCGATGAAGCCTATATCCAGCTGCAGTCCTCGCCCGGCATGGTCAGCGAGGTGGCCTCCCTGGCGCGGGCGGTGGCCCGCTGGGCCGGCAGCGACCGGATTGCCGCGCAGATCAGCCGCGATGCGGCCCGGGAGCTGGCTTTCAGCGCGGTCACCGCGGCGCACCGCGCCCACGCGGCAGAAGATGGCTCGTGCCGGATCGCCGCGATGGGCGGGGTGTTCGGCAACCAGGTGCTGCGCGCGGAGTTCGCTCGCCAGCTGCAGGCGTTGGATCCATCCGTGGACCTGGTCCCGGCGGCCGGCAGCGGACTGGACGGGGCGCAGCTGCTCGCCTCGCTGACCACAGACCATGCGCTGTGGCCGATGATCCGCGTGAGCTAGCTGGCAATGCGCGGTCCGTGGATCAATGACAAGATAGGAAGGATGATGCCAAGCAATAAGGAGTGATCTTGAGCTATCGAGTCGGTTCCGCGGAACTAGTTCCCCAGGGAGAATCGTTGCTGGTCAGCGCCAGTGACAGCGGTGCAAGCGAAGACATTGCGATTTTCCATGCCGAGGACGGCAACTTCTACGCCTTGCAAGATGAGTGCCCCCACGAGGTTGCCTCGCTGTCTGAAGGATGGATCGAGGACTGCTCGGTGGAATGCCCGCTGCACTCGTCGACCTTCGACCTGAAGACCGGCCGGGTCCAGTGCCTGCCGGCGACCGTGGACGCGCGCAGCTACCCGGTGAATGTGGTGGACGGATTCCTGGAGCTCGACTTCTAGATGCCTTCGGTCCATATCATCGGCGGCGGCGTGGCCGGCTACACGCTGGCGAGGGAACTGGTGCGCCAGCACTACGCCGGCACCATCATCATCAGCGAGCCCCAGGGCCTGCCCTATGACCGGCCGCCGCTGAGCAAATCGCTGCAGATCGAGCCCTTCGTCCCGGCCGCCTGGTACGCCGAGCACGGCATCGAGCTGCGGCAGGAGAAGATCGCGCAGCTGCCCTTGCCTGCCGCACCGGACGACTGGGTCGTGCTGGCCACCGGCACCACCCCGGAGCTGCTGGAGGTTCCCGGAGCAGGGCATGCGCGCACGCTGCACACCGCAGCGGATGCCGCCGCGCTGGCCCAGGCACTGGATGACTCGATGTTCGGGCTGGAAGTCCTGGTCATCGGGGCGGGGCTGATCGGAGCAGAATTCGCTTCCACTGCCAGCATGCTCGGCGCGCAGGTGACCCTCGTATCCAACTCCGAGGCCCCGCTGGCGCCGGTCCTCGGCCACGAGCTCGCCGCGCAATTGCATGCAGATCATGGACAGCGGGGGATCAGGACCATCACCGGAACCGTGGAACGCATTGCAGCGGACCACGTCCTGGTTGATGGCCAGCGCCTCGAGGCCGAGGTGATCCTCAGCGCGATCGGGGTGCGCCCGGACACCGCGCTGGCCTCCGCCCTGGGGCTCGAGGTGGATGACGGAATCCTTGTCGATGCCCAGCAACGCGCGCTGGGCCACCGCCAGGTCCTGGCCATCGGCGATGCCGCCCGGCACCAGGGCGCTCGCCGAACAGTGCACTGGGAAGCGGCGATGGAAGATGCCGCCCAGGCGGCGGCCACGATCCTGGGGGCCGCCCCGGTGCAGCGTTCGGTGCCCTGGTTCTGGACGGACCGACACGAGATGCATGTGGAAACCGTGGGGGACTTCCGCCAGGCGGCTTCCACCGTGCTGCGGCGCAACCGCCGCGGCAAGCTCCAAGCCGTATTCGGCCTGGATGCCCACGGCGTGCTGGTGGCAGCCAGCATGGTTGACGGGGGCCTGATGGCCAAGGCTGTCAAGCGCCTGGTCGCGCGGGGCTCCGCACCGAGCATCGAGCACCTGGAAGACCCGAGCGTGGGTCCTCGCGAACTAGGACGGAGCGATTGATGAACACCGCTGAACCAGCGAAGCTCCCACTGGCGCTGCAGGCGCCCACCCTACGGGTCAGCCGCGGCTGGATCGCCGCCGTGGTCACCGTCCATATCGGCATCAACGTCGGGTTCTTCGCGCCGATCCAGGTACTGCTTGGGCTGCATGCCGAGCAGCTTGATGCCAGCCAGAAGGGGGCCATCCTCTCGCTGGTCACCGGGGTGGGCGCCGCGGTCTCGCTGGTGGCGAACCCGCTCTTTGGCGCCCTGAGCGACCGGAGCACCTCAAGGTTCGGGCGCCGCATTCCATGGGTGTTCTGCGGAACCATCTGCGGCGCGCTGGCGCTGCTGCTGATGTCCACCGCGCATACCGTTGGGCTTCTGGTCCTTGGCTGGGCGCTGATGCAGGCCGCGGGAAATGCCGCGGTGGCAGCCATTTTCGCGGCGATACCGGATCGAGTGCCCGTCGAGCAGCGCGGAGTGGTCGGCGGACTCGTCGCCTTGGGCCAGACCTGCGGCTCGCTGATCGGTGCCGTGATCGGCATGGTGGCCGCGGGCAATCTGGTGTTCGGGTATGCGCTCGTTGCCTTGGCCGTGGCACTATGCGCGGTGCCCTTCGTGCTGATGCGCCAGGACACCCCTTTGCCCAAGGGCGCACTGGAACCGCTCACGCCCCTGCAATTCGCACGCAGTTTCTGGATCAATCCGCTCAAGCACAAGGACTTCGGGTGGGCGTGGCTGACCCGATTCCTGCTGTACCTCGGAAGCCAACTGTGCCTGGTGTATCTCCTGTACTTCCTGCAGGATGCCATCGGCCATCCTGAACCCGCCCAGGGCGTGCTGGTGCTGACGGCGATCTATGCCTTCTGTGTCATCTTCTCCTCCGTCATCTCCGGCAAGCTCTCGGACCGGGACGGGCGCCGCAAGAAGTACGTCATCATCTCCTCGGTGATTGTTGCCGCGGCCGCTGGCGTGATGGCCATGTCCTCGACCTTCACCATGGCCATTATCGCCGCGGTGCTCCTGGGGCTTGGATTCGGGGCCTACCTTGCCGTGGATTTCGCGTTGCTCACCCAGGTGCTGCCGACCGCTGATTCGCGAGGCAAGGATCTGGGCATGATCAATATCGCCAATTCCCTGCCCCAGGTAGTGGCACCACTCGTCGCGTGGCTGGCAGTGACCTGGCTTGGCGGCTATCCCACCCTGTTCCTGTGCTCGGTGGCGGTGAGCTTGCTAGGGGCGGTGCTGGTGCGCAAGATCAAGAGCGTGCCATGATCATCGCCGAGTCCATTTCCTGGCTGATCAACGATGCGCCGTTTGGCGTGACGTTCATCTTCTTCTTCCTTGGGGCCTTTGCCAGGGGCAACGCCACCTATTGGGTGGGCCGCGGACTCGCCAAGGGCGTGGAGCACACCCGGTTCCAGAAGCATCTGCATGGGCCGGTCTACCGCAGGGCGCAGAAATTCATTGGACGTTGGGGCCTCTTCGCCATCCCGCTGAGCTTCCTCACGCTCGGAATCCAGAGTGCGGTCAACGCTTCGGCAGGGATCAGCCGCATGCCGTTGCGCCGCTACCTCCCGGCCGTGGCCGTGGGCGCGCTGCTATGGTCCACTATTTACACCACAGTGGGGCTAGCCGTATTTTATGCCTGGCTGGCTTTGGATTGGCCATGGGTTGCAGGCGGTCTGGCGCTGATCGGCGTGGTCGTGTTGATCGTCTTGCGGCGGCGGGCCCGCACGCGGTCTGCCCAAGAATCAGCGCCCCCGGAATCATCCGAAATCAATTGCTAGGCGGTCGTATGATGATTTCAGCGATCCACGGAATCAGAGAGCAGGTGCGGCGACATGTCGTTGAATCTATCGAAGCGCGAGAACCGCACCGTGCAACTCGATGAGATTGATCGCAGGCTCCTGGCATTGCTCAGCAAGAATTCTCGGCGGACCAATAATTCGCTGGCTGAAGAGCTGGGGATTGCGGCCTCGACATGCCTGGCGCGCTTGAACGCCCTGCGCGACTCCGGGGTGATCACCCGGTTCACCATCGAGGTGGACCCACAGGTTCTCGGCCGCGAGCTCGAAGCCCTGATCTTCGTGAAGATCCGCCCGGGAGCCCGCCATCTCATGGCCAATTTTGCCAGCGAGATGAAAACCAAACCTGGAGTTCGACAGCTGTTTTTCCTCGGCGGCGCCGATGACTTTGTCCTGCATGTGGCAGTGCGCAACTCGGCTGACGTCCGCCAATTCGTCCTGGATAACCTCTCGGCGAACCCGGCGGTCGCGACAACTCAGACGTCGCTGGTCTTCGAACATGGGCAGGGGCACGGGGAGTTCTAGCTTCATCCAGTACTTGGCCTCGATGACCCTTTTGTCGTAGGAGTCAGCGATACCTGTGGGCGCTCTTCGAAGAAATATGCTAAACTTGTTGTTCTTCTCTTAGCAATACTGCGGTCCCTCGGCCGTCGGACGAAGTTCTCCGGCTAAACGAGCGGGCCAAATGCAGCAGCGACTGAAAAATGGGGAGGCCGAGAAGATTATGACTCTGGAAACTACGATTCTGACTGCAGTGGTGACTCTGATTGTCTTGGCGATCGTGAGCGTCTTCATGGTGATCCGCTACAAGAAAGACCACCAAGCCGAAATTCGCCAAGCCCTGGTAGCCAAGGCCTACCGGCGCGGTGTCGCTTCACCCGAAGATCTGTCGAACCATGATCTGGGCATTCAAATCCGCGAGGCCAAGCGACAGCAAAAGAACAACGACTTGAAGACCGCATAAGCGATTTCAAGACCGGCGAAAAATACCCGAGGGAACTCATGCCCTCGGGTTTTTTCTTGCCGGAAACGATTATGGGCCAGCATGGCGAATTTGTTCTCGGCTATGTCCCCGGTCACCTGAAAAGTCGATTTTGCCCCAGAATCATGCGGATTGCATCACAGGAGCATGTGTGGTTCTCGACAAAAGGGTTACGGGGATAAAACGTTTCAGAAATCATTGATAGTGCTGGAAAGACGTGATGGAAATTAACTAGGAGCACAAGCAATGGCAACGATCCCGCTCGGTGAAGATATTCTCTTGGCCCGCCATGGCGCCAACATCGTGAAGCTTCGCCAGGATCGCAGGAACCGAGCCACCATTGCGATCCTCCGCGACGGCCAGACCGACTCCGCATCAAATCTGCTGACCCTTCCTGCTCGTGCCTTGACCCCAGCTGCCAGCTTCAGCCAGGGCGCAGCCAAGTACCTCAACGATGAAGCTGAAGTCAGTCGCGGAGAAGTGCGTTCGCTGGTCAAGATCTCGCTTGGCTTCAGCGCTGCCATGGGCATTGTATTCGGCGGCCTGGTCTTGGCCCTGTACAAGGTGGGCGGCAACGAAGCGCTCCAGTCATTGGCCTACATGGGTGGCGTCCAGTAGCTGCCCGCTGCACCCTCCGATAGCGAGAATCCAAGGCTCCTTGGGCGCTCGCTATTTTTCTATCTGATCCCACTGAATTTTCACGACGGCGCGCTCTCGGCAACTCTCGATTTTCGTCGTGCTCGGGCATAGGATGGCGGCAACCGGAAGAACTAGGAGCGGGCCATGCGTTTTGTTTTGGAAGTCAATTTTGATA
Organism: Glutamicibacter sp. JL.03c; assembly: GCF_025854375.1. Taxonomy (NCBI): domain Bacteria; kingdom Bacillati; phylum Actinomycetota; class Actinomycetes; order Micrococcales; family Micrococcaceae; genus Glutamicibacter; species Glutamicibacter sp. JL.03c. The sequence continues at coordinate 2,860,700 of NZ_CP107575.1, read as the reverse complement.
CCGAGAACATGCAGCTCAAGCCGATGGAGGAGCTTCAACGCATTTTGAGCGACTGGTCGCAGCGCGTGGCCATGTACCCGCTGGAACCCGGCGCCCAGGAGGATGTCTACGACTCGCAGAATGAAGAAGTCGGCGAGTGGGCCATTTTGGAAGACTAGTCTCTCCGTTTTGAGAACCAGCCAATGGCGTAGCCTGCCGCCAGGGTCACCAGCAGGACCAGCCACAGCGGCGCAGCTGTGTGGATGAGGAAGAACTCCACGCGCACGTAGGTCAGATTCTGCAAGATGAAAACCAGCGCTACGATCACCAGGGCGATGGCTGCCCACTGCCGGGGAATCAAAGCGAAGCGCCGCGGCTTGCGTTCCTTTCCACTCATGACGCGCTGCCGGTGCTCAGCAGGCCGGCAATCATGGCCGAAAGTCCTCGCTGGAAGGAATCGTCGCTGGTGTTCAGCTGGGTTTTCCGTTGCGCGGCCACCGCCTGGGTGAAGTGCGGGGTGAGGTCCTTGTGATTTGTCGTATCAAAAATATCGTGCGGTGCCGCGGTGTCCATCGCGGAGCCGAAGATGAATGACTCCAAGGCAACGATGCTTGGAATGATCTCGTTTTCAGCCAGGCCGTAGTCCTTCAGAGCCTCGGCGACCCGCTCGTACATGCTCAGGGTGCGCGGGGAATCCGAGACCGGAAGCACTGCGATGATCGGGATCAATGGGATATGTCGGGCGAACACATCGCGGTAGCTCGTCGCCCACTGGACCAGGGCTTCGGTCAGTGGCTCAGTATCAAAAATTGTGGTGTCGATATCGGTCATGACCAATTCCTGGATCCACTGCATCAAGTCATGTTTTGAGTCCACATGGTTATACAAAGCCGACGGGGAAACACCCAGCGACTTGGCCAGACGTTGCATGGTCAGGTGCTCGTACCCGCTGTCGGAAACCAGTTCTAGCGCGTTCGCGGTGATGCGTTCGCGAGTGAGTACCGCTTTGCGCGGTCTTCCAGCGCGCCGGGTGCCCGATTCGGTCATGCGTTTCACTTCCTGACGTGGGTTGCTTCACAAGTCGATGTTCTTCCCCTATGCTATATGACAAGTAAATGAACTGAATTCATTTTATTGTTTGAGGGAGCTGTTCATGGAACATCTGGAACGCGACGTAGTAGTCATCGGTGCCGGCCCATCGGGTCTGACCGCAGCCTACGAGCTGAACAAGGCAGGCAAATCCGTTGCCGTGCTCGAAGCCCGCGACCGCGTCGGCGGACGCACCTGGACCGACGTCATGGACGGGGCCACCATCGAAATCGGAGGCCAATGGATCAGCCCTGACCAGACCGGCCTGTACTCGCTGATCGAAGAGCTGGGCATCGAGACCTTCGAGCGCTACAAGCAAGGCAAGAGCGTCTACCGCACCGAAGCCGGCGAATCGATCATCTACGAGGGCGACGACTTCCCGGTGGCAGAGTCCACCGTGGCCGAAATGAACAAGCTGATCGAGCTGATGAACCAGCTGGCAGCTCAAATGAACCCGGACAAGCCATGGGAGCACCCGCGCGCGGCGGAACTGGACACCATCTCCTTCCATCACTTCCTGCGCAGCAACTCCGATGACGAGACCGCCTGCAACAACATCGGCCTGTTCATCGCCGGCGGCATGCTCACCAAGCCAGCCCATGCCTTCTCCGCGTTGCAGGCAGTGCTCATGGCCTCGTCAGCAGGCTCCTTCGACAACCTGGTCGATGAAGACTTCATCCTTGACCGCCGCATGAAGACCTCCATGCAGGGCGTCTCCATCGAGGTCTCCAAGCGCCTGCCAGAAGGCTCGGTGTACCTGAACAACCCAGTGCTGAAGCTGGAATGGAGCGAAGAAGGAGTTGTGGCCCACGGCAGCGATGTCACCGTGAAGGCCAAGAAGGTTGTTCTTGCGGTGCCGCCGAACCTGTACAGCCGCATCAGCTACTTCCCGCCGTTGCCGCGGTGGCAGCAGATCACCCACCAGCACCAGTCCATGGGCCTTGTCATCAAGGTGCACGCGGTCTACGACACCCCGTTCTGGCGCGAAGAAGGGCTCTCGGGGACCTGCTTTGGTCCGAACCACCTGGTCCAGGAAGTCTACGACAACACCTTCGACGGGGAAGAGACCGGCACCCTGGTCGGCTTCATTTCCGACGTGGAAGCCGACAAGGTCTGGTCGCTGGCATCGGACGAAGAGCGCAAGGACGTCGTGCTCAAGGCCATGGCCGAGTTCCTGGGCGAGAAGACCCTGGATCCCAAGGTCTTCTACCTTTCGGACTTCGGCTCCGAAGAGTGGACCCGAGGAGCCTACGCCACCAGCTACGACCTGGGCGGACTGCACCGTTTCGGCCCGACCCAGAACGATAATGTCGGCCCGATCTTCTTCAGCTCCTCGGATTTGGCGGGCGAAGGCTTCCAGCATGTTGACGGCGCAGTGCGCATGGGCCGCCGCTCCGCGGCGCGCATCATCGCAGAGCTCGATGGCACCAGCTACGACGAAAACTACGACGGCGTGCAGACCCTGACCGCGGTCGACGACAAGATCAGCGCGTAGACCATGAAACTGCTCGTAGGCTACACCGCGGATGAGCGGGGCGCCGAGGCCATCGAATTGGCCAGCGCACTGGTGTCGGGATACCCCGAAGGGTCCTTGCGGATCGCCATCGTGCTGCCTGCAGCTGCACCGTTCAACGCGGTCTACCCGGGCGGGGACCACGGATACTCCAGTATCCTCTCCGCCCAGGTCGACCAGTGGGCTGAACACGCACTGGCCTTGGTTCCAGCCGGGATCAAGGCCAGCGTAGTGGCCCGCTCGCTGCCCTCGATAGCCGAAGGGCTGATCGCCCTCGCCCAGGAACACCAGGCTGATGGCATTGTGCTCGGCGGACGCAAACGCCACCGCGCCGGATTCTTCCTGCCCGGCGCGATTGCCAACGCGCTGCTGCACTCCTCGCCGGTCCCGGTCTACATGTCCTCGCCCGCGGCAATGGAGACCCTGAGGTCAGCGGACGGCAAGCTGACGAGGATCACCGCATTCGTAGGGGATCGCCCCGGAGCGAAGGGTGTCATCGAGCATTCTGCGCGGCTGGCTGCCGGCGGTGCAGTGCCCCTGCGCGTGGTGACGCTGGTCTTGCCCTTCGACGTCCAGGATCCGGAACGAGACCTGCAGGCGCACGTGGAAAGCACCAGCGCGGAACTGCGCGAACTGGCTGGTTCCATGGATCTCGAGGCCAGCATCGACGTGGTGGTGGGACGCAGCCTGGATGAAGCCGCCGGGCAACTCTCCTGGCAGGCCGGCGACCTGGCCCTGTTCGGGTCGGCCAGGCTGGCAGCTGACCGCCGGCTCTTCATCGGTCCCAAGGCGCAACGCATCCTCGGCAAGCTCTCTGTGCCCCTCGGAGTCATTGCGCATCCTGGACCGCGCAACTAGCCACGCCAGCGGACACCCGCTGGCGGCACCCCTCACTGTTCAACCGTACTGATGGAAAGGTGGCGCGGTACTTCTGACCGACGCACTATCGCCTCACTCAAGCTAAAGGTTTACCAACATGTCGCACGACCTGAGCCAGGATGCCCATCCTGCCGCCGCCGCAAGCGGGTTGCACGAAAAAGGCCTGTCCAAGGGCACCGTCGGTGTTCTCGGGCTGATTGTCATAGGCATCTCCTGCATCGCCCCGGCCTATACCCTGACCGCCGGGCTCGGCGCCACCGTGGCAGAGGTCGGCACCAGCCTCCCGGCCATCTTGATTGCCGGGTTCATCCCCATGCTCCTCGTGGCCCTTGGCTACCGGGAGCTGAACAATTCCATGCCCGATTCGGGAACCTCGTTCACCTGGGCCACCCGCGCTTTCGGCCCCATGATCGGATGGATGGGCGGCTGGGGACTGATCGCCGCCACGGTGATCGTGCTCTCCAACCTGGCGGCCGTCGCTGTGGACTTCTTCTACATCTTGCTGGCCCAAGTCACCGGCCAGCCGGCGATCGCGGAGCTGACCGAGAACCTGTGGATCAACATCCCCACTACGCTCGTGTTCATCGCTGCCGCCGCCTACATTTCCTACCGCGGCATGAACGCCACGAAGATCTTCCAATATGTGCTGGTCGGCTTCCAAGTTGGCGTCCTGCTGCTGTTCTCCATCATGGCGTTCACCTCCAGCACACCTTATGATCCGACCCCCATCACCTGGGAGATGTTCAACCCTGCGGGAGTCGAGACGTTCACGTCCTTCGCCGCTGGCATCTCCTTGTCAATTTTCGTCTTCTGGGGCTGGGACGTGACCCTGACCATGAATGAGGAAACCACAGATCCCAACAAGGTTCCCGGTCGTGGCTCGACATGGACCGTGCTGATCATTATCGCCCTGTATCTGGCCGTTGCCACCGCCGTGCTGTATTTCGCGGGAGTTGGGACGACCGGGCTCGGCGCGGGAAATCCGGAGAATCAGGAATCCATCTTCGCCGTCCTGGCCGGACCCGTCATGGGACCCCTGGCCATGCTGATGTCGCTTGCGATCATGTCCTCCTCAGCGGCCTCGCTGCAGTCGACGATGGTTTCACCAGCCCGCACCTTGTTGGCCATGGGATACTACAAGGCCTTGCCGAGCCGATTTGCGAAGATCTCCCCGAGGTTCATGTCCCCGTCCGTGGCGACGGTCGTGTCTGCCGGCGCAGCGGCGGGATTCTACGTGGTGACCCGGTTGCTCTCGGAAAACGCGCTGTGGGATACCATCACAGCTTTGGGACTCATGATTTGCTTCTACTACGGCCTGACCGCCCTGGCCTGCGTCTGGTATTTCCGTGGCGAGCTGTTCAACAGCGCCAGGAACTTCTTCTTCAGATTCCTGGCACCACTTCTCGGAGGTGTCATCCTGCTGGTGATGTTTTTCGTTACGGCGGTTGATTCGCTGGATCCAGGCTATGGCTCGGGATCTGAAATCGGTGGCATCGGGATGGTGTTCATCCTGGGCGTCGGAGTACTGCTCCTGGGCGTCGCCGTGATGATCTACATGCGCATCACCCAGCCTGCCTTCTTCAAGGGGGAAACCATCAAGACCTATAAGGTGCTGAAGTAATCAGTCGATGATTTCCCAGTCGTGAACCACCCGTGAGCCCATCACGGGTGGTTCAATAGGTTCATGGCTAACTCGGTACTTTTCATTTGCTCTCGCAATGCCGGCAAATCGCAGATGGCTGCCGCATTGATGGACTATATTTCTGGCGGAAAGATCACCAGCTACTCCGCGGGGACCAATCCGGGCTCGGGGATCAATCAGGAATCGGTGGCCTCTCTGGCACAGGCCGGGGCAGATATGTCTGGCGGGACGCCCAAAGGAATCGACCCGAAGGTCGTCCAAGGAGTCGACCGGGTCATCATCCTCGGCACCGATGCCCATCCGCAGCTGGGCCCGTCGGTCAACGTCGAACGCTGGGTCACCTACGAACCAAGCGAAGACGGCATCACCGGTGCCGAACGCATGAATATCATCAGGGATGAGATCGCCGAGAAAGTGCGTGGTCTTTTCCACGAGTTGGAGCAGTAGCCATTTCACGACGACCCCTGTTCACCGGCACCGCTCCGTGGTGGTTGCCGGGCATCTGCCTGGTGCTCACCGGCTGGTGCGCTAACCAATACGTGTCCCTGATCAACTGGTATCAGCAGTTCCGCGACCTGAGTGAATTCGAAGCCATGCTGGTCATGGGCAGCTACCTGGTGGGCATGATTCCTGCGCTGGCCTTCGGTGGACCGTTGGCCGACCGCTTCGGACGCAAGCCCTTCTCCTTGATCGCCCTGGCCAGTTCCATCCTCGGATCATTGGTCATGGCTGCCGGGGCGCTGAATGTTGCCGGACTTTATGCAGGCCGAGCCTTCACCGGGTTCGGAATGGGCCTGGCGATGGTGGCTATCACCAGCTGGGTGAAGCTGCTGAGCCCCGGCGCCGCCGGCGCAACCCGGGCGGCCCTGTGCACATCGTTGGGGTTCGCGGTCGGGCCAATTATTTCCGGGGCCATCGTCGGTGCAAGCGCGCATCCAGAAATCGCCTACGCGGTACATGCTGTGACCACGATTGCTTGGCTGATCTTGATTGCAGTGGCCGCAGGGGAACCGCGAGTGGCGTTCGCCGGTCCTGCCGGGGCAGGCAGCCCGACGACGCCCGAGAATCGACGACGCTTCAATCGAATTGTTCTGCCGTCCGCGCCGTGGGTCTTTGGCATGGCGGCTACAGGATTCGCAGTGGTTCCCGCGCTGAGTGACGGCGCCGGAGGATCCAATCTGCTCTACTCCACCGTTGCCGTTGCGGTAACCATGGGCATGGGAACCATCATCCAGCCGTTTGTCCGGAGGTTCAACGACGTTCGAAAGATCTCGTTGCTGATGGCCGGACTGGCGACTGCGCTGGCGGGCTTGCTGCTGATGATGGCTGTCTCCTTGACCGGTTCCGAGGTGATGGGAGTACTCGCCTTTATTCTTTCGGGCGCCGCCAACGGCATCTTGCTGGTGGCGGGGTTGAGCCAGGTGCTGGATCTGGCCGGCTCAGCGGATGTCGGAAAATTAACCGGTCGTTTTTACATGGTGTGTTTCATCGGGTTCACGTTCCCGACGCTCTTCGCCTTGTGGCGTCTGATTGCGCACCCAGAGCTATTCATCGGCATCCTGGCGCTCTTGTGCCTGGGCTCGATGGTGCTGGTTTACCGCAGCCGGACGGAGCTGGGCGGTACCGGGCTCGAAGCGGTCAACGGCTGAGCCAAGAGCTGAAGCTAGTGCTTGTCCTTGCTCAATTTCTTGAGCAGTTCGGTCGTGCGGTACGGAATCACGTCACGCAGGATCATGGACGTGGAGGTCCGCGTGATACCCGGGCAGAGGCGGATCTCTTCGCTGACGCGGTAGAGGTCATCCGGATCGGTGGCCGAGACGCGGATCAACAGGTCGGTGTCGCCAGCTGGAGCCACGCATTCGAGCACCTCGGGAATCTGGCGCAGGGCGGCAATGGCATCGTTCAAGGCTGCCTGGTTGAGCTCTGCGCTCACGAAGGCGCTGACGCCGCGACCCATGGATGAAGGCAGGATGCGGGCAGTGTTCGGGCGTAACGCGCCCGAATGCGCCAAGCGCTCCAAACGGGTTTGCACGGTGCCCCGAGCCAATCCCAGCTGCTGCGCGAGCATCATGATCGGCACGCGCGGATCAGCATCCAGGGCCAGGAGGATACGTCGGTCGGTTTCATCGAGCTGATACGTATCCGAATTCATGTGCTGGTCTCCTGTGACAGGTTGTGGTGCGCGTGCGTAAGTACCTTCTACAGATTTTAGTCAATATGACCAGTTGAGCCCAAATGTGTTGCGCGGACTGACCGATATTGTTGCAAACAAGCCGGAAACGGCAGCTCCGCCGCCTGTCAGTACGCGATTCCTCGTCTCTTATCCACAAAACCGTGCTCTGGCAATCATTCGAGGGCCAATCACAGTACCCTGTTCCTATGAGGTTTTTGCGGTTGGAAGATGTGGCTGAGGAGCTGAATGTGAAGCTTCCTCAAGTTCGCGCTCTGGTCAAAAGCGGGGAGCTGCCGGCCATCCAAATTGGAGGGCGTGGCATGTGGCGTGTGGAGCGAGTGGAACTGGAAAACTACATCCAGCAACGGTACGCCCAAGCACGTGAAGAGATCGCTAACGACTCGCAATCCTAAAGGTCCATGACTTTCTGCACATAGACCTTAAGCGAATCGCTGACGAACTGCGCGTGGCCACCGTAGTTCTTGGCGAATCGTTCATCCGTGACATACATGTCAGCCAGGGACGTGACATAGGTGCTGCCTTGTTCCGGAATGCCGGACTCTAGTGGGGTCCCGGGAATCGAACTCAGCCACTGCACATGCCGCGCGGCTAGCGATTGGGCCACCTCGCTCTCAGGTCGAACATTCGCCTGGCCGGCGCTGATCCAGGCTTCGTTCAATTCGCGGACCTGCTGGAAGAAGCCGGCTTGTTCTTCCGGGCTCTTGCCGCGCCACCACTTGTTCGAGGTCTGGTAGGCCTTGGCGCCCCAGCGTTCGGTGACTTCGTCCTTGTATTGCTCGTTGAAGCCGTCAAAGCTTGTTTCGGGTTTCATTCTTTCTCCGTTCTCTATTGCGGTAATGGTGCGTTCGAGCGCTGTGATCTGTCGATCGATCGTCTTGCGCTGTGTTTGCAGTTGCTGGATATGCTCGGTCAGCGCTTGGAGTTCGTCGCGTTGTTCTTCGAGAATTTCGGCGATGCTCTCCAGCTTCAGACCCATGTCCCGGAGCAACAAGATTCGTTGCAACCGCACCAGCTGATCTTGGGTGTAGAAGCGATACCCGTTTTGGGCAACGTGCCCCGGTGTCAGTAGCCCGATGTGGTCGTAGTGGCGCAGGGTGCGGCTACTGACCCCGGCCGCCCTGGATACGTAGGAAATCGAGTATTCCGCTATCCCCGGGCCCTGTGCTGAGTTGTTCATGATTCTCACGCTACAGGTTGACGCAACGTCAAGGTCAAGAGGTGAAATTTTCACCCCAAGGCTAGATGTGTGATTCAGCTCTCATGGCAAAATGACGAATATTCGGAGAGCATTTTTCAGCGAATTGATCATATTGAATAGTGGATGCATCGTCTGTTGCGCAAGATGAATCATGTGCTGTTCAATGAATTCAGACGACGTTGGAAGGGCTACCGCCGGACCAGCCACGACCTAGAGCGCATGCAGACCATCCGAACCTGTATCGCTGGACAAGCTTTGGCCACCCACGCCAAGCCATGGTGAAAGCGCATATCTTAATGGCTCGTGAGCAACTCCCCGGTGGAGTGCTCACGAGCCATTGCTTTTGGGCCAGATTTGCCGCAAAGCATGTGGTGTCGACGTTTCTACTAGTGGAGAGCTGGTTTTAGAGTCGATTGGTGCACACTGTTGGCACTTAACTGTCCGTTCACGGCGCTCTCTCGATCCAATTTCACAGATATACCTCGTGCCCTTCGGGCGGCCTCGGGCCGACTCTGGAACAATGAGCGCGTAGGCAGAAGAAGGAGCAACGTGGGTTCAATGAGGCGCGTCTGGCAAAACTGGTGGATGCAAATTGCTGGCGGCATGCTGATCGCGATTATCGCGGTGCTGCCCTGGCTCTGGATCGGAGAAGAAGACCGTTCAATCTTGCCGCTATCCAGCAATGATGCCCTCGGCCTGATCGTGGTTTTCACCCTGACCTCGCTGCTTGGCAGCTGGTTTGTTCGCAGCGTTGGACGTGGCAGAACCGGTTTTACTGTCGTGAGTGCCGTGGGTTTGTTCCTTGGCATGCTCGGGCTGGGAGCCCAAGGCATTTATGCCACAAATCCGGCGGCCTTCAGCGGGAAACTCACGCAAGCATCGGTGACTGAGCTGTGGGTCTTTGGCGCGCTACTGGTACTGAGCCAAGCTTGGTATTTTCTCAGTGCGAAAGTGCGCCTGCCTGTTGCAACGCTCTTTTACGCAACGATGACCGTCAGCGTCAGCTACTGGTTGCAGATCGTCGCATCGCTGGTTGCCGGAGCACAGTCCTACTACATCTACCTCTGGTACGCGGGCCCTTTGGTCTTGGGACTGATTCTTGGATTCGTCGGCTTCCTGCGGGCTTCGAATCTGATCTTCTGGGTCCTCGCCCTGGCGATTCAATGGGTCATGCCAGCGGTGGTCGAAAGCGCGGCGCGAGTGATCCAGTCGGATGCCGGATTTGCCCAGGGACTCAGGGCCTTCGGGACTGGGTTCGGCACCGCGATCACGGAAGTTGCTTGGCAAACGCCGCTTCTTGTCAGCTTGGCAACCGCGATGCTGACCAGCGTCATCATCGTGATCGTGCGCAAGGTGCGTCGACACTGATTCGGAACGGTGAAGCGCAGGCCTGCTCTTGTGGTGATCCCGCGGGCATGCCACAACTAGAATGAACTTATGGATGAACTGCACGAACGCGATCCCGGAGAACTAGTCCAGCCCATTATTCTGCGCATCGATAAGGAAGATCCCTCGACTGAAGATGAGGGACTGTCGGCGGTCTCGCGCGCCGCGATCATCGCCTACCTGCAAGATCCGCAAAACCCGGACTGGCAGCAGTGGGCCTCCCAGGCCTTCGCCAAATCCGTGCGTCGTGCCAACCCCAAGATGTTTGCCAAGGTCCTGGAAATGTTTCCGGACCAGATGGTCAGCGAGGTAGGCAAAGCCCAGGCAGTTGGCCTGCCACCACTTCCCGCGGCAAGTCTCCCCAAGCTCATCGCCAAGCTGCAAGTCTCTGGAACGGAACTTCCGAAGAGCGGGGAAGTGTTGAATGCGACGGTGAATATCGCTGTGAATGATTCACTGAAAATGTCCACGGGCAAGGCCGCCGCGCAGTGTGCCCATGCACTCTTTGCCTGGCTGACGGAATCCGATGGCCAAGGCATTGAAGCGTGGTTGAAAGACCACGCGCCAGTGGGCATTCGTCACTTATCCCGCGAGGACTTTGACGCCCTCTCGCAACGAGCCAGCGGCCCGGTCATCCAAGATGCTGGTCGTACGGAAATCGAACCGGGATCCACCACGGCGTTTGTCTTCATTCAGCAAAACTAGCCAGTCAAGCAGGTGCTGTCCGGAATGCCGGACAGCACCTGCTCTTTTCTTGTAGACCGGGCAGACCGGATCTGCTGTGCTGGATTCATGGGAGACGAGGGAAAAGCGGCAAGGATTCGGACCGATCAGAAGGCGCAGCAATGGTCAGGCCGGGTGGATGGCTCAGGCGCACAGCATTTGCGGTGGCATCAGCTGATCACTGAGCAGAAATCTGGAAATCTGAATGATGCGGTGGCGCTGATCGGATTCCGTTCTGATGCTGGGGTGCTGCGCAACCTAGGGCGCATTGGCGCGTTGGACGGGCCTGCGGCATTGCGTTCCGCGCTGAGCCCTATGTCTATCCATAAGCACCGAACACTGGTGGATCTCGGGGACATTGTTGTCGACGGTGACCAACTGGAACCCGGCCAGGAACGACTGGCTGGTGCCGTGGCGCAGGCGCTGTCCTCCGGCTCCCTGCCCATCATTCTCGGCGGCGGGCATGAGACCGCCTATGGAACAGGCCTGGGTTTGATCCGGCACTTGGCCGATGATCGGGGCACGAGGATTGGAATCCTCAATTTGGATGCGCACTTTGATTTGCGTGATGAAAGCCGGCGGACCAGCGGCACCCCATTTCTCGACCTGTACCAAGAAATGCAGGGGCAGGATCGAGAATTCCACTACGCGGTGCTGGGGATTTCGCGCCCCGGCAATACCGCCGTGCTGTTTGAGAAAGCTGAAGAACTTGGTGTGCCCTACCTGCTTGACGAGAACTGCCAACCCGAGCCGATCCGGCATTTTGTTCATGCGTTCCTTGAACGCATTGACGTTCTGTATCTGACTATCGATCTGGATGTATTGCCCGCGAGCGTAGCGCCCGGAGTGAGCGCCCCGGCAGGCTTCGGCGTCCCCTTTGAACGGATTCTGGCGGTATGCAGGCAGGTGGTGGCCAGTGGGAAACTCGTTGTTGCCGACGTTGTCGAGCTGAATCCCCGCTTTGACATCGACTCGCGTACAGCACGCAGCGCGGCCCGCCTGATTTATGAAATTTCCGTGGGATAGACGCGACGAAAAATTGATTGTTTGACCCCTCGAACATTATCCTGTGAGTGAGCGAAGATCACCGCTCTCGCTGTCCTGCAATGAAGTAGAGGCAGTGACGCGAAGTTCAGGATTCGAGGCATGAGTGAAAACGACGACTGGTCGACGCAAGCCAGCCGCCTGGCTGGCACTACTCGTAGTGCCGTGGCTCCTGCTTGCCACAGCATGCACGCCAGCAAATAATTCAATGCTAGCGGGCGCCCAGCCGAATGACCCTCGCCCGGTGGTGCTCACGACGTTCACGGTACTGCAGGACATCGCGCAAAACGTCGCTGGCGGACATCTTCGGGTGGAATCCATCACCCGGCGCGGCGCCGAGATCCACGGCTATGAACCGACTCCGGATGATCTGCGCCGAGCCTCTCATGCGGAACTCATCCTGGACAACGGGCTGAACCTCGAAGCGTGGTTTGCGCAGTTCGTCCAAGAGAATTCCGCACCGCACATCACGGTCAGCGAAGATGTCGAACCTATCGGAATCGTGCAGGGTGAAGGCGCCGGAAAGCCCAATCCGCACGCCTGGATGAGCCCGCAGAATGTGCAGCGCTACGTCGACACCATCGCCCAGGCTTTCGCTGAACTGGACCCGGAACACGCATCTGACTATCGCAACAACGCCAAGGCCTACCAAAGCAAGCTTCAAAAAGTGCAAGATGACCTGGACTCGGCCCTCGCAGATATCCCGCAGCAACAACGAGTGCTGGTGACTTGCGAAGGAGCATTCAGCTACCTTGCCAGAGACGCTGGCTTGAAAGAGAAATACCTTTGGGCAGTGAACGCCGAATCACAAGCCACCCCGCGCAAGGTAGCTTCGGCCATCGATTATGTCCGCGATCACGACGTGCCGGCGGTCTTCTGCGAGTCGACCGTCTCGGACGCTGCCATGCAACGAGTCGTCGAGTCGACCGACGCGAGCTTCGGTGGAACGCTGTATGTGGACTCCCTTTCAGAAGCAGATGGCCCGGTGCCCAGCTATTTGGAACTCATCACCCACGACACGGAACAAATCGCCCGGGCATTGAAAGGACAAGCATCATGAACGTGAAGCACAATGTCGACTTGGCCATCGACGTCACCGGCGCCACCGTGCATTACGGACAGGTGCTCGCCCTCGACCACGCTTCCTTGCAATTGGCGCAGGGCACTGTGTGCGGGTTGGTGGGCATGAATGGCTCCGGGAAATCGACGCTTTTCAAAACCATCATGGGACAAATCAAACCCGACACCGGACGGGTCAAGATCAGCGGCACAGACCCATTGCAGGCGCGCAAAAGCGGCAAGCTTGCATATGTTCCGCAGAGCGAAGCCGTTGATTGGAATTTCCCCATCTCGGTCCGCGACGTGGTGATGACCGGCCGCTATGGGCAGATGGGATGGACCCGCCGAGCCAGGAAAATCGACCACGAGGCAGTGAATGAAGCCTTGGAGCGGGTCGAGCTCACCGATTTCGCTGATCGGCAGATCGGGCAGCTCTCCGGGGGGCAGAAGAAACGCGCTTTTGTAGCCCGCTGCATAGCCCAGGGAGCTAGCATCATGCTGCTCGATGAACCCTTCGCCGGTGTGGACAAGCGCAGCGAAGCGACCATTACCAAGCTCCTGCGCGAGATCGCCGATGAGGGCGGGAGCGTGCTGATTTCCACTCATGACCTGCAGGCTTTGCCGGAGTTGGCCGACGAAGCGGTATTGCTGATGCGCAAGGTGCTGATACATGGTCCGCCAGAACTCGTGCTGCGAGCAGAAAACCTAGCGCTGGCCTTCGGGCTGGACCCGATGAAACGAGAAGCATCATGAACGTGATTGAATTGCTCGCCGAACCGCTGAGCTACACCTTCATGATCCGCGCCCTGTCGGTCACGATCATCGCTTCGGTGCTGTGCGCGCTGCTCTCCTGCTGGCTCGTGCTGATCGGCTGGTCGCTGATGGGCGATGCCGTCTCCCATGCGGTGCTTCCCGGTGTGGTCCTGGCCTACATTGTCGGGGCGCCCTTTGCCTTGGGCGCTCTCATTTTCGGGTTCCTGGCGGTGGCGCTGATCGGGGGAGTTCGGGACACCACCAAGCTGAAGGAAGACGCTGCCATCGGCATTGTCTTCACCACGCTGTTCTCCTTTGGCTTGGTGCTCATCTCGGTGACGCCTAGCCATATCGATTTGAACCACATCATCTTCGGCAATCTGCTTGGGGTTTCTTCGGCCGACTTGTGGCAGGTGTTGATTCTTGGCGCGGTGACCTTCGCAATTCTCATTATTAAACGCAAGGATTTCACCCTCTACGCCTTTGACCAGACTCATGCTCATGCGCTGGGCATGAACCCTCGAATCATCGGTGCAGTGCTTCTGGGGCTGCTCGCCATGACCTCCGTGGTCGCGCTGCAGGCCGTGGGCGTGATTCTCGTGGTCGCGATGCTGATCATCCCTGGGGCAACGGCTTTCTTGCTGACCGACAAGTTCTCGAAAATGCTTGTCATCGCCCCGGCGCTCGCCGCTGGGGCCGGCATGCTCGGGGTGTACACCAGCTATTTCCTGGATACTTCCACGGGCGGCATGGTCGTGCTCGCGCAAGGCTTGATCTTCACGCTGGTCTACCTCTTCAGCCCCCGTCAAGGGCTGGTAGCGACGCGAATCGCAGCCAGCGGGCGGCGCAAATCATTGGCGGGCCTCCGGTAGGACCAGAGACAAGATGGGTGGAAGTCGCAGACTTCCACCCATTAGGTTCGCAGCATCATGCGCGCCAGCGAAGCTTGCCGTTGGCATCGTATTTGCAGGTGTAAACCTTGCCGGACTTGGCTTTGCCGGACTTTCCCTTATCGGCCTTCTTGCAGTAGGAGCCGGGGTGCACGGTGCCCTTGACGGTCGATGGCGACTTCTTCGGTGCGGCCTTCTTCTGGTTGCCTGCGGGCTTGATCGCGGTAACTTTCGCGCCCTTCTGATTGCGGCAGGTGTTCAGGACCTTGGTCATGGCGTTCTTTTCAGCCTTGGTGACCGACAGTGCGTACTTCTTCTTGACGCTGATTTGGGTGGCCACGTACTGGCAACGGAAACCCTTGTTATTGGGGAGCCACTCGGCAGCGTTCTTCTCGCCCTTTTTGCGGTTGGCAGACGCGTCAGCAGCGATCAGATTCAGTGGATCATTGGCCAGCGCTTGGCGCTGTGACGACGAGAGCTTCTGAGCGCCGGAGATCCAGGAATTCTTCAGGGCCACCACGTGGTCGATGTCGACGCTACCGGACTTGACCTTCCAGTTGATCTTCTTGCCGGTGTACTTGTCGTGCAAAGTCCCCGAAGCAACGGTGCACTTTTTGTGATCCTTGAACTTGACCTTGGACATGTCTCGGGACAGGGTGTCCTGGCGCTCATCGCACTTGTCGCGATCAAAATCTTTCCAACCATTGCCGAATTTCTTGTTCCGGTTGTATCCAGTCGCAGGGGCCTTGCCCTTGACCGGAAGTGACTTGAGCATGCTCAGGGCCTTGGGCCCATTGAGTTTCGGTCCCGGGTTCACTCTCCTTGATTTGGTCGAAGCCAGGTCAATGTCCAGATCTGGGGTGGTCAACGATGGCTCCACAGCTGATTCTGAAACTGCCGTAGCTGGGGCAGGGGATTCCGGTGCGACGCTGCAACCGGTCAGAATCAATACCGCTGCGCAAAGCAGAGCAAAGACTTTCCTAGGCAAGATGAGAACTTTCGTGGGGGAGCGGACGCGAGTGATCGCCAAAACACACTCGTGAAGCATCAAGTATGGAAACTTGAACATTCCAGTATGTGTGGCTGATACTCACTCTAATCCACAATCCGACGAATAAGCTCCCGGATCGTTAAGGGTGGTGCTACTGCCCATGCCGTGCTGCTCGCGCAGCGGGAATCGAGGATGCTAGCCTGAGCGAATGGTCAGTTTCTAGGGGAGACCCAGACCGCGTTGCTTGCCCGCGAACCAAGGCGCAGGGTCGACTTTTTCCCTGCCACGCGCACGTTGATGGTCTCGGAAAAATCATCGGCGGATGTCACGCCCAGCTCGACGCCAACTTGTATGCCTTGGTCTGAAAAATACTGGAGTAGTTGCGAATCGTCGTCGGCGATGCGCTCAACGACAACGTTGCTTCCATCGGCGGCATCACTCAGATTGATTGCGTCGGGAACACTAATGCGTCCTTCTGCGGTTGGAATCGGGTCGCCGTGGGGATCGCGTGCGGGATGATCGAGGAGGCTGTCGATGCGCTGGATCATGAAGTCTGAAACTGCATGTTCAAGATTCTCGGCCTCATCGTGGACCTGGTCCCAGCGGTAGCCCAGCATCTGCACCAAAAAGGTTTCTATGAGGCGATGGCGCCTGACCATGGTTATCGCGTAGCCGCGGCCAAGATCGGTGAGGGTCACGGCACCGTAAGGAGCATGGTCCAGCAACCCCTGCTGGCGCAGCTTGCTCAGTGCACCGGAAACGGTGGAGAGCTTCATTCCCGCCTTGGTTGCAATGACGCTGGCAGTCACCGGCTCGCTGGACCACTCGTTGAGCCCATAGATGATCTTGAGATAGTTTTGCGCACTATCTGAGAGCTGATTAACCGACACATTTTCTATCTTAGCGATCGCAAGTCCTGCGTTAAGGAAACCGCTGAAGAGTCCTTGGAAACGAGGTGTCATTAAAGCTGAATTATTTCGTGTTCTGGCTGACGTTTCACGGGAAGCCTCAAGTCAAAGGTGGGAGCGATGTTTGCGCGGATGCGTTCTATGGCGGTACGCGACCCTGCGGTGTTGACAATTTTTTCGTACTCGTGGAAACTGTGTAATCGATTCCATGGAATCGATTACACGTAAGCAAGGGGGCTTATCGGGATGAATGCCGTCACCATTAAAGACGTGGCACTGGCCGCCGGAGTATCTTCGGCCACTGCCTCGCGCGTTCTTTCCGGACACTCTGCCACTTCGGCTGATTCCCGCGAAAAAGTGGAAGCGGCAGCCAAGAGCCTAGGCTTCGTTCCCAACGCCCAGGCCCGCTCACTTCGCTCCACAAAAACCGACACCATCGCCTTGCTGATTTCCGATGTCCGCAACCCCTACTTCTCGGATCTCGCCCACGCGGTGGAACAGCAAGCTCATGAAGTCGGGATGATGACCTTCATTGGCAACGCCAATGAAGACACCCAGCAGCAAGACCAGTTCCTCGCCGCCATGCTTTCGCGCCGAGTCGACGGCCTCATCGTGGTCCCTCAAGGACTGGACGAGGATGCAGACCATCCCAGCGAAATGCTGCAACGCATCATCTCTTCGAAAACCCCCATGGTTTTTGTGGACCGCACGCTGCCCCAGCTGGATATACCATCCATATCAGCGGCCAGCGCCCAGGCCCTCGATGAGGCCATCGGAGAGCTGAAGGCACTGGGCCACCGTCACATCGCATTCCTGGGCGGACCTGCCCACGCATCGACCGCGCGCGAACGCCACCGAGCCTTCGACGCAGCCCTGGCGTCCAACGGCTTGGAGACCGACGAGAAATTGCACTTCGCCGGCGACTTCAAAGCCGCCTCCGGTGCCCAAGGCGCCCGATGGCTGCTGGAACATGATCTGCAACCCACCGCCGTGATCATCGCCGACGCGCCAATGGCTATCGGCGCGCTCACCGTCTGGCGAGAAGCCGGAGTCAAGGTGGGCTCCGAGTTATCGGTGATCGCCTTTGACGAAGTGGACGCAATGCTCATGCACCACCCGCCGATCGCTACGATCAGCCACGACCTGCGCGCCATGGGCCGCGCAGCAGTCACCGCACTCCAAGCAGTGATGGCTGGCAACGAGCCAGAACCCCAAGAATTCATCAGCCAATTCACCGCTCGGGCATCCCTTGCCCAAGCCCCGGAGACCACCGGCGCCTAGGTGATGGAAGGAACAAGAATGAGTAACGACGCTCTGCTGGTCCTCGACAAGGTCTGCAAGTCCTTCGGCCCGGTACAGGTCATCGACAATGTCACCGTTGAAGTGCATGCAGGAAAAGTCTCGGTACTGCTCGGCGAAAACGGTGCCGGAAAATCCACCCTGATCAAGATGGTCGCCGGTGTCCACGAACCCGACGCCGGACAGATCCTGTTCAAGGGACAGCCCGTGCGGATCCGGGACACCAAGACTTCCGAAGCCCTGGGCATCGCCACGATCCACCAGGAATTGAACCTGGTCCCGTCGATGACCATTGCCGAGAACATCACCTTGGGCCGCGTGCCGCGCAAGTTCGGCGTCATCAACCGCCGTGCCATGCGCAAGATCGCCCGCGAAGCCTTGGCCAAGCTGGAACTGGAACTCGACGTGAACACCCCGGTAGGGGATCTCGGCCTGGCCCAGCAGCAGCTGGTGGAGATCGCCAAGGCCTTGAGCCTTGAAGCCCGCGTTTTGATCCTGGACGAACCTACCGCGGCATTGACCACCACCGAGATCGAGCACCTGTTCAAAGTGGTGAACCAGCTGAAGAGCCAAGGCGTGGGCATGGTCTTCATCAGCCACCACCTCGATGAGATCGCAGCCATCGGCGACTTCGTGAACGTGCTGCGCGATGGAAAATTCATCGCCACCGTTCCGGCTGACACCGACGAAAACGAGCTGGTCCGCCTCATGGTCGGCCGCGACATCGATGCCCAATTCCCGCGCGTGGCCAGCGAACCGGGCAGCGAGCCGTTGCTGAGCGTCGAGAACCTCAGCGATGACCGGCTGAAGAACGTTTCCCTTCAGGTCCGACCGGGCGAGGTTGTCGCGCTGGCCGGGCTCATGGGAGCTGGACGCACCGAGCTGATCCGCGCCATCGCCGGAGCGGACAAGTACAATTCGGGCACCGTGAAGGTCGCTGGCAAGAAGCTGGCCAGCTTCGACGTCGCGGCAGCCACCCGCGCGGGCATTGGCCATGTGCCCGAAGACCGCAAGACCCAGGGCCTGGTCCTGGACGCATCGGTGGCCGAGAACATCGGCTACGCCACCTTGGCGGCAACCTCGAAGAACGGGCTGGTGGACCGCAAGGGCCAGAAGGCCCGGGCGCAGAAAGTGGCAGAACGCCTGCGGATCCGGATGAGCAGCATCGACGCGCCGATCAGGTCGCTGTCCGGAGGCAACCAGCAGAAGGCAGTGTTCGGGCGATGGTTCACCGCAGGAGCCAAGGTGCTGCTGCTCGACGAACCGACCCGCGGCGTCGACGTCGGCGCCAAGGTTGAAATCTACGAACTGATCAACGAAGTCACCGCCTCCGGAGGCTGCGTCCTGATGGCCTCCAGCGAACTGCCTGAAGTATTGGGCATGTCAGACCGCGTCGTGGTGATGAGCCAGGGACGCATCGCCGGGGAACTGGCCACCAATCAAGCAACCCAGGACGCCATCATGGCCCTGGCCATCAGCAATGTGCATCGTGAAGAAGAAATGGGAATCAAGTAAATGAGCAGCGTAGCTACTGCCCCGAAGAAGGGCTTCGACTTCAAGGTATTTCTGGCCAATAACGGCGCGCTGGTTGGCCTGGTCATCCTCTGCCTGGCGCTATTCATCGCCACGCCGCGCTTCTTGACCGGACCGAACCTGCTGAATATCGGCATCCAGGTCTCCACCATCGCGGTGATGGCCTTCGGCATGACCTTCGTGATCGTGGCCGCTGGCATCGACCTCTCGGTAGGTTCCGTGGCAGCCCTTTCCGCCATGGGCTCCTCCTACGCGGTCACCACCGCGGGGCTGCCCGATGGCCTGTCCATTCCGGTGGGCCTGGCCATTGGCGCCCTGTCGGGCTGGGTGACCGGAGCGATGAGCGCCTACGGCAAGCTGCCGACTTTCATCGCTTCGCTGGCGATGCTCACCGTGGTGCGTGGCCTGACCCTGGTCATCTCAGATGGCCGCCCGATTTCCACCAGCTCATCGGTATCCTGGCTGGGTGATGACCTGGGCCCGATCCCGATGCCGATCATCATCCTGCTGGTCTCCGGGCTGCTCGCGGCCTTTGTGCTCAACCGCACCGTCATCGGCAAGAACGCCTTCGCCGTGGGCGGCAACACGGAAGCCGCGCGCCTTTCGGGCATCCCGGTCAAGCGCGTGCTGGTCACGGTCTTCGTGATCTCCGGGCTGTTCGCAGCGCTCTCGGGCATGATCCTGGCCGGCCGACTGGATTCGGCCCAGCCAACCCTGGCCTCCGGGTACGAACTGGATGCCATCGCGGCCGTGGTCATCGGCGGCGCCTCGCTTTCCGGCGGCGTCGGACGCATCTCCGGCACCTTGATCGGCGCGCTGGTGCTGGCCGTCATCCGCAACGGGCTGAACCTGCTCTCGGTCTCCGCCTTCTGGCAGCAGGTCGTCATCGGCGCGGTCATCGCAATCGCCGTCGGCTTCGACGTGCTGCGCCGCAAGAACGTCAAGCACTAGTTCCTTCCACCAACCACCCTTGTTCAAAGGAGAACACCCCATGAAAAAACTGATTCGCACCACTGCAGCCATCACCCTGTCCCTCGGCCTCGCCGCGTCGATGGCCGCCTGCAACCGCGGCGAGAGCGCCGCCGACGGCGCCTCGGTGACCCTGGCCGTATCGACCCTGAACAACCCGTTCTTCGTAGATCTGCGTGATGGCGCCCAGAAGGAAGCCGACGCCCAGGGCCTCGACCTGTCGGTCGTTGACGCGCAGAATGACTCCGCCACCCAGGCCAACCAGCTGGCTACCGCCGCGACCAACGGCTCGGCCGGCGTGATCATCAATGCCGTCGACACCGAAACCGCGGAAGCCGGCCTGGCCCCAGTGGTGAAGGCCGAGCTGCCGATCGTCGCAGTGGACCGTGCCGTGGGCAATACCAAGATCGCTTCCTTCGTGGCCTCGGATAACGTGGCCGGTGGCGAGCAGGCAGCCAAGGCGCTGGCCGAATCCATCGACGGCAAGGGCAAGATCATCGTGCTCGAAGGCGTGCCGGGCGCGTCGGCAACCAACGAACGCGGCGAAGGCTTCACCAAGGGCCTGAAGGAATTCAAGGACATCGAGGTTGTCTCCCAGCAGACCGCGAACTTCGACCGCGCCGAAGCCCTGGACGTCGTGACGAACCTGATGCAGTCCAACCCGGACGCCGTGGGCGTGCTGGCCATGAACGACGAGATGGCCTTGGGCGCCATCCAGGCCCTGGGCGACAAGGCCGGCAAGGACGTCAAGGTTGTCGGCTTCGACGGCACCGATGACGGATTCAAGGCAGTAGAGGCCGGCACCATGGTGGCCACCATCGCGCAGAACCCAGCCGAACTGGGCAAGCAGTCGGTGCAGATCCTGTCGAAGTCCATCAAGGGCGAAGAGGTCGAGGCCAACGTGCAGGTTGCCGTGGACACCGTGGATGAGAAGAACGTCGCCGAGTACGCAGGCGAATAATCTTCATTTAGCAGTAGCATTTCAAGGTACCGGGACCCACTGGCCGCCGGGAGAAGAGAACTAGAAGGACTAACTATGCAGCAGGATATCCAGGTCACCATCGTGGGCTCAAGCAACGTGGACATCACCGCGTTGATGGCACGTCTGCCCGGACCAGGAGAAACCGTGCTGGCAGATTCCTACCAGCTCTCACCCGGCGGCAAGGGCGCCAACCAGGCCTTGGCCGCGCAGCTAGCTGGTGCAGCTACCGAATTCATCGGGGCCGTGGGCCAGGATTCGCATTCCGAGGTGGCGCTCGGCCAGCTCGATGAAGAGGGCGTGAAGCTCGACCGAGTGGCACGCACCGTCGAACCAACCGGCGTGGCGATCATCCAAGTCGACTCCGGCGCGGAGAACTCTATCGCCGTGGTGTCCGGCGCCAACTCGACGGTCACCGGCGAAGCCGTCAAGGCCGCCGGTTGTATTGAGGGAATTCTCGTGCTGCAGGGCGAAATCCCTGCCTCGGGCATCACGGCGGCGATGGATGCTGCCCCCGATCGCATCGTGCTGAATTTGGCGCCGGTCATCGAATTGGACCGCAACTACCTGCTCAAAGCCAACCCGCTGGTGGTCAACGAACACGAAGCAGCGCTGATCCTGGCTCAGCTTGAAGGCAGCGAGAGCATCTCCACCGAGGCTGAACCGGTCATCGCCCAGAAGCTGATGGATCACGGACTGGCTTCCCTGGTCATCACGCTCGGCGCCAACGGCTGCCTGGTCGCCGAGCAGGGCTTGGAGATCCAGCAGCTGCCGGCAGTAAAGGTCAAAGCCGTGGACACCACCGGTGCCGGCGACGCGTTTACCGGTGCCGTGGCGGCCCGCTTGGCACAAGGCGACAAGCTGGCCGAAGCCGCAGCGTTCGCCGGAAAGTTCGCCGCGTTGACGGTGCAGGCCCATGGTGCCCAGGCTTCCTACCCGCGTTCGCTTGAGAACCTCTAAGACAATTCACCAAGCAAGATTTGAAAGAAGCCTTCGTGCTGAAATCCGAAATTCTCAACGCGCCCCTATTAGGTGCGTTAGCCACCTGCGGCCACACCGATACTGTGGTCATCGCCGACTGCGGCCTGCCGATTCCGGAAGGACCCGCGGTTTTCGACTTGGCGCTGGTTCAGGGGCTGCTCAGCTTCGAGCAGGTGCTCGATGTGTTGACCCGCAATATGGTGATCGAGCACAGCACCTTGGCTGCCGAAGCAAAGGGCGGCACTGTCCATAAGCTTTGCGAGGGCAAGGGGCTGGAACCGGGATTCATCTCCCATGAAGAGCTCAAGTTGGAATTGCCGGCCGCCAAGATCATCGTTCGCACCGGCGAATCGACGCCCTACGCGAACGTGATCCTGCATTGCGGAGTGGCTTTCTGAGCCCATGCGGCTATTGAGCTGCCGGTTCCTGTTCTCCCCGCAATGCCGTCAGTTCTTCCAGGGTGGGCGGCATTGCGCCTGAACGGCGTACAGCTATTGCTCCTGCTGCTACTGCGCTGCGTCCCAGGTTTTCGAGCTGCACGGTCGTCAGGTTTGCCGTTCCAAGATCGAGCAGGCCACGAATCAGGGCCGACATGAACGAATCGCCGGCACCAATCGTGTCGGCCACCTCGCTTGCCACTGCAGGGATTTCGATGCTCTCGGTACCGGTAGTCAGTTCCGCACCGTCGCCGCCACGGGGCAGGACTACCAGTTGCGGGCCAAGCTCAAGAATCGTGGTGGCTACCTGCGCCATGCTGTTCTCCGGATACAGCCAGTGGGCATCTTCGTCGCTGAGCTTCACGACCTCGCACAAGGCGGCGGTACGTTTAAAGGTCGCCAGTGCCTGATCGTGTTCGCCCACCAAGGCCGGACGGATATTCGGATCATAGCTCACCAATGCGCGGCCCTTGGCTTGGGCCAGGAGAGAAGCTACCGATGAGGCGCCAGGCTCGAGGATCGTGGCGATGGAGCCGGCATGCACGATCTTCGGCATGGGATCCGATGCGCATGGCGCGAAGTCCCGGTTGATATCGAACTCGTAGCGGGCTGAACCATCGGCAGCCAGCACCGCGGTCGCCGTAGCGGTGCGTGTCAGGTTCAAGCACCCGGGCAGCAACTCGACGTTGGCGGTGCCCCGATGATCCTGGATCATCGGGCCGAACTCGTCATCGCCCAGCGCAGTGAGCATTCCAGCCTCCACTCCGAGCCCTCCCAGCCCAAAGGCCATATTGGCTGGGGAGCCGCCCGCATGGGCAAGCTTGCCTTGTTCGGTCGCGACAATATCGATCGGGGCTTCGCCGATGACCAGGATCTCGTGGCGTTCATCCGGGATCTCTTTGCTGTGCGAAATATGGCGGAGAAATGGGCACTGGGCACGTTGTGTTCTTCCGTGTCCAGTGCCCATTATTGGTGCTGGGCGTCAGCCAGTCTCAGGCGGTGGCGGCACCGGTCATGATCGCTACCGCATCGGTCATGCTGTGCGACTGCGGCGTGATGGTGGCGGGCACTTGCCCAGGCGCTGGTGAAACAGGTCGGCAAACTGGGTGGCAACCGAACTACCTGGAAACCAACAAGTCCATTCCCGAGGGAACCCGCACACTGCCACAGCGAGCAGCTGGATCCATCGTGCAGGTCGACGTGGTCCTTGACCCGGGCACCGCCACGACCTCGGGCCTCACCGTTCATGGCGATGCCAACAGCTCCGCGGTGCTCGGCTACGATGCGGACAGCAAGAAGGTCCATGCCGACCGCAGCAACTCGGGCAGTGCCGGATTCCACCCTGCTTTTGCCTCGGTTGAGGAGATGCCGGTCAAGTTGAATGGCAGCGGGGAGCTGGCCCTGCGGGTCTACCTCGACCGTTCCCCGGTAGAAGTCTTTGCCCAGAATGGCCAGCGAACCTTGACCGACAAGGTCTTCCCCAATGCAGGGGCCGACCAGCTTGGGGTCTTCGGCAACAAAGTAGGGCAGCAGCGACAGCAAACATGGTGGATGCTCTCACGTCGCACGGGGCGTGCGAGTATCCACCATGATGCTTAAAGCGGCGGCACAGCCTGAACATCTAGAATCGAGAGCATGGGCCCGAACGCAGGAAAAACTGATGAAACAAGCGCTTTCTCCCGCGTTGCCCCAGAAGCAGGATTGCTGCTCGGGGCCGGGCGAGCGATATTGATGCAGCTGGCCCACCCCCAAATCGGCACGGCAATCGCCCAGCACTCAGACTTCGCCAGCAACCCGCTGCGCCGCCTCATTCATACGCTTGGCTACATCTATGCCTTGAGCAATGGCACTGCCGAGCAGCAACGCACGATGATTGATTACGTCAACAAGGCTCACCAGGATGTCCGGGGAACCCGCAACGAAGTCTCGGGGACCCCGGCCTATTCGGCGCTGGATCCCCGACTCCAACTGTGGGTTGCCGCCACGCTTTTCGACTCGGCACGTGTCATCGCGGAGCAGATCTTGGGCAGCGACCTTGCTCACGATGAAGAGCTGTATCAGCATTATTCGCTGCTGGGGGATGCCCTGCAGATGCCGGCTGGCTATTGGCCCGCAACCTTGCACGACTTCGATCTCTATCTGGAAAAGACGCTGGCCACGGTGGGAGTCACCGATCAAACCCGCCGGCTTGCCGAAGAACTTTTTACCGCGCCCAAAGCACCGTGGTGGATTCGCGCGGGCTTGCCGCTGATGCGTGATGTCACTCTTGCCCAGCTGCCGGAAGTGGTGCGCAAGGCGTTCGGGTTTGAACTGGGCGAGAAGGTCCTCCGGCGCAACAACAGGACAATTGCTTTTGTACGCTTCGCCACCCGTTGGCTGCCCCGAGCGATCAGGCACCTTCCGATGAAGCTAATGCTCAAGCATGTGGATCGGATGAACCACAGCTAGCGCAGATTAGTCAGCATCTTTAGCCAGTTCCGGACGCAAGATGCGTGGCAGTGCCACCAGCAGGAACAGGGTGACGACGACTAGCCCGCCGCCAACAGATGCGCCCAGCTGCCAGCCGAACAGCACCTGCAGGACAAACCAGACGCAGCCAGAGACCAGCAGGCCAACGCCGATGCCCACTATTTTCAGCACGGCGTGCCCTAGGCTGACGGTCTGTTCTTTGAGCCGTTGGCCGAAGAAAAATCGGTGAACTGCGACCGGGGTGATCAGCAGGAGGATCAGCAGTGTCGCCGCGACCAAAAGCACAACGTAGATCATCTCTTCTGTCCGAGTGAGCATGTTGAATCGAGCTTGGAAAGGGAGCACGACCAGGAAGGCTGCAAGGATCTGCACACCGGTTTGCATGACGCGCATTTCTTGGAGCAGTTCGTTCCACTGACGGTGCGCGGCACCATCGCTGGTGTCCGGATGGGACCGTGTATTCATCGGAAAACCCCTGACAATGACTCGGTGGGCAGTGGCTTGCTACTGATCACTTGAACTATGCCAACACCAGGCGCAACAGGCAATAACCGGAGAGTTGGCACGTCCAAAATGTCGGAGGCACAGCCTACATTGGGCACAGCTGGTTGGATAGAAAGGCGGCGATGAAGATGGCACCAGAAACCGGTTCAGAAGAAAGCCTTCCCGAATGGATGGTTTCCTCCCAGACCTCCGTGGATACTTGGAATATGCCCAGCCGAGGCATCAAATGGTGCGATTGCGGAGAGGACCATGAGCTGACCGAAGACTTCGTCTTCAGCACTTTGATCGATATCGGCCTGCAGCCTACTCGCATGCTGACTCACCCCGAATTGATCGAGCTGACCGCAGCGGTATGGAACTACGAAGACGTCTGCCGCTTCTTCGAACTGGCGGTGGAAGAATCCGCCACAGCCGTACACGGAGGTGTCGACGAGCTCTACCCGCTTTGGCATACCCTGCAGATTGTCGGATACTTCTCCAAGACCTGGCAGGGATGTCCCGAAGCGGACTGCCAGCTTTAGAATCTCGACTAGCCCATGGATGCACAACGGCTTCAGGCAATCAAAAACCAATGCCGTGAAGCCGTTTAACAATCAAGCTGTTCCGCGTTGCTGGTTAGTTGCCGCGCAGATGTGCGAACGGGGGAGTCTGCACGTCCGCGGCGACAGCCTCGGCAGGATCATCACCAAGGTGGATGATGCGGTTGTCGGCATCCACATGAACCACGCTAGGGACGTAACTGCGAGCCTCGGCATCTTCCATCTGCGCATAGCTGATCAAGATGACCAGATCACCAGGATGAACCAGGTGTGCTGCTGCGCCGTTGATACCAATGACACCGCTGCCGGGCTCGCCTGCGATGGTGTACGTCTCCAAACGTGCACCGTTGGTGATGTCCACGATGCTCACCAGTTCTCCGGGCAAGATGTCCGATGCGGCCAGCAGATCGGAGTCGACGGTCACTGAGCCGACATAGTGCAGATCGGCTTGGGTAACGGTAGCCCGATGGATCTTGGACTTGAACATGGTTCGTTGCATAAGAAGTTTCTTTCACAAGAGGTAGGGAGTTTCCCGGTAAACAAGTTTACGCTTCTTGTTTCTGGGAAACTTCTCCTCGACGGAAATCATTGCCACAGCCCGTTGCTATGCAGGAAGGTGCTCTTCAAGCACTCGATGGACTTTGCCGCTGGCCAGCAATTCGTACGCGGCTTCCAACTCGGCGGACAGGAAACGGTCTTCGCCAGGACCTGCCACCTTGCTGCGCAGCAATTCGAGGACGGCTCCGGTAGCTGCACCAGGCTGAAGCGGGGCACGGAGGTCAAGCGCGCGAGAAGCGATCAGCATTTCAATCGCGAGGATACGGCGCAGGTTGGCCACGGAAGTCCGCAACTTGCGGGCCGCGTGCCAACCGAGGGAGACGTGGTCTTCCTGCATCGCCGAGGACGGAATGGAATCGACGCTGGCTGGCACAGCGAGGCGCTTGTTCTCCGCGACCAGCCCGGCCTGGGTGTACTGGGCAATCATCATGCCCGAATCCACTCCGGGATCATCAGCGAGGAAAGCCGGAAGGTCGCGCGAGCGTGCAGGATCAAGCATCCGGTCCGTGCGTCGCTCGGCGATGGAGCCCAAGTCGGCGACGGCAATGGCCAAGAAGTCCAAAACGTAGGCCACGGGGGCTCCGTGGAAGTTTCCGTTCGAGGTGACTTCGCCACTGGGAAGGACGACAGGATTGTCGATGGCTGCTGCCAGCTCGCGGGTAGCGACCAGACGAGCGTGGGCGATGGTGTCGCGCACGGCGCCGGTGACCTGCGGCGAGCAACGCAGTGAGTAGGCATCCTGTACTCGTCCATCACCCTCGCGGTGGGAATTCACAATGGGGGATTCAGCAAGGAGCGCATACATATTCGCTGCGCTGCGGCCTTGGCCTGGGTGTGGGCGCAAGGGCTCGTGGAGCTCTGGCCGGAACACCTGCGCGGTCCCCATCTGGGCTTCGACGCTCATGGCCGCGGTGGCATCGGCAATATCGGCGAGTTCTTCCAGATCGGCCAGGGCCATCAGCAATTGCCCGAGCATTCCGTCGGTGCCGTTGACCAGTGCCAGTCCTTCCTTTTCCGCCAATTCCACCGGGGTGATGCCGGCTTCTGCGAGAAGTTCGGGCACTGGGCGCTGGACGCCTTGGCGGTCGGTGGCTTCGCCTTCACCCATCAGCACCAGGGCGCAGTGCGAGAGCGGGGCGAGATCACCGGAGCATCCCAACGACCCGTATTCACGCACGACCGGGGTGATACCCGCGTTCAGCAGTGCAACCATGGTTTCCAGTACGACGGGGCGAACGCCGGTGCGGCCTGATGCCAGGGTCTTGGCCCGCAGGAACATCAATGCGCGAACGACTTCTCGTTCCACGGGTTCGCCCATTCCCGCAGCATGCGAACGGATAAGCGAACGCTGGAGCTTCGCACGGTCTTCAGGGGCGATATGGCGGGTGGCCAGAGCGCCAAAGCCAGTCGAGATTCCATACACCGGAGTATCCGCCGAGGCCAGGGCATCAATGTGGGCGCGGACTGAAGCCAGCTGTTCAAGTACTTGCGTTGAAATGCTGATCTGGGCTTCATGGCGGGCAACAGCGATAACGTCGTCCGCGCTGGCGCCGCTAAGGCCGAGGGTTACTTGAGGGGCAGAAGCCATGGCAATCAAATCCAATCACTACGGAACAAAGAAGTATCTAACTACTATTGTTCGACAGCGAGGATGTTCTGACGGCCGATCACAGGGTGTAGTGTCCGAAATGCCGGACACTATAGAGCGCCTGGTTAGTAGCCCAGCTCCACGCCGTCCAATGCATCGGAACCGAGGCGGTTCGACTGTCCGGTGTCTTCTGTCGTAGCATTATCATTTCGCCAGGCCACCGAATTGCCCACTCCGCTGACGCTGGCTTGCTCTACGTTGTTAACGGCTACGATATTGCCGGTACCGGAGATCGAAAGATCTTTGATGCGCCCGCCGATGATCATGTTTCCAGTTCCGGTAATCTCCACCTGCTGGCAATTGCCGATGAGCTTGAGAATCTCGCCATCGCCGCTGATATTCATCTTGCCGGTGCACTTTTTCTCAGTGGCTTTGGATTCAATGGTCCGGAAGGTCTGATCGTAGGAATTTTCGGCGGTCTCCTTCGGCACGGTCCCAGTACCGGTGGCCTCACCGTCAGGGTTCTTGGCGCTCGGGGTGACAGTGCCTTCGATCGGGGTAGCGCTTTGGGCAGGCGCGGACGCAGAACTCTGCTCATCGTTGGAGGACTCGATGCTCACACACCCTGCAAGAGCGAGAACCAGAAGGCCGGTCGAGAGTGCTAGCCCGCAGCTTTTGGCAAGGCGAGAATACATGATCATCCTGTCGTGTCGGCAAATTGTCCCCAGGCTCGTGTGAACCTACCTACCATTCTCCTGCGGAGCGAAGCCGAATGCACGGCGGGTTGAAATTTTTGGCCGAGATGGCCGCTCCTAGGCGCATATCATCTAGTCAGGTTGCTCTGGAGTTGCGCCCGAAACAGGCCTACCCTGTTGCTATCGGCTACACCGTGCGCCAGCGCGCACACTGAGGAGGCAATGTGGGCTCAAAGGTCAGAGGACTCGCAAGCAAGCGATAGATGAAGATGCGACTCGCTGCAGTCTTGCCGGTTCATCCATGGTTGAAGAATCGCTGGAGTGAAAGATGCCAAAGAAATCTCTCGGACTAGGTCTCGTTGTTGGCGGCGGACTCATCGTCGCCTTGTTTCTGCTGTTCATGCTTGTCACGCCTGGCAATGATGCACAAGCAATGACTCCAATGTGGCTTGGTATCATTTGGGGCGGCCTAGCAATGTGCTGGGGAGTATTCAGGTTGATAGTCGGCCCGTCTTCGTTGGACCACCCGCACGGTGGCACCGACGCAGGTGCATAAGAAACGCTGGCGAGTACCGAGGTACTCGCCAGCGTTGCGTAACCTTTACGTCGAATATCCGCAGTCTGAACACTTCCTGCAAGTCGAAGAGCCTGATTCGCCTTGGGACGAGCACGGGCGTAGCGTGCGTAGAAGTGGCATCGGAAATCAACAGATGCCAGCCACGTCAACTTCAATGCAAGGGAGATGCCATGACGGACATCAAGAACACCACCGCGAAGAAAACGACGAAAGAAAACGCAGAGCGCGGTTTCATTGCATCACAGACTCTTCGGGACGCTCTGCAATCAGTGCTCGTCCAGCTGCTGGATCTGCAGCTTGTCGGTAAGCAGATCCATTGGAATGTCGTAGGCCCAAATTTCCGGGATCTGCATCAGAACCTGGACGAAATCGTTGGCATTGCTCGAAAGGGATCGGATGAAATTGCCGAGCGCATGCGGGCGTTGCACGCCACGCCTGACGGGTTAGCTTCGACGATCAGCGAGTTTACAAACCTAGAACAGCCGGTTACAACCGAGATTTTGACGACGGATGCCGTGGACATGGTGGTGAAGGCGATCCAGAGCACTGTCGGAGTTATCCGCAGCGTCCATGATCCTGTCGACGAAGAAGATCCCACAACTGCTGATATCTTGCACCAGTACATTGCCGACTTGGAGCAACAGGCTTGGTTCATCAGTGCTGAAACTCGTCGACCGTAAACGGGCATTGAGTGCGCAGATCCTGCATGACCAACCCTGAAAGCAGAGAAATCGCTGTTCCCCACGTGAAGAGGAGGAACAGCGATTTCTCTGCTTGGCCCTTATTCTGTAGCGGATCAAACTGCTGGACTTGGGGCGGCTGCTATGGGCAATGGTCAGTCTTGGCGTGGAAGACTAGAAGCCTTTGTTTTGCCCCCGACCGCCGAAACCCTGCCCTTCGCTGTCGTCGCCGCCGAAGGAGTCCTGGCCAGGCGGCTCGTAGCTTCCTCCGTGGGCCGGTTGTTCCCGACTTGACCCACGCTATGCAGGCGGAAAATGACCTAAACGGCTTAGCCAGAAGCTCCGAGGTAGTTGCCATGCCACGTTGAGATTGGGTATACGACACCCAAGTCAGAGAAGATTTTCGCTCGTTCATGAGTCAAATCAAGGGGTTCGCGTGCCTTGCCGGCTGTTGAACAGGAATGACACGCGAACCACAAGAGATGGCTACTTGCCTTTCATCGGAATACGCACGGATCGCTCCGCGGCCACTTCCTCAGCACGCTCGTAGCCGGCATCTACGTGCCGGATGACTCCCATGCCGGGATCGTTAGTCAGCAGGGCTTCAAGCTTGGCCGCGGCCAGCTCGCTGCCGTCAGCCAGCGATACCTGACCCGCATGGATGGAGCGGCCCATTCCGACTCCGCCACCGTGGTGAATCGAAACCCATGAAGCACCCGAACTTGCCGCAGTCAGCGCGTTAAGCAACGGCCAGTCGGCGACAGCGTCACTGCCGTCCTTCATGGCTTCAGTCTCCCGGTAAGGCGAAGCGACAGATCCGGAATCCAGGTGATCGCGTCCGATGACAATTGGTGCCGATACCTTGCCCTCGGCGACCAGCTGGTTGAAGAGCAAGCCGGCCTTGTGGCGCTCGCCGTAGCCCAGCCAGCAAATTCGCGCAGGCAGGCCTTCGAACTCAACATGTTCCTCAGCCGCATCAAGCCAGCGGCGCAAGTGCTCGTTTTCCGGGAAGAGTTCCTTGAGCGCTTGGTCGGTGACCTTGATGTCCTCGGGGTCGCCTGAGAGCGCAACCCAGCGGAACGGACCGAGGCCCTCGCAGAAGAGCGGACGGATATATGCGGGGACAAATCCGGGGAATTCAAAGGCACGGGTGAAGCCGCCCTTGCGTGCTTCATCGCGAATCGAGTTTCCGTAATCGAAGACTTCGGCGCCGGCATCCTGGAAGCCGACCATCGCCTCAACATGGGCGGCCATGGCTGACTGCGCTTTTTTGGTGAAGCCCACCGGATCCGCAGCTGCTTCGGCCTGCCATTGCTCCACAGAGTATTCAGGTGGCAGGTAGCTCAGTGGATCGTGGGCACTGGTTTGGTCGGTAACGATATCGATGGAGAATTCTCCGGCCTCATGGCGCTTGAGCAATGCCGGGAAAATCTCTGCTGCATTGCCGACATAGCCAACGGAAAGCGGCCGGTTCTCTGCTTTGGCTGCAAGAACTTTTTCCAACGCTGCATCGAGATCCAACTCAACTTCGTCCAGATATCGCTTGGACGCGCGGCGACGCAGCCGGGACTCGTCGACGTCAACAATCAGCACAGCTCCGCCGTTGAGCGTGACGGCCAGTGGTTGGGCGCCGCCCATGCCGCCGCATCCACCGGTGAGGGTGAGGGTTCCGGCCAGGGAGCCGTTGAATCTCTTGGCTGCGATGGCGGCGAAGGTTTCGTAGGTGCCCTGAAGGATGCCTTGCGTGCCTATGTAGATCCACGAGCCAGCTGTCATCTGCCCGTACATCATCAGGCCCTCGGCTTCCAGCTTCCGGAAATGCTCCCAGTTGGCCCAGTCGCCCACCAAGTTGGAGTTCGCGATCAGCACTCGGGGCGCCCATTTGTTCGTGGTGAACACGCCAACTGGCTTGCCGGATTGGACCAAAAGCGTTTCGTTGTCTTCCAGGTCCTTGAGCGTATCGACGATGGCATCAAAAGCCTCCCAAGAGCGCGCGGCTTTGCCGGTGCCACCGTATACCACGAGGTCCTCGGGTCGCTCAGCCACCTCGGGGTCGAGATTATTCATGAGCATGCGCAAGGGTGCTTCGGTGGCCCATGACTTGGCATTCAAGGTGGTGCCCCGTGGGGCGCGAACAACGCGGGCTTCGTGGCTCATGTTCTTTCCTAACGATGTAACGTAGCTAACTATTTAAATCATTGGCCATGAGTCCAAGCCTGGGTACCGCACTACCAGCAGTCCTGTCCGGTATTTCAGATTAGGTTCTGTTCTGTGGCACCCGTTGCGCTAGTTCGAGGCGAAAAGCTCCAATGCGCGAGCTTCGATTGGCTGCGTGACCAGAGCCTGATGGTTGGCAATTGCGCTGGCACCGCGCAATGCTCTGTCCTCCCAGTTGCGGGACATGCGGCGCTGTAATTGCTGCGTGGAGCAGGGCATTGCCCCGCTCGTCTTGATGACCAATTCCGCGGACCGGATCCACCAGGTGGATTGCAAGGACACTCAGATGCATGCGCGCAATGGCCGCTTTGGAATCCTTGGTTCCCATCTCGCCAGGGGCGACCCGCGATGCCGAGGGGGTCGCGTCTTGACCGGGCACGGGAATTTCGAGCGGGAAGGCGCTGGAATGGAGCGCCTGCACGGAGCGAAGCAAGCCGTTGGCTGCATCCGGGAGCTGCTGTTCAAGAGCCCGGGCGCATCCTTCGACGATGACGTTTCGAACCAGTAGTCCTACTGCGAACGCCGCCCCTGGATCCTCGCGGTGATCTGCTCTGCGCTCCAGCGGATCTGCGTCAGCACGGCGTCCCACCGCTCTTCGGGCACCCGATCGGCCAAGAAGGTCACCGCCACGGCGGCCACCGGCCAGTGGTTGGCATCCCGGATTTCCACTGCCAAGGAGTGGAAGTCCTCGGTGACATCCCCGCGCTCCACCGCATAACCACGCTGGGTACACTGCTCGAGCTCGCGGCGCAACTGCGAATAGCTGGTGATCGACGAGTGTTCCACGCGATCCGAAAAACTGGCAGCCGTCGGGTACAGCGCCCTGACCTGCGACTTGGGCAGGGCCGCCAAAATAGCTCGGCCCGAGGCGGTCAGGTGCGAAGGCAGACGCACGCCGACATCGGTGACCAGCGAGGGACGGCCCTTGGCGCGTTCCTCCACGATGTACAGCACATCCGATCCGTGAAGGATCGCCAGGTGGGCGCTTTCGCCGACCTTGTCCACCAGCTGCGCGATCAGCGGCGCGCCGAGGCGGGCCAGGGGTTCCTGGCGCGTGTAGGCGCTGGAAAGCTCGAAAGCCGCGACCCCCAAACCATAGGACTTGTCCTCTGGGTAATGGGTGATAAATCCCCGCTCGCTCATCACCGTGAGCAGCTGGTAGACGCTGGATCGCGGCAATTCCAGCAGGGTGGCGATCATCGCCGCCGGGGTAGGGGAATTCCTGCTGGCCAGAAGGCGCAGAATCCGCAGGGTGTTATCGGCTGCCGGAACCTTGCTGCCCATGGATCCTCCCTAGCGTCCTGCCGCAGCCATGAATTCATCAAGCTCGCTCAAGCTCGGGGGATTGGCGCCAGTGCGGGCTACGGTCATTCCGGCGCACGCGGCGGCGATCTGCAAGTCGGCCTCCAATTCGGCGCGGTCGATCCTGCTGCCATCGATCAGGCTCTGGGCCAATTCCGAGACGAGGATCGCGTGCAAGAGACCGGCCATGAAGGCGTCGCCCGCGCCGACCGTATCGACGGTCGGCACCGAGAGCGAGGGAACCGCCACTTCGCAGCCGCGCGTGTGCGCCTCGGCGCCGCGGGCGCCAAAGGTCATCACGGCCAAGGAGGCTCCACGGCCGAGGATATGTCCCAGGACCCGGTCGGTATCCCACCCCGGGTACAACCACATCGCATCTTCATCGCTGAGCTTGACCACGTGGGACAGCGAGCACAGCTTCTCGATGGTTCCCAATGCCTGTGCCCGGTCCTCAACCAGCGCCGGGCGAAGATTCGGATCATAGCTGCGCAGCTGATCCTGCGGCGCGGCGGCAAAAACCTCAAGGATCCTCTCGGCGCTGGGCGAGCGGAAGGCTGCGATCGACCCGGTATGCAGCAGCTTTGCATCGCTGGCGCTCAGGTGCTGCAGGGCGCAGTTCAGCTCGAACTCATAGCTGGCGTTGGAAGAGCTATCAAGCACCACCGTGGCCGTCGAGGTCGGCGCATCGCTCTGCGAGCCTTCGGCCAGCCGTACCTTGGAGCCGCGCAGGTGCTCCGCGATCAGTTCGCCGTGCACGTCGGTGCCAAGATCGGTGGCCAGCGTGACCTCATGGCCGAGCCGGCCCAAGCCAACCGCGACATTCAGCGGGGAACCGCCGGGGTGGGCCACGGAATTGACGATGTCGACCAATGCCTCGCCGGCAACCTGAATTGAAACCATGGTCACGATCCTACGTAACCGGAGGCGAAAAAGCCCGCTAGACGTTCAGCCGGTAGCCCCGCTTGATCACGGTGGTGATGATTTCCGGCTGGGGCAGGGCCCGGCGCAGCCGGCTGAGCGTCATATCCAGCGCATGCCGGGAGCTGACTTCGGGCAGGGCGGCACCCAGCTCGTCGCGGGAGAGCACGCTGCCGCCGGCCTCGATCAGCGCGCGCACCAATTCGGCCTGGCCCGGGGTCAGCTCGCAGTTCTGGTCTTCGATGGACAGCGTCCGGCCGCGCAATTGCACCTGCCCGTGCACGGTCTGCGCCTGCAAGGTCCCCAGCGAGCCGAGGTGCTCGACCAGCTGCCCGATCATCGCACCCATGCGGTGGCGTTCGGGAACCAGAGGGACAATGCCGGCATCTTCCAGCGGGGAAGCGGTCACTGGCCCAACGGTGGCCACGGCCACGCGCTCGGCCAGGGAACGCTGCAGGGCCGGAAGCCGGTTGCGCGCGGTGGCGGCGGCAAAGAGAGCATGGACGCTCGGGGCGCTGGTGAAGGTCACCGCGTCGAAGTGCGCCGCGCATAGCCCTTCAACCAGGGCGGAAATCCCGGCGTCGCTGCTGGTGTCCTGCCAGCGGTACGGTTCGACCTTGATCACGCGCTTGGCTCCGAGCTCGCGCAGCTGCTGCGGCATGCCATGATCCGAATCGGCGTGCAGCTGCAGGGCGACGGTCGCCCCGGCCAGTTTGTCCTTGAGCATTTCCAGCAGCGAGGAGCTGCGCCCATCCTTGGCCACCCCGGCCGGCTCCAGGCCCTGGGCCCGGACCGAACCGTGGGCCTTGGAACCGCGGACGTAGAGCTCTGACTGGCTGAAAGCGGTAATCAGATCGTCGCCGATCCCGGCCGCCTCGGCAGTATCCAGCCAGCGCCGCAGGCCATAGGCGGTGGTGATCACCACGACCTGGGGCCGCGCCTCGATCAGCTTCCGGGTCTGGGCCAGCAGCTGCTGCTCGTCATCCAGCGGGGCCAGGCGCAGCAATGGGGTGTGGGTGACCTCGGCGCCACGCCGCTCGAAGGCTTCGATCAGTTCTGCTGAGCGTCGATCGCTGGTCACGGCGATGCGGAATCCGGCCAAGGGCTTGGCGATATTCATCAGGCGTTCTCCAAAATAGGTTCGGCGCTCGTGTGCGGCGCCGCGTTCAGCAGTGACTGCGGCAGGTCTGCCACCTCGCCGATAACGATCACTGCGGGGTTTGAATGGGAGCGAGCCGCTGCGGCCAGCTTGGACAGCGGGGCATGGGAGGTGCTCTGCACCTGCGTGGTCCCCGACTGCACGATGGCACACGGCATATCCGCGGGCATGCCCACCTGCAGCAGCCCCGAAACGGTCTGCTCGATGGTGCCCATGCCCATCAGGATCACGATCGTGCCGCCGAGCTTGGCCAGGTGCTCCAGCTGGCCGGTGGTCAGCGGGTCATGCCCCGAGAGAACGGTGAACATGGTGTTCACGCCGCGGGCGGTCACCGGAATCCCGGCGGCGGCCGGCACGGTGATGCAGGAACTGAGCCCCGGAATGACGCTCACCGGGATCTTCGCCGCGGTAGCGGCCGCGACCTCTTCGAACCCGCGGCCGAAAACAAAGGGATCCCCGCCCTTCAGACGCACCACCTTGGCGCCGGCCTGGGCGGCTTCGATCATCATCGCCTCGATCTGGCGCTGGGTCAGCTTGTGGTGCCCGGGCAGCTTGCCGGCGTCGATGATCTTCGCATGCGGAGCCAGCACCGACAGGTGCTCGCTGGGGCCAAGCCGATCGGCGAACACCACCTGGGCTTCGGCCAGGGCGCGCACCCCGCGCAGGGTCATCAGGTCCAGGGCGCCCGGTCCGCCGCCGAGCAAGGTGATCGACCCGGTGGCAGTCGACGGGGCGGCGCGCAGCACCGGCACCTTCGCGGCGGCAACTACCTGCTCGAAACGCTGCGGGTCGGGATCGCAGATCACCAGCAATCCTGCCTGGCCAAGCTGCTCCAGAGCCCGGGGCGCATCCTCGGCGAACAGCAGCGTGCAGCCTTCGGCGCGGAAGCGCTCGGCGGTGGTGCTGCTGGCGGATCGGCTGCCTGCGATCAGCACCATGCATTGGGAAAGCGCGAGGTCGATGCCGATCATGACTGCCTCGATCCTTGCCTGTTTTTCCTGAATGACATGGGATGCTCCTTGGAATGTGTGGGTTCTTCCAAGAGTAGGGCCCCCGCTTTTCCCGTAGGTATCGCAAATGTTTCCAGCGGAATAACTCGGTTTCGGGCCAAAGGTTAACCTTCTTGAAATCTTCGAGTCGGCGGGATGAAACACAAGGACCATAACGTAGGTAGTGTTGCAAGGCACTGGGCCGGCAACCTGCCAAATTCAGTGAGCGGATACGCAGGAGCTTGCCGACCGATGCCTGCAACGGGCACGCTGGGTGCATGGAATCGCTTTTTGATGACAGCGCCTTGGCCCGCACCGGGGGACAAGTGCGTCCCGGAGTGTGGCATCTGCCCGGCTGGCTATCCCCGGCCGCGCAGGATTGGATCGTCGCACGTTTTTTCCAGTGGGGGCACGGACCCGTCCCGCCCCACCAAACGCACATCAATGGTTATCCCATGAGTGTGCAATCACTGAGTTTGGGCTGGCATTGGAGCCCGAACCGATATTCAAAAACCGCCGACGACCTCGGCGGTGCACCGGTAGCACCGATGGAACAATGGCTGGTGCGTCTGGGCCAGCAAGCTGTGGCTGAAGCCACCGGCGATGCCCAGCGCGCCGCAAGCTACCTCCCGGACGCCGCCATCGTGAATTTCTACGACCATCAAGCCACCATGGGCATGCATCAGGATGCCGAAGAGCGCATCAACGCCCCGGTGGTTTCACTGTCGATCGGCGACTCGGCCACCTTCCGCCTAGGCAATACCGAGAACCGGAACAGGCCATGGCAGGACCTGTACCTGGCCTCCGGGGACCTGTTCATCTTCGATGGGCCGGCCCGCTTCGCCTACCACGGGGTCACGAAAATCCACCCCGGCACCGCGCCAGCCGGCTGCCAATTGGGCGCCGGGCGGATCAACATCACTCTGCGCCAGACCGGGCTGGGCTGAACCTAGCTGCCCAGATCGATGGTGGCCTGCAGGGCATAGTGGTCCGAGTCGCCAATCTCCGCACGCTGCAGGTTCGCCGACTCCACCCCGCGCAGCATCACGTGATCGATCCCCAATACCGGGAAGGGCGAACGCGGCCAGGTCATCGCCAGACCCCAGTCGCTGTACTGCGCTTCATCCAGCGCTTGAGCGACCGGGGCGAAATGCCGGTCGGTGCTGGTGGCGTTGAAATCCCCGGCGGCCACGATCTTGGCCGAGTCATCGGACTGCACATAGTTGGCCAGCGAGGCGAGCATCGCATCGCGCTCATCGTGCCCGGTGGGACGGGCCGAGGCGGCATGCACCGCATAGAGCCGCACGTCCCCCTGATCGGTGCTCACGTCAACGCGCAGCGCCCGGTTCCAGCCCAGGCCCAGATCCAGCGGCTGGGCATTCTTCAACGGGTACGCGCTCCATACGCCCACGGTGCTCACCATGTACTTATACGGGTGGGACTGGGCCAGTTCCGCGCTGATCTGGTCTTCCTGCCCCTCGCCGATCTCCTGCAAGGTGATCACCTGCGCCCCGGAATCAGCCAGTTCGCGTGCTGCCTGCACCCCGGCGGACTCGTGGACATTCTGCGTGGCCAATTCAAGCGCCGCCTCGGGAGCGCGCTGGGTGTGCGGAATGAAGCTGCTGCCAAAAAGCACCGCCCAGACCACCACCGGGACCAAAAGCCCGATGAAGCTGGCGCGCCCGCGCACCACCAGCGCGATCAGGAACAGCGCCGGGATCCCCAGCCCCGCCCACGGCGCGAGGTTATCCACGACCAGGCCAAGGCCGAAGACGTCGGGGATCTGCTGATGGAATACCATCAGCCCCGCCAGCGCTATGCAGAGCAGGACAAAGAAGATCCTCGCGATAATCAGCGAGGCCGAGAGGCGTTGGGGCGATGCATGAGACATAGGACTTAAACAGTGGCACAAAATACTGTGGGATTCGTAATTTTCAGCTGGAGAAGTGCCCCGGCGGTTCGCCACAGTCACTACGATGGAAATAGAGCGCCAAGGATGCCGCGATCACGCACCTGCCTAGAATTGAGAACTGAATGACTGCCTACCTCTCCGGCGGAAAATTATTATTGGCGATCCTGGCTCTGGCCATGGGCGGCTTCGGCATCGGCGTTACCGAATTTTCGATGATGGGGCTGCTCCAGGAAGGCGCCCTCGACCTCGATGTCAGCAACTCCCAGATGGGACTGATGATCAGCGCCTACGCCATTGGCGTGGTGGTCGGCGCTCCGGTGCTCACCGCGATGGCTGCCAAGATCCCGCGCAAGCGCGCGGTGCAGCTGCTAATCCTCTTCTTCACCCTGGCCAACCTGTCCTCGGCCTTCGCCCCCGACTACAACACCATGCTGATTACCCGCTTCCTTGCCGGGCTGCCCCATGGCGCGTACTTCGGACTGGCCGGCGTGCTGGCCGGAAGCCTGGTGCCCGGAACCATGCGCGGGCGCGCCATCGCTTGGGTGATGCTGGGCCTGTCGGTGGCCAACGTCGGCGGCGTCCCGCTGGTCACGATGCTCGGCCAGCAGGCCGGCTGGCGATCCATGTTCTACATCGTCGCGTTCATCGGCTTGCTGACCGCCGTATTGATTACGCTGTTTGTTCCATGGCGCAAGGCCGAACCAGGTGCCAGCGTCCGCCGCGAACTCACCGCGTTGAAAAGCCCGCAGGTGTGGCTGGCCATGGCCACCGGCATCGTCGGTTTCGGCGGGTTCTTCGCGGTGTATTCCTACATTTCCCCGACGCTGACCGAGGAATCCGGGCTGCGGATCACGCTCGTTCCGATCGCTCTGGCCCTGTATGGGCTGGGCATGGTGGTTGGTTCGCTGATCGGCGGACGCCTGGCGGACTGGTCGGTCTTCGGCGCGATCAAGCTCTCCAGCGTTTTGATGGCCGCGACCATGCTGGTTTTCGCTGCGGTGGCCAGCTGGGTGATTCCGACCATGATCATGGTCTTCGTTCTGGGCGCCGTGGGATCGCTGCTCATTCCAAGCCTGCAGACCCTGCTGATGGACTCGGCTCCGCATGCCCAGTCCTTGGCCGCTTCCTTGAACCACTCGGCGCTGAACGTTGCCAACGCCTTGGGCGCCGCCCTGGGTGCTGCCGTGATTTCCGCTGGCTTTGGCTACCGCGCGCCATCAGTGGTGGGCGCAGCCCTGGCCGTGCTGGGCCTGCTGATCGCAATGATTACCCAGGCGCGAGCCAAGAAGGTCGGTCTGCTCGTGGGCCGCGAGGCCATCGCGGCCCACGAACACACCGTGGTCGACTAGCTGCTAGCCCTGCACGGCGGAGATGTTGAACATCCACACCACGCCGAACTTGTCGCGAAGCTGGCCGAAGGAGTCGCCCCACGGGGCCTTCTCCAACGGCACCTCGATGGCCGCGCCGGCCGACAGCGCCTCCCACCACTTGGTCAGGACTGCGTTGTCGGCCTCATCGGTGGCATCGCTGCTCAGTGCGACCGCGCCATTGCTGGTGACGGTCATTTCCGGTGTGCTGTCCGAGGCCATCAGGTGGATGCCGCGTTCCAGAAACAACGATGAGTGCATGATCAGGTCTGCGGTGGCAGGATTGCCATCGTTCATGCCTTCCTGGAAGGTCATCATCGATAGCTCGCCGCCGAGCGCTGCATTGTAGAATTCCATGGCTTCGCGGGCATCACCGGCGAAGCGAAGGTATGGGGTCAATCCAATGGCCATGAGGTCGCGCCTTTCACTCAAGATTCAGGGGAACCGATCGGCCCCGAATCCATTCTTACCACCGCCGCCGGACAATTAGAATAGTGTGGATGTGATCAGCGTCTCGGATAGGCGATTTGGTATTTCCCCAACTCCTCCGGTAGAGTTTTATCTCGGTTCAGCGGTAGAAATACCGGCGAGACCAGCTCTTTTGGGGGTATGGCGCAGTTGGTAGCGCGTCTGCATGGCATGCAGAAGGTCAGGGGTTCGAATCCCCTTACCTCCACAAAATCGAATAAAAGCCTCCCGGTCAGTGATCGGGAGGTTTTCGTTTTCTGCGGATACTGATCCCTGTGCATCAGGCACAGGCTGGTTAATGATTTGGATTGCCGGAACTCACGCATTTTCTTTTAGCATGCGGAATCTTCTTGGAGACCGTCGCTACAGGCAATCTGCCATGCCGTTTGAATATGTAAGTTCTTCACGATGCCGCCATCAGGAAGTATGCGCAAGGATTCCGGCCGTGGCACACCGTACCTGGGCGTCTAATGCTACCAATCGTGTCGTGTTTCCTTGTGGGTGGTTCATCAGCGCTATCAGGCGGGCTTATCCTCGATATCCGGTGGTTTTTCATCGCCGTTGCACGGACTGCTCCCCGTGTCCGGCGGCCGGTTGAGCCATTCTTCGAAAGAGCGCACCCAGTCAGCTTCACTCATGCACTGCGGATAGGGTTTATGCGCAAACCCCGTCGCTGGCGGCGCCGTGGATCGATACACCGTTCCCATTCCGGTGTTGATCAACATGGAATGCGGCCCGTGCTTAATGACAATTTCCTGCCAGCCCGGGGTTTCTTTGGCCTGATTGCACAGCTTGCACCGGCCATCGGAATTAGTCACACACGTATGCCCACCTAAATAGGCCTGGGTGACATGATCAATCTCTTCAATCAACCCATCGCAGAATGGCGTGCGGCAATGCCGGTCGCGCATCTTGATGAACTTCTTCATTTTCTCAGGGAAGATCCGCGCTTTGGAGTCCATCGCGATCAAGTCTTTATCCCCTGGAGCCGTATATAACCTGATCAGTTCAATGGTGGCTTCCATG
This sequence comes from Glutamicibacter sp. JL.03c, assembly GCF_025854375.1. NCBI lineage: Bacteria > Bacillati > Actinomycetota > Actinomycetes > Micrococcales > Micrococcaceae > Glutamicibacter > Glutamicibacter sp. JL.03c. The sequence continues at coordinate 2,819,286 of NZ_CP107575.1, read as the reverse complement.
GTCTCGACAAAAGCGGGGGATCGGGTGGCGGCCATCTCGGCCAGGGTCATATTGTTCAGGATCTCCTGACCCGCAACTAGTTCACGAGCGTACTGTGGCGCAATGGCGCCATAACCTTCAAGGTTGGCCGGAACCCGGTCGCCGAGGAATAGGGTTTTATCGGTCATGACCAATCCCAGAGTGATAGTGACCGGTATTTTTGCTTCCGGGTGGGTGCAAAAACTTGCGAAGTAGTCCGCTTCGATCTGCGCCCTCGTGCGGGGATCACCTTTTGCTTTGAGGCTGCGAGCTTTGGCCTTCATATCGTTTTTCATCGCTAGTCCGGCAGTGATGGGAATGTTCCCGTTGACGCGCATCATCCCTGTCGCGGCATTCGGCGTGAACTTGATGAAGCGCTTTTCCTCTGCGGTCTTCTGTTCCTTGCACTGTTGATCCGAGGCATAGGCGAGTGTGAAGTCTTTGATCCTGTCGCTGATTTTCTTGTTCCCGAGATTCTCAAGCATTTTCGGGTTCTTCGCGTACAGGTCATCAAACTCAGCGCGACGTTCCGCTTTGACGGAACGCAGCGGAGTGAGGATGGCCCGCATTTGATCTTCGGTGAATTCACCGCGGCTGTACGCTGCGGCCAGGTGCGGAGTGCTTTCAAAGAGAATCCGGCAGTTCTCCAGATATGTACCGTAGCCATGGGAGTCGGTACGCCGGGCCAGGGCAATAGCCGCGGCAGCCCCGCGGTTCTGTTGCTTGAGTGCCTTGCTGCGGGGGTTGTTCTCAGTATTGGTGCGGACCAGGTCGATTTCCAGTTGATGGGAGAGAGCTGCCTGATGGTAGCGCAGGGACGAGATCGTGGATTCGATGTCGGCGATGGCGGTGGCGCACTCGTTTTTGCTGCCGTGTTCTTCAATTGATGTCAGATCAGTTTCCAACGCTGTGACCACGGCTGTGAATCTGCCGTGGTTCGGTGGGTCGGACCGGCCCCACGAAGTGGCTATTTTTTCGGACATATTCCAATTTTATGCCATCAACTCGTAGACACATTCGATTATCCGGCTGCAGGTGGATAACTTTTAAGGCAAGCAATATTACATGTCAGAAGCTGATTAGACGTGTCTTGGGCAGGGTGGCCGGGGGTGCGAGCGAGTGATTTGGCGCGGAGCTAGAGCACGGCGCGCACCGAAGCTTCGAAACTGGCGATGTGCTCGCGGGCCAGGGTGCTGGCAGTTTCGGGATCCTGGTTGAGGACCGCTTCGAGGAGCGCCTGGTGTTCGGCAATATGGGCGTCAATGCTCGGGAGGTGATCCAGAGTGAGGCACCAGATTCGGGTGGCGAGGTTGTCGAGCCGAATCAGGGTCTCTTCCAGATGATGGTTGGCGGCGGCCTGGTAGATCAGGCGGTGCACGGCCAGATCGTTCTCCATGAGGCTGCGCCGGGTCTCGTCGCCGGTGAAGGCGGTGATGGTGTGCAGGGTCTGCTCGATTTCGCCGCGGACGGATCCGCCGCCCAGGGCGGCGGCCCGATCGGCTGCCAGGGGTTCGAGGGCGAGGCGCATCTCGGTGATGGCGGCGAGCTCGGTGATGTCCACGCGCGTGGCGAAGGTTCCCCGTCGCGGGTAGGAGTGGACCAGATGGTCGACCTCGAGCCGCTTGAGCGCTTCGCGCAGCGGGGTGCGGCCGATATTGAGTTCCTGGACCAGCTGGGCCTCGTTGATCGGTTCGCCCGGGGCGATGTCCATCATGATCAGGCGATCGCGCAGTATCCGGTATGCGCGATCGGAAAGGGATTCGTTCACTGAAGTCCTCCCGCGGTGCGTAGTATCCAAGTAATTTTCGTCAACCCATTGACCGGGTTTCCAGTTCTATCATACAGTGAATCGCAGATTGATATATCAGTTGTCGGCAATTCATACATTGCGCGCGGTACTGTCGAAGATTGGAGATTCATTGTGGCTGATCTGCTGCCTGAGCACCCGGAGTTCCTGTGGGCGAATCCGGACCCCAAGAAGTCCTACGACGTCGTGATCGTCGGCGGTGGCGGCCACGGCCTGGCTACCGCGTACTTCCTCGCGAAAAACCACGGCATCACCAATGTCGCAGTCCTGGAAAAGGGATGGCTGGCCGGCGGGAACATGGCCCGCAACACCACCATCATCCGCTCGAACTACCTGTGGGATGAATCGGCCGGCATCTACGAGAAGTCGCTGAAGCTCTGGGAGCAGCTGCCCGAGGACCTGGACTACGACTTCCTGTTCTCCCAGCGCGGCGTGCTCAACCTGGCCCACACGCTGGGCGACGTGCGCGAATCGGTGCGCCGCGTGGAGGCGAACAAGCTCAACGGCGTGGACGCTGAATGGCTCGACCCCTCCCAGGTCAAGGAAGCCTGCCCGATCATCAACACCAGCGACAACATCCGCTACCCGGTCATGGGCGCCACCTGGCAGCCGCGCGCCGGCATCGCCAAGCACGACCACGTGGCCTGGGCCTTCGCCCGCAAGGCCAACGAGATGGGCGTGGACATCATCCAGAACTGCGAAGTCACCGGGTTCATCAAGGATGGCGAGAAGGTCACCGGCGTGAAGACCACGCGCGGCACCATCAACGCCGGCAAGGTGGCGCTGGCAGGTGCCGGGCACTCCTCGGTGCTGGCCGAGATGGCCGGAATCGAACTGCCGATCCAGTCCCACCCGCTGCAGGCACTGGTCTCCGAGCTGTTCGAACCGGTCCACCCGACGGTGGTCATGTCCAACCACATCCACGTCTACGTCTCCCAGGCCCACAAGGGCGAACTGGTGATGGGCGCCGGGATCGACAGCTACAACGGCTATGGCCAGCGCGGCGCCTTCCACGTGATCGAAGAGCAGATGGCCGCGGCCGTGGAGCTCTTCCCGATCTTCGCCCGGGCGCACGTGCTGCGTACCTGGGGAGGCATCGTGGACACCACCTTGGACGCCTCGCCGATCATTTCCAAGACCCCGATCCAGAACCTGTACGTGAACTGCGGCTGGGGCACCGGCGGGTTCAAGGGCACCCCGGGCGCCGGCTTCACCCTGGCGCACACCATCGCCCACGACGAGGCGCACCCGCTGAATGCCCCCTTCAGCCTGGAGCGCTTCGAAACCGGCCACCTGATCGACGAACACGGCGCCGCAGCCGTCGCACACTAGGAGCAGCCATCATGATGCTAATCGACTGCCCGCACTGCGGGCCACGCAACGAAAACGAATTCAGCTACGGCGGCGAAGCCCACGTGGCCTACCCGGAAAATCCGGCGGAACTCACCGACAAGGAATGGTCCCGCTACCTGTTCTACCGGGGCAACAAGAAAGGCATTTTTGCCGAGCGCTGGGTCCACGCCGGCGGCTGCCGCAAGTGGTTCAACGCCCTGCGCGACACCGTCAGCTACGAATTCCTGGCCGTCTACGGCGCCGGCGAGGCGCAACCGCAGATCGACACACTTCAAGGAGGCACCCGATGAGCAAGCCACAGCGACTGGCGCCAGAACTGCGCTCCCGCGCCCGGATCGACAGCGATCAGCCTCTGGCCCTGAGCATCGACGGGCACCAGCTTTCCGCCTTCCGCGGCGACACCATCGCCAGCGCCATGCTGGCCAACCAGATCCGCCAGTGCGGCCCCTCGCTCTACCTCAAGCGCCCGCGCGGCATCTTGGCAGCCGGCGTGGAAGAGCCCAATGCGCTGATTACCGTGGCCGCCCGCCATGCCGGCGAGGTTGACGAGTCGATGCTGCCGGCCACCACCGTCTCGGTGACCGAGGGTGTTTCGGCGAGCCTGCTCTCCGGGCTGGGCGTGCTGGATCCGGACACCGATCCGGCCTACTACGACCACGTGCACGTGCACACCGACGTCCTGGTGGTCGGCGCCGGCCCGGCCGGCCTGGCCGCGGCCCGCGAAGCCTCGCGCTCCGGCGCCCGGGTGATGCTGCTCGACGAGCGTCCGGAAGCCGGGGGCACCCTGCTGGATACCGCCGGCGAGCAGATCGACGGGATGGATTCCACCAAGTGGATCGAATCGGTGGTGGGCGAACTGGAGCAGGCCGGGGAAACCACCCACCTGCAGCGCACCACGGTGTTCGGCTCCTACGACGCGAACTACCTGGTCGCCGTCCAGCGCCGCACCGCGCACCTTGATGCGGCGGCCGCCCCGGGTGTCTCGCGCGAACGCATCTGGCACATCCGTGCCGGCCAGGTGGTGCTGGCCACCGGCGCCCACGAGCGACCCGTGGTCTTCGAGAACAACGACCGCCCGGGCATCATGCTCGCCGGCGCCGTGCGCAGCTACCTGAACCGCTACGGGGTGCGCGCGGGCGAGAAGATCGCCGTCTTCACCACCAACGACTCCGCCTATGAGCTGGTCAGCGAGCTCTCCGCCTCCGGATCGGTGGTAGCGGTGATCGATGCGCGTCGCAGCATTTCCGCCGTGGCCGCCCAGGCCGTGGCCGACGGCGTCCAGGTGATCTCCGGATCCGCCGTGGTGGACACCGAGGCCAACGAGTCCGGGGAGCTTTCGGCGATTGTCGTGGCCGAGCTGGATGAGCGGCGCGAGCTGGGCGAAATATCGCGGATCGAGGCCGACGTGCTGGCCGTGGCCGGCGGCTTCAACCCCGTGGTGCACCTGCACTCCCAGCGCCAGGGCAAGCTGGACTGGGACACCGCCATCCACGCCTTCGTGCCTGCTGATGCGGTCGCCAACCAGCACCTGGCCGGTGCGCTGACCGGGCGGCTGGATACCGCCAGCGCCCTGTCCACCGGTGCCGCCACCGGAGCGGCGGCAGCCACCGCCGCCGGCTACAGCACCATCGCGCGGGTTCCCGAGGCGCTGCCGGTTCCCGCCGGAGAAACCCGCCCGGTGTGGCTGGTGCCTTCGCGCTTCGGCGATGACGCGGCGAACTACAAGTTCCACTTCGTCGACCTGCAGCGCGACCAAACCGTGGCCGACGTGCTGCGCGCCACCGGGGCCGGGATGCAGTCGGTGGAGCACATCAAGCGGTACACCTCGATCTCCACCGCCAACGACCAGGGCAAGACCAGTGGCGTGGCAGCGATCGGCGTGATCGCCGCGGTGCTGGGCATCGAGAACCCGGCACAGGTGGGCACCACCACCTTCCGCGCCCCCTACACCCCGGTGGCCTTCGCGGCCCTGGCCGGGCGCAACCGCGGAGACCAGCTGGACCCGGCGCGCATCACCGCCATGCACTCCTGGCACCTGGAGCACGGGGCCGAATTCGAGGATGTCGGGCAGTGGAAGCGCCCGTGGTACTACCCGCAGGCCGGGGAGGACATGGACGCGGCGGTCTACCGCGAAGCCAAGGCCGTGCGCGAATCGGTCGGCATGCTCGATGCGACCACGCTGGGCAAGATCGAGATCCGCGGGGCGGATGCGGCCGAGTTCCTGAACCGCATCTACACCAACGGCTACACCAAGCTGAAGGTCGGCATGGGCCGCTACGGCGTGATGTGCAAGGCCGACGGCATGATCTTCGACGACGGCGTGACCCTGCGCCTGGCCGAGGACCGCTTCCTGATGCACACCACCACCGGCAATGCGGCCACCGTGCTGGATTGGCTGGAGGAATGGCTGCAGACCGAATGGCCGGAGCTGGATGTCACCTGCACCTCGGTGACCGAGCAGCTGGCCACCGTGGCAGTGGTCGGACCCAAGTCCCGCGCGGTGATCGCCAAGGTCGCCTCCACCGTGGACGTGTCCAACGAGGCCTTCAAGTTCATGGCCTTCCAGGACGTGGTGCTGGATTCCGGGATCGAAGCGCGCATCTCGCGCATCTCGTTCTCCGGTGAGCTGGCCTTCGAAATCGCGATCCCGGCCTGGCACGGGCTGAAGGTCTGGGAGGATGTATACGCGGCCGGGCAGGAATTCAACATCACCCCGTACGGCACCGAAACCATGCACGTGCTGCGCGCCGAAAAGGGCTTCATCATCGTCGGCCAGGACACCGACGGCACGGTGACCCCGCAGGATGCCGGCATGGACTGGGTCCTCTCCAAGGTCAAGGATTTCGTGGGCAACCGCTCCTACACCCGAGTCGATAACCAGCGCGAAGACCGCAAGCACCTGGTCTCGGTGCTGCCGGTGGACAAGTCGCTGCTTTTGCCTGAAGGGGCGGCGCTGGTTTCGGTGGAAGAACTGGCCGCCGACGGCATCACCCCGATGGACGGGTGGGTCACCAGCTCGTACAACTCGGCAGCCCTGGGCCGGACCTTCGGCCTGGCACTGATCAAGAATGGGCGCAACCGCATTGGTGAAACCCTGCGCACCCCGATCAACGGCCAGCTGGCCGAGGTCACCATCGCAGAAACCGTCCTCTTCGACCCGGAAGGAAGCCGTCGTGATGGCTAGCAACACCCTGATTGATTCCCGTCGTTCCCCAGCAGCCCACCTGCAGCAGCTCATGGCCGAGGCCAGCGCCGCCGGTGGATTGGCCCTGGGCGAGGTCGCCTTCACCACGCAGATCTCGGTGCGTTGCGCCCCGGGCAGCGCCGGCTACGAGGCGCTGGCCGCCGCTACCGGCGTGGGCCTGCCCAGCAAGGTTGGCCAGGTCGCCGGCGAGGTCAATGGCGTAGGCGTGCTGTGGCTCGGACCGGATGAATTCCTGGTCACCGCGCCGGAAGACACGACCCTGGTGGCCAAGCTGGAGCAGGCCCTGGGCCAGGCCCCGGGCCAGGTGGTGGACCTGTCGGCCAACCGAGCCGTGCTGGAACTCTCCGGCGCCAAAGCGCCACTGGTGCTGCGCAAGAGCTGCCCGGCCGACCTGCATCCGCGCAGCTTCGCGGTGAACCAGGCGATCACCACCTCGCTGGCTAATATCCCGGTGCTGCTGTGGCGTACCGGTGAAGAAAGCTGGCGGATCATGCCGCGTGCTTCCTTCACCGAGCACACCGTGCACTGGCTGATCGATGCGATGCTGGAATTCGCTTCGGATCCCGTTCGCTGACCCGCACGCCGCCCGCGCACCGCGCCCGCCGCCGAATACTTACCGTTTTGTTATATTCCGGTTCGTCCAGGGTGGCGGCGAGTGCGCGGGCGGCTGCGCGCATTGTTCGGCCAGGGCCGCCCGGCGGCCCGAGGCCCCAGGCATAACTCCTAGTCATAACCTGTGAATGGGCTATGGGCGAGTTGCGGCGCCCCGTCGAATCCTGACCTGTTCGCTGACCTGCCCCGAATGAGCAGGGCGGCATTGGAGGCGGCCCCGGCGGCCCGCGGCCCGCCCTCGGCGAGGGGCAGGTTGTTGCATCTGGCCTCTGAAGCAACAAGGCTAGTGCGTAGCAGAACTTTTTCTACGCGAAGGATTGAGCAGATGACGCAGGACGAAGAAGGAGTGCAGCGCGAGCAGGCCGCGGGGCTGCTCCACGAGGAGGCGCTGCTGGAGCCATCGCCCCACACGGCGCCAATCCCGGTGCACATGCACATCGCAGAGGATGATACCGATGAGCAGATCACCGCGAAGCTGCGCCGGCAGGGCGTGCGGCTGGGCAAAGGGGGGATCGCCCCGGCGGTGTTCTGGCCGGCCATGATCGTGATCGTCGCGGTGACGATCTTCGCGGTCCTGCTGCCGGACTCGGCCGAGAAGACGTTCACCTCGGTGCAAAACTGGATTGTCACCAACCTCGGCTGGTACTACATGCTGGTGGTCGGCGGCTTCGTGGCCCTGGTCATCGCCATTGGCTTTTCCAAGCTCGGACGGGTGACCCTGGGCAATGACGGCGAGAAACCCGAATTCGGCCTCTTCAGCTGGTTCGCCATGCTCTTCGCCGCCGGCATGGGCATCGGCCTGGTGTTCTACGGGGTGGGCGAACCGCTGATGTATGCCACCGTGGATCCCAAGCCCGGCTGGGAAGGCACCCAAGCCGAGCTCTCCGGCCTGGCCATGGCGCAGACCTTCATCCACTGGGGCCTTCATCCTTGGGCGATTTATGCGGTGATCGGCCTGGCACTGGCCTACGCGATCCATCGCCGCGGCCGACCGGTCTCGATCCGGTGGGCCCTGGAACCGGTGCTGGGAAGCCGCGTCAAGGGCTGGCTCGGCGACGTGATCGACGTGCTGGCGATCTTCGGCACCGTCTTCGGCGTGGCCACCTCGCTGGGCCTGGGCGTGCAGCAGATCAGCTCCGGCATGGCCGCCATCGGCCTGGTCGACACCGTGGACAATACGCTGCTGGTCATCCTGATCGTCGTCATCACCTTCCTGGCCACCATGAGCGTTGTCAGCGGCCTGGGCGCGGGAATCCGCTGGCTGTCCAATATCAACCTGTCCGTGGCGGGCCTGCTGATGATCAGCGTGCTGCTGATGGGGCCGACCCTCTTCCTGTTCCAGAACTTCGTGCAGTCCCTGGGCGTGTACCTGGCCAACTTCATGAACATGACCTTCGACGTGGGCGCCTTCCAGCGCGGCGAGGAAGCGCAGACCTGGTTCTCGAGCTGGACCATTTTCTACTGGGGCTGGTGGATCGCCTGGGCACCGTTTGTCGGCATCTTCATCGCCCGCATTTCCCGCGGGCGCACGGTGCGCCAATTCGTCACCGGCGTCCTGCTGGTGCCCACGATCGTCGGATTCCTGTGGTTCTCGATCCTCGGCGGCTCGGGGCTCTACCGGCAGTTCTTCGGCGCCGGGGACATGGTCCAGGACGGGGCGGTCTCGGCCGAGGGATCGCTCTTCCAGATTCTGCAGAACCTGCCGCTGGGGTCCATCCTCTCGGTGGTGGCGATCATCCTGGTGGCCATCTTCTTCATCACCTCCTCGGACTCGGGCTCGCTGGTCGTTGACATGCTCGCCTCCGGCGGGCACCCCAACCCGCCGGTATGGTCCAGGGTGATTTGGGCCGGACTGGAGGGCGTGCTGGCTGCCGCCCTGCTCGTGGCCGGCGGATTGCAGACCCTGCAAGCCGGTTCCCTGGCCACCGCGCTGCCCTTCAGCGTCATCATGATCCTGATGGCGGTCGCCACGATCAAGGGGCTGCGGTTTGAACACCGGAGCATGGAGCAGCTGGAACAGAAGCGGCGCCTGGCGCGCGTGACCGAGCATATTTCGGACGAGCTCTGGGGCACGCTGGAGGACCAGCCGGAGCTGCGCAAATACGTCGACGACCGGATCGACTACCGGGTCACCCGCACCCGCGGCCTGTTCGGGCGACGCGAGGAGGGGAGCGCGAAAGCGCCCTCGGCCAAGCCAGGGCACTCCCGGGACGCCGGGTCCTGATCAGCGCCGCGGACCCCCAGGCGGGCTAGTGGCCATCGCCTAGCGCCCTGTAGGTTTGCTGGGCGTCCACCGACTCGACCGCGTCCAAGGCGCGCACCGCCATGGCCGCCTGCTCGCTGCCCTCGCCAATAATCTGGCCGAGGGCAGCGAGCACCTGTTTAACCCGCAGGCCGTGGTCCTTCAGCTCATCCACGATCGATTCGGGCGGCACCGTGGCCACCACCGTGATGACGTAGATCTGCACCTGGGCACCGGACATGGTATTAGCCTTCCGTGCTGGCCGGGGCCTGGGCCAGCCCGGCTCCGGCATCCTCGGCGGGCAGCGGCACATCGCGTGCCGTGGCCACCAGCTTGTCCCACAATTCCTGGGCGCGCAGGCCGGTGGATTCGGCCAGCAGCGCGGCCACGCCGGCTACGTGCGGGGTGGCCATCGAGGTGCCGCTGATGGTGTTGTAGCGTTGCGCGCCGGGCCACGAGGAGTAGACGTCCACGCCGGGGCCGGCGATATTGACCTCTCCGCCCTCGGCCTGAAGGGCCTGTGCGGAGAAGTCCGCGACGGCCAGCGTCGAATCCAGCGCGGCCACCGCCATGATGTAGGGGCTATTGGCCGGGGCGCCGACAAATCCGGGGTTCCCGGCCGAGCGCTGGGCGTTGTTTCCGGCCGCCGCGATGATCAGCGAGCCCAGTTCCAGGGATCGGCGTCCGGCGGTGACATAGGGCGGATGCACCGTGCGCACATCGGCGCCCAGGGACATCGAGATGATCTCGCATTTGCTTTCCAGGGCCCAGTTGATGCCGGCCAGGATAGTCGAGTCGGAGCCTGAGCCGTCGGCGCCGAGCACCTTGCCGGCGAAGATATTGGCCTCGCTGGCCACGCCATAGCCGGGACCCTGGGCGGGGGTGCGCGGTCCGCAGGAGCTGCCGATGCAGTGGGTTCCGTGGCCATGGCCATCGGCGGCATCCTCGCCTTCGACGAAGGACCTGGTGGTGACGCTCCGGGAGGCGAAGTCCGGGTGGGCGGCGTCGAATCCGGTATCCAGCACCGCAACGTTGATGCCCTTGCCGGTGTAGGAGCTCAAGTCCGCGCCCACCGCCTGCAGGCCCCAGGTGAACTTGTCGGTATCCGTGTAGGAGTTCGCCTCCGAGGCGGTTTCGGGCAGGATCCGGTAGACCAGTTCCGGGACGACCGATGGCGGCAATTGATGCCCGGCGCAGCGTTGGCGGAAGTCCTCGAGCTGGTCGGCCTTGCTGGTGACCACGGCGATGCCCAGCGCCGGGTAATACTCGCTGATCGAATAGCCCTGCTCGCTCAATAGCTGCGGGACCTGCTGTTCCCGGGCCTGGGCGGCGATGCCGGGGACAGTGGCATCGGGCGCATCGAAGATGAGGACAAAACGGCCGGGGACTTCGGTGGCTGACGTGCTCGGTGCATGGGTGCTGAACATGGCTGGCTCCTTGCTGGCTCGGGGACGCGGCCCTTTCGGGTACCTCGCACCCTACCGCCGGGAGGGGACGGTATGGGTCCAAGCCGGGGGATTGCCAGGCAATTCACCCGGTGCGATGAGCGAATCCAAGGAGCATCGCCAGAGCCCTTGCCAGCGCACCCCGGCCGTGTAACGATCGGATGACAAGGACTTCATGAGCCGAGGGGCACTAATGGAATCAATAGTCGTGCTGGGTGCCGGGCTGGCCGGCGCCACGGCAGTCACCGAGCTGCGCGATCGGGGATTCACCGGGCCGATCACGCTGATCGGCGAGGAATCGGAACTGCCCTATGAGCGTCCGCCGCTCTCCAAAGGCTACCTGCAGGGCAATGAGGAGCCGGAGAGCTTCACGGTGCATGATGCCATCTGGTACCAGGAGCACAAGGTCGAGCCGCGGCTTGGCGTGGCGGCGATCAGCATCGAATCCGCCCGGCGCCAGGTGCTGCTCGCCGATGGCAGTGCGGTCGACTACGACCAGCTGGTGCTCGCCACCGGATCGCGGGCGAATCTCGGCGGCGATGCGCCTCTGGCCGGCTACGACCTGCCCGGGGTGCACACCTTGCGCAAGCTTTCCGATGCCAAAGCGCTCAAAGCCGACATCACCGACGGGGCGCGGGTCTCCATTGTGGGTTCCGGCTGGATCGGCATGGAAGTTGCCGCCAGCGCCCGCCAGCTCGGGGCGCGGGTCACCGTATATTCCACCTCCGAGGTTCCGCTGGCCGCGGTATTCGGCCAGCGTTTCGGGCGGCACCTGCTCGATCTGCATCAGCGCCACGGGGTGGATGTGCGCACCGCCAAGGTCCACGGCATCGAACAGGCCGACGGGCATTTGCAGGTGCTCTCGTCGGCCGGTTCCTCGCCGGCCGACGTGGTCCTGCTGGCCATCGGCGCCGTGCCCAATCTGCAGCTGGCCGAAACGGCGGGGCTCGACGTGGACCAGGGGGTGCTGGTGGATGCAACCCTGCGCAGCAGCGACCCGCGCATCCTGGCCATCGGCGATATCGCCCAGGCGATGAACACCCGGCTAGGACGGCGGGTGCGCGTGGAGCACTGGGATAACGCCATCCGGCAAGGCAAGCTGGCCGCCGCCACGCTGCTCGGCGGCAGCGAATCCCATGATTGGTGGCCGTACTTCTTCACCGACCAATTCGAACTGGGCATGGAGTATGTCGGGCACAGTGCCCCAGGGGACGAGACGGTGATCCGCGGTGACGTGGACAGCGGCGAGTTCCTGGTCTTCTGGCGCAATTCGCAGGTGGTCACCGCGGCGGCCAATGTGAATATCTGGGATGTCAACGATGAACTGCGCGCAGTGATAGGGCGGGAACTCTCCGCCGAGCGCCTGGCGGATCCGAAGATCGAACTCGCTGACCTGTAATCCAAGCCGAGAAAGGGGCAGGTGCCGACGATGAGTACCGTGGTTCTGGGAGTAGAGCAGGGCATGGAGCCAGGCGTGCTCACTGCCGCCGCACAACTGGCGCGCGATCTGAACGCCCGATTGATCTGCGTGCATGCGCTCAGCGGCCGATATGTGACCGAGAAACTGGCCGACGGGGACCTGCTGGACGCGGCGGAACCGGTGGGGGAGGACCTGGCGTGGGAGCTGTCGCTGGCGATCACCGGCGTGAGCTTCGAGAGCTACGCCATCGCCGGGGACCCGGCCAAGGTGCTGGCCGTGGTGGCCGAGCAGCAGGACGCGCGGATGATCGTCGTGGGCACCCGGCGCGCGGGATTGCGCCAGAAGGTCGCCGAACTCCTCGACGGCTCGATTGCCCTGGCGCTGGCCCAGAAGCAGCATCGGCCGGTGCTGGTGGTTCCGCTGCGCGATGCGGGCTAGAACTCGAAATACAGGTGCGCGTGGGCCGAGCAGCCCGGGTTGAACAGCGCCTGGCAGTGCGGGCAGCTGGCGGCGCCGCGGTACTCGTTCACGCTCAGCTCGGTGCCGCAGACCCCGCACAAAACCGCGGGCTCATCGAAGCGGCTGGCAGGCCACACCTGGGCCGGGTGGCCGGCCAGCTCGGCATGGCATTGGTGGCAGGGGTAGTAGGTATCGCAGCAGAAGTGCCTGAGCGCAATCACGTCGCGCAGCTGGTGGTAGTGCGCGCACCGGGTCTGCCCATCCATCTGCACGCCGAGCAGTTTCACCGAAGCTGTCATCAAGAATCCTGTTCGCGGTTGCCGGCATGTGCAAAAAAGCACGCCGAATGTGCACAATCTGTGTCCCACTATGCACCGTTTCGGCTATCTTTGGCGATGTGATCCGGGTCATACTCGCTGTTGAGGGCTAGTTCCAACGGGGGAACTGGCAGGGCGGAAGGAACCCCACAGTGGTCAGTGAAACGTCATCAAAGTCCGAGCGCAAGGGATTGCGCCGGGTAGTCGCGGCCTCCATGGCCGGCACCGTCGTCGAGTGGTACGAGTTTTTCCTCTACGCCACCGCCGCGACCCTGGTCTTCAACAAGATCTTCTTCCCGGACAACGGCAACGACCTGGACAACATCATCAAGGCCTTTCTGACCTATGCGGTGGGCTTCATCGCCCGGCCCATCGGCGGCATCGTCTTCGGCCACTTCGGCGACAAGTACGGACGCAAGCACCTGTTGCAGGTGGCGATCGTCCTGGTCGGCGCCACCACCTTCCTGATGGGCTGCCTGCCGACCTTCGACGCGGTGGGCTACGCGGCTCCGATCATGCTGGTCATCCTGCGCTTCCTGCAGGGCTTCGCGGTGGGCGGCGAATGGGGCGGCGCGGTGCTGCTCGTGGCCGAACACGCGCCGAACAAGGAACGCGGCTTCTGGGCCTCCTGGCCGCAGGCTGCAGTCCCCGTAGGCAACCTGCTGGCCACGGTCGTGCTGCTGGTGCTCTCCTCGACGCTCAGCGAGGAAGCCTTCCTGGCCTGGGGCTGGCGCGTGGGCTTCTGGCTGTCGGTGGTGATCGTGATCGTCGGCTACTACATCCGCACTCGCGTATCCGATGCGCCGATCTTCAAGGAAGCCAAGGCCGAGCTGGAGCAGAACGCCGCCGCCGGCTACGGTGTGGGCGAGGTCTTCAAGCGCTACCCGCGCGGCGTCTTCACCGCCATGGGCCTGCGCTTCGGTGAGAACATCATGTACTACATGGTCGTGACCTTCTCCATCACCTACATGGCTACCCAGCTGAAGATGGTGACCTCCACAATCCTGGGGCTGATGCTGATCGCCCACGTCATCCACGCGATCCTGGTGCCGCTGGTGGGACGGTTCACCGATACCCGTGGACGTCGTCGGGTCTACGGCACCGGTGTCATCCTCATGATGGTCTGGGGCGTGGCGGCCTTCCCCATGTTCAACACCGCCAACCACGGGATCATCCTTGCCGCCATCGTTCTCGGCCTGGCCGTGCACGCACTGATGTACGCCGGGCAGCCGGCAATCATGGCCGAGATGTTCCCGACCCGGATGCGCTATTCGGGAGTCTCCCTGGGCTACCAGGTGACCTCGATCGTCGCCGGTTCCATGGCGCCGATCATCGCCACCTGGCTGCTGAAGGTCTACGGATCCTGGGTTCCGGTGGCCGGCTACATCGTCTTCGCCGCGCTGGTCACCCTGGTTGCAGTCTTCTTCATGCGCGAAACCAAGGGCATGGACCTGTCGGCCATTGACGAGGCCGACCGCCTCTCCGCCAGTGGCGAGGTCGAAGCGGCCAAGCACCTGAAGATGCAGAAGTAATCACAGAGACCAGAAAACTCGACAGTGGCCAGCCCAATTGGGTTGGCCACTTTCCTGTCATGCGGCCCGGAGCAATGCCCGTTCGCACACTGCAAGACCGGGCAATAGATGTTGGCAGCTAGCCACATCTGCAGAAGTTTTGTTCCGCCATAGACTTGTCCTCAAGAGGTCGATATACAGGGCAGGAGCATCCATGCAGCCGTGCAAATTGCACATTACAGGTGGCAGCGGGAGTGGAACCACCACACTGGGCCGGGCTATCGCCGATGCCTGGGCGGTGCCTCATGCGGATTCGGATGACTACTTCTGGGCGCCAACCGACCCGCCCTACACCCGGCAGCGGAACCCGGCGCGGCGCGTTGAGCTGATGCTGGAGGTTTTTGCGCGGCGTTCAGCCTGGGTGCTCTCCGGGGGCATCAATGGCTGGGGAGACGAGATCCTGCAACGCTGCGACGCGGTGGTATTCCTCAGTCTGCACGCCACCGAGCGGCTGCAGCGAATTGAACAGCGCGAGAGGATCCGCAGGCGCGGCGAAGAGATCAATACCGAAGCCTTCGGCGAATTCCTGGGCTGGGCCAGCAAATATGATGATCCAGAATTCAGCGGGCGCAGCCGAGCACGGCACGAAGCCTGGCTGGGCACGCTGCAGCTGCCAGTGCTGCGGCTCGAGAGCTCGCGCAGCGTGCAGGCCCTTTGTGATCAGGTGCTCAGCTGGGAGCCTGGTCGGCAACGGGAAGAATGAACCAGTCGCCATGGGCCGCCGCATCATTCAGCGCCCGCACCGTGGCCTGGACCGCCTTGCTGCGCAGCGCTTCCTCGCGGCCCACGAGCCAGTATTCGGAAAGATAGCTGAACTGTTCGTGCAGGACCGGTATCAGATTCGGATAGTGCTTGGAGAGGAAGACCGGCAGCAGCCCGAGCCCGGCATGATTCATCGTTGCCGCGTACTGCACCGCAATGCTGGTGGAGGAAATCGCGCGGTGCATCGGCGGCAGGTGGCTGGTCGCCTCATCGAGCTTGTCCACGGTCAGCGCCGTGTCGATGTAGTAATTCAATCTGTGCCCGGCCAGATCCGAGAGCTGCTGCGGGGTGCCGTGGGCTTCAAGATACTCGGCTGTGGCATATAGGCGCAGTTCGTAGTCCATGAGCTTGGTGGACGCCGCCTTGCGCACATTGGGCTGCCCGATGACGATTTCCAGATCCATGCCGGTGCGGGTCTGCCGGGCGCGGGTGGTTTCCGAGACGATTTCGAACACCAGCTGCGGGTGCTTGGCCTGCAACTTCGCCAGGGCCGGCGCCGCCAAATGCGCGCTGAAAGCATCGGGAGCGGCCAGCCGCACGTGCCCGGACAGCGTTGGCGAGTCGTCTTCGGTGCTGATCGCGGCCACGGCCTGTTCGATGGCTTCCGCGCTGGCCATGGCCCGGCGGCCCAGGTCGGTCAGCTCCCAGCCATTGGGGGTGTGGGTGAGCAGGTGGCCGCCCATCGCCTTTTGCAGTGCATCAATGCGCCGGGAGATCGTCGAATGGTTCACCCCGAGGACCGCTGCCGCCGCGGTATACCGGCCCAGGCGGGCGACGGTGAGCAGGGCGATCAGGGATTCGAGGTGGCGGTAATCGATCGGGCGGTCCATGACACCAGTCTGCCATGTCGAGTGTGCGCTGGCGCACACCATGCTTGCGCAATTGGCTTGCCGTGAAGCATTGAGCGGCCGCCAGCCAAGAACCTACGCTGGCCTGAGCAGAGAAAACTCAATGGCGAGGGGACAATGATGAGCAGCTACGCATGGATCGGCTTGGGCAATATGGGCGGGCCAATGACCGCCAACCTGGTCGCGGCAGGGCACGCCGTCAGGGGCTTCGACCTCAACGAGCAGGCCTGCGCCGCAGCGGCCGAAGGCGGCGTGCAGATCGCAGGGTCCATCGCCGAAGCCATGGACTCGGTGGATGCCGTCTTCACCATGCTTCCCAAGGGCCAGCACGTGCGCTCGGTCTACGAAGGGGAGGCCGGGATCTGGGCCCATGCCACCGAACGGATGCTGCTGATCGATTCTTCCACGGTGGACATCGAAACCTCTCGCTATATCCATGAAGGATCCGCGCAACGCGGGCTGGACTTCGTGGACGCCCCGGTATCCGGCGGGATCTCCGGAGCGGCCGCCGGCACCCTGGCTTTCATGCTCGGCGGAGAAGCGAAGCTCATGGAGCGCGCCACCGGGTACATCGCCCCGATGAGCGGACGGACCATTGTCGCCGGGGCCGCCAGCATGGGCATTGCCGCGAAGATCTGCAACAACATGATGCTCTTCATCGATCTGATGGCCAGCGCCGAAGGATCGCAGCTGGCCGAAAAGCTCGGACTGGATCCCAAGGTGTTCTGGGAGATCGCCTCGGTCTCCTCCGGGCGCTCCTGGGCGCAGCAGACCTGGTACCCGGTCCCGGATATCATCGACACCGCCGCAGCCAACAAGAACTTCGAAGCCACCTTCCGCACGGACCTGGCGCGCAAGGACGTGGGATTGGCGCTGGACGCCGGCCAGAGCACCGGGGTGCGGCTGCCGGCGGCGACCCTGGCCAAGGAGCACTTCGACGAACTGATCGCGCAGGGACTGGGGGACAGGGACTGCTCGCTGATCGTCAAGAACCTGCTGCCCGATGAAAAGGTCCACGGCTGGGACCCCGAGCAGGCAGGCTAGCATGCTGATTCAGGCTGCCGTCCTCGAACAGCGGGAGAACCAGCGACCCTATGCCGAGCACCGGCCACTGGCCCTGCGTGCAGTGCAGCTTGATGGCCCCGGGCCCGGCGAGGTGCTGGTGCGGATCAACGCTGCCGGGCTGTGCCACTCTGATCTGTCGGTGATCGACGGGAACCGGCCGCGGCCGGTGCCGATGGTGCTCGGCCACGAATCGGCCGGCATCATCGAACAGGCCGGTGAGGGAGTGGATCTTGCCGTGGGGCAACAGGTCATCTCGGTGTTCCTGCCACGCTGCGGGCACTGCTCCGCCTGCGCCACCGGCGGCAAGCTGCCCTGCATCGCAGGCACCGAAGCCAATACCGCCGGAACACTGCTCACCGGCGCTCGCCGGTTGTCGATGGACGGTTCGCCGGTCCACCACCATCTGGGCGTATCGGCCTTCGCTGATCATGCGGTCATGGATGCGCGCAGCCTGGTTCCCGTCGGGCGGGACGTGCCGCCGGAAGTCGCCGCGGTGCTCGGCTGCGCGGTGCTCACCGGCGGCGGGGCGCTGCGCAATGCGGCCCACGCCGGCGGAGTCGAGGACGTGGCCATTGTAGGTCTGGGCGGGGTCGGCATGGCTGCCCTGCTGGTCGCCGTCGGGCAACGCACCACCGGCAAGATCCTGGCCATCGATGCCAATGAGGACAAACTGGCCACAGCGCTGGAGCTGGGCGCCGACGAGGCCTGCACGCCCCAGGATCTCGCCGGCCGCGGCGCGCAGATCGTCATTGAAGCGGCCGGGCACCCGCGCGCCTTCGAAACCGCGTTGTCGGCCACCGGGGTGGGCGGGACGCTGGTGACCGTCGGGCTGCCAGCGCCGGGGGCGATGAGCAGCATCGAGCCGCTGGCGCTGACCGCCGGGGCGCGCACCATTATCGGCAGCTATATGGGATCGGCCCTGCCAGCCAAGGACATTCCCTACTACGAGGAACTCTGGCGGTCCGGAAGGCTGCCGGTCGAGAAGCTGGTGCGCACCCGGCCGATGGCGCAGATCAATGAGGCGCTGGATGAACTGGCCGAAGGGCGCTCGGTGCGCCAAGTCCTGCTGCCGTGACCAGTAGGATTGAGGGGTGACTGATTCGACCGCTGGCCCACGGGCACTGGCAACTCTGACCGATATCCGGGTGTTCGACTACCTGTGCGCCGCCCCGGCCACACGCACCCAGATTTCTGCGGACCTGGGGATTTCCAAGCCCACCGCATCCCAGGCGATTTCCCGCCTGCAGGAGAATGGGTTGGCCACCGCCATCGACCGTCCGGTCGAAACCAAGCGCGGCCGGACCCCGGAACGCTATGCGCTGCGCAGCGAGTTCGGGCACCTGCTGGCTCTCTGCCTGCAGGCCGAGTCCCTTCAGGTCAGGGCCACTGATCTTTCCGGTGCCATTGTGGTGGACCGGCTTTACCCGTTGACCCCGCACAGCAGCGCCGCCGAAGTGGAGAAGATGGCGGCCACCGAAATCGCCCGGGTGCGCAAGCAATTGGGTTCCCCGCTGCTGGCGGCCGCGGTCAGCCAGGCGGCTCCGGTGCTGCGCGAAGAGGCTGAACGCGTGGTGCCCACCGTGATTTTCCCGGCCTCAGGGGCCAACCTCGCCGGGCTTTTTGCCGCTGATATCCCCGTGGTGCTGGATAACGACGTGAACTGGATGGCCGTGGCCGAAGCCGGCGATACCGACGGCTCGTTGATGATGTTGTACATCGGCGCCGGCCTGGGTGCCGGTTTGGTGATTGATGGAAAGCTGCACCGCGGACGCCACGGCACCGCCGGCGAGCTGGAGACCCAGCTGCTCGGGGATCAGAACCTGCGCGAGATTCTCGGCGAGGTCGGCATGTTCCAGACCCGCATCCTGTGGGAGCGCCTGGCCGATCAGCGGACCTGGCCGGTATTCTTGAAGCCGCTGAGCCAGGTGCTGGCCAATCTGGTCGGCTTCGTGGACCCCCAGCAGCTGGTGGTCACCGGTCCCGCGGTGACCGCTCCGTTGTGCGAAGCGCTGGCTGGCGAGGTCAATGAGCGCTTGCTGGTTCCGGTCACGGTGCGCCCGTCAACCCTGGGCGCCCAGTCTGCCGCCCATGGCGCGATTGCCGGTGCCCGAGAGATCGCCTTATCTAATCTTTGGGAAAACTACCGCGAACGTTGACCAAACGCCGGAAGCTTTATATCGTAAAGAGTCCTTAAAATTTCTTTGCAACGCTGGGGAGAATCCTGATGGCAACATCTGCCGCATCGGCATCCAAGTCGCAGTTCGCTGCCATCGGCCTTGACATGGGCGGATCTTCGATCAAGTACGCTCTGGTCGGAACCGACGGACAGCTTGTCGAAAGCACCCTGGACAAGGCGACCACTCCAGAAGGCGCTCATCCCGACGCCGTCGCCGAAGTCATGGCACAAATTATCCGCGATCTCCAGGAAGCCACCGGTGAAGACCTCGCCGGCATCCCGGCCGGCGTGACCGTGCCAGGCATCGTCATTGACGGCGTCGTGCATTCGGCTGCCAACATCGACAAGGCCTGGATCGGCCTGGATGCCACCGCCATGCTCAGCAAGGTGCTGGAGCGCGAAGTCCACCTGCTGAACGACGCTGACGCCGCCGGCGTTGCAGAGGTCTACGCGGGCGCCGGCTCCAAGAACGGCGTGCCGCTGAAGGGCAGCACCTTGCTGCTGACCCTGGGCACCGGCATCGGCTCCGCATTCTTCCGCGATGGCGTGCTGTTCCCGAACGTCGAATTCGGCCATCTGGAAATCGACGGCTTCGACGCAGAGAGCAAGGCCGCCGCGCGCGTCATGCGCGAAGAAGACTTGAGCTGGGACGAATACATCGCCCGCTTGCAGCGCTACCTCTCGCACGTGGAATTCCTGTGCAGCCCTGACTTGATTGTCATCGGCGGCGCAATCTCCGAGGACCACGAGCACTTCTTGCCTAAGCTGGACTTGCGGGCAAAACTCGTTCCCGCAGAATTCAACAACGCCGCCGGGGTGTTGGGCGCCGCACAGCGTGCCATGCATCCGGGCAATTAGGAACCACATGCATACGGTTGACCCGAACGCCCAGATCAAACTCGTTGCTGTCGACATGGACGGCACCTTCTTGGACGGCGACGGTCAAATCCCCGATGAATCCTGGGGCGTGATCGACCAGCTGCAGGCCCGCGGCATCAAGTTCGTGCCGGCATCGGGCCGGCAGTTCGCCACCCTGCGTGAACAATTCGCCCAGCTCGGGGAAATCGCCATCATCGCCGAAAACGGCACCGTGGTGATGGATGGCGAAAACGAAATCTATTCCAACATCATCGACCGGGCGTCGGTAGGCAAGGTCATCGACGCCGTGCGCCAACAGGGCGCGCTGGATGCCGGACTGGTGCTGTGCGGACGGCGCACCGCCTACGTGGAGCGCCAGGACCAGAAGTTTGCCGACGCTGTCGCCCCGTACTACCGGGCGGTGCAGGTGGTCCAGGACCTCGACGACGTCGAGGACGAAATCATCAAGATGGCCGTGAACGTGGGCACCAGCCAGGTCCGGGAAATGGCCGCAGCGCTCGACGTGCCCCTGCAGGTAGTGATCTCGGGAAGCCACTGGGTCGATGCCATGAACCACGGCGTGCACAAGGGGCTCGCCCTGGGCGCACTGCAGAAGGAGCTTGGCATCGGGGATGACGAAACCGTGGTGTTCGGCGACTACCCCAACGATCTGGAAATGATCAAGGCCGCCACCTATTCCTTCGCCATGGCCAATGCCCACCCGGAGGTGGCCGCGGCGGCAAACTTCACCGCCCCGGCCAATACCGAGCATGGTGTATTACAGGTGCTGCGCGCCTATCTTGAAGGACGCACCCAGCTGTAGCAGGCAGCGGATTTCCGGCGAGCTACCGAGCCAGGTAGTGCCCCAGACCGGCCAAGGCGGCGCGGACCCCGGTGGCCAGGGACAGCTCGTAGTCTGGCAGGAAGAAGGGCGAGTGATTGACCGGCGGAGCCTCGTCACGTGCGAGAAACCCGCCAAAGAACCAGTACACATAGGGAACCGAGATTTCGTCGCCCAGCGCGCCGAAGTCCTCCGAACCCATCGCCGCGGGCAGATCTGCGACCTGTTCGCCGCCCAGTTCGCCGATGAGCGCCTGCTTGACGCGCTGCGTGTGCTCGGGGTTGTTGTGCAGCTTGGGGAAGGAATTCAGGGCTTCGATCTGAGGTGCCGGCGCGTCCGACGCGGCCGCTTCTGCTTGAACGATGCGAGCGACTCCGTCCAGCAGCTGGGTGCGGGTTTCCTCATCGAAAGTCCTGATATTCAAGGTGAATTCCGCGCGGTCCGGAATGATATTCTCTTTCAGCCCGGCATGGAAGGATCCGCAGGTAAGCACCGCGGGAGACTGCGGGTGGCGTTCACGCGAGACCAGGGACTGCAGGCGCGCGATCGTATATGCCCCTTGGACGATCGGATCAATGGAGTCCTGCGGCTGTGAGCCGTGGGACTGCTTGCCATGCAGTATGACTTTCAACGAATCAGCCATCGCCATCGCCGGACCACTGGTCAGCCCGACTGTGCCGGCAGGGAAGGGGAAAACATGTTGCCCGAGGATGATCGATGGCTTGGGGGCCTTGTCCCATAGTCCGTCATCGAGCATTGCCCTGGCCCCGGCGCTGGTTTCCTCGCCCGGCTGGAAGATCCAGACGATGGTTCCGCTCCATGCGGCAGTTTGCTCGGCCAGCCGGGCGGCCGCGGTCAGGGCCGCTGTGACGTGGGTGTCGTGGCCGCAGCCATGCATCACAGGCACATCGGTGCCGTCGGCCAGTCGTCCGCGAGCCGACGAGGCGTAGTCGGCCCCCGTATCCTCGGCAATGGGCAGGCCGTCGGTATCGGCTCGGAAAGCGACGACCGGGCCTTCGCCATTGCGCTGGATGCCGACCACCCCGGTTCCTCCGCAGAGGAAGTTTTCGATGCCCAGGGCATCGAGCTGCTGGCCGATATAGGCGGCCGTCTGGTGTTCTTGCATGGACAACTCCGGGTGGGCATGCAGATGCCGGTACATCTGATGCATGTGCGCAGCCTGCTCGGCGGTCAGGGCGGTCTGCAAGGCAGTGGCGGATTCGGTATTCACGATGACTCCTCTTAGTCGGCAGCGGGGTTGTGGATTGCTTTGCGGTCCCGCACGATCCAGGAAACGATGATCGAAAAAAGCACCACGAGTGCCGTTCCGAACAGGGCCAGGGATGGAAGAAGCGGGATCACGACGAAGTACATGATCAGCGAGAGCGCAATGGCCACGATGGTGGGGCGAACCTGCTTCATGGCGACAATCGCCTGGACCAGCACCGCGCCCATGAGCGAGGGAAGGATATAGACGCGGGCAACTTCGATCATTTCTGTGGGGATGACCGATACGAGCCAAGAGCCGAAGATTCCGACGAACACCAGGAGGCTGGTCAGGTGCACGGTAGCAGCTCCGCCGATGGCCATCACAGCAGCCAGATCGCCGCGGCGGGTGCCAGGCTTGGCATCGATCGCGGACTGGGCCACGATGGCGGCCGGGAGCAGCTTATTGGAAATATTGCCGATCATGAAAGCCTGGTACATCGCCGCTGATCCGAGAATCGGGAAATACGTCAGCGGCTCGACAATCCAGAAGACACCGAAGGTGGCCGCGACCGCAGCCAGGGCAACCAAGAGCATCGAAGGACTGATCTGGAGCCCTGAGAAGAAGACGAGGTAGATGGGGCCGAGCAGGGAGAGGATCAATCCCGCGGTCATGGTCAGCGACCCGTAGCGCGTGGTCTGGCTCTCGAAACGGGCCATCGAGGCATCGGCGTTGGTCAATGTTGATGTGCTCATGAGTTCTGTCCTTTCATGCCGGCTATGCGGTATGCATCAGATATCCGGCGGTTATGGAGATCAGGATCGCGAATCCCAGGGCCCATTCCTTGAGCCATTTGGCATGGAGCACTTTGGCGAGGAACAGGAAGAAGGCCATTGAAGCTGCCGAGATCAGTACCAGCATCATGTGGATGCTGGACTTGGGGATTTCAGCAATGGTCAGCATGCTGAAGGCTCCAAGCAGAGCCGCCGTGGGGATCAACGCCATTGCTGCCGGATTGCGCTTGGCCAAGGATTTGCCGCCGCGCTTCAATACCGGAGTCAGCAGCAGGGTGCAGAGCATCCACATGGCGCCCGAAAGGCTCATGGCCATGAAGGCCACTGCAAAAACCTGCTGGGTGTAGTTCTCCCCGCCGAGAATGGCTCCCATGGATTGGGCCGCGAGATTAGCGCTGGCCGTTTCCGTGGAAGCCGAACCGATCAGCCCGATGCGAACGAGGACCGCTGGTGTACCGAAAAGTGCCAGCAAGGCGATAGCCACCAGGACCACTGAGAGGGAAGGCCCGATCGATGCGACGGCACCGGCACGAAAGGCTTCCTTGACTTCGCGCACTGGCATATCCACATGTGGTGCCGCGGCCTTGGCGGCTCGGACGTAGAGGATGGTTTGAATGAAGATCACCGCAAAGACGCCCAGGGCGCAGAACCACAGGAAAGGGTTGTTGGCGATAGCCAGGATGTCGGTTGATCCTGGATCTCCGGCTGAAAGCGGGAAATGCATCGGAACTCCTTAGGATTTGGTTGCTTGGCGTGATGCGCGTCTCATTTCAATCAAGGTTCCCTGCAGGGTGTTCCTTTGGCAAGGAATGTGTGAATCGGCCATATTTTTGGCCAAATACCCCAATCTGGAAAGTTTTCGCGGGATCTATTCCGTTTACGGTCAGCATAAGTGGATGATTGTGGCACAAATCGCAATATCGAAACAGCTAGGTGGAAACGGTCATGAACGAGATTCAACAGTTGAGCGCAACCGAATTGACGGGGAAGATCCGCAGCCGCGAACTTTCGGCCCGTGAAGCCCTGGAGAGCCATATCCAGGCTATTGGGGAAGTTAATGCCCAGATCAACGCCGTGGTCATCACGGATTTTGATCGCGCGAGAACACTTGCGGCGGCCGCGGATGAGGCGACTGCCAGAAATGAGCCGACGGGGGTGCTGCATGGTTTGCCCATGACGCACAAGGACACGTTCAATACTGCTGGCCTGCTCTCTACCCAGGGTTCGCTCGCATTGAAGGACAACGTCCCGGAGCACGACGATCTGCAAATCGCCCGACTTGCCGCCGCAGGTGCGATCAGGACCGGTAAGAGCAATGTCCCGGAGTTCGGTGCAGGATCGCATACCTTCAACGAGGTCTACGGCACCACCACAAATCCCTATGCCGTGGATCGATCTGCGGGCGGTTCCTCAGGGGGCGTTGCCGCCGCAGTAGCTGCCCGGATCCAGCCACTCGGAGACGGTTCTGACATGGGCGGTTCCTTGCGCATTCCCGCGAGTTTCTGCAACGTCATCGGCTTCCGCCCTTCATACGGGGTGATCCCCTTGGAAGCGCCATCCAATGGGTACTCGTGGCTAGCGCGCTCTGGGCCCATTGCACGCACCGTGGAGGACATCGCGCTATTCATGCGGGCCAGCACCGGTGATGCCCTAATATCGACCCCGAACAAGCTGGCTGCAGGTGATTTCAAGACGCCGATCCCGGATTTGCGCGGGGTTCGAATTGGCTACAGCTTCGACTTCGGAATCGGCGTCCCGGTGGAGCGCGAAGTCATCGAGGTCCTACAGCGACAGCTGTCATTGTTCGAGCTGGCTGGCGCCATTGTGGAGGAGGCCTGCATAGATTTTTCGGATGCAGACGAAGTCTTCGGCAACGTCCGCGCCTTCGACTTCGCAACCAATCTCGGTGGCCTGGTCCGCAGCCATGAATCGCTGATCAAGCCAGAAGTCCTCTGGAACGTGAAGAAGGGGCTGGATCTTGACGCTGCGGCCATGATTTCAACCATGGCGGCTCGCACCCGGCTGGAGCAGGCAGTGCAGAACTATTTCTTGCGCTACGACCTGTTTCTCTCCCCGGCCGCCCAGGTCCTGCCTTTCGATGCCACCGAGCGCTGGCCCGAGCGGATTGCCGGCACCCAGGCAGAGACTTACCTGGATTGGATGCGCTCGGCATGCCTGCTTTCAGCCACGGGTTTGCCGGTCATATCCATGCCCGGCGGTTTCACCGATTCCGGGCTTCCGGTGGGATGGCAGATGGCCGCGAATCACTACCACGATGTCCAGCTGCTCGATTGGGCCGCCGGATACGAGGAACAGGCCGGCTTTGCAGAGCAGCTGCCACGCCTGGTGGCTGATCCGGCATCGGTACCGGTCAATGAAATCAAGACCGCAACTTTCTAAGGGCAAGCTAGTGAAAGGCAGGCCGCGCGGCCAATGCACATTCCGTAGAGGGCTATTGCTGCCGGCAGGTTTCGCATGCGCGAACTGTGCACTGGTCAGCCACGACCAAGTCCAAACGTGCAAGGATTGAGCAAGTGAGGGTTTCACAAGGGCATTCTGCAAGCGCTGCTTCAAGCGGACGCTGTGGGCAATCCGCAGGCAAGGATGCCGGGAGAAGGCGAAGGGAGCAGGAGCGATGATTGAGCTCAGTACGGTTCAGCGCAGAATCATAGCTGCGCTCCAGGTGGATGGGCGCGCCACGTGGAGGAAGATTGCTACAGCCCTGGATTTGCCCGAACGCTCGGTATCCCGGCACGGTGCATGGCTGCTCGAGAACGGGCTGGTCACAGTGGCAGGCATCCGCCACCGTGAGCACTCGTTGCTCATCGCCTGCGCCTGCACTCCCGGTGCAGGCCGGATCGCGAGCGCATCGCTGTCCTCGCGGCCAGATACGAGTTTCGCCTATCAAGTCACTGGCAGGGAAGACCTCATAGCGGAAATGCACTACTCCGGAGATGTGACGGAGGTACTGACCCTGGAACTTCCTGCCACGCCCGGTGTTTCGTCGATCGTCGTATACCCGATATTGAAATACTTCAAAACCATTCGAGGATGGCGCCTGGGTTCGCTGAGGCCCGCAGAAGAAGCGGCGCTTCAAACGGGTCCAGATGTGACTAGCTGGCAGATCCAGCCGAGCCTGAACCCGAAGGACGAACAGATCATCTCCGCCTTGCAAGAAGACGGCAGAGCGAGTTTTGAATCAATTGCCCGGCGAGTAGCCATGAGCGAGACTTCGGTGGCAAGGCGTATCGACTGGCTGCTGTCAACGGGACAAATATCAATTCGTGCCCTCGTGGAGCCATCCGTGGTTGGCCTTGCCATTGAAGCAATGCTATGGGTTTCTACAACATCTGCAGATGTCGAGAGGCTGGGCCAGCATCTGGCCACGCGCCCAGAAGTGCGCTATGCGGCGGCCGTGGCGGGGGACTGCCAGCTGGTGGTTGACGTGACAGTTGCCAGCCATGCTGAGCTCTACGAATTCATATCCGGCATTGGCTGGGCAGACGCGAGGGTCCAGATCAAGACGTCTTTGGTCGTGGACGCGCGAAAACGTGGCGGACGCCTGATCGGCAAGTGATCTGGGAGCCGGAACCGAACCCCGGAGCGGGTTCGGAGTTAACCTGGATTCCAACTGCCGGTGAGTCATATTTCGCTGTT
This sequence comes from Glutamicibacter sp. JL.03c, assembly GCF_025854375.1. Classification (NCBI taxonomy): domain Bacteria; kingdom Bacillati; phylum Actinomycetota; class Actinomycetes; order Micrococcales; family Micrococcaceae; genus Glutamicibacter; species Glutamicibacter sp. JL.03c. The sequence goes on along the minus strand of NZ_CP107575.1, from coordinate 2,792,629 downwards.
GTTCGCCGCATGTGTAAATGGCAGATGAACTTTTTGGGACGGCTATAGGCAATCTGCGTAATATGCCAATTTACGTCTTGCTACCGCCGGGTAGTGACATACTCTCGCTCTATTGAGTGCTCTGAAAACCACTCAGAGGGTTAACAACCAGTTAACCACGCAGGGTGAAAGGAATACCGGCAACCGTGAGCAAGAGGTTGACCTTCGGGAAGAACCAAGCCGTCGCTACACCAGAAAGCGCATGGCGGAAACGCAAAGACGCGTGGGAACACCTCGGCTATGTGCTGAGCGAGATATCCTCCGAACATCAGGACGCCCCTGGCCGCAAGGAACATGAATTGGAAGCAGGCCGGCTGCTGGGGCTTTTGGCTTCTATTGAACCCTATTGGGCCAACCCCGGACTGGACTATTTCAACGACGTCGCAGCTCTGATGTCCGACGGCCACTACGCGGATGCGCTGCAGCTGGTGTACCAAGCCAACCAGTCATTCAGGACCATCACCCAGTATGTCGATATGGACGGGCACGAAGGTGCCCAGACCGAACAGGAAGAGCTGGGAAGCACCACCCCGGGGGGCCCCAAGCCCTATGTGCCGATGGTGGAAATGCTCTTGCTGGATAACGGGCCAGCCGACGAGATTCAGCGATTCATCGAGGAATTGGCAGCGCAACGACAGCGTACGGACCCCTTCCATTACAACTTTGTCGTGGTGCCCAGCGTCGAGGATGCACTGGCCGCCGTGCTGATCAACCCCAGCATCCAGGGCATGGTGCTCACAGCCCGCTTTGAACTGGCCACCCGGCGCCGCCTCTCCTCGACTCTGCACAAATTCATCACCAATCGCACCTCCGGCTACTTCGAATCCACCCGGCAGATCCAGCGCCTGCTGGATCTGGAAGAGATCATGGATAAGCTGCATCCACAGATCCCGGTGTATCTGATGGCCGGTGTGGCGCTGGAATCCATTGCCCACGAAATCACCGGGCGGTTCCGCCGCATCTTCTCCCGCAACGACGGCATGGACCTGCACCTGTCGATCATTGCCGAAGTGACCGAGCGCTACCACACGCCGTTCTTCAACGCCTTGCAGAAGTACGCCAGGCGTCCCGGTGGCGTCTTCCATGCCATGCCGATTTCCCGCGCGGGGTCCGTGCAGAATTCGCCATGGGCCAGGGACTTGGTGGACTTCTACGGGAAGAACCTGTTGCTGGCCGAAACCTCGGCCACCTCAGGCGGCCTGGATTCCCTGCTCGATCCGCAGAGCTCCATCAAAAAAGCCCATGAGCTGGCCGCCCGGGCCTTTGGCAGCCACCGCACCTACTTCGTCACCAATGGAACCTCGACCGCCAATAAGATCGTGCACCAGTCGATCCTGGCACCCGGGGATATCGTGCTGGTGGACCGCAACTGCCACAAATCCCATCATTATTCGCTGGTTCTGGCCGGTGCCCACGTGAGCTATCTTGAGGCCTACCCGCTGAACGAGCACTCCATGTACGGGGCTGTGCCTTTGCGGGAGATCAAGGCCCGGCTGCTGCAGCTGCGCCGCGAAGGATTGCTGCACAAGGTCAAGATGGTGACGCTGACCAACTGCACCTTCGACGGCATCATCTATGACCCGCGGCGGGTCATGGAAGAATGCCTGGCGATCAAACCTGACCTGGTCTTCCTCTGGGATGAAGCCTGGTTCGCCTTTGCCAGCTTCCACCCGGTCTACCGGCAGCGCACCGCGATGAGCGTCGCCACCGTGCTCGAAGCGGAGATGGAAACGCAGGAGTATCAGCAGCGCTATGCGCAGCAGGTCCTGAGCCTGCCGGAGCCTGGCACCATTGATGCCCCGTGGAACGACGAAGCGTGGCTGGACGCCCGTTTGATTCCAGATCCCGGGCAGGTCCGATTGCGCGTGTACTCCACCCAGTCCACGCACAAGACACTGACCTCGCTGCGCCAGGGTTCCATGATCCACGTCTTCGACCAGGACTTCGCGATGCGCAATCTTAATGCCTTCCGCGAAGCGTACATGACCCACACCTCGACCTCCCCGAACTACCAGATCCTGGCGTCCCTGGACATCGGCCGCCGCCAAGCGGAACTGGAAGGCTATGCGCTGGTGCAACGCCAGGTGGACCTGGCGCAGTCCATTTGCCGGGCCATGGCCCGCAATTCGCTGCTGGGCAAGTACTTCAGGATCCTGGATTCCAAGGATCTGGTTCCTGTCGAATACCGTTGCTCCACCAGTGCGACGCCGGTGCGCGACGGCTTGGCCGCCTGGGATGAGGCCTGGCAAAAGGACGAATTCGTGGTGGATCCATCGCGGCTGACGCTGGATATCAGCAGGACCGGGGTGGACGGGGATACCTTCAAGCACCAGTACCTGATGGATGGGCATTCGATCCAGGTCAACAAGACCAGCCGCACCTCGGTGCTGCTGATGACCAACATCGGAACCACGCGTTCGGCGGTAGCGCACCTGATCGAGGTGCTGGTGAAGATTGCCGAAGAACTCGAGCGCAAGAAGCGACTCGACGGGCGGGTGCTGGCCATGGGCAAAACGGTGGACCAGAGCCAGGTGTGCCTGCCTGATTTCAGCTCCTTCGCTCCGGAATTCGATACCGGAGGAGGCAGCGGAGATCTGCGCAAAGCCTACTACCTGACGTATCAAGACCCTGCCACGCACTTCCTGTCATCGGCGCAGATCCGTGGCAGGATCCTTGCGGGGGAGCAGATCGTCTCGGCGGTCTTCGTGACTCCCTACCCGCCCGGATTCCCCGTGCTGGTGCCCGGACAGGTGGTCACCATGAACATTCTCGACTATATGGACCGATTGGATACCCGTGAGATCCATGGCTACCACCAGGATCTGGGATATCAGGTGTTCACACATGTTGCCTTGGCTGAACTGTAGCCTGAGGAACCATCTGCAGACGGCAAGAAACGGACAATGCACCCACACGGTGGGTGCATTGTCCGTTGGAAGAGCTGGCCGTTATTCGCGCGTTGCCAGATAGTTGGAGACCGCTTCAAAGGCCCTGATTGTCGGAAAGAGCTTTGAGGCATCCTGGGGCAAGGGCCAGCTGGAGAGCTTGACCGCAACCAGCTTGGTAGCCGGATCCATGTAGATCATCTGGCCGTGGATGCCCAGTGCCACGGCCGCATTCGTGGCCGGGTTGGGGAACCAGATCTGGTTGCGGTAGCGTCCGCCGGGCATCATGTTGTCGCTCGGCGATTGGGCGAAGGCCTGTTGCTGCAGCGGGTCTACGTCGAAGGTATCGGCCAGCCATTTTTCCGAAATGACCTGCTTGCCGGTCAGGGCCCGGCCTCCGTTGACATACATATGCCCGAAGCGGGCCAGATCGCGCAGCGTGGCATTAAAACCTCCATCGAACATGCCGGTGCCGAACTGGTCTACACCCATCACCAGGTCTTGCTGGGCACCGATTTTCGACCAGATGTAGTCAGAGAGCAGTTCCTGCATTGGCGCGCCGCCCACCGATTCGAGCACCCAGCCCAGCACGTCGGTTTCGCAGGAACGATACTCGAATGCGCCGCCGTGCTCCGACTTGGACTGCAAGGTCCGCAAGAATTCGTACATGCCGATCGGACCCACCTTTCCATGGGCCGGCGCCCAGCCGATGGCCTCTTCGAGCAGGCGGACTTCGGCGCCCGGATCAAGGTACTCTTCGGAGAACTTGATGCCCGAGCGCATATCCAGGATGTCGCGCACCCGGGCTCCGGCGTAGCCGCTGGTGGCAAGCGCCGGGACATAGGTGGTGACCTCTTGCTCGGGATCAAGCAGGCCTGCGTCGATAAGCGCACCGGCCAGGGTGCCGACCACGGTCTTGCTCACCGACATCAGCAGATGGTCCGTCAGCGAGGTCATGGTGTTGTAGTACTTTTCCCAGAGGATGCGGCCATTGTGCATGATGAGCACCGCGTCGGTATTGGTCGCATGCATCACCCCGCGCACGGTCAGCGCAGGGTCGGTGATGCTGGCCTTCGCTACTTCCAGCTTGCCCATTTTCTCTTCGGCCAAGTGCAGTTTCACTATAGGGCCATCACCGCGGGAAACCTTCACAGTGGGGTGGATGCGGGCGATGTTCTGGAAGGAGCGCTTGATGTTCTGCGGGTACTGCCAGTTGGCGATATTCAGCGCCTTGCTGGAGTCCCCGGAGGCTTGTGCCGACTGTGGCGCGGCGTCGGTGGCCTCAGTTGCCATGCTCTGCCGTTGGAACGTCAATGCCCTTGTACTGGGAGCGGATAGAGGAGATGAAGTGCTTGGCGTCGATGCTGAGCTTGGTCTTCTTCTTGCCTTCGTATTGCAGTTTGGCCTTGGTGACCAGGACCCCAAGGTCGGCCCCTTTCCAACGGTAGTCTTCTACGCCGTAGATGCGCAGGAAAAATGCTTCTTTGTGGGATTGCAGTTGGTGCCAGTCCAGGGCGGCGCGGGAGAACTGGAGCTTGCCTCGCGAGTCGAGGAAGTATTTTCCGGTGCGGGGAGCATGGGTGATGTACTGGAGAATGTCATCGGTTTCCTTGATGATCATGTGGCTCCAGACATCGGCACCGCTCATCTCCTCCCACCGTTCGTTGATTTCGTCAACATCCAGCTCGAATTCGACATCCAGGAATTCAAGAAGGTGGAAGAGGAAGAGCGGCACGTCGGCATAGGCCCCTGCGGTGACGTTGGTGATGGCGCTGGCTCCGGAGATCCGCGGATTCAGCTCCCCGAGGTAGACCTCGTCGGTGTCGGTATCCACCAGGACATCGACTTCGAAGAACCCGCGGTAGCCGGCGGATTCCAGGCCGTTGCCGACCTTGCGGACCAGATCGATGGTGCGTGAACGCTGCGAATCGGTGAGCACATCAGGGTGCATCTCGTTTCCGCACCAGCCGCCCTTGTATGGGGTCAGCTCCTTGTAGCCGGCGAGTTCGGTCAGGATCGGGCCGACTACGGTGCCGCAACCGGTGAGCACCGCTTCCACCGCGACCGGCTGGTTATTGATCCGCTTCATCACCTTGAGCTCTTCTCCGATGATGTTCTTGGAATAGTGCTTCCACTGCTGCGGTGAGTCGATGAAGAAGGTGGTCTTTCCCGAATCGCCGTACGGCGTCTGGACGACCAGATCGTCACCCAGCCCTGCTTCATCAGCCAGAGCCATGAGCTCTTCGTAGCTCGAGGCCTTGCCCAGGATGTTGGGGACTGACGGGGCACCGGCGGCGTCGCCGAGCTTGGTGGTGACAATCTTCGAGTCCAGTTCCTCCCGCAGGGCGGCGGAGGGCAGGATCAGGTCATAGCCCAGTTCCTCGCAGATGGCTTCGGTGTCCTCGTCGAAGAACACCATGGCTATTTTGGGCCGCGGCCCGCCTGGGGTGCACTGGGAGTCGATGTATTCGCGAACTTCCGGGTTTTCCAGCAGCCAGTTGTTGATCTCTTCGGCGCTCTGGAATTCGATGTAGGGTTTCTCGGCTGGAGTGAAGACGCGAGGGTGGTGGCCATCCCAGCCGTCGTAGTAGGTGATGTAGCTGAACTTGCGGACCCAGCGGTCAAGGCCGAGCAGGTTGACCGGGGTGGCACCGAGGAAGAAGATCGGGGTTTTGTTGGTGCGGAAGAAATGGCGGACTTCGCTCATGTTCTTCAGTTTGCGTTCAAAGGGCAGGACCTTGTTGGAGATCGCCTCTGGCATTTCCTGGTTGTAGGCGGCATCAACAGCCACGTTGGCGCTCAGATGATCTGTAGCGGTGCGTGCTTTGTGACGCAGCTTGTCCAGGTCGCTTGGCTTGGGCATGCGGGGACGAGAAGCCGGGGCGTGGGCTTCAAGGATATTGGCCATGATGTGTTGCTGTCCTTTGAAACTGTCCGATGGAGGTCGAGGGCACGACAGAATGCGTGACAGTTTCATGCTCAAGGCTGTTCGTGAGCAACAGAGACTTTTGCGATGAACGCGCGGTGAACATTGACCCCGCGCCGTGGTATTTGGCCTATGACCAGGCGAAAGTCCGGGGTGTGGGGTCAATGGGCAGGTAAGGTTACCGACTATTTCAACCGTCTAGCCAGCGATGGTTGCCGCGAAATCCGTTTCCCGGAATTCAAAACCGGCTTGGGCCAGGACTTCGCTGGTGACTTTTCGTCCGGTCAGGGCCACACGTGCATTGGAACCCATGGCAGCGGCGCCAATCCTGGGCAGGACGGACCCGGTTGGCAGGCCTGGCAGTCCGGCGATGGAGCGAAGGGCGGCCATGACTTCGGTGTTCCGCAATGGCCAGGGACTGGTTCCATGAACCAGGCCTGCCGGGATCTGTGGCTCTTCGAGTCCAAGCATGCAACGGATCAGGTGCAGCCAATCCTGCAAGCCGATCCAGCTGAACCACTGCTGGCCGTTGCCCATCGCTCCGCCCAGACCGGTGTTCACCAGCATGTTCAGGGGGCCGAGCAACGGAGCATCGGGGTGCATCACCAGCGAGGTGCGCAGGATGTAGCGTTGCTCGGCGTTCACCTCTGCTTCACCAAAGGCCTGCTCCCAAGCCGAAGCGACGCCGGTCATTTCGGGCAGCGCGCGGTGGTCGCTGGGGATGGGGCTGGACTCGGTCAGCTCGGCTTCGCCGGCATCGCCGAAGATCGCGGTGGTGCTCGATTGGATCCAGGTGGCCAGCTTCGGTGCCGAGGCTGCGGCCTGCGCCAGAGCCTGGGTGGAGGTCACTCGCGAGTCGGTGAGGGCCGCGATGTTTGCCGGGGTATTGCGTTTGTCCACGCGCTCGCCGGCCAAATTGATCAGGTGAACCGGGTGGTCGCTGCGCAGTGCGCCGGTCCATGGGCCTTGGTGCACGCCGTCCCAGATGAACTGTTCGGCAGGGAAATCGGCTTCCGCATTGCGGGTGAGCACCGCTACGGACATGCCTCGGCAGACCAGATCGGCGGCGAGGTTGCGGCCAAGGAATCCGCGGCCGCCGGATATCACGATCTGTGCATCGCGCTTGCGGTGGGCGGTGGGCGCAACGATCTTGTAGAGCCTTGCCGCTGCCACGGCGAAATCCTTGCACAAGGCGTTGGCTACGGTGAACTTGAACGCCGTGGTGCCGGGACCGGAGAGCCGGACGGTGAAGTGCACCAGGCAGCCATTCTCGTGTTCATCGACCTGCCAGCGCAGCGTCATCTCGCCAGCTGGCTGTGGCTGGGTGACCTCGATCATGCGCGTTTGATGATTGCGCCGGGTGATGGTTGCCGACGGTGCGGTGTTGCGGTGCAGCGCACCGAAAACCTTGCCGGGTGGCAGGAGATCCACCTTGGTGCCAACGCCCCGCTGGTCATCGTGGACGATAAAGCCGTCAAAGCTTTTCATCCAGAGGCCGGTTTGCGAGAGGTTGCCGACAATGGAATAGACAGCTTTGGGATCTGCGGCCAGGAACTGGGTTTCGGTGCGCTGCCAGTGGGTGAATTTATTCTGGGTGCTCATCGTGGTAGTTCCTTCCAGCTCGGGACATCGGGCATAGCTCAAGGCTACTGTGCCCAGGACGGTTAATCAGGTGCGACATCGAGGCCTGCGGGGTATGAAAAAAGCTTCCCGCTGCTGCGTACCAGTGCGGTGTGCAGCTGCGGGAAGCTTGATCGGTGGATTCCTAGGCGGTGACCTTCGAACCGACTTCCTTTTCCATCTCGCTGAATTCTGCGTCGATGGTCGGGTTCGGACGGTAGGTGGCTCGCGAGACGAGCCAAGCAACCACCAGGGCAACGATGAAACCTGGAACGATTTCGTACATGGCCGAGGAGAGCGGCTTGATGTTGCCCCAGATGAAGACCACGACGGCACCGGACACCATGCCGGCAAATCCGCCAACGGCAGTGAGCTTGCGCCAGTACAGGGCAAGCAGGACGATCGGGCCGAAGGCGGCGCCGAAGCCGGCCCAGGCGAAGGACACGAGCTCCAGGATCGAGGAGTTCGGGTTCAATGCCAGCACCGCGGCAATGATCGCGATCAGCAGCACGCCGGAACGGCCCAGGTTGACCAGTGCCTTCGGCGAGGCCTTGCGTCCAGCGATGTTGTACAGGTCTTCTACCAGGGCCGAGGAGCAAACGATCAGTTGCGAGGACATGGTGGACATGATCGCTGCCAGCACTGCGGCCAGCACCAATCCGGCAATCAGCGGGTGGAAGAAGGTCTGGCTCAGCAGCAGGAAGACGGTTTCGCTCGTCGACTTATCCAGTGGATTGTCGGCGAAATGGGCGACGCCGATGAACGCGGTGAGAATAGCGCCCAGGGACGTCAGGAACATCCAGCCAATGCCGATGCGGCGGGCGGTCTTGGCTTCAGCCGGGGTACGCAACGCCATGAAGCGCACGATGATATGCGGCTGGCCGAAGTAGCCAAGGCCCCAGGCGGCGGTGGAGAAGATAGCCACGGCGGCGAGGATTGCGCTGTTGTCATTGAAGGACGAGAACAGGTTGAACGCATCGGCGTTGATTTCGGTGATCTGGGACCCGATATTTCCCACGTTGCCCATGTTGATCACGGCGACGATCGGCACGGCGATCAGCGCGAGGAACATCAAGACGCCCTGGACCATGTCGGTCAGCGAAGCTCCGAGGAAGCCGCCGAACAGGGTGTAGAGCAGGGTAATGACGGCAACGAAGAACATGCCGGTGAGATAGGGCCAGCCGAAGGAGGCCTCGAAGAACTTGCCGGCGGCTACCATGCCCGAAGAGACATAGAAGGTGAAGAACACCAGGATGATTACCGCAGAGCCGATGCGCAGCAGGTGCGCGTTGTCCTTCAGCCGCTTCTCGAAGAAGCTCGGGATGGTGATGGCGTTCTCCGAGATGGCAGTGTAGGAACGTAGTCGCGGAGCGACATACTTCCAGTTCAGCCACGCGCCGATGAGCAGGCCGATGGCGATCCAAGCCTCGTGCAGGCCGCCGAGGTAGATGGCGCCAGGCAGGCCCATGAGCAGCCAGCCGGACATGTCGGAGGCGCCGGCCGACAGTGCGGCCACCCACGGTTTCAGGCCGCGGTCGGCCAGCATGTAGTCGTCAATATTGTTGGTGCGGCGATACGCGACATAGCCGATGCCAAGCATGGCGGCCATGTAAATTGCGATCGCGATCATCTGGAAAGTCTGGTCGGACATTGTTCCTCATTACCGTTGCTGTCCCGAATCGTTGACGTGATCCGGAACTCGGATTCAAGTGGTGCGAGTCACCACTATGACACGAATTCTGCGCTTTGTCGCAAGTGCCATAACTGTCTGGAGTGTGCGTTTTCCTAATCGACCGTATCGAAGTCTTTGGGTGTAGCCAAAATTACCGAGTCATCTGCATCACTCATTCCCGGCTGTGCATGCAGCATGTTGCGCACCGCCTGAATCCCGGGTGACTTGGTCGAAGAGTGGCGCATCGCGGTGAAGATGGTGCGGGCCGGGGCACCGGGCAAATCCACGGTGCGCAGCGTGTCGAAGTTCGAGCGCAGCACCAGATCAGGGAGCATGGCCACGGCATTTCCGGTCTGTACCAATTCCACGTGGGCTTGCAGATCGGCGGTTTCGTAGCGCAGATCAGGTTCGAAGCCTGCCAGGCGGCACGCTTGCAGGGCCCAGTGGCGGCTGGCTGCCCCGTCGGGCTCCACCACCCAGGGCAAGGTGGCGGCGTGTTCCAGCAGGGTGACCCGGTCGAAGTCCTCGTTGCCTTTCGCTCCGCGTGCCGGCAGGGCGAGGCGGATGGGGTCGTGCGTCAGCACGCGCCGGTCGAGGCTGGCGTAGTGCGGAGCCGAGTGCCCGGAATACTGCTCGGCCACCACCAGATCGAAGCTGCGGCTGCTGGTTTCCTGCAGGGCGTCGGCCGGTTCCTGCTGGCTCATTTCCACGCGCAGTTCCGGGTATTTTTCACGCAGTTCGCGCAGCACCGGCGGCATCAGGGCGAGCATGGCGGTTTGGAAAACGGCCAGCCGCACGGTGCCCGCGACCTTGGACATGGTGCCGGCGAGATCCGCTTCGGCGTGCTCCATGGCCTCGAGCAGGGTTTCGGTGTGGGCGACCAGCAGCTGGGCCTGGGCGGTGAGCTTCAGTGTGCGTCCCGTGCGGCGCAGCAGGGGGACGCCGACTTCGGCTTCCAGCTGGCTGAGCTGCTGGGAAACCGAGGAGGGGGAGTAGCTCAGGGAATCGGCCACTTCGGCGATGGTTCCGCGGATGCTGAGCTCCCGGAGAAGTCGAAGTCGTCGCAGTTCAAGCACCGGTTTTCCGCCGTTTCTTTGGGAGGTTTGTGACCTGCCTCAATACTTTAGCAAACCCGAACAAATATCTTCGGTTTTGTTCGCTTTTGCTTAACGCAACTTAGGTTCATACTCGAATTTGCACACAGCTTTTTTGCACGGAAATCAGCGTCCGAAAAAGCCATAACGACATCAACGTTCGGTGCCGAACCTAGACTGAATAACTTTGCATCGAAGGGACCACTAAGTGTCTTCACTCTCCACCCCGCACACCGTGCCAGCAGCAGTAGATGCTGCGGGCAACCCGCTTACTTCTCCAGCAGACCTTGCCGAAGATGTCATCGCGTTGGTGCGCCGCTGGCTCACCGAGGCATCCGACTATCCTGTTGATGCCGCGGCCGCCCGACTGGCCGGTGTGCTCAAGGATCCCAACGGCTTGGACTTCACCGTGGGATTCGTCGACGGAGTCATCCGCCCCGAAGACCTGAGCGTGGCGGCCGCCAACCTCAAGAAGCTGGCCCCCAAGGTTCCAAGCTTCCTGCCGTGGTACATGCGCAAGGCTGTGGGCCTTGGCGGTGTCATGGCACCCGTAGTTCCGCAGGTGGTTGTTCCCATCGCACGCAAGGTCCTGCGCGAGATGGTGGGCCACTTGATCATCGATGCCTCCGACGCAAAGCTCGGCGGAGCCATCAAGAAGATCAAGCGCGAAGGCGTCAACCTGAACGTCAACCTCCTGGGCGAAGCCATCCTCGGCCAGGGCGAAGCCGCCCGCCGGCTCGAAGGCACCACCGCACTGCTGGCCCGCGACGACGTGGACTACGTATCCATCAAGGTTTCCTCGACCGTGGCCCCGCACAACCACTGGGCCTTCGACGAAGCGGTGGAGCACATCGTCGAGAAGCTCAGCCCGCTCTACGAGCTGGCTGCACGCAGCCCCAAGAAGAAGTTCATCAACCTGGACATGGAAGAGTACAAGGACCTGGAGCTGACCATCGCGGTCTTCACCCAGATCCTCTCCAAGCCAGAATTCAAGGATCTGCCCGCCGGCATCGTGCTGCAGGCCTACCTGCCTGACGCCCTGTCCGCCATGATCGAATTGCAGCAGTTCTCCGCGGCCCGCGTAGCGAAGGGAGGCGCGCCAATCAAGGTGCGCGTCGTCAAGGGCGCCAACCTGCCAATGGAAACCATGGAAGCCGATATCCACGGCTGGCCACTGGCTACCTGGCACAGCAAGCAGGATTCGGACACCAGCTACAAGTCCGTCCTGGAATACGCGCTGCGCCCGGACCATGTGAAGAACGTGCGCATCGGCGTCGCCGGGCACAACCTCTTCGACGTGGCGCTGGCCTGGCTGCTGGCCAAGGCGCGCAACGTCACCGACGGCATCGAATTCGAAATGCTTCTGGGCATGGCCACCGGCCAGGCCGAGGCGGTGCGCCGCGAAGTCGGCTCCCTGCTGCTCTACACCCCGGTAGTGCACCCGCAGGAATTCGACGTGGCCATCGCCTACCTGATCCGCCGCCTCGAAGAAGGCGCCAGCCAGGAAAACTTCATGTCCGCGGTCTTCGAGCTCTCCAAGAACGAGCAGCTCTTCGAACGCGAGAAGAACCGCTTCCTCGCCTCCCTGGCAGCACTGGGCAACGAGGTTCCGGCACCGCACCGTGTGCAGAACCGCCAGGTCCAGGACCCGGCACTGGCACAGGCCATCGAAGGCTTCGCTGAAGGCTCCACCGAATTCTTCAACACCCCGGACACCGACCCGGACCTGGCGCAGAACCGCACCTGGGGCCGTGAGATCCTGGGCAAGATGGAAGCCTCGCCTCTGGGCAAGGACCTGGTGAAAGCCAATACCATCAACGCAGCGGGCGAACTGGATGAAGCCATCGCCATGGGCGTGGATGCTTCGAGCGGCTGGCAGGCACTGGGCTCGGCCAAGCGCGCCGAGATCCTGCACCGCGCAGGCCTGCTCTTCGAAGAGCGCCGTGCCATGCTGCTCGAAGTCCTTGGCTCGGAATGCGGCAAGACCATCGACCAGGGCGACGTGGAGATCTCCGAAGCCATCGACTTCGCCCACTACTACTCACTGCTGGGCCGCGAACTGGACGAGGTGGATGGCGCAAAGTACGTACCGTCGAAGCTGACCGTGGTGACCCCGCCATGGAACTTCCCGATGGCCATCCCCGCCGGTTCCACCCTTTCGGCCCTGGCCGCGGGTTCAGCTGTGATCATCAAGCCGGCAACCCAGGCTGCCCGCGTGGGTTCGATGATGGTGCAGTGCCTCTGGGATGCTGGTGTTCCCAAGGACGTGCTGCAGCTGGTCTTCGTCGGCGATCGCTCGCTGGGCCAGCAGCTGGTTTCCGATGAGCGGGTTGACCGCTTGATCCTCACCGGCGGCTACGAAACCGCGCAGCTCTTCCGCTCCTTCCGCAAGGACCTGCCGCTGCTGGCAGAGACTTCGGGCAAGAACGCCATCATCGTCACCCCGCACGCCGACTTGGATCTGGCCGCGCGCGACGTCGTGCAATCGGCCTTCGGGCATGCCGGGCAGAAGTGCTCGGCGGCTTCGCTGGTGGTCCTGGTCGGCTCCGTGGCCGATTCGCGCCGCTTCAACAACCAGCTGATCGACGCGGTGAAGTCGTTGAAGGTCGGCTATCCCTGGAACCCTGAATCGCAGATGGGCCCAATGATCGGCGAGCCGGGCGAGAAGCTCAAGCGAGGTTTGACCACCCTGGGCGACGGCGAGCGCTGGGCCATCGAGCCGAAGCAGCTTGATGATTCGGGCAAGCTCTACTCGCCAGGCGTGCGCTATGGCGTGCAGCGCGGCAGCGAGTACCACTTGACCGAATACTTCGGCCCGATCCTGGGCGTCATGACCGCGCAGAACCTGGAAGAAGCGGTACAGATCGTCAACGAGGTGGATTACGGGCTGACCTCGGGCCTGCATTCGCTGGATCGTGGCGAGATGGCCTACTGGCTGGATAACATCCAGGCCGGCAACATCTACGTGAACCGTGGCATTACCGGTGCGATCGTGCAGCGACAGCCATTTGGCGGTTGGAAGAAGTCGGCCATTGGCGCTGGCACCAAGGCCGGTGGCCCGAACTACCTGATCGGCATGGGCAGCTGGGTTGATGCCCCGGTCAAGGACACCGCGTCGCTCTCGCGCTTTGACGAGCAGCTTCTCGCAGCCGCCGAGCTGGATCAGTCGCAGGCGCAGTGGCTGACTTCGGCCCTGGGCAGTGACAAGTACTGGTGGAACACCGAGTTCAACCAGGCCAAGGATCGCTCGGGATTGATCGCCGAACGCAACGTCTTCCGCTACTGCTCGGTGGATGTCGCCGTCCGCTTCGAGCAGGCTACCAGCGGCCAGGGCCTGGCCGAGGCCTTGCGCGTGGTGGCCGCCGGTGTGACCGCCGGTTCGCGGGTGCACCTGTCCTTGGACGCTGATCTTCCACGCGAACTGCGCAACCTGCTGGCCGAGCACTCGGTCACCGTGGTGCGTGAGAACGCGGAGCAGTTCGCGGCCCATGCTGCCAAGCTGGCTGCAAAGACCGGTCCGGATTCGGCTGCCCGCATCCGTTTGATCGGCGGATCCGTGAAGGACATTGCCGAAGCCACCGACGGCAAGCCGGATGTCGCCATCTATGCTTCGCCGGTGACCGCGTCGGGTCGCGTTGAGATGCTCCCATTCCTGCACGAGCAGGCAGTGTCGATCACCGCTCACCGATTTGGCACCCCGAACCACCTGAGCGACGGCCTGGTCTAGTCGCCGGGTTAGACAGGTGCAGCCAGCATTCCTTCTCCAAGGAATGCTGGCTGCATTTTTGCCCGCTACTTCTTGGCGGTCTGGTATTTGCGTACGAGGAAATCGGCCGCGGCAGACAGCAGGGCAGGAACGAGATAGCGTCCCATAGTTGCTATGACGAAAGCCGGGAGCGATCCCTGCTCGGAGGTGATGGACGCCTGGGCGACGAATCCCATGCCGATGGCCGAGACGATGCCGGTGATCCAGCCGGCCAGTGAACGCGAGCGCAAAACGAACCAGCCCACCAAGGCGAGCAGCGGCAGCAGCAGGCCCCATACCGTGAAGTATCCGGCATACTGCCCGGTGAGGTCCAGGGCCGACACCATGAACCAGTCGCCGTATTCGACGGAGTCGATCACCGGCAGTTTCAGCACTACGTCCAGGATCTGCGAGAGCAGGACCAGGGCCATGGCAAAGATCTTGGTGTCGGTGCGTCCTGGCAGGAACCAGAAGCTGGCAATGGCCAGGACGCGGATGGCCCACAATGCCATGATGATCAGCAGGCTTCCACCGGTGATGTAGTGGGCGGTGGCCAACACGGTCGAGCCAGCGATGCAGACGATTAATAGGAGCCATACGCCGATTAGTCGGGCAGGCAATTGCAACAGTGGTTTTTCTTCGCTCACTGGGTCAAGTCTAGTAAGGGCGGCTGTGCAAGCGCTGTTTCGACGATCGCGACGAGTCTAGACTTCCAGCTTCATCGCTTTGCGCAGGGTCAGGGAACCACCGGTGTGCATCACCGCCCGGCGATAGATTTTCTCTGCAAAGAGCAATACTGCCCAGCAGGCGGCCAACAGGATGGCTAATGAAAGGATTGGCTCCCACAGGGCAACCTCGCCGGATAACAACCTGATGGGCATGGCAACGGATGAAGCGATAGGAACATAGGAGGCCGCAACCAAGAAGCCGTCCTTGGCGTACAGGCCGATGAAAAGGACCGCAATGAGCACAGTGACCACCGGGCCACTGGATTGCTGCAGGTCCTCGGTTCTCGTTGCCAGCGATCCAAGGGCGGCCCAGATGCCGGCCAAGACCAGGAACCCGCCAAAGAAAAAGACCGCAAACCATCCAGCAACCCGCGAAACAACACCGAGGAACGGGATCTCCAAGGGCGACAGATACGCTGCCAACAGACCAACGCTGAGGAAGACCAAGAGCTGGATCATCGCCAGAATGACATTTCCAACGATTTTTCCGGTCAGCAATTGGCGTAGCCGGATGGTGCTGGCGAGGATCTCCACCACACGGTTCTGTTTCTCTTCAATCACGGAATTAGCGATAGGCATGCCGAAGAGCAACGCGGCCATGTAGAAAAGGAAGGAAAAAAGGAATCCCATGGCCCTGACCATTGAATTCCGGTCGGCATCACCTTGAAGCTGGGAAACTTTCAACGCATCTGCAGAAGGCAGGCTCGCGGTATCCAGCCCCGCGGATGAAAGTACCTGATCAGTAAGTATCGTGTCGACACTATCGGCAACCAGTTGGCGAAGCTGATCATCAACTTCGTCAAAGCCGGTCAGCGAATAGGCTTGTCCCTCATTGCTGCTGGAGAGCATCGCGTCGAGATCACCGTCGCCAAGTTGTTGCCGTGCTTCTTGCTGGGTTGATTGGGCAATACGCAGCGAAACATCTTCGGGTTTGTCCTTCTGGAGTTGGGTAAGCACTTGATAGCTGGACTCATCGGTAGCTGTTACCGAGAATTCTGCACTACGGCTGCCGAGAATGCTGGAGACGACAATCGATCCGATGATGACCACCAATGTGCCAATGGTGGTGATGATGAAAGCTTTGTCGCGTAGTTTTGTTTCGACTTCTCGCAGGGCGACGATCAGCCATGCCGGGGTAGCGGTATTCATCGGATGATCTCCCTGTAGACGTCAGCCAATGAAGGACGATAGATGGAGAACTCGGTTACGGTACCGCGTTCCATGGCTCGTGCGAGTATTCGTTGTGCTGTGGTTTCGGAATCAAAATTGACCAAGGCATCGGGGCCGGAAATGTCGAGCACGCTGACACCCGGTTCGCCGCGTAGCCAGCCTGCATCGGAACCCAAAGAAATGCGGTGGCGCGAGGCCTGCGACGAGCGTAGGTCATCGGCTGAGGAGTCAGCCAAAATCTTCCCGTTCTGAATGATCACCAAGTGGTCCACTAATACGTCTAGCAGATCCAGCTGATGTGATGAGAAGAGAACGGGAACGCCACGCGAAGCGTAGTCGCTCAGGATTGAGCTCATGGCATCCACGGCAATGGGATCGAGCCCGCTGAAGGGCTCATCCAGAATCAGCACATCAGGTTCATGCAAGAGCGATGCCGCCACCTGAACCCTTTGTTGATTGCCCAATGACAGCGACTCCAGCTTGGCCTTGGCCCGGTGCTCCAGGCCGAACCGCGACAAGAGCTCCATCGCGCGCGAGCGGGCAGGGGTTCTTCCTAATCCGTGCAGCTGGCCCAGATAAACGAGTTGATCAATGACAGGCTGTTTGGGGTAGAGTCCTCGCTCTTCGGGCATGTAACCGAAATTCGGTCGTGTATCCGTGGACAGTTCAACGCCGTTGAGGGTGACTGTGCCTGTGTTGGCCGCAAGCAAACCCATGATGATGCGCATGGTGGTGGTTTTGCCGGCTCCGTTGGCGCCAACGAATCCGGTTAGGGCACCGCCGGGTACGGTGAAGCTGACATCTTCTAGTACCTGGAGGTCCGAGAACGATCGTGACACGTTGTGCAACTCAAGCATGATTTCCTCTGCCGAATAATCCTTGTACTCATCAGCTTAGAAAATGTGCCAGGCCAAATGATCAATCTGAAGGTTCAAACTATCGGATGAGTCCGGCTCGGTACGCAAAAAGAACTCCTTGGACACGATCGCGCAGGTGGAGCTTGGCCAGGAGATTCGACAGATGCGTCTTGACTGTGGCTTCGGACAACGACAACGAGGTAGCAATTTCCTGATTGTTTTTACCCTTGGCCAGTTCTCCGAGAACCTGAAGCTCGCGTTCGGTAAGCTCCCTCAACCGCCTGGATTCAGGACTTGAAGATTGTTCGGCCACGTAGGCGGCCTTGGGGGTTCGTCCTCTGATGAGCTTCAAAGTAACCTCGGGGGAGAGCAGCCCGTTGCCGGCGGCCACCTGATGCACTGCATGGATGAGCGTCTCGGGTTCACTATTTTTCAGCAGGAATCCGCTGGCTCCGGCATCCATGGCATCGAAGAGATAATCGTCGCGATTGAAAGTCGTCAGAACGATGACCTTGGTGTCGGTATGGCCGATGATCTTGGCCGTAGCCTCGATGCCGTCCATCTGCGGCATTTGAATGTCCATCAGCGCCAGTGTCGGATTCAGCGACTGGATCATTTCAACACCTGCTGCGCCATTTTCGGCAGTGCCCACCACTTCGATGCGATCGTCTGTTTCCAATATGAGTTTGAGGGACGAGACGATCAACGGCTGATCATCGCAAATCACTAGTGAAATCTTGCTCATGGCATTGTCCTTGAATCTGTTTGTGTGACAACTCGAAGCCTGGCCCTGGTGCGCCAGCCACGCGGAATACGCGGTCCGATTTCTACCAGGCCGTGGTGCAATTTCGCTCGTTCCCTGATGCCTCGCAATCCGAACCCGCTGCCAGACGACTCTGGCCGCGGGCGCCCATCGTCCGTCACTTCGACTTCAACCCACGCGCCTTCCTCATCCGATCCTGTACGCACAGACAATGTGGCCGTATGCGCCGTGGAATGCCGGCGCACGTTAGCCAGCGCCTCGCCGCTGATGCGATAGAGAGCAAGCGAGAGGCCAGCGGGCAGGTGATCAACGAAACCGGCTTCATGTTCATCGCGTGAAAGAACTACCGTCAATCCGTGAAGCTTGTTGGCAGTCACCAGTTCTTCTATACGAGCCAGGGAGGGTTCAGGGGTCCGGATTCCGCCTGCGGATTCTGCAGCGTCCTCATTTATGTCGTTTTCACGCAGCACCCCGAGCAATGAGCGGGTTTCCTGCACCGCGCTGCGCGCGGAGGCTTCGATGCCGCGCATGAGCTCCAGGGATTTTCCGGGATCCCGGTCATGTACGAGGCGCGCGGCCGAGGCCTGTACGCCCACCGAAGCGATGTGATGGGCGATGACATCGTGCAATTCGCGGGCGATGCGCAGCCGTTCCTCGTTGACTGCTCGATCAGCTAATTGCTGTGCCTGGTCTGCGATGCGCTGGGCCTGTTCCTTGACGATTTCGTTGGAGTAGGCATTGGACCAGCTGATCAAGCCGAGAAAAATTGCGCCACCGAAGTACATCAGATTCATGAGGAAGCTGTAGAGGGAATAGGCGATGTCCGCGGGTAAGAGTCCTGCAGGGTCATCGACCATCCTCATTCCGGTTGCCGCGAAGAGATCCGAGGTGAAGAGCGAAACGACAATCCACACAGCCATGGCCAAAAGCACAACGGTCATCGAGATCCATAGGGCCCGCCGGTTCTTCGCCCACGTCACTGCGGTGTAAATCCCCAAGAAGTAGGCGAGCTGGGCGCAGAGCTGCGCGCCGATAGTGTATGTCTCTGAACCGCTGCTGGCAATGAAGGCGACGGAACCGACCAGCATCATCGGAACGGGCCAGCGTCGGCGGAACATGAGGGGAAGAACCAATGCCGACAGGATGAGGAAGGCAATCGGGCGCTGAACCGCATCTTCCTTTTCGGTGAGTGACAGCACGAGCTCTTGCATCAGTAAGGCTAGAAGGAGAAATGCCAGCGCGAGAATCATGTCCCTGCGCAGGCCCTTCCCTGCCGGGGTAGGGCGTTCCCAGTCTGCTGGCGGTAACGAAGGCAGGCGCCGCTGCAATGTCTCGGGAAGTCTGCGCATCAAGTTCCTCGACGAAGTTTAGGGAGGCTGGCACTTTGACCATACCGCTTTGTCACAGTGCGGGCATGATCCGCGAGAACTACGTCAAAGGTTGAGCGGACGGAGCGCGGACTAGGCAGAAAAGTTACCGGGCGGTAATGTGATGGTATGCACATGATCTTCCGAATACTCATGGTCTTTTTGAACAGCAAAAAAGCCACCAGACTTTCCATGTTCGACACCAGCTCGGTAACGATGCGGGCCACCCTGACCGACATCGACTTCGCTGGTCATATCAACAACGGAATGTACTTCTCGATCTTCGACCTCGGCCGGTTTGATCTGATGTTCCGTTCCGGGGTCTGGGACGTCATGCGCAAGAACAAATGGACCCCGGTGGTGCAGACCGAAACCATCACCTTCCGCAAATCGGTGCGTCTGGGCACCAAGTTCACTCAAGAGACCCGACTGCTGGGACTGGATGACAAATGCATCTACTTTGAACAGCGCATAGTGGTCAACGGCGAAATCTATGCCCGCGCATATATCGCCACCCGCATGACCTCTAAGAAGGGCGCAGTATCAAACGAAGAGATCCTGGCCGCGGTGGGGCTGGACGTTCCTGAAGACCGGGTAGTTCCAGAGTGGCTTCACCAGTGGCGTGAACAAGGTGCCTTGCCAGGCTCGCGCAAGCCTGCCCCGCACAACTGGATCAGCTGAAACTAGGCGCCCTTGGCGGTGTCGACAAACTGGGCAATCAACGCAGGATCCTTGACGCCTCGTGAAGACTCCACCCCTGAGGAGACATCTGCTCCCGTCGCAGCGGAGAGCTCCAGTGCCTCCACGACATTCTGCGGGTTCAGCCCGCCAGCAACCAGCCACTGTCGCCCAGCGGCCAGATCTCGCACCGCTGCATAATCCCAGCTCTGGCCGCTGCCGGGAACCGACGCATCGATGAGCAACAAGTCTTCGCCCCAATCGGCGAAGTCTTCAGGGTTTGCATCGCGGCGCACCGCTCGGATGACTTTGAAGCCGGCATCATGAGCTAGCTTCACATCATCAGCCGTACGCTGACCGTGCAGCTGTACCCAGCCCACCTTCGCTGTCGTGGCGCGTGCGAGCACAGTCGGCAGATCCTCGGTATGGAATACCGCGACGGTGGCAACACCTTCGGGCACCAAGGCAGCGAGCTGTGCAGCCTGCTGCGGGGTTACTTCTCGGGCACTGGTTGTGAGCACAAAGCCGATAGCGTCCGCGCCATGCTGCATCGCGACCCGGACATCCTGCGCAGTGGAAAGCCCGCAGACTTTCACAAACGGCACGCGATCACTCATGAGGCGCTCGAATCTACAAGGTGCACCGGGGTGTACCCGCCAGGTGCATTCGCCCGGATGGCCACCAATTCACGGGCATGATCCCACAAGCGCTGATCCTCGGTGCTGACCGGAACCCATGGCTTCACCGGAACTGCGGTGCCGGTCTTGTCGCGGGTCACCATCACGGTCAGGCAGTAGGTGGTCAGGTTCATTTCGCGGGTTTTCGGGTCACCGGAACGCACATGGACAGCGATGTGCATGCCCTTGTTGCCGGTATAAACCAGGCGTGCTTCCACTTCTACCAGATGCCCGATGAGCAATGGACGGTAGAAGCGAATGCCGCCAGAGAAGACCGCGACCGTCTCCTGCTGGCAGTACCGCGCAGCACACAGCTCGGCGGCCTCGTCAATCCACTTCATCACCATGCCACCATGGACCTTGCCGCCCCAGTTCACATCGGTGGGCGAGGCCATGAAGCGCAGGGTCACGCGCTCAGCGGTGCCCTCATCCGTGTACTGCTGGTCCTTCATGGACGCCACGATCTGTTCACGGATATCAATGCGGGCCAACGCATTATCGCGAAGCTCGATTTCCCTAGCCGTGCCAGGGGTGAAACTCGGAACCGCGGTCGGCTTGCCCTGATCATCCACGGCCACAAAAATGACCAAGCAATTGCTGGAAGCCACGGGGCGCAACTCCCGAGGATCCTGGAAAGTCACCTCGGTTTGGATGTGCATGGAGCTGCTGCCGGTGTACACCACAGAGGCCTTGACCTCGACCAGATCACCGGAATGAATGGGATCCGCGAAATGGATATTGCCCACGTAGGCGGTCACGCAATAGTTGGACGACCAGCCCACGGCGGCCGCGTAAGCGGCCTTGTCAACCCACTCGAGAACGGTGCCTGCAGGAACGTTCCCGGTGACATCAACGTCGGTCGGGGCCGCGAGGAATCTCAGGGTGACAGAATGGGGGCGCTGTTTTAGCTCCGAAGTGCTCATGCCTTCCAGTTTCGCCTACTTCCCGCGCCACCGGCAATGTGTGACAAACACCCTGCAGGTCGAGGGCTGATCTGTCCTAGGATAGGGATGTGCGTAGGGTCTTTGGAATTTTTTCGGCAGCAACAGCAATCGTCGTGGCGCTCAGCCTGATTGCCGCGGCCGGATCCGCAGGACTCGTCGTGCTGCTGGGCCAAGGGTTTGATCGGCTGCACACCGGCGCTTCGCTCGATAGCCAGTGGTACATCGGAGTCGTTGGCGAATTACTGGCTCTGCTCGTCGCGACGTTCTTGATTCCCATCGTGATCTCCCACGACAGCCAGGCCCTGACCAGCTTCCACCGCTCCAAATTGCTCAAGCAGTACCTGTCGATCGGGCCGTTGGCCGTTCGCCGTGCGGGCGAAGGCGAGCTGGTGCACGCAGCCATGGATTCGGTGGAACGCTCGGTGAAGTACCGGTCCAGCTTCATCGGACCAGCCAGTGCCGCGGTAGCCACCCCCGTTTTGATCCTGATCTTTATTGCGCTGTTCATTGATCCGCTCAGCGCGATACTGCTGCTCATCCCCACCGCCTTCGTGCCGGTGATCGTGGTGGGCTTCCAGCGTCGGTTCGGGGGAGCGAACGGGGAATACCGCAGGGCCCAGGGCATTCTCTCGGCCACGTTCCTCGACGCGCTGCGTTCCTTGAACATGCTCAAGTTCAACGGCGGCAGCACCTGGATGGGCCAAGCCATCAACGCAGCCACCGAGCGCGTGCGCCAACAAGTGATGAAGCTGCTGGCCAGAAACCAGCTGATCCTGCTGGTCATCGATTCCAGCTTTGCTGTGCTGCTGTTGGCCATCGCCTCGCTGCTGGCCTGGTGGCGCGCCAGCAGCGGTGCCATCACCCCGGGCTCAGCCGTGGCTCTGGTCATCCTCAGCTACTTGATGCTGGCACCGGTGAACTACGCGGGCAGCTTCTTCTACATCGGCATGACAGGCAAGGCAGCCGAGAAGAAACTGGCCGAAATCGAAGAAATCCCGATGCACCCATCCATGGCCAACCCGTTGCGCGTGGACCTGGGAGCCAACGGGTTATTCATTGAGAATCTGTCTGCCAGCTATAACGGAACCGACCGGGCATTGGAGGATATCAACCTGCAGTTCCCGGCGGGATCCCGCACGGCCATCATCGGCGCCTCCGGCAGCGGCAAGAGCTCGTTGATCCGGGTGCTCCAAGGCCAGCTTGAATCCACCAGCGGGCTGATCCATGATGGCCGGCAGCCCATGGGGCCAGCCACCCTCAAAGCCAATAGCGCCGTCGTTGAACAGCACGCCACGCTCTTCGGCGTAAGCCTGCGAGAAAATCTCCAGCTGTCTGCACGGTCCGCTACCGATGAGCAATTGCGCTCGGCCATCACCCAAGTAGGGATGGACTCTTGGTTCCACGCGCAATCGCTGGGCCTGGACCAGCAACTAGGCGAAGGCGGCGCCCGGCTCTCCGGCGGCCAAGCCCAGCGGCTTTCGCTCGCGCGTGCTCTGCTGGCCAACCGGCCAATCCTCCTGCTTGATGAACCCACCAGCGCGCTGGATGTGCATAGCGAAGCGGGCATCATCCAAACCCTGCAAGACCTCGACCCATCCACCACTATCATCACTGTCACCCACCGGCTGGGATTGCTTTCCGACTATGACCGGGTGGTGGTGATGGACCACGGGCGAGTCATCCAAGCCGGGGCGCGCGAAGAACTCCTGGGCCAACCCGGCTACCTCAAAGATGCCGTAGAGAAGTTGAACCATCGCACCGCGCAGCTGCAATCCGGCGGACTGTCTTCACTCGGGGAGGGGCACGCATGAGCAGCGAAAGGAAGCACACCGTGGCGAGCGTCTTCTGGCTCATCGGAACCACCAGGGACTTGCTCGCTCCATTGGCCATGGCCAGTCTCTTCTCCTGCTTGACTCGACTGGTCTCCTTGAGCATTTTTGTCCTGGCCGGCATGGGCCTGGTGCGCGTACTGGGATTCCCGGGCATGGGCCTGCTGCAGTCAGTGGGCTGGGGTTGGCTCATCGGATTGATCTTCCTGCTCGGACTGGCCAAGGGAGTCCTGCGCTATCTGGAGCAGTATGTCGGTCACCGGGTGGCGTTCTTGTCCCTGGCGCGACTGCGCCGACGCATGTACGCGGCTTTCGAACGGCAGGCCCCCTTCACCGCGGCCACCAAGAATTCGGGAAACCTCCTTGCCCGGGCGACGAGCGACATCGATAAGGTCGAGGTGTTTTTCGCCCACACCCTGCCACCTGCCGTATCAGCGGTCGTAGTCAGCGCCGTGACCACATCGGCTGCCTGGATCCAGTTCGGCCAAGAGCCAGCACTGGTCGTGCTCGGCGCATATGTGCTGATCGGACTGGTCATTCCGGTCGTGGGCGTGCGCAGACTGCGGCACAATGCGGCGAAAACCGCAGCGGCTCGTGGCGCACAGAACCAGTTGCTGACCGAAGCCATGGCCGGCGTGGAAGTCCTGCACAACTTCCACGGAGGCAACGAGACCCTGGCGCGCCTGCGTGAGAGCACCAGCGCTGCCGGCGCCGGCGTGGTGAGCACCGGCAAGATCACCGCGGTTCGTGCCGCACTGACCCAGCTGGTGATCTGGGGCAGCCTGCTGGCGCTCTTCATTCTCTTGGGCACCCAAGGCCAGTTCGGCGCGCTGGTCGTTATGGCTTGCGCCCTGGTGCCTTCCTTTGAAGCGGTCCGCGCGGTGGACGGGTTCATTCTGGGGCTGCAAGACTCGCTGGCCAGCGCTCGCCGGCTGCACGCCACGGCTACCTTCAAACCTGCAGTTGCTGATCCCGCGCACCCGCAAGCTTTGCCCGACGCCGGAGAGCTGGTCATTGAAGATCTGTGCATCAGCTATGGACCAAACACCGTGCTGCAAGGGGTAAATCTGGCCGTGAAGCCAGGTGAAGTGGTGGCGCTGGTCGGCGCGAGCGGCTCAGGGAAATCATCGCTGGCCGCAGCCTTGGTGCGAGCTATCGAGCATACCGGCGCCATCGGCTTTGGCGGTGTCGACATCACCGAGACCAGCTTGGAAGAACTGCGCCGAAAGATCATCCTGGTCTCCCAGGACTCGGTCACCGTGCGTGGCACGATACGCGACAACCTGCTGCTTGGCCTGAAGGGGATCAGCGATGACCAGCTGGTAGCAGTGTTGGAGGAGCTGGGCCTGGGCAGCTGGCTGAGCCGGCAAAAGGCGGGCCTTGATACCCGGCTCGGGGAGCGCGGCGCCAGGATTTCCGGTGGCCAGACCCAACGCCTGGCCTTGGCCCGGGCACTGATCCGCGAGCCGGCCATCCTGGTCTTGGACGAATCTACCAGCGCCCTGGATGCACAAAGCGAACAACTGGTATTGCAGGCGATTGAACGCCGCCGCCAGGAGGCAATGGCAGTGGTGATGATCAGCCATCGCCTGGCAACGGTTGGACAGGCCACCACGATACTGGTCCTTGATGAAGGCACGGTCGCCGAACGTGGCCACAGCTCCGAGCTGCTGGCGAACACCGATTCGCTGTTCTCGCAGATGGCCATCCGCGAGGTGGATCGGATCCTCCCGGGCTAGTCGCCTGACAAGGCGGCGCTGAGCTACTAGGCTCGGCATCATGATGCGAATAGTAGTTCTCCTGTTCCTCGGCGTCCTCGCCACCGGGTTCGTCGTCACCGCGATCCTGGCCGGTACTTCTGGCGGGTGGGTCTGGTGGATCCTGGTGGCATTGACCGGACTGCTGGTACTGCTCGGGATCCGTGACCTCGTGCAGAAAAAGCATGCGATCCTGCGCAACTTCCCGATTGTCGGGCATGCCCGCTACCTCTTTGAGTTCATCCGCCCGGAAATCCAGCAGTACTTCATCGAGCGGAACACCGATGGCAAGCCCTTTGACCGGGACACCCGTTCCCTGGTGTACGCACGGGCCAAGGGCGCCGACAGCCATAAGGCCTTTGGCACCGAGCGCGATGTGAACGCCATCGGCCACGAGTACCTTTTGCAATCGGCGGCCCCGGTGGCACCGCCCACCAGCCAATTCCGGGTGAAGGTCGGTTCCAGCCAGTGCACCCAGCCCTATGAGATTTCACTGATGAATATCTCGTCCATGAGCTTCGGCGCGCTCTCGGCCAATGCCGTCTTGGCGATGAACAAGGGCGCGGAGATGGGCGAATTCGTCCACGAAACCGGTGAAGGCGGACTGACGAAATATCATCTGGAATACGGTGCGGACCTGTTCTGGGAAATCGGTTCAGGCTATTTCGGCTGCCGAACCACGGACGGCCGGTTCAACCCGGAAACCTTCGCGGCCAAGGCCAAGCACGAGAACGTCAAGGGCATCACGATCAAGCTCTCCCAGGGCGCCAAGCCCGGCCTCGGCGGCGTGCTGCCAGCGGCCAAGATCACGGCGGAAATCGCTGAAGCCCGTGAGGTGCCGATGGGGGAGGACTGCATCTCGCCGGCCAGCCATGCCGAGTTCTCCACCCCGCGCGAGCTGATGCACTTTGTCGCGCGCCTTCGCGAGCTCAGTGGCGGCAAGCCCGTGGGCATCAAATTCTGTGTTGGTTCGCGTACCGATGTCATGGCCATCTGCAAGGGCATGCTGGAGACCGGTATTGTTGTGGACTTCATTACCGTAGATGGTGCAGAAGGCGGCACCGGTGCGGCACCGCTGGAGTACGAGGACCATGTGGGTGCCCCGCTGACCGAAGGGCTGATGCTGGTGCACAATACCCTGGTCGGCGCCGGGCTGCGCGATGAAATTCGATTGGCCGCGGCAGGCAAGATCGCCAGCGGCTCGGACATCATCAAGCGGCTGATCCAAGGCGCGGACTTCACCTTCTCGGCCCGCTCCATGATGATGGCTACCGGGTGCATCCAGGCGCAGCAGTGCCATACCAACCATTGCCCTGTAGGGGTGGCTACCCAGAACAAGCGCCTCATGCGGGCCCTGAACGTGCAGGACAAGGGACACCGCGTCTACAATTACCACCGGCTGACGGTCACCGAATCCGCCCAGATCATGGCTTCCATGGGCCTGACCAGTCCGAACCAGCTCACTACGCGCATGCTCCGCCGACGGGTGAATCTGCAGTCCACCCGGTCCTATGCTTCGCTGTTCCACTGGCTGCGTCCCGGTGAATTATTGGATGATGCCCCAGGGTCATGGAAAGAGGACTGGGACGAAGCCGATGCGGACCACTTCGGCGAGCATGCACCGTTGCACTTTGCAGAACCACTGGGCGTCGGCATTGAGCCAGCCAGGGTGCGCGAGCCGCAGGATGCAATCAGCGCACCGCGCATAGAACCAAGGGAATCGGCCAAGGTCCGTCCGGTGCATTCAGATGTCACCCGGCCCGAAGGCAGGCCAGGGGCCGATAACTAGAGCTGGGACCCTTCGGCCAGGGATCGCAATTCGTACTGGTCCACCTCGCTCATTAGTGCTGGCGACCACTGCGGGTTGCGGTCTTTGTCGATCACCTGGGCGCGAATGCCTTCGGCAAGATCCGGCTGGTGCATCAGGTAGCCTGCCATGCGCAGTTCCCGGTCCAGGGCCGAACGCAGGTCTTGGTCGGAGCGTGCCTCGCGCACCGTGTAGAACGCGGAGCTGACACTGGATGGCGAGTTGGCCAACAGCGTTGCGGCGGACTGCCGGGCTGCGGGGTGCACCATCTGCTCGAGGCGTTCGAGGACCTGGGCAGGGGTATCGGCGCTGAAGGCATGATCCACCCATCCCTGGCTCAGCTCCAGGGCATAGGATTCCTGTGCGCCATGCAGCACTTCGATGGCAGAGATGATTTCACTGGCGGATAATCCCACGAATTCATCGAGCTCGTCGAGGATGCTTTGTGCGAAAGAATCTGTGACCACCACATCCGCAAATCCGAGATAGACCGCGTCAGCTCCCTTGAACGAGGAGGCGCTCATGGCGAAGTATTCGCCGAAATGCCCCGGAGCGTTGGCCAGCAGGTGGCTTCCGCCGACATCGGGGGTGTAGCCGATCTTGGCTTCTGGCATGCCCATGGTGGCGCTTTGGGTTACCAGGCGCACCGGCGCGTGGGATGCCAGTCCCACCCCGCCGCCCATGGTGATGCCGTGGGCCAAGCTGATTAATGGCTTGGGATAGGTGGAGATCAGGTAGTCCAGATCGAATTCCAGCGACAGGAGATCGAGGAACTCCTGGTGCTTTCCGGTAGTGACGGCGCGATGGAAATCAGCGATGTCCCCGCCAGCGCAGAAGGCCCGCTCGCCTCGGCCGGTCAGCAGCACCAGCGAAATCGAGGAATCCCCGGCCCAGGAGCTGAGCACGCGGGTCAGTTCCGTGAGCATCCCCAAGGTCAGCGCGTTGAGCTTCGCCGGCCGGTCCAGCTCAATGTGGCCGATGGGGCCATGGACTCGGGAAACGATATTTGTTGCCGGATCGGCGGGCGCGCTTGAGCGTTCCACGGATGGCTCCTCAATAATGTTTAGGCACCGTCGGTGCCCGACGGAAATGATTCGGGTCTACTGGGCCAGGATCTGGGCCAGCCGGTCGAGCACCAGGGCGACCTTAGGCTTCTTCGAGTTCTCTGGCTTCAACGCAAAGATGGAACGTGCCAGGCGGATTTCCGGGGCATCGATAATGCGCAGGCCTTCGGGTGCATTGGCCATGGCCAGATCAGGGACCAGGGCGGCGCCCAGCCCGGAGGAGACCAAGCTCAGCGAGGCGTTGAAGTCGTCGCAGTAGGCCGCCACTTGCGGGTGGATGTTGTACGAGGAGAACAGCCTGGAAATCAGCGTTGCATCCGAGGTTCCGGGGTGGTGGAAGATCCATGGCCACTCGGCCAGCTGGTCCACGGTGAGCTGGGAGTCGTCGGCAATCGGCCACGAAGCGGGGATCACCACACGGAATTGGTCATCGCCCAGCCAAGTGCGTTCCAATGAGGCTGGCCACGACAGTCCGCCGGGTCCTACCTGGAAGATCAGTGCCAGATCAAGGTCTCCACCGGTGCCGAGACCGGCGACGGTCTGCTGGGGTTCACCGATCCATAACCTGAGGTTGATCCCCAAGGATGCCCAATCCGGGGCTTTGAGGATTTGCGGCAAGGCGTAGGTTGCCAGCGAGGGGAAAATGCCCAGCTTGATTTCTTCGAGGTCTGTGGCGTCGGTGGAGATGGTGGCGACGTCAGCCATGAGCGCGTCGAGGTCGGTGAGCACGCGCTTGGCGTGGC
This sequence comes from Glutamicibacter sp. JL.03c, assembly GCF_025854375.1. Taxonomy (NCBI): domain Bacteria; kingdom Bacillati; phylum Actinomycetota; class Actinomycetes; order Micrococcales; family Micrococcaceae; genus Glutamicibacter; species Glutamicibacter sp. JL.03c. Next base: position 2,764,264 of record NZ_CP107575.1, on the reverse strand, counting down.
GCACCATGCGCAGGGCTCCCGGTGTGGGGGTGATCGAGCGGGCGCCGCGGACAAAGAGCGTGGTCCCTGTGCTTCGTTCCAGTGCTGTCATCTGCTGGGATACAGCACTGGCCGTGTAGCCGAGGCGGGTAGCGGCCGTGGCAAAGGAGCGATGCGCCACTACTTCGAGCAGAGTGCGCAGATGAACTGGATTAATCACTTCTAAAGTCTATGGCCTTTAGCCCAAGTTTTGCTTAGCCGGGAGGCTAGTCTTCATCATCGGGGTCGTACAGGTCTTCGTCCTCGTCTTCTGAATCATCGCCGCGGAATTCATTATCGAGGTCGTCTTCGGTTTCCAGATCGTCATCATAGAGATACTGGCGCTTGGCTAGCGGGTCCTTGTTGCGCATGGTCTCGGGCATGTCGCTGGAGCCTTCGTACGCTTGGGAGTCGCGGCCATCATCTGGCTCATAAATGTCGTTGCCGAATTCCGGAGCGAACTCTGTCGGTTCAAAATCTCTGCTCATGACGTACTCCTTCGCTGATACGAGGGATCCGCCGTCGAAGTCGGGGGATTCTCCTCGTGACTTCTCGTAGCACCAGCGTAGGACCGTAAAACTCTAAACGAAAGTCTTGTTTTATTGGGCAGGAAGTGAATGGCTTATTGATGATCATGCTCGGAATAGTGCTCCAACAATGGAGAGGCACGGTAGGCCAAATGCGTGTGCAACGCGAAGGTCGTTTCCGAACGAGTGACTCCCTTGATGCGCAAGATCTGGCGCAGCGCGGACTGCAACTGGTGGGTGTCGGTGGCAATCAGCCGGACCCAGACATCTCCGCGTCCGGAGGTTTCATGGATTTCCAGGACGTTGGGGATCTGCCGCAGCGCGGTGATCACGGTATCTAGGTCCCGGTGATTGACTTCCAAGGTGACAAAGGCAAGCACGTCATAGCCCAGCTTGCCGAGGTCGATATCGCGGCCGCCATCACGCAGGATCTCCGAACGCTGCAGCCGGCGCAACCGGGACTGCGCCGTGTTGCGGGCAATGCCGACTTCATCAGCCAATTCAGAGATCTGGATGCGCGGATCCTTGATGAGGGCGAGCAGTACTTTGAGGTCTACGTCGTCTAATCGCACTATATGCTCACTCCTGGTGCTCTCGAAGGCCAGTATTTTGACCAAACTGCTCAAATCCTAACAAGAAATCACACGGCTTGCTTTGGGAGGAGGGATATTAGTGGAAGAACGATCTGTTGCAGTAGACAAACTCAAGCAGAACGCTCAAATCACCGGTGGGGCAGCGAGTGGCCCCACCGGTAAAAAACTTCTCAGGACGATCCTGGACGCCAAGGCCTCACCTACTTTGAAACCGGGAGTGAACGTGTCTGTCATCAGTGAACTGCGCATGCAGCCCATGCAGCATCGCGCCCTCTCCTGGAATCCGGGATTGACCACACGACTGGTTATCACCGTAGCGGTAAGCTTCCTGCTATTGGTCGGCGCCAACCTCGCCACCCCGCTGTACTCGGCCTTGCAAGCAGAACTGCACCTGGGCGCGATGGGAACGACCATCGCCTTCGCCAGCTACGTGTGCTCGCTGATGTTCTTCTTGTGCACCGTGGGCCACTGGTCCGATCACATCGGACGCCGAGCCGCGCTCGTGATCGCGGTGCTGGTCTCCTTGGCCGGCACCTTCGTCTTCGGCTCGGCCTCCAATCTCATTGAGTTGTGCCTGGGCCGTGGACTCCAGGGAACCGGTGTGGCACTGGCAACCGGTGCCAGCGCAGCGGCCCTGCGCGAGCTGCTGCCTTCCAAGCCAGAGTGGGCCTCTAGATTCACGCTCCTTGCTTCCTCCGGCGGCGTGGCTTTCGGCCCGGTCTTGGGCGGCTTGCTGGCCAACCTGCCAGGCGGACGCAGCACTGTCTTCATGCTGCAAGCCGTGCTGCTGGTTTTGGTGATGGTTCCGCTGACCACCCTCCAGGCCCGGCCGGCGATCGCCATCGCAGAACGCGGCCAGCGCGGCAAGGCCCTGGCCCCGCGACGCTTGGGTATTCCCAGTACTGCACGCTCGCAGTTCTGGCTTGCTGCCTTGGTGGGTTTCTTGAGCTTCTCAATCTTCGGGTTTGTGCTCTCCCTTGCCCCCGGATACCTTGCCCAGGCCTTCGACCTGGATGCCCCGTGGGTCATCGGACTGATTGCCGGCCTGCCGCTGGGAATCTCCGCGCTTTCGCAGGTGGTGGTGCGTGGCGGCGCGAAGCTCTTGCCGGTAGGGCTGGGTCTGATGGCCATTTCCACCGTGCTCTTGGCGGTAGCCGCCGAACAGAAGCTGCTGGTTCTGGCTTTGCTGGCCATGGTGCTTCTTGGCCTGGGCCAGGGGATGAGCTTCCGGACCGCTTTCGCCACTGCAGTGGACGCCGTCAGCGACCGCCAGCACGCACAAACCGTATCCACCATCTATCTGGTGACCTACCTGGGCAGCGCGGTTCCCGTGATCGCCTTGGGCTGGGCGGTTGGAGTCTTCGGCCAAGAGATCAGCATCCTGGTTTTCGCCATCTGCTGCTCGGTTTTGGCTGCCGTCCTCGGATTGTGGGCTGTCATGTCCCAGCGAACCAAGAACTAGCCTTAATGCAGTTGATCCCGGCACCATGTGCCGGGATCAACTGCATTATGGACTTTACTTGGCTGCTGCCAGTGCGCTGGCTTCAGCGGTGATCTTGACCGAAGCGAGTCGATCCTGCTCTTCGGTCGGGTAGTGGATGGTGATCAGTTCATCCGCCTGGGCTGCCGTGGCGAAGTGCCGAAGGTAATCAGCCACCTGCTCTCCAGTGCCTACGGCGGTGTAGCGCATCATGTCCAGGATCTGCTCCGCCTGTGGAGTATCCATGAGCATATCGACTTCCGCTTCAGTGAATTCCTTCTTGGCGTTGCGGCCGAGGAAGCTGGCCACGCGATGGCGCTTGGCCACGTTGAGAACCTCGTGGGCCTTCTCGGCGGTTTCCGCTGCGGCGACACCCACACCGGCAATCACATACGGCTCGGAGAGCTGGTCCGATGGGGTGAACTCGTCGCGGTAGACGCGAATCGCTTCATGCAGCGCGGCAGGTGCGAAGTGCGAAGCGAAGGAATAAGGCAGGCCGAACTGGGCTGCGAGCTTAGCGCCGAAGAGCGAGGATCCCAGAATGTACAGCGGAACGTTGGTTCCGGCACCCGGGGTAGCCTGGACCGTGGGCACGCGGGATTCGCCAGCCAGGTAGGCTTGCAATTCCAGCACGTCGTGCGGGAAGGAGTCAGCGGCCGAAGGCTCACGGCGCAAAGCGCGCAACGTGGTCATGTCGGTGCCCGGCGCGCGGCCCAAGCCAAGGTCAATGCGATCACCGTAGATGGAGGCCAGGGTGCCGAACTGCTCGGCGATCACCAGCGGGGAGTGATTTGGGAGCATGACGCCACCGGAGCCCAGTCGGATGGTTTCCGTGTGGTGAGCTACGTGGCTGATGACCAGCGAGGTGGCGCTGGAGGCGATGGTCGGCATGTTATGGTGCTCGGCGTACCAGACACGCTCGTAGCCATGGCGCTCAGCAGTTTGGGCCAAACGGACGGAGGACTTGAATGAGTCGGAGATTGTCTGCCCGGGAGCGACCGGGGCAAGATCCAGAATAGAAAGCTTCACGTTTAATGTAACCAGCGTGTGCAACGAAGTATTCCGGACGTGACCCCCTGAAAGCAAAAAGATGGTCACCCGCGGTGCGGATGACCATCTTTTGAAAAGTCAGGCGTTAGCCAAAGACCTTCTTTAGAGAGCGCGGATGTCTGCAGCCTGCAGACCCTTTGGACCCTCTACAACTTCAAACTCAACCTTCTGGCCTTCGTCCAGGGTGCGGAAGCCCTGGGTCTGGATGGCGGTGAAGTGAGCGAAGACATCTGGATCTCCGCTGTCTGGAGCGATGAAGCCGAAGCCCTTTTCAGCGTTGAACCACTTTACGATTCCGGTTGCCATATTACTTTTTGGTCCTTTCAGACGTTTCTCGCCGATGGTGTTAGCGAGCTTGGTTGTAATCTACGCAATTGCTGGCATCCATGGCGGATGACAATCCTTGCGAAGCAGCCAAGTCATTCACTTCACGTCTAGAAGGGGCTCGCGTCAACCGAGGTGGTTCGACATTCACAAACTTCTAACGGGTACTTCGCGAATTACTTTGGAACTACAGTGCCTAGCCTACGTGTTTGCCGTCAACAATTGAATAACTTTGACTCAATTAATCAAAAATTTGGGTAAGTGCTTTGCGTAGTTCACCGAATTGCCGGTTTGATGACGCGAAATACGAGAACTGCGGCCACCAATGACAAGGCGGCGGCGATACTCGAAGTAAGCAGTACGCCATGATCGAAGGCTTGCGCGGCCGACTCGATGAGTGCCTGGGCATCACTGCCGCCCAGAGAAGAAGCCACCTGATGCGCTCCGCCCAGGGTTTCGCCAGCCAGCTCGGCCTGTGCCTGGCTCAACGAACCAGGCACCAGCAGCCGCGCGGAGTATACGGAGTTCAAGATGGTGCCCAGCACGGCAACACCCAGAACCGAACCGATCTCGTAGGCCGTTTCCGAGATGGCCGAAGCGGCACCAGCCTTCGAGGCGGGAACGGCTGCCAGCGTCATGTCATTGGACAAGGTCTCGGTCATGCCGATCCCGGTGCCCAATACTGCGAAGGCCACCATGAGCATAACTGCGTTCGAACCTTCGCCCGCCACCATGACCAGGGTGTAGGCGATGGCGGAGAAGATCAGTCCCACGGCCATGATGTTCGGTGATCCGAAGCGGCGCGAGAGCCCTACCGCGATCAATCCGAAAAGCATGGTGAGCACCAAGCCCGGCGTCATCCATAGCCCCGCTTCAATCGGGCTCAGCCCGGCGATCAGCTGCAGGTGCTGGGAGACGAAATAGATGAAGCCGACCAGCGAGAACACGCCGATCAGGTTCACCATCAGTGCGCCGGAGAATGCTGCGTTCTTGAACAGGCGCACATCAAGCATCGGGGTTCCCTGCTTCAGCTGGCGCTGGACGAAGGCGACACCGCTGATCCCGGCCACCGCCACGGAACCGAGAACGACAAACCACGGTGCGGTAGCGAAGGTCTTGATAGCATAGGTGAAAGGCAAGAGGGTGAGAATGATCAGCACGATGGACAGCGGATCAACACGCCCCGGATCCGGGTCCTTGGATTCGGGAACCAGGATCAGCCCGCCGATGAGCAGTGGCAGGAGCATCGGCACGGCCATCAAGAAGACCGAGCCCCACCAGAAATGCTCCAGCAGCAGTCCGCCGACAATCGGGCCGAGGACCGCACCGCCGGAGAAGGCTGCCGCCCAGACGGCGATGGCGGTGCGGCGTTCGGTGGCGTCGGGGAAGATGGTGCGGATCAGCGACAGGGTTGCCGGCATCAGCATGGCGCCGAAAATGCCCAGCAGGGCACGTGCTGCCACCAGCTGGTTGGCGTCGGTGGCGAAAGCGGCGACCGCTGAGACGAGGGCGAATCCCGTGGCGCCGATCAACAGCAGGCGGCGTCGCCCGATGCGGTCGCCGAAGGATCCCATGGGGACCAGCAGGCCCGCGAGAACGAGCGGGTAGATGTCGATGATCCACAGCAGCTGGTTGCCGCTGGGGGAGAGCGCGGAGGTAATTGCGGGCACTGCGAAGGACAAGACGGTATTGTCTACGGAGATCAGCAGGACCGGGAAGATGAGAACAGCTAACGCCGCCCAACGGCGCGGCTTGCTGAGAACCGTGGCGCGTTCGGAGATGTTTGAGCTCATGACTTTCACCCTTGGGGTTTCGTAATTGGACGGTGGTGATGACCACCTCCGTTAACTGTACCGTCTGGACGGTACAGTTACAATTGACGATAAGGTTAATTCGATCACCACCTAACGGAACGGAGAGCCATGGCCCGCCCACCTGCTGCCCGCGGCAAAGTGCTGGACGCTTATATTTCGCTATTGTGCGAAGAAGGGGAGCGCGCAGCCACGCTCGATGCCACCGCAGCACGCGCCGGAGTCTCGAAGGGAGGCCTGCTCTATCACTTCGCTTCCAAGGATGCCTTGGCTGATGCCGTCATCGAAGCCGCCGAAGTGCATATCGCCAGGGATGTGGAAGCCATGTGCAGTGCCACCGAAGGCGGCGCCGCCTACTTCATCCGCACCAGCGCAGAAGTCGATACAGAGCTGGACCGCCACCTGGTGGCCCTGCACCGGCTGGCCCAGGCCGGTGTCAAGAATGCCACCGAGAAAATTGAAAGCACCAATGAACGCTGGTACCGGGGAATTCTCGATGATGTCGGAAGCAAGGACCTGGCGCATCTGGTCATGCTCACCGGCGAGGGGCTCTACGCCGAGCTCTCTCTTCCGGGCACGTGGTACCAACGAAATTTTGATGGTGAGCTCGATCGGTTACTACAGTTGGTCTCGACACTAAAAAAGTTGGGGAATCTCAACGAACACTGAGCAGGAAGATTCAATGGCGAAAGACAGCGTTGCTACCCCCATCCGCGGACGGATAGGAGCGCTTCTGGGCATCCTGCTGTTGGCCCTTTCCCTGCGAGCTGCCGTGGTCTCAGTGTCGCCCTTGCTGGCCCGCATTGAAGCCGACATTCCTTTTACGGAGTTCACCACGGGCCTTCTGGCCATGCTCGCCCCGATCGCCTTTGCGGTCTTCGGATTGCTCACCCCGCGCCTGATCAAATCCTTTGGCCTGGAAAGGACCCTGATCATTTCGCTCGCGCTGGCCGTGGTGGGCCAGCTGGCCCGGGTCTTCATGCCAGAGGTGTATTCGTTCCTGGCCTTGTCCATCGTCACCCTCGCCGGCTACGGCATGGGCAACGTGGTGCTGCCGCCGTTGGTGAAGAAATACTTCCCCGAGAAAATCGGCTTGGTCACCAGCGGCTACGTCACGATGCTGGCCATCGGCACCTGGATGGCACCACAGTTCTCCGTGCCCCTGGCCAACCTGAGCAACTGGAAGATCTCCATCGGGTCCTGGGCTGTGCTCTCGGGCATTGTATTGATCCCGTGGATGGTGCAGCTATTTGCTGATCGCGGTATCACCCGCGCGGAACACCCGGTGAACGCCAGCGGCGACGCACATCCCATCGCCAAAATCAATCCGTGGAAGTCTAAGGTCGCCTGGGGCCTGGCCATCTACCTGGCAGGCAACTCGGCACAGACCTACGTGTACTTCACCTGGCTGCCGCCTTATCTGCAAGACCGCGGTCTGGACGAACTGGCCGCAGGCAATATGCTCGCCCTGTTCGCCATCCTCGGGTTGCCCGTGAGCCTGCTGGTTCCGCTGTGGGTCCCACGGCTGAAGAACCCGATCTTCGCAGTGCTGATTTTCACCGCCTGCTGGATCACCGGACACCTGGGCATCTTCCTGTCGCCAACCCACAACACCGCCCTCTGGGTCTGCGCCGCAGGCCTGGGCCAGGGGACTTTCGCGATCGCGCTGCTGATGATGAACCTGCGTTCACGCACCACCTACGGCTCCGGCGTGCTCTCCGGCTTTGCCCAGGGTTTGGGCTACGCCGGCGCTGCTATCGTGCCGATGCTCTTCGGCGTGGTGCAGAAAGCCACGGACTCCTGGGGCGCGGCCTTTTCCATGTTGGCTGGCTGCCTAGTAGTCATGCTCATCGGCGCGGTTATCATCAACTCGCCGCGCACCATCGAGGATGATTCTCCAAGTACCGAAGACCTCGGCAAGCTCGAACGCATAGACTAGGCGGTTCAGAAGTGGCGCTGCGGCCCATCGGGAGCCGGTGGGTTCTGCTTGGCGCGATGCCAGTGGCCTGCCGCCAACGGCACTGACCAGCCGAACCGCAGCGACAGCACACGAATGAGGAACGCGAGGCCGGCGATTCCGGCTCCCAGTCCAACACCCATGATTCCCGCATGCCAGGCAATAACCGTCAGCCCGGAACCCACCATGGCAGCGAGCACGTAGATATCGCGCGGGTTGAACAAATCCGGAGTCACGTTGGAAATCACGTCTCGCATCAAGCCTCCGCCAACACTGGTGATTACTCCCAGCAGCACCGCGGTCACTGGATTGAACTGATGCTCCAAGGCCTTCAGCGTTCCGGTAACGCAAAACAGTCCGAGTCCGGCAGCATCAAATAGCTGGACCAGGCGATGCAATTTCTGGACTGCTGGCGTGAATGCGTAAACGCACAGGGCCGCCAGGACCGGCGGGACAAAGTAGATGGGGTGTTCAAAGGTCGCGGGCGATTCATTGAGAATCAAATCGCGGACCACGCCGCCGCCCAAGCCGCACACCCCTCCCAAGAAGGCTGACCCCAGGATATCGAACCCTCGGCGGGCCGCCATCAACGATCCCGCCACGGCAAAGAAGAAGATGCCGACGAGTTCAATCATGATGTACATTCCAGTGCCCCAAGCGGGTCGGCGACGTGTGGTCAATGCCCAATTATCACCCGAAATGGCAGCTAGCGAAGAATCTTCGCGATTCTGACCATGGTGTTGTGGTTGCGCGTGGTCAGCACCCGCCGCTTGGCCTGGGCTTGCACCAGTTTCGCGACCTCATTGGCAGTGCTGGTCCCTTTGGCGACGATCCACTGCACTGCGCGCCCCGTGACCAGGTAAGGGTACGGCACGTCCAAGCCAGCTATTGCCTCCCCGAGTTCCCGGGCGTCCAGCGGACTGGCGCACAGCGTGAGATATCCGTGATGCTGTTCGACTGGTTCAGGCAATGGCAGGCCAAAGGGCCCGGCCAATTCCTCAATCTCTTCCTGGGTGAAAACCAGGGTGGGGATCTCCCGATGGTAGTGCTCACGCAGCAGCCCATTGCATTGCTCTTGGACGACCGAGGGATCATCATCCGCGGAGTTGAGGACTGCATTCCCGCTGGCCAGCAGGGTGGTGACCTCGCTGAAACCGCCCTGCTCAAGCAGCTGGGTGAGGTCTTTCATCAGGACCTTCACGCCACCGACATTAACGCCTCGAAGAAAGACGGCATACTTGTTCATCGTTTATCCCAGCTCTACTGAATCATTCTTCGGAAGGGTCGTTCTCGAACTCAAAGATCGCTAGGATCAAGAATATGCCTATGCACTTGCCTTTCGGATCCTGGCCATCATCAATCTCCGCTCAAGACGTAGCAGCAGGGACAAAGCCATTGGGAGGCGCCTGCTTCTATCAAGACCACATCATTGTCCAAGAAGGACGGCCAGCCGAAGGCGGGCGCATTACGCTCGTCGAATACAGCACCGATGGCCAGCAGGGCAAGGAACTGATCCCTGCACCGTACAACGTGCGCTCGCGCGTCCATGAATATGGAGGCTCCAGCTGGAAGCTCATTGATTCGCACACCGGCATGATCGTCTTCGCCAACTTCGCAGACCAGCGCGTGTACACGGTGCACCTTGGCCAAGGCGAGCCAACCCCGGTGACCCCCGAAAGCACCGTTGAGGGCGATCCGAAATTGCGCTTCGCGGAATTCACCCGTGGACCCGAAGGCAGCGTGCTGGCCATCATGGAAGATCTGCGAGAAGAGCCCGTACGCCATATCGTGCAGATCCCGCTTGACGGCAGCGCGGCCCAAGACGCTGCCAACATCCGGATCCTGAGCGAAGCGGCACGATTTGTGGCCGCTCCGCGGCTGAACCCCAGCGGTGACAAGCTGTCCTGGATCAGCTGGGATCACCCGAATATGCCGTGGGACTCCACCTACCTGCACTTGGCCGAAGTTACCGACACCGGGATCCTGGCCAGCAAGATCATTGCCGGCGGCGCAGAAGAGTCGGTGATGCAGCCGGAATGGCTGGACGATGATCGGCTGGCCTTCATCTCCGATGCCAGTGGCTGGTGGAATCCCTACGTATACCAAGACGAATCATCCCGCACTACCCGCCTGGTCGACCGCCCTGCGGAATTCGCCGGACCCCTATGGCAGGTCGGCACCAGCTGGTACTTGGTGGAAAACCCCCACACCCTGCTGTGTTCCTACGGGACAGGGACGACCTCGCTGGCCCGAGTGCATTCAGATACCGGGGGACTTGATGACCTTGACTTGCCTTTCACCCGGGTTCGGCCATTTGCAATCAGCAACGACTGGCTGTTGGCAGGAACCTCGTCGATGACCCACGGCGAAGAGATCACCCTGATCAATCTGGAGACCCTTGAACACCATGCGGTGACCCGGTCCATTAGCGACCTTCCGGACCCTGCCATGCTGCCCTCCGTCGAGGAATTCGAATGCAAGAATCTCGCCGGGCAGTCTGTGCACGCCCTGCTGTATCGTCCAGCCCAAGATGGCTACGCCTGGTCGGAAGATGAACTGCCGCCGTTCGTGACCTTCGTCCACGGAGGACCAACGAGCCAGGCTTCTGCAACTCTGAGCGCCACGGTGGCCTATTACACCTCGCGTGGCATTGGCGTAGTGGACGTGAACTACGGCGGTTCCACCGGCTACGGGCGCGAGTACCGCAACCGCCTGCGTGGAGCATGGGGCGTCGTGGACGTCTCTGATACCGTGGCAGTCATCGACGCACTGGTAGCCCAGAAGATCGCTGACCCCGCACGCATTGGCATCGAAGGCGGCAGCGCCGGCGGCTGGACCGTGCTATGCGCGTTGACTTTCTCGGATGTCTTCACCGCTGGCATCAGCCGCTACGGGGTTTCGGATCTGGTCGGACTGGTCCAGGACACCCACGACTTCGAATCCCAGTACATGTTCTCCTTGGTAGGCCCGTACCCCGAGGCCGCCGACCTCTACGAGAAGCGCGCACCGATCAACCACGTTTCAAAGATCTCCTGCCCGGTACTGCTGTTGCAGGGAGACGAGGACAAGGTGGTGCCTCCGGCCCAATCCCAGGTAGTCGCTGATGCGCTCGCCGAACGCGGAATCGCCCATGCGTACATTCTTTTCGAAGGCGAACAGCATGGCTTCAGAAAGTCGGAAAATATCGTGCGGGCGCTGGAAAGTTCCCTGGCTTTCTATGCGCAGATCTTCGGTTTCGAGACGGACGTGCCCGCTATCGATCTGTCCTAGGACGCGGGGAACTACAGCTCGGTGTCCGGTCCCTGCCAAGAGGTACGCAGGCGATCCATTTCGCGGCGGTCCTTCTTGGTGGGGCGCCCGGCGCCGCGTTCGCGCACCGGTACTTGCGGAATGATGACCCGTTCGCGAGGCGGCGTGTGGTCCAAATAGCATTTGGTTGCTACCGGCGCTGAGACGCGTTTGGAAAGAAGCCCGGTGACTTCCAGATCGCGGTCAAAACCGTCCTTGCGGACACGGATGCGGTCACCGGCAACAACGGTCTGTGACGCTTTGACCGGGTCACCGTTTAAACGAACATGTCCGGCACGACAGGCCGCCGTTGCCGCGGAGCGCGTTTTGTAGATTCGCACGGACCACAACCAGGCATCAAGCCGGACCTTGCCGCTGGTAGGAATTTCAACCATATGAAAAGTCTAGAACATCACAAAGGTGGCCAGATTCCTCTTAGTTCTCGCCCGCGGTGGCGTTGTCGCAGGATTCCTTGAGGCGGTCCTGCAAAGCCACGGGAGCCTGGTCACCGGCGTCGGCCAGATCATTGAGCACCTGAACCATCTCGTCAGGCAACCCGCCGCCGTCCACGGATTTCACAATGGAAGACAGAACGCGAAGCTCGCTGGAATCAATGGTGCCATCCTGCACCGGAGCGCAGGCCTGGCGGACAATTTCCTTGCTGGCTGCATCGGTGAGCTGGTCGGCTGCATTCGACGCGGTGTCCTGGACGACCGAGCATCCGGCGCTGAGAAGCGCCACCGATGTGATTGCAAACAGCGTTGCTGCTTTTCGAACTTTAACTTTCCCCATGGAACTAAATCCTAACCATTAATGATGAATTTCTGCTGAACGCCAACCGAGTCGATCATCTGAACTTCGCAGCCCGTGAGGCACAATGGTTCGGTGAGTAGCGAGCAGAAGAACACCGCCAATGACCGTGCCACCCAAGAGCGGATTATCGCCCAGCTGGCGCAGGAACTTTCCACTGAATCCACGGTTGCCACATGGCAGATCGAGGCGGCCGTAGAACTGCTCGACTCGGGATCAACTGTTCCGTTCATCGCTCGTTATCGCAAAGAAGCCACTGGCATGCTCAGCGACAGCCAGCTGCGCTTGCTCGAAGATCGCCTGCGCTACCTTCGCGAGTTGGAAGAGCGCCGGGCCGTCATCCTCGAAGCCATTATCGAAGGCGGCAAGCTCACCGATCAGCTCTCCACCGCCATCGCGGCAGCCAGCACCAAGGCCGAACTTGAAGACATCTACCTGCCCTTCAAATCCAAGAGGCGAACCAAGGCGCAGATTGCCCGAGAAGCAGGATTGGAACCACTGGCAGACTTGCTGCTTTCCGTTCCCGACACCGACCCGCTTCAGGCATCAGCCAGTTACCTCAATGCCGAGGCAGGATTCGCCACCGAATCAGACGTGCTTTCCGGGGCACGCTCCATCGTGACCGAACGCGTCTCCCAGGACGTTGTGCTCGCAGGCGAGCTGCGCGAGCGACTGTGGCGCAACGGAAAAATCAGCGCCAGTGTTTCCAGCACCGCCAGCGCGGAGGGCCAGGGCAAGTACTCCGACTACCTCGACTATGTAGCCAACCTGGACCGCCTGCCATCACACCGTGTTCTGGCACTGCTGCGAGGCGAGCGCGAAGGCGTGCTGAACCTGCAGCTGGCTGAAGCAGATCCCCGCGATGAAGACGCCTTGGCCCAGGCACGCCAGGGCTATGAAAACGCGATTACCGCATCTCTGGGCCTGAACGTGCCTGCCGGCGCGGCAACGGCGTCCTGGATTTCCCAAACCGTGCGTCTGGCATGGAAAGCCCGATTGCTCACCCGCTTCGAATCTGACCTGCGTTCACGGCTCTTTGAATCCGCGGAAGATGAGTCGGTGAAGATCTTCGCAGCGAACCTGCGCGACGTCCTGCTGGCTGCTCCGGCGGGCAACAAGGCAGTTCTTGGCCTGGATCCGGGCCTGCGTACCGGCGTGAAGGTAGCGGTTGTTGATCTGACTGGAAAGTCGGTAGAGACCGCCACGATCTATCCGCATGCCCCTGCCAAGAAATGGGATGAGTCAGTAGCGATCTTGGCCCAGCTGGCCAAGAAGCATGGAACAACGCTTATCGCCGTTGGCAACGGCACCGCGGGGCGTGAAACCGATCGTCTGGCTGCCGAAGTCATCAAGGTCCTGGGCGGTCAGGGCATCAGCAAGGTCATCGTATCGGAGGCCGGGGCATCTGTGTACTCTGCATCCGAGCTGGCCAGCCAGGAACTTCCGGACATGGATGTTTCCCTGCGCGGTGCGGTGTCGATTGCCCGCCGCCTCCAGGATCCACTGGCAGAGCTGGTCAAGATCGATCCGAAGTCCATTGGCGTCGGCCAGTACCAGCACGACGTCACTGCTTCGAAGCTGGACCGCGCTCTGGATGCCGTGGTGGAGGACTGTGTGAACGCCGTAGGCGTGGACGTAAATACGGCATCTCCTGCATTGCTCGCCCGCGTCGCTGGTGTTGGTCCGCTGTTGAGCCGGAACATAGTGGACCACCGCAATGCCAACGGACCCTTCGCAACGCGCAAGGACCTGCTGAAGGTGCCACGTTTGGGAGCCAAGGCTTTTGAGCAGTGTGCTGGCTTCTTGAGGATCACCGGCGGCAAGGAAACGCTGGATGCATCTTCGGTCCACCCGGAGGCCTACGCTCTGGCGAAGACGCTGCAGCAGACCGCTGAGGCACAGGGACGCCGGCTGGAGGAACTGAAGCCCCAGGACTTTGTCACTGAGCAGTTCGGCGAGCCAACCATTCGTGACGTGATTTCTGAATTGCGCCGTCCGGCACGAGATCCACGAGGCGAGTTTGTCACCGCTTCGCTGAAGGAAGGCGTGGAAACCATCAGCGACGTCAAGCCGGGCATGATCTTGGAAGGCACGGTTTCTAACGTCGCGGCCTTTGGCGCCTTTGTTGATTTGGGTGTCCACCAGGACGGTCTGATTCACGTTTCTGCCATGAGCACCAAGTTCATCTCTGACCCGCGTGAAGTTGTCAGCTCAGGACAAATCGTCAAGGTCAAGGTCTTGGAAGTCGACACCGCGCGCAAGCGCATTTCACTGACCTTGCGTTTGGATGATGAATTGCCAGTGGCAGGTGAACAACCTTCCAAGGGCGGCGCTTCGCGGGAACGACGCAATGCCAATGGCGGGGGATCCAGCGCGCATGTCGCGCACAACCGCAACGGACAGAATCGCAAGCAAGGTGGATCAGAGCGCAAGCCGGCGGCTCCTGGAAATACGGCTATGGCTGAAGCACTGCGTCGTGCAGGGCTGAGCCGGTAGAGTGCGGCTTGTTCGGTTTACCTAACCTTCTTTAGCATCGGCTGGGTTAACCTGCAGTCAACGTGGGATGATTCCCTAATTCGGGTTGGACTAAGTGTGTCCAAACTTCGGTGACAAGTTGGCAAAAGAGTCCTAGTCTAAAGACATGGAACTTACAGGAAAACTGGCAGAAGCCTTCAGCACCCAGGTAACTCTCGAACTAACCGCAGCGACGGTGTACCGTCAGCTGGCAGTTGAAATGGACGTCATGAGCCTTCCCGGCATCGCGGGCTGGTTCCGTGCGCAAGCTGGCGAGGAAATCGTCCACGCGGAAAAGTTCATCACCCACATGACCGACCGTTCGGCTCACCCGAAGATTGGCGAGCAGCCAGCACCGGAAGTGAACGTCAAGAACGTCGCCGACGCTTTTGCCGCTTCGCTGGCCCACGAGCAGAAGGTCTCCGAAGCAATTCGCGAGCTGTACCGCCTGGCTCAGACCGAAGGCGACATCGACTCCCTTCCATTGCTGCACTGGTTCATCGACGAGCAGATTGAAGAAGAGGCAACCGTCTCCGAAATCCTGGATCGTGTGAAGCTGATTGGCAACGACGGAAGCGGCCTGCTGCGCCTGGATGCAGAGCTCGGCTCGCGTTCTTCCGACGACTAATAGACAACGAAGCACGCATCTTCTAAAAATGGAATAAACTTAGGGAAGCAACCGGTGGTTGCTTCCCTAAGTTTTTTATTGAGGTGGTCGTGAACCAAGTGGGCTTACCACAAAAATCGGCATTAGCGTCGTCTGTAACCCTGACACACCGGACGACTGCCTCGCTCAAACTGCGCACAGGCGCAGGCCGGCACTACGTAGTGCAGAGCAACCTCGCCCACGGTACGGAACTTGCCCTCATCGAAGTCAACGGCTCATGGGCGCATGTGTTCGTTCATGGCACCTACGGATGGCTGCCGAATATCTACCTGGAACCGATTCCCGCCGTCTTTGATGAACCAGTCGTTGCCGACGAGGAACACGAATACGCTGAGCCTGTGCTCTCGCGCTATTCGCTGATCGAGGCCACTCACGTTACGACGGCTACGCTCAACCTGCGCAAGGGGAGCGGAACAGGCTACCCGGTACTCAAGGTGATCGACCAGGGCAGCAAGGTCCGTTCGATGCTCCAGCAGGGACTATGGTCGCAGGTCCAAGCGGGCAAGCTCCTGGGCTGGGTCCCGAGCATGTACCTTCAGGAAATTCCAGCGCGTCCAGCCCGCGGAGGTTTGATTGCGGTACCTAATCAGCGCGCGCTGACCACCATCCGGCTTAACGCCCGTCGAGGTCCAGGGGACCACTATTCGCTGGTGCGCATTCTGCCGGCTGATACTGCTGTGGTGATTGTGGCTCGACAGGGCGCGTGGCGGCAGATTGACCGTGATGGCGAGGAAATGTGGATCCCCGCCAGCCAGCTGCGTACGGTTTATTAAGGCTTATGCAATCTTGAGGTCCGCCGAAGTCACGAGGCCCGATTCAGCAGCGATAACGGCCAATTGAACCCTATTCTTAACCCGCAGCTCATCCATGACCCGTGCCAAGTGGAGTTTGACTGAACCTTCAGACAAGTGCGCGAGTCGCGCGATCTGACCATTGGTCAATCCTGCTGCAACGAATCGAACTAATCCAAGATCACGTTCTCCAAGCCTGCGGAATGCCTCTTGATAGATCGATCTCCGGGATATTTTCGACGTTGGCTCCCAACCATCCGTAGGTGGTGCGAAAAGTTGGTACCCTGCGACCAGCATACGAAGGGCACTTGGCAATTCTGAGCTGATCGAGCTCTTGGAAATCATTCCAGAGCATCCAGCCTCATAGGCGTGTGCGATTTCATTGCGGTTGTAGCGCGCTGCCATGACAACTACTTTGGTTTCTGGCGTCTGCCTGGAAATCTCGTTGACTGTGCCATAGAGATCGAGCCCGTCAAGAGCTGCCTCAAGGAGAACGATCTCGGGTTGCATTTCCACGGCCGCCGTCAAAGCCTCTCCGAGGCAATTGGTGACTCTCTCAAGCTCAAAATCGTCGGCTTCGGCTAGTACCCCAGAAATACCTACGCGTGAAAAGTAGTCACTATCGGCAAGATGAACGCGGATACGCGACATTAGTTATTCCTTCTCCTAAACGCGGAATTTGACCCTTTAATGCATTAGCCGTGCAAAATAGTTGCCGGTAATCAACTGTTGAGCTCAGTTTATATCCAGTCAGCCAAGTTGGTTGGCCTACTAGGTAACATATGACACCTTGCATCCAGTTTCAATGAGCAAAAAAAGTAAATAATTAGGTCAGAAAGCAAATTGCCTTGGATTTCTGCAGAACTTGGATAATAAATTACTGCCCAGTATGACCTAATGGCCAAGAATATTGGCCGCGAGGTCAGGAACTCTGACCTGAGTATGCAAAGAAATGGCTGAAAGAAACCTGTGAGGCATGCTGAGCGCTCCATAGAGTCGAAAGTGGACTTAATTCAAGGGTTCTAGACCACAATCAACATTGGAGGACAGTGGTGCAAGCTAGTAAATTGCCACCATCTAAAGGAACCAGCCGTCGCACGGCGCGTCGAGTTCTTTCTGGAGCGGTAGTGGCCAGCCTATTCGTGGCTCCGACCGTGACAGCTGCTTATGCGGCACCTAGCGATGACGCCGAGGCTCTTGGGCGAGTTCTCGATCTAAATCTTCTAGATATTCCAGTTGCCGATGCGGGGTTCGCATACGCGGGAAATCCTAGTTCGCCGGCTGCTAAGTACAACCCGCTCAATGCGCAGGCCTTGGGTGCATTGAGCCTGGACCTGGGTTCGGGGCTTAGTAGCCTTCCGCTTATCAATGCCGATGGCTCAGGTCTTCTGACCTTAGGTGATGCTGGATTGCTCAACTCATACGCTGAGGCACCAAGTGCCACAAGTGCGAAGTCTGCAGCCGGTGCAGTTAGCTCCGACGGTACGATTGCGGTCGATTCGTCAAACACTGGTGATTTGACCGCAAACGTTGATCTGACCAGACTATTGGATCAGCTTCAGGTTAGCGGTCTCACCGACCAGCTTGTAGACGAAGCATCTCTGGAAATCGGAGCTCTTGGCTCGAAAGCTGACAAGACCGACGGTACTTTGTCTACTGATTACTTGGTCGCCGGCGCCACCGCTACTGTTAGCAGCCCTGCAGTAGGCGGTCTCACCAGCTCGCTCGGAACTGTCGTCGATGATCTGGGAACTACTCTTAACACTGCGCTGTCCTCCGACGGCGTGCTTGGCACAATTACCTCGGGGCTTGGTGCAATCGATATCGATCTGAGTCCCCTTGCTCGTATCGGTGTAACTGACTCGACCGTCGCTCTTAATGGCGTTGATGCTGCGCTGCAGCAAGTCAAGGATGACGTGCTTACGGGCGTAATTACTTCCGATACAGGCTTGGTTAGCATCGATCTTGGCACCGGGGACATCAGCGTTGACCTTTCTAAGATCACAACCGGTGGACTCAACGGTAAGCCCGCGAATTACGAAGTTCTAAGCACGACCGCGGTTCAGGAAATCTCGGACGAGATTACTCTCGCCTTGGGCAATCTGGTTACAGATCTTCGTAACAGCCTGGTTGCAGCACTCGATCAGATCGACATCGTGGTGAACCTCGGTTTGGAAGCTAGCTTGCTAGTGCCACTTGCCGACGGTACCGCAACTGTCGAGGGCAGCGTTGCAAGCTTCTTGGGTCTAGTATCTGCACAGCCAACTACAAACGTTGATTTGGATTTGGCAGGCCTGAACTTAGGCTCGTTGATCACACCGCTAACTGCAGGCGTCGTGGATGTCGTCGGTGATGCATTGGGTACCGTTGTGAACCCGGTTATCGACGGGTTGCCAGCAGTTATCACCGGCGTCGTTGATGGTGTCACCGATCCGCTGGAGCCGGTAGTTGAAGGTGTGCTCAATGAAATCGTTGAGATCACCGTCAACGAGCAAGGCACGACGGCTATTGATGATCCAGATAGCGATCCTGACTCCACTGAGGAAGGGGATTTTGTTACCGCACTCTCGGTAGAACTACTGCCAGCAATGGGCGACGCAGCGAACAAGGTATCTTTTGCTCGCTCGGAAGTTCGTGCATTGGACGAGGCACCTACTGAAGCTGCGGTAGTCATTGAGACTCCGACCGAGGGACAGGAATTCACCGACGGTGATCCAGTCGTTGTATCCGGTACTGCAGAGCAAGGCAAAACTATTACCGTGACTATCGACGGAGACGCCTCGACAGCTCAGGAAGTCATTGTCGGTGATGACGGTAAGTGGTCTGCTACGTTCGAAGGTTTGACTGAAGGTACTCATACTGCTGTAGCAACTGACGGTGATGACGATGCAGAGTCCACCGACGAAGTTACTTTCGAAGTGGTCCCGGCCAACACGGCCGACAACACAGCTGAGAACACTGACGCAAACACGGATGCGAATACTGACGCAAACACGGATGCGAACACTGACGCAAACACGGATGCGAATACTGAGGTGAACTCGGCTGAGAACACTGCAGAGAACACTGACGCAAACACGGATGCGAATACTGACGCAAACACGGATGCGAATACTGAGGTGAACTCGGCTGAGAACACTGCAGAGAACACTGACGCAAACACGGATGCGAACACTGACGCAAACACGGATGCGAATACTGAGGTGAACTCGGCTGAGAATACTGACGCAAACACGGATGCGAATACTGACGCAAACACGGATGCGAATACTGACGCAAACACGGATGCGAATACTGACGCAAACACGGATGCGAATACTGACGCAAACACGGATGCGAATACTGACGCAAACACGGATGCGAATACTGAGGTGAACTCGGCTGAGAACACTGCAGAGAACACTGACGCAAACACGGATGCGAATACTGACGCAAACACGGATGCGAATACTGACGCAAACACGGATGCGAATACTGAGGTGAACTCGGCTGAGAACACTGCAGAGAACACTGACGCAAACACGGATGCGAATACTGACGCAAACACGGATGCGAACACTGACGCAAACACGGATGCGAATACTGAGGTGAACTCGGCTGAGAACACTGCAGAGAACACCTCGGATAACACGAGCGACAACACCTCGGACAACACCGAGCACCCAGTGGTGACGGTGCTGCCGAACGACGTTACTGAGGGTGATGACGTCAGCGTTATCGGTGACAAGTTCACACCAGATGGAAACGTAAAGATCATCGTGCGTGACCCGAACAACGGCGAAGAGTCCGTGCGCGAGGGCGAGGCAATTGTCGACGATAAGGGCCACTTTGATTACAAGTTTGATACCAAGGGCTTGCCAGAAGGTATCTACACCATTGAGGTCACGGATGAAGAAACTGGAAAGACCTTTACTGAGTACTTCCAGGTAAAACCGCAGGATGCCGTTGAGAACCAAGTTAACATCGACATCACGCCGAACCGAATCATCAAGGGTGAACGAGGAACCGTAACTGGTAAGGAGTTCACTGCAAACGGCGAAGTCAAGATCGAGCAGACCCCACTGGGCGAGACAACGTCAACCCTGGCCAAGGCTTTGGCCGCATCGCTACCGGACAATGCTACTGCCGACGACAACGGCGACATCAGCTTCGAGGTCGATTCCACTGACCTTGAACTTGGTAACTACCTGATCGTAGCTACTGACGTTGAGACTAACGCCTACAGCTTCACCACGTTCACGGTTGTGGCTGACGATTCGACTGAAGCGAATACTGCAGACAACACCGCAGAAAACACGGATGCGAATACTGACGCAAACACGGATGCGAATACTGAGGTGAACTCGGCAGAGAACACTGCAGAGAACACTGACGCAAACACGGATGCGAATACTGACGCAAACACGGATGCGAATACTGACGCAAACACGGATGCGAATACTGACGCAAACACGGATGCGAATACTGACGCAAACACGGATGCGAATACTGACGCAAACACGGATGCGAATACTGACGCAAACACGGATGCGAATACTGACGCAAACACGGATGCGAATACTGACGCAAACACGGATGCGAATACTGACGCAAACACGGATGCGAATACTGACGCAAACACGGATGCGAATACTGACGCAAACACGGATGCGAATACTGACGCAAACACGGATGCGAATACTGACGCAAACACGGATGCGAATACTGACGCAAACACGGATGCGAATACTGACGCAAACACGGATGCGAATACTGACGCAAATACGGATGCGAATACTGACGCAAATACGGATGCGAATACTGACGCAAATACGGATGCGAATACTGACGCAAATACGGATGCGAATACTGACGCAAATACGGATGCGAATACTGACGCAAACACGGATGCGAATACTGACGCAAACACGGATGCGAATTCGACCGACAACTCCGAGAATGACAATTCCAAGAACGGCGGCCTTGCGGACACCGGTTCTAACGGAGCTCTCTGGATTGCTGGAGGCGCACTGGTTCTGGTACTGCTCGGAGCCAGCGTTGCTGCGATCGCTCGAAAGCGTTCGGCATAGTCAAAACGACGCTGTAGTCAGAAATAGGAGGGGCATCATTGCGATGCCCCTCCCATTTCGTATTCGTGTCGCAATCGTAAGAAGACGCACGAATGTTGAAGATTCGGAGACAATGGCCTGATGAGGCAACAAAAAACTAAGCCGAAACTGTTTACAGTCTTCGTGTTACTTATTGCGGGATTGGCTGCGCTAGGACATATTGGTGCTACTTTGGCTTTCACAGGCCCTTCGACGCCAATAAAAACGTCGCTACAACCGCAATTGAATAAATACTTCCTCGGTCCTTTAGATCAAGGGTGGAGCTTGTTTGCTCCGGGACCTTATTCGCAAGACGAATACTTCACAATGAGAGCCTGTCTTTCTTCGGCCGAAGTCTGTGCCAAAGGCAGCGCGGGCGGCGCAGAATTCACAGAATGGCGTGATGTCACGGCAGAAGAAATGAAAAGCCGTGCTGGAAATATGTTTGCTAACCGTGAAACGAAGCAATCCAAATCGATCCACGGTCGATTGTGGAGCGCGGCCTCAGATCTCAGTTCAAGCGCTCGCAAACAGATCGGCAACCCGTATGTTCTGGGCACGCCGGTCTTCGGGGTTGACCTTAATTCAGCTGAAGCACGGAAAAAGTACTCTTCCTCTGAACTGAGCAATCTTCGATCTTATAAAAGAATGGAAGATACTGCAGTCGGATTCGCATCCTTATACGCAATTGAACAATGGGGCGGTGCATCTATGGTGGAGATCAAGCTGCGTCGTGAACCGATAGTTCCATTTGCACAACGGCATGATGATCAAGCCACGACGAAGACTCGCGAAACCTACATCGGTTGGCGCGACGCTAAGAAATTTGATGAATCGACGGTGTCAGTATGGAGCTAAAACAACAGCAGGTGGAAAGCCCATCGATACGAGCTTGGGTAGCGAAGAATAAACGCTTCGGTACTGATGCAGCGGGTTGGATTTACCGATGGTTTACTGAAATCCGACAGGCATCCTACGGTTTGGCAGTGATGAGAATTGCTTCAGGACTGTTTATATTGGGCTGGCTGCTCTTCAACATTCCCGTGGCCGCAAAGATTTGGGGGCCTGGCTCGGCCTACTTAGAGCCTTATCGTTCAGTCCTTGGGTATAAGTGGCCGTTAGATATTCTTCGCGACGCTGGTGTCGGATTTTTTGTTTTCTGGTACGCAGCGGCAATTTTTCTGGCTATCCTATTTGTTGCTGGTTGGCAGACCCGAATCGTCACACCACTATTCTTCATTTTTTATACCGCGATCAATGCCCAAAATACTCCGATTTCTGATGGTGGAAACTACTTCATCAGGATCATGCTGATCTACCTAATTTTTGCTGATCTATCTAAGCGCTGGTCGATTGATTCATGGCTGCGCCGACGTAGAGGCAAGAAGAGGCGTGAATTTGAAGTCGTTACGGTGCTTCATAACGTTGCCCTGTGCATGATAGTCGCGCAGCTTTGCCTCGTATATCTTGAAGCTGGGCTTTACAAGGTCCAGGGTGATCTTTGGCAAAACGGAACCGCTATGTACTATCCCGTGAATTCCGAAGCTTACGGAATTTTTCCTTGGCTCAGCGGGCTGATCACCGCCAACTCTTGGATTGTTTCACTGATTACCTACGTGACAGTTATTGCTCAGATCGCATTCCCGTTCATGCTATTCCACAAGATTAGTCGACGTATTGCCTTGGTGATGATTCTCGGTATGCACATCGGAATTGCAGTGGTCATGGGTCTACCGTTCTTCTCGGGAATCATGGCTTCAGCAGATGCAGTGCTCGTATCTAGCGCCACGTGGATAATTATTCAGAAGTGGCTTGCAGCTAGATGGAAGTCGATTTCTCCCTTCAAGAAATCGCCTCAGCCGGTGCAAGAGCTGGACGAAATCGCAGATGATGAATCTGAAAAGGCATCAGCAACAGTTTGATGAACGAACAAGCAGCTGGGAGCCAGTCCAAATTGGACGGGTCCCCAGCTGCTTGTCATCAAGGCCTAAATGCTTCAGAACATTATTCGCCTACGTAGAACAGGCGCTTGTTCACGAATTCGTCCATGCCCAGCGGGCCAAGCTCGCGGCCAAAGCCTGAGCGCTTGACGCCGCCAAATGGCATTTCAGCACCTTCGGCGCTGGCCACGTTGACGTTGGTCATGCCGGACTGCAACTTCTGGGCAACCTTGGAAGCGCGCTGCACATCGGTGGAGTGAACGGAGCCACCCAGGCCGTAAATGGTGTCGTTAGCCAGTTCGGTTGCTTCCTCGTCGCTGCTTACCTTGTAGACCACTGCTACTGGGCCGAAGAGCTCTTCGTAGTAAGCGCGCATGTCCTTGGTGATGCCGGTGAGGACTGCAGGGGAGTAGTAGGCCGATGGTCCGTCGTGCAGTACGCCGCCGGCGTGCAAGGTCGCACCCTTGGAGACAGCATCCTGAACCTGTTCATGCAAGGACTCTGCTGCCTGGCGCGAGGCCAGGGGAGCGAAGGTGCCTTCAGCCTCTTCCATTGGATTGCCTGGCTTCAATCCATCGGCACGCTTTGTCAGTTCTGCAACGAACTCGTCGTAGATGTCTTCCATGACGATCATGCGCTTGTTCGAGTTGCAGGCCTGACCGGTGTTATCGATGCGGTAGCCCCATGCGGTATCTACGATGCCTGGGACGTCATCAGAATCCAGGACAACGAACGGATCGGAACCGCCCAATTCCAGCACAGCCTTCTTCAGGTTGCGGCCAGCCTGCTCACCGATGATAGCGCCAGCACGCTCGGAACCGGTCAAGGAGACACCCTGGATCCGCGAATCGGCAATGATGGTGGAGATCTGGTCGTGGGTGGCGAAGACGTTGTTGTAAACGCCTGCTGGCACGCCTGCCTCTTCCATGATTTCCTGGATGGCCAATGCAGAACGAGGGCAGGACTCCGCATGCTTCAGGATGATGGTATTGCCCAGCATCAGGTTAGGAGCTGCGAAACGAGCTACCTGGTACAGCGGGAAGTTCCAAGGCATGATGCCCAGCAGTGGACCAACTGGGCGCTTCTGTACGACAGCCTTGCCTCCGGAGAACGACTTGATCTCCTGATCCGCAGCGAGGGTTGGGCCCTCGGTTGCGAAATATTCGAAAATCTCTTGGCAGAACTGCGCCTCGCCCACTGCTTCAGACAGCGGCTTACCCATTTCTGTGGTCATGATCTTGCCAAGTTCATCAGCGCGCTCGGCGAAGAGTGCTCCGACCTTGGAAACAATCTTAGCGCGTTCGTTGATGTCGACGTCCTGCCATGACTCGTAGGCGGACTGAGCGGCGGCCAGCGCCTGCTCAACTTGTTCGTCGGTTGCAGCGTCGAATTCCTCGACGACGTCGCCGGTAGCCGGGTTCAAGACCTTATAGGTTGGGGCGCTCATCAATGCTCCTGTCGTTTGTGCAGATTGGTCAGCGTAAGCCTGTATCTTGACGCTATCGAACTTGAATCAATAAATGAATGTAATTCACTTCATTATGCGTCTTCTTCGAGCTTATCCTCAGAAACGACTTTGAGCCAGTATGAAGAAGCAATCTTCGCCCGCGGAAAACAAGCTGTGGTTTCAAGCAAAAGCAAAGCCGTGGTCTTCCCATTGAAACGTGGGAAGACCACGTTTGGTGCAACCCCGTCAGTAGGCTGGATTCACTGCATCATCAGCTGATTGCCGAGGCGCGCCACCAGTCGATGCCCGCATCGCCCTGGGTGATTTCGGTAATCTCGGACAGTTGCGCTTCGCTGAATTCCAGGTTGCCCAGAGCGCCCAAGTTTTCATCCAGCTGCTTGGTGGATGAGGCACCGATCAGTACCGAGGTTGCAGCGCCATCACGAAGCAACCAGGCCAGTGCCATCTGGGCCAACGATTGCCCGCGCTTCTGTGCGACCTCGTTCAGGCGGCGTACCTTGGTCAGGTTCTCTTCGGTCAACTGGCTTTCCAGCGAGCGACGGCCGCCCTGGCGTTCAACGTTCGTGGTCGAAAGGTACTTGTCGGTGAGCAGGCCCTGAGCCAATGGGGTGAACGCAATCGTGCCCATGCGTTCTTTCTCCAGGGTCTGCAGCAAGCCGTGCTCAACCCACGGATTGAGGATGTTGTACGAAGGCTGGTGAATGACCAGTGGCGTACCGAGGTCATCAGCGATCGCCTTGGCCTGGGCGGTTCGTTCTGCCGAATAGGAAGAAATGCCAACGTAGGTGGCCTTGCCCTGGCGCACTAGGGTGTCCAAGGCTCCTATTGTTTCTTCCAATGGTGTCTTGGGGTCAAAACGGTGGGAGTAGAAGATGTCCACATAGTCCAGGCCCATCTTTTCTAGTGACGCTTCGCAAGAAGCCAGCAGATACTTCCGGGAACCGAAGGTGCCGTACGGGCCTGGCCACATGTCGTAGCCCGCCTTGGAAGAGATGAGCAGCTCGTTGCGGTAGGGCTTGAAATCCTTGCGCATCATGCGCCCGAAGTTCTCTTCCGCAGAACCAGCCGGTGGGCCATAGTTATTGGCCAAGTCGAAGTGGTTGATGCCGTTATCAAAGGCATGGCGGAGAATTTCACGCTGGCTGTCGAACGGCCGGTTATCTCCGAAATTCCACCACAGGCCCAACGACAGTGGAGGAAGGCGCAGGCCCGAATCTCCAACGCGACGGTAGCCGAAGTGTTCATAGCGATCGGCCGCAGCGGTATATGGACGGTGCAATTCCTTGGTAGCTGGCATTCGTTCGTATTCCACGAGACACCTTTCTGGCAGCATCAGTGCTGACTGAGTGGAGGTCAAAGGGCTTCCACCTCAGAATATGCCAGAAAATGACTCGGCCAACGTTACGTCTGGGCAAATCTGCTATGTGCGTAACGCGAAAACAATTACAAGGAGCCGAAGCTGATTAGCGGAAATTTAAATGAAGAACCGATCCGTCAGGCCAAGGAGGTAACGCCTGTGCGGATCGGTTCTTCTAGATCACTCGCACCTTGAGAAGGTATTAACCACACTAGGAGCCGAGCCTTGAAACAAGCTGAGTGCGCCGTGTGTGGTCGCCTAGGAAGTTGATTGCCTAGTAATTCGACGGAGGATCGGACGCGGGAAATGACTCGTCTTCCCATTCTTCGACAAGTGCTTCGTCGTGCTCGTCGCGGAGCTTCTTCTCTTCGTCGGGATCTACCGGCTGCCCATTGGTTGCTTGTGCGTTCATGATCTTCCCCCTTTGGAGCTATCCAGACCACTTTTGATGGCGGTGGCCTCTTCGCATGCTTTCAGTCTTCACCCATAATCGGGCATTGTCGATAGCTTTGGGCGAACTAAGATTTCACCTTCGTGATGGATAAGGGATTTAATCAGAAACATGCCGATGATCAATAATCCCCTTGATGGTTCCAACATCTTTTTCGATGATGACCGAGCCGACGGGGAGCCCATCCTGTTCCTTCACGGATCAGCCCTGTCCCGTTCTATTTGGCGAGGTTTGGGCTACACCAAGGTGCTGGGCGAGGATCATCGGACGATTCGCATGGACTTGCGCGGTCACGGCAAGTCGGCGAAGTCGCATGACGTGGCCGATTACACCATGGACAAAGTGGTCAGCGATATCCAGGCAGTCTTGGAACATCTGGGCCTTGAACGGGTGCATATCGTGGGCTATTCCTTTGGCGCCCGCACGGGCTTGCATCTGGCCATGACTCATCCAGAGCAAGTGATCTCGCTGATCATGCTCGGCGGAACTTTTGAAATTACCCCGGGTGAAATCGGCAAGCTCTTCTTCCCTGGATATCTGGAGGTCTTGCGTCGTGGAGATATTGAAGGATTCGTCTCCGGTCAGGAGGCCAACGGCAAGCTGGACCCGGCAACACGACTCGCCTTCAAGTCCAATGACCCGCTGGCGCTAGCCGCTTACTACGAGGCGGCTGAGACGCTGCAGAATATTGATCTCGCAGACCTGGCCAAAATCAGGATTCCAACGCTGATGCTCATTGGCACACGCGATCAACCGAGATTTGATCAGAACAAGATCATGGTCAGGGCCATGCCGAAAGCACGCATGGTCGCGCTGCCGGGGAGGACCCATGGCAGCACCTTGTACCCGATCGAGCCGATTGTCAGCGCTATCCGCTCGTTCTGGTCCGGACGCCAGGCATGAGCAAGGAAGCATTCGATCTAGACTGGATCTCCGCCGGGCTGGCCTTCGGGCCTAGCCGGGATGACCTGTACAAAGCTCTCGTCGAAGATCCCTCGGGCCCGTTGGTCATCCAGGCTCCGCCGGGGTCCGGCAAAACCACCGTCGTCCCTCCAACGGTGGCCAATGCGCTAGAAGAATCAGGACTGACCGGAAAAGTCATCGTCACCCAGCCACGCCGTGTGGCCGCCCGAGCCGCCGCCCGACGACTGGCGTACCTGGATGGGTCGGAACTTGGCGAGCACGTCGGTTTCGCAGTGCGCGGGGAACGCAAAAGCTCGGCAAGTACCCGGGTTGAATTTGTCACCGCGGGCTTGATGCTCCGCAGGCTGCTGGCAGACCCGGACTTGGATGGTGTTAGCGCTGTCATCATCGATGAAGTACACGAGCGTTCCATCGACACTGATTTGCTGCTGGCGATGGTCAAGCAAGTCAGCGAACTGCGTGATGACCTCTGCCTGGTTCTGATGAGCGCAACGCTGCATGCCCAGGAGCTGGCGGAATTTCTTTCGACAGAAAAACCGGCGCGAGTCTTCAGCGCGCAAACTGCCCAGTACGATGTCGAAGAAATTTTTGAGAGCTACTCATCAACGAGAGTCACTGAATTCGGAATCAAGGACGACTACCTGCGTCATGTCGCCGCTGTTAGCGTGCAGCATTCGGCAAGAGCCAATGCGGCAAGCCAAGATCCCGTCGATACCTTGGTGTTTGTGCCGGGCGTGCGAGAAGTCGAACGAGTCTGCGCACAGATCAACGCCAGCGGACTGTCCGCTCAGGCATTGCATTCCCAGATCTCTTCAGCGCAGCAGGATGCGATTCTCAATGAACCAGCCGCTGGCAGTCCGCCTCGAATCATCGTCTCGACGTCCGTCGCGGAATCCTCGTTGACGGTACCTCGCGTCCATCTGGTCATCGATGCCGGCTACGCGCGCGAACCACGGCGCGACACCTCGCGTGGAATGTCCGGGCTGGTCACGGTGGTGGCCAGTCGTGCCACGGCAACCCAGCGAGCCGGCCGTGCCGGACGACTTGGCCCGGGACTAGTGGTGCGCACCTTGGATCCGAAGGCCTTCGCCGCGGCCCCTGCCCATGCCACTCCGGAAATCCGCACCGGTGACCTGATCTCGGCCGGACTTGCTTTGGCGGCGTGGGGAACCCCCCGGGGAGAAGGGCTGGATCTTTGGGAAGTTCCGCCAGCGTCCACTATGGCCAGCGACGAGCTAGTGCTCAAGAGCCTGGGTGCCGTTGACGGCTCGGGACGTATTACAACCTTGGGCGAGCAAATGGTCAAGATTCCCTCCGACCCACGAGCCGCACGCGCGCTGCTGGAAGGCGCGCCGCTCTTCGGTGCGCGGCCGGCAGCACAGGCGGTAGCATTGCTGGCCAGCTCCGAGCGCATTAGCAGCGCGGACATGCAAGAACTCTTTGCCGCGATACGCAAGGCATCCCACCCGGGGCATCGTGCCTGGAAGCAGGAGGCAGAACGTCTGGAGAGGATGGTAGCCAGCCAAGTGCAAGGCCAGCGGGGTGCCTCTTCTCCAGTGGTCGCGCCAATCGAGGCTCTATCCGGCATCAGCGCTCTTGCATATCCGCAATGGGTGGCCCGCCAGGTTGGACACAATGAATACCTCCTGGCGTCGGGAACGCGAGCGGTACTTCCGCGCGGGAGCCAGCTGGTCCACGAGGAATACCTGGCTGTTGTCGAAGTGGCCAGGACAGGTAGCAAGGCGACAATCCGGCGGGCCATCGGCATCGACTTGCCCATGGTGCTTGAGCTCCTCCCGCAGCTGCACGAGAGCGAAGAAACCGCCGAGTTCATGGACGGAAAAATCAGCGCCCGGAAAGTCGACCGCTTTGGCGCAATTGAACTGTCTTCCCGTCCCATCAAGGCAACTGAAGAACTGGGAATGAAAGCAGTCCAGCTAGCGGTACAGGACCAAGGGCTGGAATTCTTCGGCGAGCAGGAAAGCTTTGAGGCCTTGCGCCGCCGCATGGCAGCGGCCTATCGCTTGCTGGGGGAGCCGTTCAGAGCGGTTGATGAGCAGGCCTTGATAGAACGGGCGCAAGAGTGGCTGCAACCTATTTTGCGCCAAGTCGCCCAGGGCAAAAATGCAGCCAAGACTGATCTGTATTCTGCCTTGCGCACGTTGTTGCCATGGGAGCATGCCCACGATTTCGATTCGCTGGTTCCACAGCGTCTAGAGGTTCCATCCGGGTCCAGGATCATGATTTCCTACCCTGCCGTTGGAGAGGCCGGCCCAGCGGTCGTGGCCGTCAAGCTCCAGGAGTGCTTCGGCTTGGCTGAATCACCGCGTCTGGTTCGAGGGAAACTGCCTGTGCAATTCCACCTCCTATCACCCGGCGGTCGTCCACTGGCGGTGACCGATGATCTGGTGTCTTTCTTCAATGGTCCGTATGCCCAGGTACGCTCCGAAATGCGTGGGCGCTATCCGAAGCATCCTTGGCCGGAAAATCCGTGGGAGCACGTGGCCACGGCGAAAACGAAAAGCCGCCTCAACCAGCAGTCATGAGTAACGAAGGGTGTGGTCCCGGCCAACGGCCGGGACCACACCCTTCAAGCTGTGCCTAATGTTCATTAGGCGAAGGCGGAGAACCCGGTGATGTCACGGCCCATGATCAATGCCTGGACGGTCTCGGTCCCTTCATAGGTGTGGATCGCTTCCACATCAGCGAAGTGGCGGGCTACACGGTTGCTGGTGAGAATGCCGTTGCCGCCCAGCAGGTCGCGGGCATTGGAAGCAATGGTGCGGGCCGTACGGGTAGCGGTGTACTTGGCCAGTGATGCCTGCGGCCCGGTTAGCTCTCCGGAGGTCTCGCGCTTGGTCGCTTGCATCACGAGCACCTGAATGGTGGCCAGCTCGGACTGCATCCGGGCCAGGCGTTCTTGGACAATCTGGCTGGCGGCCAGCGGGCGGCCGAACTGCACGCGCTGCTTGGCGTAGTTCACTGCCGACTCGTAGCATGCGGTGGCATGTCCGACGGCGGACCAGGCGACGCCGAGACGGGTGGCGAACAGGACTCGGGAGGTGTCCTTGAAGCTGGTGGCCTGTGGCAGCACGTCCTCGTCGGGAACGAAGACGTTCTCCATGCGGATATGCGCTTGCCAAATGGCGCGCAGCGATAGCTTGTTCTGGATGGTGGTAGCGCTATAGCCTTCAGCATCCTGATGCACCACGAAGCCGCGGATCTTCCCTTCATCATCACGTGCCCAGACGATCGAGATGCCGCCGATGGAGCCGTTGCCGATCCATTTCTTTTCGCCGCTGATCCGATACCCGCCCTCGACTTTCGTCGCGCGGGTTTCCAATGACACCGAGTCGGAGCCATGGGTTGGCTCGGTCAACGCAAATGCGCCAGGCAGTTCTCCAGCTAGCATCGGCATGGCGTACTTCTGGATCTGTTCCTCGTTGCCGCAGAAGAGGACAGAGCGCAGAGCCAAGCCGCCCTGCACGCCAACGATGGTGGCGACGGATCCGTCACCACGCGCCATTTCCATATTCACCAGACCGGCAGCCAGTGGAGTCATCTTTTCGTAGGAATTCAGGTTCATGCCGTCACGCAGCAGGTCTGCCTCGCCGAGCTTCTTGATCAAATGGAGTGGGTAGTCTGCCCTATCCCAGTATTCGTGAATGTCCTTTTTGACTTCTCCCACGACGAATTTGCGGGCCTTGTCACGCCAGGCAAGATCCGCGGCATCCATGTCGGCAAAGATTCCTGTGGGGTCAATGTTGACCTCTTCTGCCCATAGGTCGTATTCCGGTTCAACTACACCGCTGGGAAATTCCAAACCGGTAGACTGCTCGGTCATCTCAGGCGCTCCAAATTGGCTAGAGTGAAAACTTTCATCTCCAGCCTAATGGAACGCAGTTTCATGTCAAGAGACTAGGTTTCATTTCTCGTGGGTGCCTACCTACTGCGGTCCTTCAAGGCCGCTGAAACGGCCTGCAGAATCGCCTGCTCATCGGCACCCGAATCCAAGACTGAAACAAGTACCGTGGGCGCAGGGGAAGCGGCTTCCATGCCAGCGCCCTCAGTGCCCAGCAAATCGGCAAAGCGTTCCAGGAACAGGCGGACATCATGTGCCAGCTTGCTGCGATCGGTGATATTCGGATCCTTGATCCACGTTCTCAGGTGGTCATTGTGGATGGCCACGAGCCCTGCGCTGACACCGAGACACAAGGACTTTTCCGACGCGGTGCTGGCAAGGTTGCGACGGGCCAGGAAATCATAAAAAGCTCGTTCGTACCGGTGGGTCGAGACCAGTTCGCGTTCCCGCAATGACGGAACAGAGGAAAGCAGCTTGTGGCGCAGCCGGGCGCCTTCCGGGTTGACCGTGTACTGGTCGAACACGACATGGGCGGCGTCAATCAAGGTGGAGATCGCATCAACGGAAGAAGCTGCCAGCGTGGTCTGAACGTGGGTGATGATCATTTCCTGGTCCGCAAAAACCATGTTCTCCTTGGAACCGAAACGGCGGAAGAACGTGGAACGCGAGATCCCTGCCGCAGCTGCCAGCTCATCAACACTGGTGGCATCAAAGCCCTGGGAAATGAGCAGATCAAGTGCGGCCGGAGGTACAGCGGAAGAGGCGATCATGATTCACGAATTTAGCACGATTCTCAGCTCCGGAATCTTGGCGAGCGCTGAGCGCGCCGCTGAAATGATTGTGAACTACCACCGCCATGACTACGCTGAACAGCAGGGCGTTCTTTTCCAGAACGCGTTTTTACCATTGGAAAGAGAAGTGAGGGCCCATGGGAATCTCGATCGCAAACGCCGCACTCCGATTAGTCAGCGGCGCATTCATTCTCAACAGCGGAATTAACAAGCTGCGCATTGATGAGGCCAGCGCGGCCGGCCTGCAGCAGATGGCATCCAATGGCGTGCCGCAACTGGGCGAACTAGAGCCAGCAGTCTTCGGCAAGCTCCTGTCCGTCTCGGAAATCTCCCTGGGCAGCGCGCTGCTACTGCCTTTGGTTCCATCGCGCTTGGCAGGTATCGCATTGGGCGCTTTCTCTGGCGTGCTGCTTTCCTCATACCTGCGTACACCGGGCATGACCGAGTCCGACGGCGTCCGCCCAACTGCTGATGGAACTGCGTTGGCCAAGGACGCATGGCTGGCCGGCATCGCCGTGGCACTGATTTTTGGCCGCAAGGCAGCAAAGAAGACCAAAAAAGACAAGTAATCTTTGCGCCATGGCCTAGCCCAGCACGCAGACCGAAGTAAGTTGATCCTGAAGACTGCGGTTTTCAGTGGTCGAATTTTGATAACAAGCTAAAGGGAGAACCACATGAGTTTCTTGGATGACGCAAAGAAGAAGCTGGGCGAAGCAGTCGAGAGCGCCAAGGAGTTCGCTGGCGACGCTACGGAGAACATCAAGGAACTTGCCGCTGATGCTCAGGAGAAAATCGGCGAGAAGGTCGATGAATTCAAGAACAACGACGACAACGACGGCCCTGCCGACCAGGCCTAAATAGCTAGAATGAACCCTGGTTTGGTCAGTTCAACTGAACTGACCAAGCCAGGGTTCTGGCGTATCTGGCGTCTGGAAATGCGCTGCTAGGCCCTTTTGCCGGGGCTCAAGAACGCCACAACGATCACCGCGGCGACAGCAACGAAGCCAGGCAGAAGCAGTGCCTGTCCAAGACCAACCGACGTCGCTTCCATCATCGTTGCGGGGTCCTTGGAGCCAGCCTTTTCGATTTGCGCCTGGATGCGCGAATCCATCATGACGGCGATGAGCGCGGAACCTAGCACTGAACCGATCTGGCGGGTGGTGTTGTAGATGCCGGATCCGGCACCCGCATCGCGTGGCGTCAGATCCCGGGTGGCTGCCAAAGACAGCGAAGGCCAGATCATGGCCGAGCCAATACCCTGAACGGCCGATGGAATCAGCAAGGTCCACAAGGCGATGTCTGCATGCATCATGAAGGCATAGACCACAGTGGCGCCGCCAAAGAGCAGGAAGCCGGGCACCGCCAAGACGCGAGGGCTGAGCTTGTTGACCATCTTGCCCAAACGCGGAGCGATGAAAATACCGACCACTGCCATCGGGGAAATCATCAAGGCCGACTCTGTCGGGGTCAGGCCGCGCACGTTCTGCAGGAAGAACACCATGGGCAAGCTGATGGTGGCGATAGTCAATCCCATGAAGGTGATGGCCACATTGGCTAGCGAGAAATTGCGCACCGTGAATAGGCGCAGCGGGACGAGCGGTTCCGACTTCGTCTTGCTCTGCCACCAAACGAAGACAGCCAGCAACAGGATGCCGCCGATAATCAGGTGCCAGGATCCCAAGGGGCCAATGAATGGCTCCCAATTCGTCGAGTCGCCTTCCTGGATGCCGAAGACGAGGCAGAACATGGCCACCGCCGACAGGGCAACGCCAACCCAGTCGAAGGAGTGCGCCTGGGGTTCCAAGCGCGGAACAAACTTGAAGACCATCACGAGGCTGAGCACGGCGATGGGCAGGTTGATGAAGAAGATCCATTCCCAGCCCACTGAGTCCACCAGCAGGCCGCCGGCAATCGGGCCGATCAGCGACGCGATACCAGCGACCGCGCCCCACAGGCCCATGGCCGCGCCACGGTGCTGGTAGGGGAACAGGCGGGTAATCATGGTCATTGCCTGGGGCGAGATCATCGATGCCCCCAGGCCCTGGACTGCGCGAGCGGCAATCAGGGATCCCAGCGAATCCGACAAGCCGCACCATAGCGAGGCCAAGGAGAAGATCACCATGCCGATGAGGTAGATGTTGCGTGGGCCGAAGCGGTCACCCAATCGGCCGGTGACCAGCAATGGCACGGCGAAGGTAAGCAGGTAGGCGCTATTGACCCACAAGATGCCGGAAATATCGGCATCAAGCGAAGCCATGATTGAAGGCATCGCGGTGGACACAATCGTGGTGTCCAAGAGGATCATGAAGAATCCGATGACCAGCGCCCAAAGGGCACGCCATGCGGCTCTCTTATCAAAGTCAGTGGTGGGATTTGCAGTTTCAGGCACTGACCAAGGTTAGTTCCTGTTCGGCTCCAGGGGAATGGATAGGACGCCTATGAACGGCGAATCAGTCGAAGCTCACATTCCCCGAGATGCGGGTTTCCACGTCGCCACTGACCCAGACTCCCTTTTCGGTGGCTTCGATATGCAAGATGGCGTTTCGGCCAACCCGGGTTCCCTGGCGCACCGTATAGCGTTGCGGGGCGTAGCCGGACTGGGTCAGCCAGATGCCAAAGGCGGCATTCAGCGACCCGGTGGCCGGATCCTCGGAGACGGCTTCGCCGGCCACGAAGGCGCGCACTTCGAAGTCGGCTGGAGGCTGCATCACCACAGAACCGAAGCGTTCTTCGGAGCGTTCCAGATCGGAGGAATCCAGCGGCCGCAGTTCCTCGCGCGTGCCTGAAACCCTTGGCAACAGCGAACCGCGCGGCTGCCAGACGCCATGGGCTACGCTCGATGCCGTGTAGGGTCCGATGACGCCCACCTCAAGACCTTGAAGCGCCTCGTAGTCAGGTTCGATTCCCAGCACCACGTCAGCGTCACGCAGGACCAAGCCGGCCGGCTGCGGGCCGTTGACCAGCCACTGGTGATCAACGACGTCATCCTCGTGAATCCCCAGTCCGCTAATCGCCCACTGGAGGACGTCCGGCTCCAACGGGCCGGTGCGAGTCAGCGGGGGAGCCAGGAAAGCGAGCCGGCGTGAATGGCTGTCGGTGCTTTCGCGTTCCACTCGAACAGGAATGAGTCCGGCTTCGCATTGCTGGATCAAATGGCCGGCCGGGCCAGGCACCCCACCGGATTCCAGCCACGCGTGCGCAGCACCCAGCGTCGGGTGTCCCGCAAAGGACAATTCCGTGCTGGGAGTGAAAATGCGGATGGCGTAGTCGGCCTCTTCGTGGGTGGGGCCGACGAAGAATACTGTCTCAGCCATATTCAGCCACTGGGCGAAGTGCTGCATCTGATTATCAGACAGGCTGTCAGCATTGAATACGACTCCGAGCCCATTGCCGTTAAACGCAGTGGGCGCAAAGACATCAACCTGCTGATAAGCAAATGTTCGGCTCATACTTAGCATGGTGGCACATTAATCATCAGGTTGATCGGGTGTTACGCACAAGGACACGCAAAACGCCATCCGCCTGCCCACGAACCTGCGGCAGGCGTCGATGTAGTTCTTCCTGCTTTCAGCGTAGCTAATCCACTGTGATCAGGACCGCTTGAATCCGCGCTGTTTTCGGGCTTGGGACAAGGTCCTGCACAGCATTTATCTAGTGCCATATGACATCCTTTAAGCATGTCACCAAACCCCGTTGAACCTCTAAACGAGACTGTCGAGGAAGTCATCAGCGTTTCCAGCTTCCTGCCCGTGTCGCTGCAATTCTGGGCCGTGCTTCTGGCCGGCGCGGTCTTCGCGGCGATCCTGGCTTTTGTATTCAGTGCCATCGCCCGCCGCACCCTGCGTCGAATCGGCGTGGACGAGGCGGATGTGAAGGCCACCCGCCTTCCATTTTTTGGACTGATCACCTCCATCGTTGCCAAGTCCGCTTTCGCGTTCTTCTATCACAACCGTGACTGGTACAACCCATGGCAATTCGTCATCCTCATCATCCTGGTGATGTTCTTGACCTGGTTCATCATCAAATTGGTCCGCGTCATCGAAGCCGGCATGATCTCCCGCTTCGAAGCGAAATTCGGCCCCGGGCGACGACTGGCCAAGGTGCAAACCCAGGTTGGCCTGATGCGCCGGGTGCTTATCGCAGTGCTGTGCATCCTGGCCGTGGCAGCCGTCCTGCTGACAATCGAACAGGTCAGGGCCTTGGGCGCCGGACTGCTCGCCTCAGCTGGTTTGGCTTCGGTGGTGGTCGGTTTGGCTGTCCAGTCCACGCTGGCCAATGTCTTCGCTGGACTGCAGGTGGCTTTCACCGATTCCATTCGCGTGGATGACACCGTGGTGGTTGAAGGCGAGCGTGGCACCGTAGAGGAAATCACCTTGTCCTACGTGGTTGTCCTGCTCCTTGACGGCCGCCGGATGATCCTGCCTTCCACCTACTTCACCACGACTCCATTTGAGAACTGGTCACGGCGCAGCACGGAGATCTCCGGCAACGTGGCCCTGCAACTCAAGCTCAACGCCCCGATTGACTATCTGCGTCAGCGCACCACTGAGCTGCTGGAGTCCTCGGATTTGTGGGATGGCCGCGACAACGAGCTGCTCGTTACCGACGCGCAAAACGGACTGCAAACGGTGGCCATTTACCTCTCTGCCCGCAATGCTGGGGACCTGTGGGGCTTGCGGAATATGATCCGCGAAAAGCTGTTGGGGGAGTTGCTCGAAAGCTACCCCGAATGCCTGCCTGATCCACGGATCGTACCCACCACTCCTGCCTAGCCAGGTCCGTTGACGGCAACGCAAAAAATCCTCGGAAACCATCATTCGACGTTGATGGTTCCCGAGGATCTTTGCGGTTATCGAAGAATCTAGAGGCGCAGGGCGGCAGGCCCGTAATCGTTATAGCGCTCTTGCCTCGCGGTCGCCTCGCGCAAAGCGGTGATCAGGGCTTCAGCCTTGTCGATCAAGTCCTGGATCAAATCATCATCCCGCTCTACCCACAGGTACTCGGGAACGGCGCGGACCGGTACAAAATCCTGGTGCTCTTCCCAAACGAACAGCGTGCGTTCAGCGCCAATGACATGTTGCTGCCAGAGGATCTGGCGCAGGTAGTTCTTGGGGATCTTCTTGAAGGGTTTGTTGGTGGTTTTGATTTCCGACAAAACCGGAGCCCCTGATGCGTCAAAGCCCAGGCCGTCGGGGGTAGCCAGGTGAAGTCTGGAATGCTGTGCGTGGAACAGCTGGGAGGAAGGAAAGATATTGAAGTTCTCTTGGACCCATGCCGCGATGACCGGTTCGCGTTTGCGGCCGTGGTCGGTGTAGGGATTGCCGGAGAATCCATTGCCGTAGAGCTTGTCCCAGGCGGCGTTCTTGATGGACTTCTCGGTGGAGAGCTTGGCGACGTCGGTGGCCGTGATGCCCTGCGCTCGTGCCCTGAGCCATTCGATGCGATTGGATGAGTCAGCTAAGACACGCTGGAAACACTCATGTTCAACACCTGGCACAGTTATCACTTGATCTATTCTTCCCCATAAACACGGCAGAGCCGTGCATCTCGGGTTCTGGATTCACGTGAGACTAGTCGCTGGCGCGGGCAATGGCCGTCAAAAGCTGGGGCAGCGTGGGCGTATCGCTGGCCCGGAATTTTTCGGTTTCACCTTGCAGCAACCTGATCACCGGGGTGCTGGTGATGCCCAATTCCTCGCCGCGCTCAACCTGCTCAACCACATTGACTTCCTCCACCTGCAGATCAGGCAGGAGCTTCTGGGCACGCGCCACGGTTTGCCGGGTGCGGATGCACCCAGCGCAGAAGGGCTGCGTATACAGTTCCAATTTCATGGGCTGTTCAAGAACTCCTGGAGTACTGGTTCGAGACGGCGGCGCTCCTACCATGGGATGACCCTGACCAGGAGCGACTTCGCCCTGCGCGCCGATGTGCGCGGGGGACCATATTGAAAACATTGAAGCATGCTTGAAAATTCCTTTGGTCATCCACCGGTCCTCCATGCCCAGAACCTGTGCCGGAGCTTCGGCTCCACCACCGCCTTGAACGGCGTCAACCTCGACATCTCCTTCGGCGAATCCCTGGCGATCATGGGCCCGTCAGGTTCCGGCAAATCAACCCTGCTCCATGCGCTGGCCGGCATCGAGCTTGCTGACGCGGGAAGCCTGATGCTCAGCCTGCCGGGAACGCAGCCGGTAGACATCCAACAGCTCGCCGACAAGGCGCGGACCAAGCTGCGACGCCAGAGTTTCGGGTTCGTCTTCCAATCGGGCCTGCTGATTCCAGAACTCACCGCTGAAGAAAACGTGGCCATGGCGTTAATGATCAACGGCACCCCGCGCTCAACTGCCATCACCCACGCTGGCCAGGCACTGGCCGCGCTGGGACTGGCGGGCCTGGAGCAGCGGCGCATCGGACAGCTCTCCGGCGGGCAGATGCAGCGAGTAGCCATCGCCCGAGCTCAGGTAACCGGCGCCATGGTGGTCTTTGCCGATGAACCCACCGGCGCCTTGGATTCCGCCACCGGCACCGAGGTGCTTGATACCCTGCTGGATTGCACTGTCGGCCAAGGCAAATCCCTGGTCATGGTGACCCATGACCCTTCGGTGGCAGCCAAGTGCGACCGTGTGGTGAAACTGCATGACGGCCAGTTGGTCAGCGACAGCCGCCGTGGCACCAGCGCAATGGGCGGGGAAGTGCGATGAACATCCTGCATCTTGCCTGGCTGCTCGGACGGCCTGCCAAATCCCGACGGGCTCCGCAGATCCTGACCGTCAGCGCCTATGCCCTGGTCAGTGCGATCCTGCTGATTGTCCTGGGCGGCGCCTACTCATTCACCAGCTTCGAGGCAGAAGCGCAGGGCGCCTATCTGCCCCTTGCCGGGTTGGCCGTGGTGCTGCTGGTTGTGCCGCTGATGGTCCTCGGCTCCGCCGCCGCCCGGCTCTCGGCGCGAGCCAATGATCGGGCGCTGTCCTCGCTGCGCCTGCTGGGTGCCACCGGTCCACAGATCAGCCTGGTGGCCATCACGCAGGCAGCCGGGACGGCCTTGGCTGGCGCGCTCGCCGGCGTGGTTCTCTACTTGGCGTGCGCTCCGGCGGCATCACTGATCCCATTCCAGGGTGCGCCTATCGGAATGGCCATCTATCTGCCGGTCTGGGTCCTGGCGATTGCAGTAGTCGCAGTCATTGTGCTCTCGGCGCTCAGCGCGGCAGCCGGCCTGCGCAAGCTCATGATCACTCCCTTGGCAGTGGCCACGCGTCGCCGTGTCCCCGTGCCTAGCTGGCTGCGCGCGGTGATCACCGTGGGCGGCGTCCTGCTCCTGTGCCTGGTCTTCTCCAATCTCGGAATGGTGGCCCAGGGCATCGCGACGATGCTGGCGGTGATTATCATCGGTTTCGGCCTTGGCTTGCTGGTGCTGAATCTTGTGGGACCGTATCTGGTGTCCAAGGTGGGGCAGAGCAAGCTCAAAAAAGCCGAGACTCCGCAACAGCTGCTGGCCGCCCGGATGATCCTGGAAAATCCTGCAGAGTCCTGGCGGCAGGTCTCCGGTGTGGCAATGGCTTCCTTCGTGGCTGTGGTTGGCGGCAGCGGGGCGGCAATGATGAAGGGCTCTCCGGCCCAGGAATCCAGCAACAGCTGGTATGACTATCTGCCTGGCGATATCTTGACCGGCGTTCTGGTGACCCTGGCAATCACCTTCATCTGCGTGGCCGCGTCTTCGGCCATTGCGCAAAGTGCGGGCACCTTTGACCGCGCTGAACTCTATTCCGGCCTGCATCGTTTGGGCATGGAGTGGGGGACCATGAACACGGCGCGAATCAAGTCGCTGATGATTCCGGCGCTGGCGGCGTCCGTTGCTTTTGCCGTCGCCTCCACCGTTCTGGTCCTGCCGCTGGCGGGCATGGCCGTGATCTTCAGCCCGTTGACCGTGATCACCGTTATTGTCGTCGTGTTACTTGGAGTAGCACTGGTGCGCGCGTCAATTACGGTGGCTAATCCGGGTCGATTGCTAGCGACTAGAGAATAAAATCCGAGGTCAAAACGGCTGGAAGTGGCCCATGTGTGGTTAGCTTCACTTCTGGATCGGTGATTAGATACGTTCCGTGTTGCGTATTGATGGGCCCACCGCGTATTGTGGCATACGGCTCGGATAGGTAAACCTAACCTATTCAGGCCGACATGTTTACAGAACCTCGCATAGTCTGGAATCACCGACCCATGAAAATTTCACGTCGCGCCGGGATCTTCGCCGCGTCCACCGCAATCCTCGCGTTGAGCCTGACCGCCTGCGGTTCAGCCAGCAACTCCGCAGATTCCTCGGCGGATGCATCGGCCAAGTCCGCAGCGGACTTCACCCCGGTCACCATCAAGAACATCTATGGTGAAACCACCATCGACAAGGCCCCAGAGCGCGTCGCCACCATCTCGTGGGTCAACGCCGACACCCTGCTGGCCCTTGATACCGTGCCGGTCGGCATGGACACCGACGCCTACGGCCAGAACGAGAACAACTCGACTGCGTGGAAGGATGAAGCGCTGGCCAAGCTGGACGCTTCCATCGGCTCCGAAAAGGCGCCAGTGCAGTTCGCCACCGGTGATGATCCCGACTACACCGCGATTGCCAAGACCAAGCCGGATGTCATCTTCGCCCCTTACTCGGGCCTGAAGAAGGAACAGTACGAGAAGCTGCAGGAAATCGCCCCGGTCGTCGGCCCGATTGAGCCGAACTACCTGACCAGCTGGCAGGACGTCACCGAAGCCGCCGGCCAGATGCTGGGCAAGGAAGAAGAAGCCGACGCGCTGATCGAAAAGATCGAGGGCGATTTGGCCAAGGTGGGCGAAGAGAACCCAGTGCTCAAGGACACCAGCTTCATCGCCGCCGACCTCTCGGCACCGGATACCGCCTACGTCTACTCCGAAGGCGACACCCGCCCGCGCTTCCTTACCGCACTGGGCATGACGCAGGCTGACTACGTGCAGAAGAACGCCGCCAAGGACACCTTCTTCTTCACCGTTTCCCCGGAAAAGGTCAACGAGTGGGATTCTGACATCGTCTTCTCCTCGGCCATCGCCGGAAACACCACCAAGGACATCGTGAAGTCCCAGCCGCTCTACGGGCAGATCCCTGCCGTGAAGAACGACGCGCTGGCCCTGCCAGGCACC
This sequence comes from Glutamicibacter sp. JL.03c, assembly GCF_025854375.1. Lineage (NCBI taxonomy): Bacteria > Bacillati > Actinomycetota > Actinomycetes > Micrococcales > Micrococcaceae > Glutamicibacter > Glutamicibacter sp. JL.03c. Next base: position 2,723,395 of record NZ_CP107575.1, on the reverse strand, counting down.
GATGAAGCCACCCTGGCCATTTCGGCAGCTTCGCCGCTGTCCCTGGAATGGTCCTTGGACACCGTGGTTCCAAAGATCGTGAAGGCTGCTGAAAACGCAGCAGCGGCCAAGTAGCCGCTAGCGATTCGACGCTAGATAGTGCAGCTGCGCTTCCAACGATCGGCTCGCCGCGCCCACCAGGCGCGGATCCAGGTCGGGGTAGACGAACTCCAGCAATTGGGCTGGGGTCGCGTCCGCCCCGGCCTTGCCGAGTTTCTGCAGGGCAGCACGCACTTGATCCAGCCTGGATTCCCGATGCTCCAGATAGGCGCGCAGCAGCTGATGCGAGGTTTCATGCTGCTGCCCGTGCGCTGGATGCAAGGGCATATCCGGCAGGCCCAGCAGCCGGTGAAGCGAGTCGAGGTAGTCGGCCAGCGTCCCGTCCGGATGCTCCAGAATGGTGGTGCCGCGGCCCAGCACGGTATCTCCGGTGAACAGATGCGGCCCATCCACGGTGAAGCACACCGAATCCGAGGTGTGGCCCGGGGTGCAATGCACCTGGATCTGAACTCCGGCGGCCGTGATGATCTCGCCGTCGGACAGGGGATGGGCATCCCGGCAGTGCTCGGCGAGCTTGGCCCGCACCGGGGCGGCGGCCAGCTGGCGCAGGCGGTCGATGCCGCCGGTGTGGTCCGCATGGCGGTGGGTGATCAGCACCAGCTGGATCTCGAACTGGGCCAGCGCCTGCAGGTGCGACTGAAGCTCGGGTCCGGGGTCGATGAGCACCACGTCGGTGCCCGGCTGCAGCGTCGAAGATGCCGGGTCGAACAGCAAATAGGAATTAGTCCCATCCAGCGTCATTTCCGAGGGATTATCGGCGGTGAGCACCGCGATGCCGGGAGCGATGACGGTGGGCGAGGAAAGATGTGCCATAGCAATGAGTGTAGGAACCAATGACCGCGACTGAAAGTACGACGCGCCAAACCCCGGCGGGCGCAGGCCCCCGGCTGCCGCGCAAGCTCGGCGCCTTCCTGGTCCTCTCGGTGCTCTTGGTCCTGGCCGTGGCCGCGTCGCTGCTCTTTGGCGCGCGCCCGGTCTCGCTGTCCACCGTGGGGGACGCCCTGTGGCATTTTGATGCGAATAACGGGGACCAGGGCGTGGTGGCTTCGCGCTTCGCCCGCACCGTGGGCGCCCTCGTGGTCGGCGCGGCACTGGGCCTGGCCGGAGCCGGGCTGCAGGGCCTGACCCGCAACCCGCTGGCCGATACCGGCATCCTGGGATTGAACGCCGGCTCGGCCATGAGCGTGGTGCTGGCGATCGCCTTCTTCGGGGTCAGCTCGCTGACCGGGATCATGATGGCCGCCTTTATCGGTGCCGCCGTGGTGATGACCCTGGTCTACCTGGTGGCCAACGTCGGGCGCGACGGAGCCACCCCGATCAAGCTGGCGCTGGGCGGCGCGGCCATGGCGGTCGGCGTCGGGGCGATCACCAACGCGATCCTGATGGTTTCGGATTCCACCTTGGACCGCTTCCGCAAATGGCAGATCGGTTCGCTCTCCAGCACCCCGATCGACACCTTCCTCGGTGCCATCCCGATGGTGGCCATCGGCGCGCTGATCCTGCTGTCCACCGCACGGGTTTCCAATGCGGTCTCCATGGGCGATGACACCGCCACCGCCCTGGGCTTCAACCTGGGCCGTGCCCGGCTGCTCGGATCCATCGGCGTGGTCATCCTGGCTGGCACCGCCACCGCGGTGGCAGGACCCATCGCCTTTGTCGGCCTGATGATCCCGCATGCGGTGCGCCTGCTGGTCGGATCCGACTACCGCTGGCTGATGCCCGGCAGCCTGCTGGCCGGGCCGGTGCTGCTGCTGGTCGCTGATACCGTGGGACGTGTGATCGCGCCGCCGAGCGAAATCCAGGTGGGCGTAATGTGCGCGATGATCGGCGGACCACTGTTTATCCTGATGATGCGCAGCGGCATGAAGTCGGTGAGCCTGTGAGCACGAGCGAAATGACACGAGCAGCAATGAGCCAGCCAACCGAGCCTGAAGTGACAGCGGCGCCACAGCCTGCCCAGGGCAGAGTTGCCGTGCGGAAAAACCGGGTGGCGCGCACCGTGCTCTGGATGTCCCTGGTCCTGGTCCTGGCCATTGCCGCCTACCTGTTCTGGGGCCGGGATCGGCTGCCGGCGGCCGAAGTGCTGCAGGTGCTGGGCGGGCAGAAGGTCCCCGGCACCAGCTTCATCATCATGTCCGACAGGCTCCCGCGGGTGGCCGTGGGAGCCTTGGCCGGGGCAGGGCTGGGCATCTCCGGGGCCCTCTTCCAGCGCTGGCTGGGCAACCCGCTGGCCAGCCCGGATGTGATCGGCGTGGGCTACGGCGCATCGGCTGCGGCGGTGCTGGCCATGATCACCCTGGGCTACACGGACTGGAAGCTCAACGCCTTTGCCTTGGCCGGCGGACTGGTGGTCGCGGCACTGATCTATTGGCTCTCGGCCTCCGGCAAGCGCACCGGGCCGCGGTTGATCCTGGCCGGTCTGGCCATCGGCGCCATGCTCCAGGCCCTGATCCAGTACCTGCTGACCCAGGCCGAAGTGAATACCGCCAGCGATGTGATGCACTGGCTGACCGGTTCGCTGTCCTCCAGCAACTGGAACAGCGCCCTGGTTCTCCTGATCACCCTCGGTGCCCTCGGGGCGTTGCTGCTGCCTTTCGTCCTGCGCCAGCTGAAAATGCTGGAGCTGGGGGAGGACTCCGCGGCCGCCCTGGGCGTGAACGTGCCCTGGGCCCGGGTGCTGCTGGTCTTTGTCGCTGTCGCCATGGGGGCGTTGCCCATTGCCATTACCGGCCCGCTGGCCTTCGTGGCGTTCCTGGCCGGGCCGATCAGCGCTGCGCTGAGCCGCGGGCCGATCAACATCCCGCTGGCCGGACTGACCGGGGCTGCCCTGGTCATCGTTGCCAACTTCTTCGCCGCGAACTTGTTCGCAGAGACTGCACTGCCGGTAGGTGTCATCACCGGCGCATTCGGCGCACCCTTCCTGATCTGGATTCTGGTGCGCGCCAACTCAACTGGAAACGGGGCGTAACCCATGGCCACTTTGCAGGCTAGCGATCTGACCTTGGCCTACGACAAGGTCACCATCGTCGACGAGCTGTCGCTGGATATCCCCACCGGGCAGGTGAGCATCGTCGTCGGAGCCAACGGCTGCGGCAAATCCACGCTGCTGCGCGCCCTGTCCCGGCTGCTCAAGCCCGCAGGCGGCCAGGTGCTGCTCGATGGCGCCGATATCCATTCCAAGCCGGCCAAGGAAGTCGCCAAGACCCTGGGGTTGCTGCCGCAGTCGCCTACCGCGCCGGACGGGATCACCGCCCGCGAGCTGATCAGCCGCGGCCGCTACCCGCACCAGGGCCTGTTCAAGCGGTTCTCCGCCGAGGATGAGGCGGCGGTGAATCGCGCCATGGAACTGACTGGAACCACCGAGCTGGCCGACCGCGCGGTCGACGAGCTTTCCGGAGGACAGCGCCAGCGCGTCTGGATCGCCATGGCACTGGCCCAGGAAACCGACTTGTTGCTGCTCGATGAGCCAACCACCTTCCTGGATGTCGCCCATCAGCTCGAAGTACTGGATGTGGTCAGCGAATTGAACCGCAGCCGAGGCATCACCGTGGTGATCGTGCTGCACGATTTGAACCTCGCTGCCCGCTATGCCGACTACCTGGTGGCCCTGCGCCACGGCAAGATCTACGCGGCCGGGCACCCGAATGAAGTGGTCACCGAGAAGACGGTCAAGGATGTCTTCGGCATGCCAAGCCGCGTGATCCCCGACCCGGTCGGCGGCACTCCGCTGGTGCTGCCCATCGGCCGGCACCGTGTGCTGCGCACCGAAGAAGTCTTGGCTTCCAAGGGGATTTTCCGCAGCGCACCGCAGGCACTGGAGCCTGCCGCGGACGCGGCAAGCGCTCCGGCGGATGGCAACCAGTCCGCTTCCGATGCCGCCAAGGACGCCCGCCCGGCCTATGAGCATGTGCCAACCCTGGCCTTTGATACCACCGTGGTCAAGCGCCAGGAGCTCTCGCCGTCCTTCCGCCGCCTGACCGTCAGCGGCAAGGACCTGGACTATTTCGGGACCAATAGCCATCCGCTGGATATGCGCATCAAGCTGTTGCTGCCGCCAGCTGGCGGCAGCGCGCTGACCGAGGAAATCGCCTCCATGCGCCCGCAGGCGATGACCAGCCCCGCGGAGCAGGAAGGCTGGTACAAGCGCTGGCTGTCCATCGATCCGGATACCCGCGGCTACATGCGCACCTACACGGTGCGCGCCTTCCGCGAGGCCGGGCACCGCGATAACAGCGGGCTCACCGCGGAACTGGATATCGACTTCGTGATGCATGGCCATGTGGTGGATGGGAAGCTGCAGGGCGGACCGGCTACCGAATTCGGCGACCGCGCGCAGGTCGGAGACCAGCTGCTGCTGCTGGGCCCGAACAAGTTCCTGAATGATGCCAGCTATGGCGGCATCGAATTCCGTCCAGGCGAGGCAAGCCGCATCGTGCTGGCCGGAGATGAAACCGCGGCCCCGGCCATCTGCGCGATCCTCGAATCCCTGCCTTCGCATGTCACCGGGCACGCGCTGATCGAGGTCCCGGAAACCACCGACATCCTCGGCGCCTCGACCCGTTCAGGGGTATCCGTGCAGTGGCTGACCCGAGGCAGCCATCCGCACGGCGAGCTGTTGCGCACTGCGCTGAGCCAGGTGGTGGCCATTCCGGCGGCCGGCGTGGTGCATACCAATGCCGAGCCGGAAGATATCGACGTTGACGCGCAGATCCTGTGGGAGACCGGGCAAGCCGACAAGGCACCGTTCTATGCGTGGGTCGCTGGCGAAGCGGGCACGGTCAAGGAAATGCGCCGCTACCTCGTTCGCGAGGCGGGCATCGACCGCAAGCAAGTAGCATTCATGGGCTACTGGCGCCACGGAAAAACCGAGAACTAAATACCCATTGCGCCTCGGCGCAGAACGAAGGCGACGGCCGGGTCAACCACTTGGTGATTGACCCGGCCGTCGCCTTGTGCCTGTGGACCTGTGCCGGTGGCCCCGGGCTATTTGCACCCGTGGCGCGGCTGGCGGGGATTTTCCTGGTCGAGGATTTCGAGCAGCCGGGTGAGTTCTTCGCGGTCTGGGGCTGAGAGCTTTTCGAAGTATCCGGCCATGCTGTCGCGGCGCAGCTGGGACATTTCTCCGAGCTGTGCCCGGCCGCTGGGGCTCAGCGCGATCAGCGTCGCGCGGCGGTCTGCTGGATCCGGGGTGCGGACCACCAGCTGCTTGGCCTCCAGCTGGTCGACAACTTCGGTTGTGGAGCGGGCAGCGATGTGCAGGCGCTCGGCGAGCTGGGAATTGCGCAGGCCTTCGTCTTCGGCATGGCCCAGCAGGCTCAGCACTCGCGACTGGTGCGGGGTGATTCCCATCGGGATCAGGCTTTCCCTCCAGCGGCCTCGAATGACGCGTGATGCGCGGAGGAAAAGATCTGCCAAGTCAGGCTTGGACTCATCGTTCTGCATGGTGTTAAGAATAGTGTGTTCTTCGGAACAATTTCAAGATGGAACCACATAGTGAGGTAGCCTCTGTTATTCTTTGGGTGAAGAGAATGGCGAAGGAGGGTCCATGAGTGTGAATTCAATGCCTGGACATCCAGGCGGTGGAGCCGGTTCAGGGCGAATGAAAGATGCCGTCCAGGACAAGCAATGGCTGGCCGAGCATCCGGTGTCCCTCAAACGCGTCGCATCCCTGTTCCGCCCGCACCTGGGTTCCGTGATTGCCGTGGTGCTGCTGATCGTCGCCTCGTCCGTCATCGGACTGGCGCAGCCCTTCATCGTCCGCGAACTCATTGATGTCGCGATACCGCAGTCCAATTTCCGACTGTTGGTCTTCGGCGCCGGGGGGCTGGTGCTGATCGCGCTGGCTACCGCCGTGCTGGAAGTCCTGCAGACCTGGCGGGCCACCCTGATGGGCCAGCGTGTCATGCACCGGTTGCGCACCGGGCTCTTCACCCACCTGCAAAAGCAATCGCTGGGATTCTTTACCAACTCGCGCTCGGGGGATGTGCAATCGCGGCTGATCAATGATGTCGGGCAGATGCAGTCGGTGATCACCAACTCGGCAACGAGCATCGCCTCGAACCTGACCACCGTGGTGGCCACTGCGGTGGCCATGGTGGCCATTTCCTGGAAGCTCAGCCTGATCTCCCTCATCGTCTTCCCGCCAGCGATCCTGCTGGCCAAGCAAACCGCGAAGCTGCGCCGCGCGGTTACCGGCAAGCGCCAACGCGAAATGTCGACTCTGACATCCCTGATCGAAGAACGCCTGAGCATCTCCGGGGTTCGCCTCTCCAAGATCATGGGCACCGGTCCTGCCGATGCCGAAGCCTTCGCGGATTCCAGCCACAAGCTCATTGACCTTGAAATGAAAAGCGCGCTGGCAGGCCGCTGGCGCATGGCCACCATGAGCATCATCTTCGCGGCCATTCCGGCAGCGCTGTATCTGGCTGCCGGGCTGCCGGTCACCGGCGATGGCATGAGCATCGGCACCCTGGTGGCCTTCACCGGCCTGCAGGCCGGCATCTTCCGCCCGGTGATGGGGCTGATGCAGCTCTCGGTGCAGTGGGTTTCGGCCATGGCGCTGTTCAGCCGGGTCTTCGAATACCTTGATACGGACCAGGAACTGCCGGTAGCAGCTGACGCCAAGCATATCGATCCAGCCCGTGCCATCGGGGAAGTCCAGCTGCTCGATGTCAGCTTCCGCTACCCGCAGGCGGGAAAGGCTACGCTGGATCAGCTGGATCTGACCCTGAAGGCCGGCACCATGACCGCGGTGGTCGGCGCCACTGGTTCGGGCAAGTCGACCCTCGGCTCGCTGCTGCCGCGATTGCTGGATCCGACATCCGGGCAGGTGCTGCTCGACGGCGTGGACCTCAAGGAATATGACCCGCAGGGCATTGCCTCGGTGGTTTCGGTGGTGGCCCAGGAAAGCTATCTGCTGCACGACACCGTGCGCGCCAACCTGTTGTGGGCAGCACCCGAAGCAACCGAAGAGCAATTATGGAAAGCCTTGGAAGCGGCACAAATCGCTGATCTGATTCGCGGCTTGCCGATGGGGATCGACACCGAAGTCGGGCAGCGAGGCCACCGCTTCTCGGGCGGCGAGCAGCAGCGCCTGGCCATTGCGCGAACGATGCTGCGCGAGCCGAAGGTCCTCGTGCTGGATGAAGCCACCAGCGCGCTGGATACCGTGACCGAGGCGCTGGTTCAGCAAGCCTTGGATGAGCTCGCGGTTGGCCGCACGACCCTGCTCATAGCCCACCGCTTGAGCACGGTGATGCGAGCGGATCATATCGTCGTGCTGGAGGACGGGAAGATCGCCGAGGCTGGCACCTTCGATGAGCTGGTGTCCCTGGGCGGGCGCTTCGCCCGGTTGGTGCAGAACAGCGAGCTGGCCTCACAAGCCGGCTAGCAGCTGGTGTCCTTGAAGCCGTGTTGCTCGATGGATTCAAGAATCTTGGGCAGCGCGGTTTCCAATGCGCGGCGCTCGGTGGCATTCAAGGAATCAAAGAGGGTTTCGCGCACGAACGTCACGTGGCTTGGCGCCGCGTTTTCGATGGTTTCCCTTCCGAGATCGGTCAGCGCGATTTGATGTCCGCGCCCGTCGGTTTCATCGGAGCAGCGGCTGATCAGGCCCTTGCCTTCCATGCGTCGCAACAGGTGGGAGAGGCGCGAGCGATCCCAGCGCAGCACCTGGGCGACGTCGGCAGGCCGTAGACTTGGATCGGATGCTTCGGAAAGCACTGCCAGAACAGAGTATTCCCCGGATTGCATCTGGGAATCGCGCACCAGCTGGCGGTCCATTGCGCTGGGGAACAGCCAAAGGAATTCGCGGATGGTGCGCCAGAGGTCCTGCTCGCTCTCGGTCAGCCAGCGGGTCTCATCGCTCTTCATGTTCTTTTCTCACCTTTTGGAATCCTGTGGATCAACAAATTTTGTTGACGCATCAATCATCTCGTGTAGAGTTGAATTTTGCAATATATGGTGACGTGTCAATCAGATCCTTTATCTGGCGGCCATGTTCAACCGCCGGCACTTGCCATAGGGTCGGTAGGGGAGCACGTGAGCGTATTCGGCATGACGGATCATGGAGGGAAAAGATGAGCGAGGATTATTCGACCAAGGGTGCCTATGTCACCGGCGGAGAATTCACCCGGGATACCAACTACATCCAGGACCGGATCGTTGCGGATACCAACCCGGCCAGATACAGCAGCGAGAACAACAACAGCAAAATCGGCCACCCGGATGCCGGAGTCTCCGAAGGCGCCCAGCTCTGGCCAGTTGAAGCCGGACGCTACCGGCTGGTCGCAGCCCGTGCCTGCCCATGGGCCAACCGCACGCTGATCGTTCGCCGGTTGCTGGGCCTGGAAGACGCGCTGTCTATCGGCCTGCCCGGCCCGACCCATGATGCTCGCAGCTGGAGATTCGATCTGGATCCCGAAGGCAAAGACCCGGTGCTTGGCACCGAACGCATCCAGGAGAACTACTTCAAGCGCTTTGCCGACTACCCGCGCGGAATCACCGTCCCGGCCATCGTGGATATCCCATCCGGCGCAGTCGTGACCAACGACTACCCGCAAATCACCTGGGATCTTTCAACCCAGTGGAAGCAATTCCACCGCGAGGGGGCACCCAACCTCATCCCGAGCGACCAGCTCGAAGAAATGCTGCCGCTGATCAAGCGCATCTTCACCGAGGTCAATAATGGGGTCTATCGCGCTGGCTTCGCCGGTGGCCAAAACGCCTACAACGACGCCTACAACCGGCTCTTCGAGACCTTGGACTTCCTCGAAGAACGCCTGTCCACCCGCCGCTTCCTCATGGGCGATCACATCACCGAAGCGGATGTGCGCCTCTTCACCACCCTGGTCCGCTTTGACCCGGTGTACCACGGGCACTTCAAGGCCAACCGCAACAAGCTCATCGAGATGCCCAACCTCTGGGGCTACGCACGAGATCTGTTCCAGATGCCAGGCTTCGGCGACACCATCGACTTCGAGCAGATCAAGGCCCACTACTACGTGGTCCATGAAGATATCAATCCAACGCAGATCATCCCGCAAGGCCCGGCGCTGGAGAACTGGCTCGAAGCCCCGGAACGCGAGCAGCTAGCCGAGACCGGTCCATGGCTTGATGGCACCGCGCCGGATGAAGTGCGTCCCAAAGAGCGCGTACAGGCCGGGCATAACCCGATGTACCCGGCCTAGTAGTCGAACCCCTGGGCTTCACAAGCCTCCTTGAACCCATCAAGGTCTGTGATCCCAGGGGTTTCCGTCTTTTGAATGTCAACGACGGCCCGCAGCTGCGCGGTGGCCGATTGCGCGGCATGAGCCGCCGCCTTCTGGAGATTGGTCTCGCCCACCCCTTGCGCAGCGTCCAGCCCGCCGCCCAGATGGATGCACGCGGCGTAGCCTTCGGGATCTTTCTCCCGCAGCTCATCGGTGGAAGGACCAGAACAGGCGGTGAGCATCAGGGCCAGGGACGCTGATAATGGCAAGAAATTCTTCACGCCACCCATGGTAGCCAGTGTGCTTCGGCAGCTGGTGCGAAGACTGCCATGGATCCGGTGGCGACATGGCCTGATCGAAGAACCAATCAAGGGCCTGCACCATGGCAGGATTAAACCATGACGATCATTGCTGCTGCAGATGGATCCGCCCTCGGCAATCCGGGACCGGCCGGCTGGGCCTGGTACGTGGATGAAGAGAACTGGGCCGCAGGAGGCTGGGACCACGGAACCAACAACATGGGCGAACTCCAAGCCGTCCTCGAGCTCTTCCGTTCCACCGCGCACCTGCCAGATGAAGAACTGAAAATCCTCTGCGATTCGCAGTACGCCATCAACTGCATCAGCAAATGGATGCCCGGCTGGAAGAAGCGCGGCTGGAAAAAGGCCGACGGCAAGCAGGTGCTCAACCAGGACATCCTCAAGGAACTCGACGCCGCGATCCAGGGCCGGAAGTACACCTTTGAATGGGTCAAGGGGCACGCAGGCCACGAGCTGAACGAAGCCGCCGACGACCACGCTCGTGCCGCAGCCACCGCCCATCAGCAGGGAACCAGACCAGATGCAGGCCCTGGCTACACCGGCGGCGCCCGCCCAGCTGCTGCCGCCCCCGCCAAGGCTCCGGCCGCCGAAGCCGAGGCGCCAGTCCCGGCCGCACCGGCCGCCGCAGCTCCAGGAGCTGACCTAGCGGCCACCGTGTACGAGCTGGAACTGGGGTTCCTCGACCCGCAGATCCGCACCAATTTCACCGAGCTCAAGGACTTTTTGCACCCGAGCTATCAAGAAGTGACCCGGCACGGCGGCCTGCTTGATGTCGCCAGCATCTCAGCCCTTCTGGATGCCGGATCCGCCCTGCCCAGCACCGGGGACATGCAGGTCTTGGCCACCCGACAAATCAGCGACGAAATCATCCTGCTGGCCTACCGCATGACGCAGGCCGACGCCCGGGTGCTCGTGGTCTCCTCATGGTGGCAATCAGGCGCCAATGGCTGGAAGCTGCGCTTCCGCCAGGAGACCTTCCAGCAGCAGGCCTAGCGGCCAACGCCGGAATCACGATCAAAAAAGCTGTGGTCCACCGGGAATTCCCGATGGACCACAGCTTCGTCTGCTACTACTTATTCGTAGTGCCCAGGGCGCGTTTCGATGTTGCCCTTCTTGTAGTTGATGCGGTTGACCAGCCAGGTCACTGCCCAGAGGACCACGCCGATCACCAGCAGCAGGCCGGCAATTTCGTACTGCACCCAGTCGGCGCGGGAACGTGCCCACGGACCGGCGAGGAACAGGCAGAAGACCACGCCCAGAAACGGGATGATGGTCGGTGCTCGGAAGGCGTCGGCGGGCGCCTTCTCGCGGCGCAAGACCAGCAGCGAAACGTTGACTACCGCGAAGACGCAGAGCAGCAGCAGTGCGGTGGTGCCACCGAGGGAACCGACAATGCCGTTCTCGCTATCCAGGTTCACATAAGCCACCAGGGCAATCGCCAAAGCGGTGCTGAACAGGATCGCTACCCAAGGGGAGCGTCGAGTGGAATGCACCTTGCCCAGGAACTGCGGCAGCACTCCCTGGCGAGCCATGCCGTAGAGCAAGCGGCTGGCCATGAGCATGTTCATCAGCGCGGTATTGACCACCGCGAAGACGGTCACGAACGGGAAGATGGTATCGATCGGGATGTTCGGAGCGCCAATGCGCACCACGTCCAGAAGGATGCCGGCATCCGGGTTCTTCGGATTCAGCAGGTCGCCGGTGGGGATCACCATGATCACGGTGATGGCCACCAGCATGTAGATCACCGCGCACAAGCCCAAGCCGATGAGCATGATCTTCGGGAAGATCTTGTTCGGGTTCTTGGTCTCTTCCACCAGGTTCACCGAGTCCTCGAAGCCGACCATTGCGAAGAACGCGATGGCGGTACCCATGGTCACCGCGGCGAACAGGCTGCGGTCCGACGGGGTCTCGAAGACCACCAGGCGGCTGATATCACCCTGGCCGGAAGCGATCACAGCGAAACCGATGCCGATGATCACGGCCATGATGGCCAGCGAAACGATCGTCAGCACCAGATTGAACTTCACGCTCTCGCCCACGCCACGCAGGTTGATCAGGGCAAGGATCACGATGATGATAATGGCTGCCCACATCCCCGCCTGAGGGGTGGTTGGCACACCGTCAATGAACTGGCCGAAGCCGATCAGCAGGTTTTGCCCCACCAGGGTCGCCGATGTGGCGGCACTCGTGATGCCAGAACAAGCCACGGTGAAGGCCACGATGAAGGTGACAAAATGGATGCCGAAAGCCTTGTGCACATAGAGTGCAGCGCCGGCGGCATGGGGGTATTTGGTCACCAGTTCCAGGTAGCTGAATGCGGTGAGGGTTGCGATGGCGAAGGCAACCAGGAAGGGCAGCCATGCTGCGCCGCCGACCTGTCCTGCCACCTTGCCGGTAATAGCAAAAATGCCTGCGCCGATGATATCGCCCATGATGAGGAACAGCAGCAGCTTGGGGCCGATCACCCGCTTGAGTTCTGCATCCTGGCTCTTGGGTACTGGCGTGTCACTATCCACAGTCATGCGATCGAGATCATCTCCTTCAAATATTGGTGGCAAGCATGACAAATTTAGTTGTTGCACCTTAGGTCGGCAAACCGCCTTCTGGGTTGGCTCACAGTATCACGAGTCGAACGGCATCAATCAGGAGATAAGCGGTCAAAGCGCCCTGAACCTGTGACTTGACGTACGGATATGCTGGAAGGGATGTCGAGTCGCGCCGATCGAGATTCGCGTGAATTACGACTAGGGTTGGTTGAAAAGCGGCAAGCAGTTTAAGGATGTAGATGGACTCGGTGATCAGCGAAGATTTCGCGCCATTGGCCCAGGCGCTCGAAGCCCGGGCTGCCGAAGAGGAAAACTATTCGGCCCAGCTGGCGATCTATCACCGCGGGGAACTGGTCCTCCGCCACAGCGTGGGCGAACACCTTTCAGGCAATGCGCTCACCTGCGTCTTCTCCTGCACCAAGGGGCTGGGCGCTCTCGTTGTCGCACTGCTTGTCCAAGACGGGCTGATCGACCCGAGCGCACCCATGGCCACCTACTGGCCCGAATTCGGCGCCAGCGGCAAGAGCGCGCTGAGCGTCGGCGAAGTGCTCAGCCACCAGGCCGGCGTGCTCGGCGTCCCCGGGGGAGTGCCCAGCCAGATCCTGCTGGACTCCGCCGAATACGCCAAGATCCTGGCTTCCATGCCAAGCATCTGGCCGCTAGGGCAGAACATCGTGGGCTACCACGCCATCACCATGGGCGTGCTCATGGAAGAACTGGTCCGCCGCGTCACTGGCAAGGAACTGAAGGAAGTCTTCGAAGAGCGCATCCGCAAGCCGCTGGGTGTCGATGTTTATATCGGACAGGATCCCTCGCTGGAATCCCGCTACCGCGACGTCTTGCCCGCAGTCGATGCCCCGGCCGAATTCTTCGACCCGTTCTCCCCGGCCGGCCTGGCCGTGAACTCCGCCTCCGGATTCGCGCTGGCCGATGGCCCGGTTTACAACTGGCATGAACTGGCCAATGCAGCGCAGGTGCGCGAATTGGGGCCGGCCTCCATGGGCGGGGTCGCCAACGCCCAGGGCCTGGCCGCCATCTACGCCGCATCCTTCGGCACGGTGCCATCCTTGGGTGCCGCCAGCGGGTTCCTCAATGCCGACACCTGGGCGCAGGTCTCCACCGAACTGGTCTACGGCCACGACCGCACCAGTGGGTTGCTGCAGGCCTTCGCCCTGGGCTTCATGAAGGCGACCGCCCGCAACAACTACGGATCCATCTTCGCCTACGGGCATGACGGGGCGAACTCCTCTCTGGCTTTTGCCGACCCCGCCTACCAGCTGGGCTTCGGCTTCATCCCTTCACGCAATGAGGGACCCAAGGACACCTCCACCGGGGTGCAGCTGAGCCAATTGGCGCGCCAGCTGATCCTGGCGAAGAACGCCAGGGCGAAATCCAACTAGCCCCACCAGGGCAACGCACGAACAGCAGAAATACGAAGTGGGATTGAAGTGAAGAAATTTCTGGCATTGGGTGATTCATTCACCGAGGGCGTCGGCGATGTCGACGCTGCCCGCCCCAACCAGGTGCGCGGCTGGGCCGACCGCGTCGCCGAGGTGCTCAGCGCTGAAGGGGACTGGGAGTACGCCAACCTCGCGGTGCGCGGCAAGAAAATCGGCCAGGTCATCAACCAGCAGCTGGACCAGGGGCTTTCGCTGGCCCCGGACCTGGTGAGCATCTACGCCGGCGGCAATGACATCCTGCGCCCCACCGCTGATCTCGATGCCCTGATGCACGGCTATGAAGGCATGGTCCGCCGCTTCGCCGAGGCCGGCAGCACCGTCATGCTGTTCACCGGTTTTGATACCGTCGAGTCCCCGCTGTTCTCCAAGACCCGTCCGCGCACCGCGATCTACAACGAGAAGGTGCGCGAGATCGCCGACCAGCACGGGGCGATCGTCGCCGACTACTGGCGTTGGCGCGAATTCTCCGACCCGCGCTACTGGGCGGCGGACCGCCTGCACATGAACGAGCTGGGCCATGCGCTGATGGCCGCCAAGGTGCTCAATGTGCTGGGCGAGCACCGGGTCACCGAGGGCAACTGGGCCGAGAGGATCCTGGCGCCGGTTCTGCCTGACCTGGCCGTGAACTCCCGGGGCGAAAAGCTCAAGGAGGAACTGGGCTGGGCCACCGAGCATTTGGTGCCGTGGATCAGGCGCCGATTGACCGGAACCTCCTCGGGAGATTCCTTGTCAGCGAAGTATCCCCAGTACGTGCAGCTCTCGGCCGACGCTCACTAGAAGTTTTGTGACGGCTTTTCTGCCGGGGCGTCTTTGATGTTCTGCGCGTGGCAGGTAACATGGTCGTGTGCTGCAGGTCTCCGGCCGGCAGTGCGCGCCATAGACGGATGGCGGGAGAGTCCCGTTCACACCATGGACGGGCGCCGTAGGAGCAATTCCTCCCCAGGAAACTCTCAGGCCCCCGTACCGCCATCACGAGGCAACTCTGGAAAGTAGCCGGCCAGACCCGGCTCACCGAAGGTGCAAGCGCCCGGCTTAGTTGGCCGGACGTGTAAAACTCTCAGGTTGTGCAACAGGGATGGGGAGGCAAAGCGTCCTTCCTTTGGCATGCGCCAAGACAGATCCCCGTGGAGACTCCAGCACCATGACCATCATGCAGACTTCGGCTCCTACGAATAGCGAATTCGTGGCCCGCCATATCGGCCCGCGTCCTTCCGACGTAGACACCATGCTTCAGACTCTGGGCTACACCAGCCTTGAAGACCTGATCGACACCGCCGTTCCGGCAGACATCCGCCAAGACTCCATGCTGGATATCCCAGCGGCCCTGAGCGAAACCCAAGCGCTGGCCCACCTGCGTGAACTGGCCTCCAAGAACGTCATGAAGACCCAGATGATCGGCCAGGGCTTCTACGACACCATCACCCCAGCGGTGATCCGCCGCAACATCGTGGAAAACCCGGCCTGGTACACCGCCTACACCCCGTACCAGCCGGAAATCTCCCAGGGCCGCCTCGAAGCCCTGCTGAACTTCCAGACCATGGTCATGGACCTGACCGGCCTGCCGATCGCCAACGCCTCGCTGCTGGACGAATCCTCCGCTGCGGCCGAAGCCGTGCTGATGATGCGTCGCGCCAACAAGAAGAAGGCCGCGGGCAAGACCGTCCTGGACTCCAACATATTCCCGCAGACCATCAAGGTCGTGCAGGGCCGCGCCGACGCGCTGGGCTTCGAGGTCGAGGTCGCTGACCTGTCCGCCGGCCTGCCAGAGGGCGACATTTCCGGCATCGTGCTGCAGCAGCCAGGCAGCAACGGCTCCATCGCCGAGCACGAGGGCATCATCGCCGCCGCCAAGGAAGCCGGCGCCATGGTCACCGTGATCGCCGACCTGCTGGCACTGACCATGATCACCCCTCCGGGCGAGCAGGGTGCCGAC
The DNA here is from genome assembly GCF_025854375.1 of Glutamicibacter sp. JL.03c. NCBI lineage: Bacteria > Bacillati > Actinomycetota > Actinomycetes > Micrococcales > Micrococcaceae > Glutamicibacter > Glutamicibacter sp. JL.03c. The sequence goes on along the minus strand of NZ_CP107575.1, from coordinate 2,707,825 downwards.
ATCGCCGTAGGCAACACCCAGCGCTTCGGCGTTCCGCTGTTCTTCGGCGGCCCGCACGCAGCCTACATGGCGGTGGCCGATGGCCTGACCCGCTCCATGCCGGGCCGCCTGGTCGGTGTTTCGGTGGATGACGCCGGCGTGCCAGCCTACCGCCTGGCCCTGCAGACCCGCGAGCAGCACATCCGCCGCGAGAAGGCCACCTCCAACATCTGCACCGCGCAGGCCCTGCTGGCCATCTGCGCCTCGATGTACGCGGTCTACCACGGCCCGGCAGGCCTGAAGCAGATCGCCACCCGAGCCAACAACCACGCCCGCGTGATCGCCAGCTCGCTGGTCTCCGGCGGCTTCACCCTGGCCTCGGACACCTTTTTCGACACCGTCGTGGTGAACGTGAAGAACGCCGAAGAGATCATCGCGAAGGCCATCGAGGCAGGCATCAACCTGCGCAAGGTCAGCGACACCCAGGTGGGTGTCTCCACCGACGAGACCACTACCTCGGACATCGTGAAGTCCCTGCTGGCCGTTTTCGGCGTTGAGCTCTCCGCTCCGGAAGGCTTCGAGATCCCGGCGTCGCAGCAGCGCACCAGCGACTACCTGACCCACCCGATCTTCAACACCATCTCCTCCGAGACCCAGATGATGCGCTACCTGCGCCGCCTCTCGGACCGCGACCTGGCCCTGGATCGCACCATGATCCCGCTGGGCTCTTGCACCATGAAGCTGAACTCGGCCGCCGAGATGGAATCCATCACCTGGCCGGAATTCGCCTCCATCCACCCATACGCTCCAGCCGAGCAGACCGAGGGATGGCGCGAGCTGATCACCGACCTGGAAGGCCGCCTCACCGCGATCACCGGCTATGCTGGCGTTTCCATCCAGCCCAACGCCGGATCCCAGGGCGAATACGCGGGCCTGCTGGCCATCTCGGACTACCACGCATCGCGCGGCGAAAGCCAGCGCATCGTCTGCCTGATCCCGGCCTCGGCCCACGGGACCAACGCCGCCTCGGCAGTGCTGGCCGGCATGAAGGTCGTGGTCGTGAAGACCGCAGCCGATGGCACCATCGACGCCAATGACCTGGATGCCAAGATCGAGGCCAACAAGGACGTGCTGGCCGCCATCATGATCACCTACCCATCCACCCACGGCGTCTACGATGCCGACGTGCGCGAGGTCTGCGACAAGATCCACGCAGCCGGTGGCCAGGTGTACATCGACGGCGCGAACATGAACGCCATGGTCGGCCTGGCCCAGCCAGGCAAGTTCGGCGGAGACGTGTCGCACCTGAACCTGCACAAGACCTTCTGCATCCCGCATGGCGGCGGCGGCCCGGGCGTCGGCCCGATCGGCGTGGGCGAGCACTTGCTGCCCTTCCTGCCAGGCGATGCCTCGGGCACCTACACCGAGCGTGACGGCGTGCCGGTAGTGGCCACCGCCTTCGGCTCGGCCGGCGTCCTGCCGATCTCCTGGGCCTACATCGCGATGATGGGCGGCGAAGGCTTGACCGAAGCCACCAAGCACGCGATCTTGAACGCGAACTACATCGCCAAGCGCCTGAACGAGCACTTCCCGGTGCTGTTCACCGGCAACAAGGGCCTGGTAGCCCACGAGTGCATCCTGGACTTGCGCGAACTGACCGCCAAGACCGGCGTCACCGCCGAAGACGTGGCCAAGCGCCTGATCGACTTCGGCTTCCACGCGCCAACCCTGTCCTTCCCGGTGGCCGGCACCCTGATGGTAGAGCCAACCGAGTCCGAGGACCTGGGCGAAATCGAGCGCTTCATCGAAGCGATGATCACCATCCGCCAGGAAATGGAAGAAGTGCTCTCGGGCATCTACAGCATCGAGCAGTCCCCGCTGCGCAACGCACCGCACACCGTCTCGGCCGTGGTCAACAGCAGCTGGGATCGCAAGTACTCGGTGGAGCAGGCCGCCTTCCCGGTAGCCCGCCTGAAGACCGACAAGTACTTCCCGGCCGTGGGCCGCATCGACGGCGCCGGCGGCGACCGCAACCTGATCTGCTCTTGCCCTGCACCTGAAGCCTTTGAAGACTAGGAAGACCTTGAGATGACTGAGACCACCCAAGAACTCAAGCACACCGCCCTGCATGCCCAGCATGCAGAACTCGGTGCGAACTTCACCGACTTCGGCGGCTGGGATATGCCGCTGAAGTACGGCTCGGAACTGGCAGAGCACAAGGCCGTCCGCTCCACCGCAGGCCTGTTCGACCTGTCCCATATGGGCGAGGTATACCTTTCCGGTCCACAGGCTGGCACGGCGTTGAACACCGCGCTGGCCGGCAACTTCACCATCATGAAGGTGGGCAAGGCCAAGTACTCGCTGATCCTCAACGATGAAGGCAAGATCATCGATGACTTGATCGTGTACCGCCTGGAAGAAGAAAAGTACCTGGTTGTCCCCAACGCCGGCAACGCCGAGGTCGTGGCAGTGGCCCTTCAAGAGCGCGCCGCCGGATTCGACGTCGAGGTGGATAACGCTTCGGAACGCCAGGCCCTGATCGCGGTCCAGGGACCGAATTCCGAAGCCATTGTGGGCAAGCTCGCCGCCGATGAGCGGACCGCCCAGAGCGTCACAGAACTGAAATATTACGCAGCGGTGAATCTGGTGCTCGGCGGTATCAACGTGCTGCTGGCGCGCACAGGATACACCGGCGAAGACGGCTTCGAATTGATCATCGAAAACGAAGACGCCGCTGAACTGTGGAGCAAGATCATCAACATCGGTGCGGATCACGAGCTGGTTCCGTGCGGCCTGGCCGCCCGCGACTCGCTTCGCCTGGAGGCCGGCATGCCGTTGTACGGCAACGAGCTGAGCCTGGAACGCACCCCATTTGATGCGGGATTTGGCCCTGTGGTCTCCTTCAAGAAGGAAGAAGACTTCGTGGGTCGAACGGCCTTGGAAGCCCTGAGGGAACAGACCCCGGCACGCAAGCTGGTTGGTTTGAAGGGCCTGGGCAAGCGCGCCGGACGCGGTGGCTACGCCATCGTCAAGGATGGGGCCGCTGTTGGTGAAATCACCTCAGGACAGCCATCTCCGACCCTCGGCTACCCGGTAGCCCTGGGGTATGTGGATGCAGAATACAGTGAAGTCGGCACCGAGCTAGAGGTTGATCTGCGCGGTAAGACTTTGCCATTTGTCGTCGTCGAACTGCCGTTCTACACGCGAGCCAAGTAACGTTAAACATCAGTAGGGCCAAGCCATTCGCCCGCTTATTCCCTTGGGAGAGGAAATACCGTGAGTAAAGTTCTTTCGTCATTACGCTACTCGGCAGAACATGAGTGGATCGACGCATCGTCCCCCGCCAAGGTCGGCATCACCCAGATCGCTGCAGACGCCTTGGGCGACGTGGTCTACGTGGACCTGCCTGAGGTTGGCGATTCCGTCAGCGCCGGCGAAACCTGTGGCGAGGTGGAATCCACCAAGTCGGTTTCCGACCTGTACTCGCCAGTGACCGGCACCGTGGTTGCCGTCAATGATGAGGCCGTTGACAACCCGGCAATCCTGAACGAAGACCCCTACGGTGCCGGCTGGCTGTTCACCGTAGAAGTGACCGAAGAAGGCCCGCTGCTTTCGGCAGTAGACTACGCAAGCGCAAACGGTGGAGACGTCCAGTAATGAGCAACCAGACTTTTGAATCCCTAGCACCAGCATCCCTGACCCAGTCGCTGGCATCCCTGGACCCGGAGGTGGCGCAGCGCATCGACGCCGAACTGGCCCGCCAGCAGCGCGGCCTGGAAATGATCGCCTCGGAGAACCACACCGCCCAGGCCGTCATGCAGGCCCAGGGCTCGGTACTGACCAACAAGTACGCCGAAGGCTACCCGGGCCGCCGCTACTACGGCGGCTGCGAAGAAGTCGACGTCATCGAGACCCTGGCCATCGAGCGCATCAAGGAACTGTTCGGCGCGAACTTCGCCAACGTCCAGCCGCACTCCGGCGCCCAGGCCAACGCCTCGGTCTACCACGCACTGGTCCGCCCCGGCGACACCGTGCTCGGATTGAACCTGGCTCACGGCGGGCATTTGACCCATGGCATGAAGATCAACTTCTCCGGCCGCCTGTTCAACATCGTTCCCTACGGCGTGAACGAGGAAACCAACGTGGTGGACATGGACGAGGTCGAGCGCCTCGCTGTGGAGCACCAGCCGAAGATGATCGTGGCCGGCTGGTCGGCCTACCCGCGCCAGCTGGACTTCAAGCGCTTCCGCGAAATCGCTGACAAGGTCGGCGCATACCTGTTCGTGGACATGGCCCACTTCGCTGGCCTGGTCGCCGCAGGCCTGCACCCATCGCCAGTGCCGCACGCCCACGTGGTCACCTCGACCACCCACAAGACCCTTGCCGGTCCTCGTGGCGGCATCATCCTGTCCAACGATGCCGAGATCGCGAAGAAGCTGAACTCCGCAGTCTTCCCGGGCCAGCAGGGCGGCCCGCTGGAGCACGTGATCGCAGGCAAGGCCGTGGCCTTCAAGATCGCCGCCTCCGAAGAGTTCAAGGAGCGCCAGCAGCGCACCCTGGCTGGTGCCAGGATCCTGGCCGAGCGCCTGACCCAGGACGATGTGGCGGCCAAGGGCATCAGCGTGCTGACCGGCGGCACCGACGTGCACCTGGTCCTGGTGGACCTGCGCAACTCGGAGCTCGATGGGCAGCAGGCCGAAGATCTGCTGGCGCAGGTGGAGATCACGGTGAACCGCAACGCGGTGCCATTCGATCCACGCCCGCCGATGACCACCTCGGGTCTGCGCATCGGCACCCCGGCGCTGGCAACCCGCGGCTTCTCTCAGGCAGCGTTCGCTGAAGTTGCCGAGATCATCGCCCAGGCGTTGATCGCTGGCGCTGATGGCAATACTTCGGTCTTGCCAGAGCTGAAGGACCGGGTGCTGACGCTGGCTGAAGCCCATCCGCTGTATCCGGATCTGGCCAAGGTTTCCGAGTAGCGCCATCTTGTGGCGATGGGGCCCGGAAGGCGGAAACATTCGCTTTTCGGGCCCGCAGTCTTTCATCCGCAGAAGTCCACCCCACGCTGTGCGGATGCCCCGATGCAAGGATGATCCCTTTGCACACCACACCATCTTTCCGGCAGCTAGCTCCCGGATTGCCGACGTTCTAAGGATGTGACCCGCCATGGCGGTAAGCGTATTCGATCTTTTCTCGGTTGGCATTGGACCTTCCTCCAGCCACACCGTGGGGCCAATGCGTGCGGCGCACGCGTTCATCGCCCAAGTACTCCGTGAAGAGAAGATGGATGCCCTGGATAGTATCCGGGTCGATGTCTACGGCTCTCTGGCCGCGACTGGTCGCGGGCACGGAACTTTCACCGCCATCATGCTGGGTCTCGAGGGATTCGAACCCGAAACGGTTCTGCCTTCCCAGGTCGATGAGCGACTGGCTCAGATGGAAAGCACCGGCGTTCTGCGGCTGGCAGCCCAGCTAGGGCAGCGCAAAGACCTGGACTACTCGGTGAACGACATGATCCAGCACCCGCTGACCGTGCTGCCGCGCCACACCAATGGCGTGAAGTTCGTTGCTGTGGATGCCCAGGGCAATGAGCTGGTCAATGAGACGTTCTTCTCCGTCGGCGGCGGCTTCATCGTGCGTGAAGGTGCCGAGGAGCGCATCGAGAAGAACCTGGAGGAGAAGCTGCAGCAACAGCCTTATCCCTTCACCACCGCAGCCCAGTTGCTGGAACATTCGCAGTCCACCGGCAAATCCATTGCAGAGATCATGATGGCCAACGAGCTGGCCTATCGCAGCCGCGAAGAGATCCGTTCAGGCCTGATCCACATCTATCAGGTGATGGAAGACTGCAAGGATTCGGCTTTGGAGCGTACTGGCGTTTTGCCCGGCGGGCTCAAGGTGCGCCGTCGCGCGCCGGAATGGCATGAGCGCCTGCGCAAGGAGGACAAGGACCGTGATCCTGTGTATTGGCAGGAATGGATCAACCTGGTCGCCTTGGCAGTGAACGAGGAAAATGCTTCCGGCGGCCGCGTAGTTACCGCGCCGACCAACGGAGCTGCTGGCATCATCCCCGCAGTCTTGTTCTACGCTACCCACTATGCCCCTGGTGCCAAGTACTGGAATGAAGAAGAGAAGCACGATGCTGTCGTGAACTTCCTGCTGACCGCCGGCGCGGTGGGCGTGCTTTACAAGGAGCAGGCTTCTATTTCCGGTGCGGAGGTCGGCTGCCAGGGCGAAGTGGGCTCAGCCTCGTCGATGGCCGCTGCCGGCCTGGCTGAAGTCCTGGGCGGAACCCCGGCTCAGGTAGAGAATGCCGCTGAGATCGCCATGGAGCATAACCTGGGTTTGACCTGTGATCCCATTGGCGGCCTGGTGCAGATCCCATGCATCGAGCGCAATGCTATTGCTGCGTCCAAGGCTGTAAACGCCGCGAAGATGGCCCTGATGGGTGACGGTGAACATCACGTCACCCTCGATGAAGTGATCATCACGATGCGTGAAACCGGCAAGGATATGAGCGACAAGTACAAGGAGACCGCGATGGGCGGATTGGCCGTCAACGTGGTCGAATGCTAGCCGCTGGCTAATGCCTGGGGCTTCGGGAGGTCGGAAGATCCGGCCTCCCGAAGCCATTTAACGTGAGATGTGCCCTTGTTGTTGGCTATTCGGATCGGGTTTCTGATAGAACTGGCACTGTACGAAGCATGAATCCATGTTTTCGGATTCCTAGGAGGTGAGCTACATGGACGGCAGTTCTGGTCGATCTATCTATCTGCGAGCTCACCAGATCATCTTTTCGCGCGCCAGCTGATTTCTCCTGCACCGGGACAACTGCACATTCGGCGAGTTCGTAGCCTACCCGCTATTGGCATGCGCATTTTCATGCACGCAAACACTGACTGATTTATCATCCAATTAATGGGGTGAAGAACGGTGGGCAGTTGCTTGCGAGCACTTGAATCTGCGTACAACGAACCGTTTGGACGATAATCATGTTCACCTTCGAATACGTAGACTTTTCAACTACTTCTCAGGAAATCCGCCACTGCCTCGCAACAGGGGATTTCCAGCGTCTAGCGACCACCTTGCGGGGCCTGGAACTGGGGCGGCTCATCGAGCAGTTTGAAGCCATGGAAATCGCCGACGCCGCGAAGCTCTATCGCATGCTGGACAAGGACCGCTCCTTGGAGCTCTTCCAGAACCTCGATGCCCCGGTACAAGCAGAACTTATCGAGACCCTCCAGCAGGCAACCGTGATCGAGGCTTTCGCGGCGCTGGAACCCGTGGATAGGGTGTCCCTGCTCGATGAGCTGCCAGCGGCCGTCGCCACTCGGCTGCTTGCCGGGTTGGACAAGCAGCAGCGCAAGGCGACCGGGGTGCTGCTTGGCTATCACGATTCAAGCACGGGACGGGTGATGTCCACCCAGTTCATTACCACGCATCCCGAACTGACCGTCGGGCAGGCCCTGAACCGCATCACCCCGCAGCTGAGAGCAACCGAACACTGCCACCTCATCATGGTGGTTGACCGCACCCGTCGATTCATCGGTGCAGTGCGGCTAGCTGATCTCATCGGACAGCCACAGGACCTGCTTATCTCGAGCATCGCTTTTGAGGTTCCCACCGCCCAGGCATCACAGCCAGACACCGAGGCAGCTCGCCGCGCTGTTGAGCGCCCTCTGGATCTCATGCCAGTGCTTGACAACGAAGGACGGCTGATTGGCGTATTGCCACTGGGCGAAGCCATGGATCTGCTGCAAGACGCTGAGGAATCACGCACCGCGAGAAGCGCGGGCTCCGAGCCGTTGTACCGTCCTTACCTCGGAACTCCGCTGGTCAAAATGGTGCGAGCACGTGTGCTCTGGCTGCTGGTCCTTGCCATAGGGGCCATCCTCACCGTGCAGGTGCTGGCCACTTTCGAGCAGACCTTGGAGTCCATGGTGGTTTTGAGCTTGTTCATCCCGCTGGTTGTCGGCATTGGAGGGAATACCGGCAATCAGGCGGCGACCACCGTCACTCGGGCCTTGGCCATGGGCGATGTCCGGGTGAGCGATCTGGGCCGCGTCTTGTTCAGGGAAGTGCGCATTGGATCGATGCTTGGACTGTGCCTTGGAACTATCGGTTTCCTCGTTACCAGCGTGGTCTTTGAACTGGAAGTCGGAATAGTCATCGGGATGACGCTCGTGGCGTTGTGCAGCATCGCTGCCGGCGTCGGGGGAGCCATGCCGATCCTCGGGAAGTTCTTCAAAGCCGATCCGGCGGTGTTTTCCAATCCCTTTATTTCCACCTTTGTCGATGCCGCGGGATTAATCGTCTACCTGTCGGTGGCAGTGCTCGTTCTCGGCTAGTGAGCTGAACGGATGAAGTTGCCGGGCGGAATAATATTGGCGGCTTCAACGTCGTACTAGGTATGCCACAAAGCAAGTTATTCAGCCCAGTAACCATCCCGACCAAGAGCGGCGAGGGACTTCAGCTTCGAAATCGGGTCGTGCTGCCGCCCATGTGCCAGTACGCCATCAATGATCGCAATGGCGTTCCAACCTCGTGGCATCTAGCCCATTTGGGATCCATGGCCCACGGAGGTTTCTCGCTGGTCATCGCCGAGGCGACTGCGGTAGCCGCCGAAGGCCGGATTTCTGATCGCGACGCTGGATTGTGGAACGACGAGCAGGTCGAGGCATGGAAGCCCATCACTGAATACATCCGCTCCCACGGGGCAGCGGCCGGTGTCCAGCTGGCCCACGCTGGGGCGAAAGCATCCACCTACGGATGGCTCAAGGAGCTGGAAGAAGCTGGAAAGCTCGGCAGCATCAGCGAGGACGACGGCGGTTGGGAGACCTTTACTTCCACGCCGAGCGATCTGTTCGATTTGAAGCCGGCAACGGAAATGAGCACCGGGCAAATCGCTGCTTCGGTCAAGGATTGGGCCGCTGCCGCACAGCGTGCCGATGCTGCAGGTTTTGATCTGATCCAGATCCACGCGGCCCACGGCTACTTGATCCACCAGTTCCTCTCTCCGCTGACCAACAAGCGCACCGACGACTATGGCGGCAGCGTCGAGAATCGCACCCGATACCTGCGCGAGATCGTCCAGGCCATCTCGGCTGTTTGGCCGGCCCACAAGCCGCTGGGAATCCGCTTCTCCGGCGAGGACTGGGTCGAAGAAGGCTGGGGCATTGCCGATACGGTCAGGCTTGCCCAAGAATTGTATGAGCTTGGTGTCCGTGCCTTTGATCTTTCCAGTGCGGGCATCGGCGCATTCCATGGCCCAACCGGGCCCGGCTACCAGGTGTCGCTGGCGCAGGCGGTCAAGCAGGCGCTACCTGAAGACGCGTTTGTCACCGCGGTAGGAGTCATCACCGACGCGATCCAGGCCGAACATATCGTGGTTTCGGGCCAGGCCGATGGCGTGAGCATTGGACGGGCCGCCCTGGGCAATCCGCAGTGGCCAAATCACGCCGCCGGGCTGCTTGGAGCAGAGAAATCGCACCCTCCGCAGTACTGGCGCGGCCGCTGGTAAATTGCTACCGCCATGCTGATTTCTTCCAAATCACGAGTTAGTTTCTGGTTAACTCTTCCAGCCGCTGAATAGTGATGTTAGGTTAGTCCCACGGATCTAGTCGCAACGCGGCCAAGGGTCGCGTGCGGAAGGGAGTCAGCATGGCACTACGCGCGGATTCTAATGGAATCGACGCTTCGCTCTACCGAAGGAATGGTTCATGGAGCACCGCTCTCGTGGATGCTTCACTGGGCACGACAGGAGCCCAAGAAGCAGCTGACCGGCTTCCCGACGACGTCGCCAAATTGCTTAAATCCCAGCAAGCCCAGGCCGCAGATGTCCAGGCCCTGACAGGAGTGCTGGAACCTGCTGAAGGACTCAGGGCACCGGTTGCGCGCTTCGTCGCCGTCCACGATGGTGAAGTGGTACTGAACGAAATCATTCCAGGTCTCAAGGTCCAGAGCCCATCGGTGGATGTTGGACCTTTCCCGAATTTCACGGCGTTGGCCCGCGCACGCGGAGGCTCCTTCTCCTACCTCGTCGCGGAGGTCGGCAAGGACGGGGGCGAAGTGCACCTGTACAACACGACGTCACGTGAGCGCATCGCCAGCCAGGGGATTGTTGGCCTCCCGGAGGAAATCCACCACGCCCGCAAGGTTCCTGGCGAATATGACCAGCCCAAGGCCCAGGCGGCCGCCGATGAAATGGTGCGCAGGAACGCAGATGAAGTCGCCGAGCTGATCAAGAAGATGTCCGCTGAGAATTACGTTCGCCTGATAGTTATCTCGGGGGATATCAAGGCTCGCGAGGCTGTCATCGCCCAGATGCCAGCGGCCTTGCGCGATTACGTGGATGTCATCGACTCGCACACCAGGACAGGCGGTGCAGATTCAAAGCAGGTAGACGCCCAGATCAGCAAGATGGTCGAAGATGTGAAATCCAAGGCGCTGGCCGACTTGGAAGCCAAGGTCGCAGCCCAGTCCGGCAACGGACGATCGCTGTTGGCAGTGGGTCTCGACGAGGTGGTGACCGCGTTGCAGTCGGCGCAGGCTGAAACGGTGCTCGTGGGCCAGTACCAGGACGAGCACACCCTGCGTGCGCTGAGGGCGGAACCGTGGATCGCTCATCAGGAAGGCGATGACCATGCGGAGCTGGTGGCCGGTGAATGGCCGGCGCCGGAAGTGCTCCTGCGGGCCACAGCCCTTACCGATGCGACGATCCGGTATGTCCCTGATTCGATGATTCCGGACGGCGCGGGCATTGCGGCCCTGTTGCGCTGGGAGAAATCTTAAAAAGAAATCGAGAAGACTAGGGGTTCTCGCCACGACAAGATCGTGGCAAGAACCCCTAGTCTCGTCTCAAGTCATGGCTATCGGTCGCTGCTGTCTCCGGCGTTCGGTGATGGGTCAGCTGGAGGCGCTGGAGGGTACCCGTCGGCTGGCGGGAAACCCTGGGGGTACGGCGCTGGAACTGGCGGCGCGGCGGCATCCATTGGCGGAGCCCAGTAGGCCTGGTTCGGGTGGTAGATCGGATGAGCCATCGGCCACGGCTGCAACAGGGGCGGTTGTGCAGCTGCGGGAATTGGACCGGCAATACGTGCAACATTCTTCTTGTCGGCCAGTTTCACCAAGACAAACGTCAGAAGCGCCGTGAAGATCACAGAGAAGGCTAGCGACATCGGTCCAGACCCGGTCGCGTTCAAATCAATCTGGCCCATGGCGCCCAGCAGGAACAAGAAGGTGTTGTTGATAATGTGCATCGCCATCGCTGCTTCCAAGCCGCCGGTGCGCCAAGTGAGGTACCCGGCAGCGATGGCAAACGCCGTCACATCCAGCAACCCGTACACGTCGTAGAGATGGCCAAAGGTGAATAAGGGCACCGGCAGGAGAATGGCAAAGAGTGGATGCTTCAGCCAGCTGCCGATGATCTGCATCAATGCTCCGCGGAAGACCAGTTCCTCGGCCGCGCATTGAAAAGGCGTCAGAAGAATAACCAGCAGCGCGAAGAACAATGGATCCGCGGGCGGTATGATAGGCGCCGAGTCTGCCGGCTCTCCCACGCCAGCTGCGGACAGCGCGAAGCTCAAGGCGAAGTACCCGGCGAAGAGCAACGCGCTAGCGCCAATGGCCAATCCGAACCATCGCCAACGCAATTTTCCGGCCACGGAAACCAACTGGCCGACGGGCTTTGAGCCCAGCAACAGATACGCCAGATAGACCGCCGGAATCATGATGATCAATGACGCCATGGTTATGGAGAAGTCGATTGGCGAGGTCATGTCGAGGTCTGCCTCGGCCAATACAGCGTCAGGCGAGCCACTGGCATCGGCCGCCCACGTAGCCGGATTGAGCATGGCCACGATGAAGATCATCAGCATGACGACGATGAATGATGCGACAAAAAATCCCAGCCCGGTTCCGGCGAAGGCCAGCGGGCGCCACCACCGGTAGTCGAGGTTTCGGCGCATGAGCCGATGGAAAGCAAAAGACTGCTCCTGATCGGCTCCGGGCGCAGGGGGAGGCAAATAGTGTGGCGAGCTCATAGCTCAATTCTCTCGCTGATCGCCCCGGGCGACATGAACCTTGCGGAGGATTTATCGATCATCCCAAGGTTGCCTCCGAAGTGCTCTTAGACTTGATGCAGACGATTCGCCTTTATTGATTTGGAGCAAGACCCAGTGGGCCACCATCACCATGACGAACCGATATTGCAAGATCCCAGGCGCCGGCGTCGCGCTTCGATAATACTGTGGGCCCTGCTCGCACCGATTGGCGTGCTGGCCCTGGTCATGGTCATTGCCTTGTGGCCTAAGGGAACCTACGACAAATTCGCCCTCGACGGCTCGATGGATACTGCCGGAGGCGCCACCATGGCCACAGGCACGGTCACCCGCAGCGGCATGGAAACCTGCCCTTCCTCCGAGGGATTGGCTGATGTCGGGGGCAAGACGCTGGAATGCACTGTCACCTACGTCATGCCGGTCTCTGGCGGAGCGGAAATCCAGATGGAGATTCCGCCGGAAATGCTGCAATCGCGAGATGTCCGCCCGGGTGATACCTTGCGCTACCTGGATCTTTCGAAGGTCGATACCACCAGCGGAAGCCCCTATGTTTTTGTTGACTTTGTCCGGACACTGCCGATGACCCTACTGGCCATTGCCTATGGGGTGGTTGTGGTGCTAGTGGCTGGCTGGCGTGGCGCCCGCGCGGTGATCGGCCTGGTCGGCGGCATCGCCTTCATGATCTTCTTCATGGTTCCCGCGCTCATTGAAGGCGGAAATCCGGTGGTGGTCGGCCTGACCGGTGCCACGGCCATCATGTTCGTGGCCTTGTATTTTGCCCATGGTCTTAATGCCAAGACATCCACCGCGCTGCTGGGCACGCTGTTCGGTTTGGGAGTTACCGCGGCCCTTGCCCTGTGGCTGACAGATGCCGCGGCGCTCACCGGCGCCAATGACGAATCGTCGATGACCCTGGCCACCGTGGCCCCGCAGATCTCCCTGCCTGGCTTGCTGATCTGCGGTGTGCTCGTTGGCGGCATGGGCGTGCTCAATGATGTGACCATTACCCAGTCCGCCACGGTGTGGGAGTTGGCTGAAACCTCGCCTAAGGCATCGGCGAAGGAATTGTTCTTCCGCGGGATGCGCATCGGCCGCGACCATATCGCCTCCACGGTGTACACCATTGCCTTCGCCTACGCCGGTGCTGCCTTGCCGATCTTGGCGATTGCGGCCATGAGCAACCAGGGATTTGGTGTGACCTTGAGCTCCGGGGAGATGGCTGAGGAAGTTATTCGGATCCTGATTGGTTCTATTGGATTGGTACTGGCTATTCCGGTGACCACGGCTATAGCAGTCATGGTGGTCAAGGCAACCGGTACCGGCGGAGCGCACGGCAAACGATCCCTGTTTGCCGCCAACGCAGACGCCTAGGTGCGAACGGTTCTCAAAAGTAATGTAGAATTGTTCTCAATAGCAATCTTGTTTGGATGGAGAACCAGAATGAAGAAGTATCGCTCATTGCTTGCCATGGCCGTTGCCGTACCAGCGGCGGGCATGATCCTCGCCGGTTGTGCGAGCACCGGCAGCGAAGCAAGTGAAGGCGACACCTCTGCCGTCAAGGTGGTAGCAACGACCAACGTCTATGGTCAGGTTGCCCGTGCCGTGGGCGGCGATAAAGTCAGTGTTAGCGAGATCATCACCTCGGCTGCCCAGGATCCGCACTCCTATGAGCCAACGACTCGTGACAAGCTCACCGTGTCAGAAGCGAACGTCGTTCTCGCCAACGGCGGGGGATACGACCAGTTCATGGACTCGCTGGTCCAGTCCCTGCCCAGTGACCAAGCCTCGAATGTCCAGCTGATCCACGCCGTGGATACTTCGCCTATTGCCAAAGAGCATGAGGATGAAGAGGCGCATGAAGGCGAAAGCGCTGAAGAGCACGCTGAGCACGCTGACGAAGAAGCGCATGAAGGCCATGATCACGCCGGCTACAACGAGCACATCTGGTATGACCTGGACTCGATGTCTGCACTCGCTGATGAACTAGCGGACACCTTTGGCAAGGCTGATGCGGCCAACGCCCAGCAGTATGCAAAAAACGCCGATGAGTTCAACGCAGGGATCAAGCAGCTCCAGACCCAGCTCAGCGACGCCAAGCTGGAAGGCAAGAAGTTCGTGATGACCGAGCCTGTCCCGTTCCATCTGCTCGATGACGCCGGCATGGAGAACACCACTCCAGAGGGGCTGAGCGAGGCTATCGAAGAAGGCGAAGGCATTGCACCAATGACGTTGAAGAAAGCCCAGGACCTACTGGTCAACGGCCAGAGCGACATCCTGGCCTACAACATCCAGACCGAGGGAAATGAAACCAAGGCTCTGAAGAAAAATGCAGAATCCGGCAAGGTGCCAGTCGTCGACTTCTCAGAAACCATTCAGGATGATTCCAGCTACTTGGATTGGATGAAATCCAACATTTCGAACCTGGGTTCCGCGGTCAACGGCTAAGAGGTACGTAGACTACACGTATGGCATTGATTCCTTCCCAACTGACTCAGGCGACAGGTAAAGCACGCTCATTAATCGCAGAGCGATCGGTGCGAGCCGAAATCGTCCAGAACCAACGGGAAATACAACAAGCCGACCATGTTCTCTTCTTTGCCGAAGGCCCCGGCCAGTTCTACCAATTAGGCGTCTGGCTGGGGACCTTTGAGCGTATGGCCCGACAAGGCCTGCGCATCGGCCTGGTGCTGATGGATTCACTCAGCGCGCGGCAAGCGCTGGGCGCCAGCACTCTGCCGGTATTATTCACTCGTTCCATGGAACACATCGAATCCAAGCTCCGCGAGTGGAACACCCAATCGATCAGCTACGTGAACAATGCCCAGCGCAATTTCACCATGCTGCGCTTCAACGGCCCAGCGCATATACACCTGAATCATGGCGAGAGCGAAAAAGCCTCAATGGTTTCAAACCAGCTCAAAGCCTATGACTACGCCTGCGTCGCCGGGCCGGCAGCGGTAGAGCGCATCATGGAAAACATTTCGCGATTCGATGCCTCCCATCTGGTGCAGATCGGTCGCCCCCAGCTCGATTCCCTGGAGCTGGAAGGACCATCGGAAAAAATCCGAGTCCTCTATGCCCCAACATGGGAGGGCGACTCCGAAGCGATGGCCTACTCCTCGGTCATCAGGCTGGGCGAGCGGATCCTCGCGCAGCTGGTTAATGATGACCGTTTCGAGGTGCGCTTCCGTCCCCATCCCAAGACGGGCGACATCTCGGCCGAAGCGAAAAAAGCTGTCGCCTCCTTGCAGGCACGATTTGAATCGACCATTGACCCGGTCAAGGATGCTTCACAGTCGCTGGTCTGGGCAGACGTTGCCATTTGCGACACCTCAGCCATGGCCTATGACGCTGTCGCATTGAATATCCCGCTGCTGCTCGCTGCCGAGCGACCCAGCAAGCTGCGCGATGGACTGCCCGGTGAACAGCACTTGGGCAACGCCAACGGGCTGGCGGAGCGCGCCGCGAAACTGGCAGCCAGCGGCGTCGCCGGGCAGCAAAAACAGCTGGCCCTCTACTTCTTCGCCACCACCGAACCCGGGATGGCTACGAAGAAACTGAACCAGCTGCTTTCAGGCCTTTAAGCGATTTACGACCGCTCTTTGAATATAGTGTCCTGCCACTGCCGATGAGGCTGCGGATCATGGGAGATCATCACGTGCTTCACGTTGGTGTATTCATCGAAGGAATACTGGCTCATATCCTTGCCCATGCCTGAGGCCTTGTAGCCGCCATGAGGCATATCGGAAACGATGAGGATGTGCTCATTGATCCACACGCAACCGGCCTGGATCTGGGCGCTGGCCCTCATCGCCCGGTCGACGTTCTTGGTCCAGGCGCTCGCTGCCAGCCCGTAAGGCGTGTCATTGGCCAGCTCAATGGCCTGATCATCCGTTTCAAACGGCAATGCCACCAATACCGGACCGAAAACTTCGTTCTGCACGATCTGCGAATCCTGGGCGGCCCCCACAATCAGCGTCGGCCGATAGTAGAAG
Source organism: Glutamicibacter sp. JL.03c (assembly GCF_025854375.1). NCBI lineage: Bacteria > Bacillati > Actinomycetota > Actinomycetes > Micrococcales > Micrococcaceae > Glutamicibacter > Glutamicibacter sp. JL.03c. The sequence goes on along the minus strand of NZ_CP107575.1, from coordinate 2,691,792 downwards.
CCGGCCCGATCCTCGTGGCGTCCGCCGGCTAGCACTCGGGCCCCATCCTGCCGGGCCCGATCCACCATCGCGGACACCTTCTGAAGATGCGCCTGGCTGATCAGTGAACCCATATCGGTCTGCGGATCACTTGGATCACCGACAACCATGGCATCCATCAGCTGCGCCACGCGGTTGGTGAACTTCTCGAATACAGAGGAGTGCACGTAGGCACGGGTCGCGGCCGTGCAGTCCTGGCCCGAATTGATCGTGGACCCGGCTACCGCACCATGGGCTGCGGCCTCGATATCCGCATCGTCGAAGACGACAAACGGCGCTTTGCCGCCCAACTCCAGATGAACACGATTGCCTCGCTCGGCGGCCATCGACATGATCTTCAGGCCGACTGCGGTGGACCCGGTGAACGAGGTCATCTTGACCAGCGGATGGCGTACCAAGCTGGTTCCGACGACCGGCCCATCGCCGCAAACCACGTTGATGACTCCGTCGGGCAGGCCCGCATCCGTGGCAGCTTTGGCGAAGAGCATCGACGTGCCGGGGGTGAGTTCGCTGGGCTTGAGCACGATGGTATTGCCAGCGGCGATGGCAGGAAGAACCTTCCACGCGGCCATTTGCAGCGGGTAGTTCCAGGGGCTGATGGAGCCGATCACGCCAATGGCTTCACGGCGGATCATCGAGGTGGTGTTGCCTGCATAATCACCGGCAGCCAACCCCTGCAGGTTCCGCGCCGCGCCAGCGAAGAAGTTCACATTGTCGATCGTTCCGGGGACATCAAATTCCGTGGACATGCGGATGCTCTTGCCGGTTTGCGCGGTTTCCACTTCGGCAAGCTCATCGGCATGCAGCTGCAGTTCGCGGGCGAAGGCCAAGAGGTGGTCCGAACGCTCGCCAGGGGTCAACGCGGACCAGCTGGTGAAGGCGGCGGCTGCGGCCTGCACCGCTTGATCCACCTGTTCGATGCTGGCGGTATCAACGTCGAGCAGCGGTTCACCCGTGGCAGGGGAGACCCGTTGAATTTTCGGACCCTGGCCCAGCACTTGCTGGCCATTGATGAATTGGTGCCCGGAAGATGGGTTGTAGAAATCCATGATGATTCTCCTGCGGAAATTCAGAGGGTGAAGTAGATCTTGCGTAAAGTTTCGGCCACCGTCCACCGGGTGCGCATTCCCGAAGCCAGCCGCAGGGACGTGCCAGCAGCCAGCGTGATGTCCTGGGCCACGGTACCGTCGTCGGCCAGGATCTGCAGTTTCCCGCGGCCGCACAGCACGGCAAAGTACTCGTCGGCTTCGATGTCCTGCATGGCGCCCGGCGACATTTCCCAAACGCCGATTTCAGCTTCTCCGAGGGTGCTGAGCTGTTGGAACCCGGTGGTTGCCGGAACCTGGCCTTCGATGCGTTGCGCTGTGTCTATCGGATGGTGGGTGATCGGAAGCTCCAGCAGTTCGTCGCTGGTGGGCTGGGAGTCAAAGCCGGTCATCAGGAATCGAACCCCATTCCGATCTTGTCCATGAGCTTCAAGAAGGCCGAGCGTTGGCCTTCGTTGTGATCGGCCTTGACCAGATGGTCTGTCATGATCTTGACGCCCAGCCATGCTGCGGGCTCGGGCGGGAAGGCGATGGGCTTGGTGCGTACCAATTCCAGTTCTGTCAGCTCGGTCTTCTCTCCGGAGAGCAGATCCAGCATGACCTTCGCTCCGAATCTGGTGGCCCCGACACCCAGCCCGGTGAACCCAGCGCAGTAGGCGACCTTGCCGCCATGGGTGAGGTCGAAGAAGGAGAAGAATCGGGAACAGGTATCAATGGCGCCGCCCCAGGCATGCGAAAACTTCACGCCGGTCAGCTGCGGGAAGCTGCCGAAGAAGTGCGCGGCCAGCTTCTCGAAAGTGGCCTGGTTGCTGTCGTAGCTTGAACGGACTTTTCGGCCGAAATGGTAGATGGCGTCGTAGCCGCCGTAGAGGATCCGGAAATTCCCGTCGGCATCGATGGTGGGCCGCGAATAGTGGAAGCGATTATTCATATCGGCCAGCCCGACCATCCGGTCCCAGCCGATGGCTGTGCGTTGCTCCTCGGTCAAGGGCTCGGTCATCAGGGCGTAGTCGTAGACCGGGACGATGCGCGCTCGGTGGCGCTTGAGCAAGGATGGGAACACGTTGGTTGCCAAGGCGACTCGGTCTGCGAGGATCCGCCCGTCGGCGGTGAGGATCTCGACCTTGCCAGCGGCATCGGAGATTTCTACCGCCTGGGTGTGCTCGTAGAATTCCACGCCCAGCTCCCGGCAAACCCGGGCAAGCTCCCACGCCAATTTGGCGGGATGCACCAGCGCTGTGGACTTACTGTCCAGGGCCCCGGCGAGGAAATCCGGTGAGTTGATGACCGCCTTGACTTGATGCTCATCAAGGTAATCCACGCCGGAGGCTTCGGCCTCTTCGGCAGCCCAGGCCACCTGGTGGGATTCGGTCGCGACGCTCACGGCTCCTTCGCGGACAAAGTCGACGTCCATCGAGTACTTAAGGACGGTGGCTTCGAATTCATCGAGGTTCTGCGCGCCGAGTTCGGCGAGCAAGGCATTCTCCTTGGGGAGGTGGTTCTCCCCGTTGGCCTCGCCGTGGACGAGGGACGCTTCGCAGAATCCTCCGTTGCGACCGGATGCTGCCCACCCGATGCGCTGGCCTTCGATGAGGACAACGTGTCGCTGCGGGTCGCGTTCCTTAGCCTGCAAGGCTGTCCATAAACCGGTATAGCCGCCGCCGACGATGAGCAGTTCTGCGGTGATCCTCCCGTGCAGCGCGGCGTGGGGTTGCGGGCGATCTTCATTGTCCAGCCAGTAGCTGGTGTGCTTTGCGTTCTTCAGCGATTCGGCGATGAGGGCCGAGGGGACTTCTGCTTCGTGGCGGTCAAAGGTGATTTGATGCTGGGTGCTCATGGGTGTTTTCCTGTGTCGATAGCCAAGCGGTCAGGGTGCTATCAAGCCAATGGAACAACCATGGGTCCTTGGGGTCTTGCGGTGAGCTGGGCACACAGGATGCCAGTTGAGAGCCAGGCGGCGATCAAGGCTTATCCCTCTTCTCAGCAAGAGACCCGAAAATTGAATGTAATTCATTACATATCTAATCTTGCGGGTATTCCCCTGTCAATAGCTGGGAGAAAAGGATGATTTCTGGCGCTGAATATGACAAAGGATGGCCGCCCAGAACATCAAGGTGAATTCAGCGCACGCCATGAGCAGCATGGGAAGTCCGTGCGCCGCTGAATGCCCGCCGGCCGTGTGGTGATGCTCGCCCAGCCACGGCATGCCCACAGCCATGACAACATGGAGCATGCCCATCACGGCACTCATGATCAGCAGCTTTTGCGCCGGTGCCCCGTGCCACACGCCCCAAGCGCATTTGGTGCACCAGAGGGCCATGAGAAGCAAAGTGAGCGTCCAACCCAAAGGATGCGCCGTTGCCACCAAGCCGAGGACGTGCGCGAAAGCCAATCCCAAGGCGGCCAATCCGAGCACACGATGTGCAGGGATCAGCCGCCGGGTAGCGCTAGGCGTTATTGCCGCAGCAACCATCGGATGCCTTGGTTGAGCAGCAACCATGCTGGGCCGGTGCCGGGACATCGAGTACCGGGGAGCGGTCGAAGAATCCTTCGGGGCGAAGGGTGAAGCCCACGGTATCCACCGGCATCATCGGCCAGTCCTCGGTGCGCGGGAAGTGGGTCAGTGCGAAAGTGTGCCAGAGGCTGATCTGCGCGCCGTCGATATTCTTGTCGTCTTCAATCCATGAGCCAATGCCATCGGCGCCGGGGTTCTGGTTCACGAAGTCGCCGGTGGGGTAGCGGTGCGCTGCATCGCGCTGCGTGACCCAGAGTGCTTTGGAAGCGAATTTTGCGCGACGGTGGATCGATGAGCCCTCCGCGGCCAACAGGGTTGGCAGTCCCTGGGACATGAGCTTGTAGCCTACCGGCTTGCCGAGGTAGTTCTTGGACTCGGGGTTGGTGACTACCCAAGTGCGCCCGGCGGAAAGGTTGTTATCACGCACCGCTTGCTGCTCGGTGGACAGGACCGTGTGGCTGCGGGTGAAGGCGTTTCCGCGCGGGTTGTCCTTGCTGATGGGAAGACGCACGGCCTCTTCTTCGATGACTCGGCTAGGGCCGGAATCCAGGGCGAAGTCCAGACGCGCGCCGAAGATGTGCTGGTGGAATGGAGCGCCCAAACCCGGTGCCATTTCGGAGGCGAAGCGATCGTCGAGCATCGCCGAGGTGAAGACGATGCCGGTGGCCTTCGCTTCGAATTCGATGGTGCCATCGAGGTAGAGGTACCAGTAGAAGCCGTAGTCGTAGTTGCCCACGGTGGTGAAGAAGCTGATCACCAGGCGGCGGTTGCGTCGGGTGTACTTGACACCGGACCAGTCATCGGCGTGCTTGGAAAGGATGGATGCGTCTTCCTCGTGCATGCAGATGCCGTTGGTGATCGTCTGGGCATTGCCGTCCGCGTCGGTGACGACGGGGGAGATGTAGTGGATTTCGCCCAGGCAGTCGCAGCCGAGTTCGAGCGAGTTCGCGAGCCGGCCGATGAGGTATTCGCCGGTGTCGAAGTAGTTTTGCCAGCTGCGCACCGGTGACGGGTCGCCGTAGGGAACCACCATTTCCGCGATGGATGCCCGGTCCAGAATGCGGCGGTCAACACCCTTGTCATTAAACGCGATGTTGTAGAGCACCAGGCCTTCGCGCATATCAAAGCCGATATCCAGCGTCCACTTCTCCCACTGGACATGGTTGCCTGCATCGACGGTGAAGCTGGCTCCTTCAGGCTGCGTGATTTCAATTGGCTTCTGCGTGGTGCGCACCGGCCCGGTGAGCTCCGGGTCGGTGTAGTTGCCGTGGGATTCGGGAACTGGAACGATCTGCAGATCAAGGAGACGATCGACCTTCTGGGCGATGGTGTCGATGTAGACCACGAGCCCATCCACCGGGTGGGCCCATGCGGAGTCCTCGGCGAAGTCCTGTCGGAAAGCCAAGCCGCGCAAAATGCGCCGTCCCGATTCTTCAGGGTACTCGTCTTCGTAGACGCCAGCGGACAGCGGGGCCACGCGGACCTGCTCCGGTGCGAGGCCGCGCTTGGCCAGGGCTTCCTTCCACTGGGGATCGCTGGCCAGGATCGACTCAACCATCTCGAATTCCTCTAGCAGCACCGGCATTTGGCCGACTTTGGATGGATCGATGTCGAGTGCCGACACCACGCTTCGATTACTGAGGTCCAGCACGATATCTCGCGGTGAGTTGGAGAGCTTGTCCAAAAGCATGACGCGAACAAAGCGTCCCGGACGTGAAAGCTGCGGGTCTTCGAGTCCCAGGTAGGCCATGCGGGTGTTCTCGCCGAAGAGTTCATTCTCCACCAGGAGCTCTTTGGCCAAAGCGATTTCTTCTTCGGTGAGCAAGGTGAAATCAGTGGTCGCCGTGCTGGTCATCAGTCGGGCTCCTTTGGGTGTGATCTACATCAATTATTATTCTATGAGTGTAGAGAATACGGAGCGGTGCACCGTGGCGCAACCCTTTGAAGCGAAATAGATAAAAATCGATACTCTTGAGGCATGCCGAAAATCGTTGATCATGACCAGCGCCGCCGAGAGATTGTAGAGGTCACCTGGCGATTCATTGCCAGGGAGGGCATTGAGAAGCTGAATCTGCGTGACTTGGCAGCCACCGCGGGCTACGCCAATGGAGCATTGAAGCCCTACTTCCCAACGCGTGATGCGCTCTTGACCGCGACCTTCAATTTTGTTGCCGATGCGACGAATCAACGAATCTACAAGAAGGCCAATGGCCTCCAAGGACTGGATGCGATCGAAGCCTTCGCCCGCGAGGTTCTCCCGCTCGATGAGCTCCGGCGCAACGAAGCCCGCATCGCCGTTCATTTCTGGCACCTTGCCCTGGGGGATTCCAAGCTCGCGGACGTCAATGCGTCGACGATGGATCAATGGCGCACCATGCTCGATGGATGGCTGCGGGAAATCCTTGATGACAGCGATGCACGCACTCAAATGGCGCGGGACTCCATGATCAACTTCCTCATGGGAGCCCAGGCCAGCAGCGTCCTGGATGCCGAGGTTAACACGGCGCAACGGCTGGAACAGCAGCTTAAATACCAGCTGGATTTGCTCGCAATCCTGATGCGGTAGCGGGTTCAAGGTTATTCTCGGCTTGCAGAAAATAGTGACAATCCGCGCGGCCGAGCGTACCCTCAGGTGTGATGCCTTGCACAATCAAAGGCATTATGGGGGAGGGAACGCATGTATCAAATCCAGCACGTCGACTCGTTTACCGCGTGGTCACGGCTCATCTCTGACGCCTTCGTTCAGCTGCGCAGTGAACAAGTGACCGGCGGCCACTTCGCCGCATCCCTCGGAGTCAACATGCTCGGCGACATAGGCTTGATGCGCATCCATGCAAGGCCTCATGCCGTGCAGCGAACCATGGACCTGACCAATAGCGGAGACGGCGAGTTCTACAAGGTCTCCTACCAGATCGAAGGCTATGGACTGCTGATACAGGACGGGCGTGAAACCGTGCTGTCACCCGGTGACCTTGCCATCTATGACACCCAGCGCCCCTACACCTTGGCCTTCGACAAGCCGGCCACCGTCGTCGTTGCGCTCATTCCGCATCAACAGTTCAAGCTTTCACCCCAGCAAGTCGGACAAGTCACGGCCTTGGCGCTCAAGGGCAATCATCCGCTCTCCGGCACTGTGGCTCCGCTCATGGAACACCTCGGCGCCAATCTCCCGCAATGGGACGAACACGGGGGATACCCTTTGGCGCGCAACACTGTGGACCTGCTGGCCACCGCGCTCGGCGGAGTCCTGGGAACAGAAAGCACCGGCGACACAAAAACCCGGCAACGCGAAAAGATCACCAGCTACATCGACGCCCACCTCGGCGATGCCGACTTGGGGCCAGCGCAAATCGCCGCCGCGCATTTCATCTCGGTCCGCAGCCTCCATGCTCTGTTCGAGCGCCAGCCCCGTAGCGTCGCGGCATTGATCCGACACCGCCGCCTGACAGAGGCCTCGCGATTGCTGCGCGACCCGTTGCTCTCCACACTCTCAGCCCAGGCCATCGGTGCCCGAGTGGGTGTCGCCGACGCGGCGGGATTCAGCCGCATGTTTTCCAAGGAATTCGGCCGTACTCCAGGCAAGTACCGAGCAGAGCAGTGAGATCTGGCGCACAGCTGTGCGCAGGGGAACAATGAGCCTGCACCCAATGACAATGCGAATCCACCCGCAGCGTAGATCCTGAAGAGAGCACAATCTATTTCTCTGGGGGAACGAATGGCACTGGAACAACGCACGCTCACCGTGCCAGCTTTGGTGGTAATGATCATTGCCGCAAGCGCGCCCTTGACCGCAGTTGCCGGCGGCGTCACCACCAACTATGCGGTGACCGGCATGAGCTCGGTACCGCTGTCCTTCTTGCTCATCGGCGCGGTGCTCCTCATCTTCAGCATCGGCTACACCGCCATGAGCCGGCACATTCCCAATGCCGGAGCCTTCTACGCCTATGTGGCCGAAGGGCTCGGGCGCATCGCGGGAGTCGGCGCTGCGATGGTGGCTTTGGTGAGCTACAACCTCATGCAAATCGGCATCTATGGGATGTTCGGATTCGCGGCTTCGTCCTTCCTCAACGCCACCTTCGATACAGCCATGCCCTGGTGGGTCACGGCCCTGGTCGCGTGGGCGGCCGTCGGATTCCTCGGCCTGAACCGCGTGGATTTCTCCGTGAAAGTCCTCGGGATTATCGTTGCCGCCGAATTCCTTGTGGTCATCGTCTATAACATCATGGCCTTTGCCCTGGCCCCCCAGGCCCCGCAACCCGAAGCCGCTTTCAACCTCTCCGATGCCCTTGCCCCGGGCATGGGCGCAGTCGTGGCATTCACCATCGCGGCGTTCATGGGCTTCGAATCCGGGACCATCTACAACGAAGAGGTCAAGGACCCGCAGCGTACCGCCCGACGCGCCACCATGATCGCGATCATCATCATCGCGTGCTTCTACGCCTTCTCCGCGTTCGCCGTCGCCGTCGGGGAAGGAGCGGACAACGTCATCGCAGCATCAGCCGAAAACGGTCCAGATCTGCTCTTTGTCTTCTTCGCGGCCCATGCTCCCACCTGGTTTGTGGACCTGTCGAACATCCTATTCATCACCAGCCTCTTCGCGGCATTGCTGGCATTCCACAACGTCATCGCCCGGTACTTCTACTCCATGGGACGCGGCGGCGCGCTGCCGAAATTCCTGGCCGTAACTTCCCGGAGGACTCACGCGCCCATCGCCGGATCACTGGCCCAGTCCTTGCTCGGGCTGATCGTGATCGTGGCCTTCGCCGTGGCATCGCGCGGGCAAGAGCCCATGTACATCGTGTTCACCATGTTCACGTGGATGACCAACTCCGCTGCTTTCGGTCTGGTCCTGCTCATGGCCCTGACGTCCTTCGCGGTCATCGGGTATTTCGCTCGGCACGCAGCGAATGACTCGCTGATCACGCGCGTGATCGCGCCATTGATTTCGGGCATCGCGTTGTTCTACGTATTCGTCCAGATCATCATCAACTTCGATATCCTGCTTGGCGTGGAGGACCCAGGAGTTCTGGGCTTCGTCCTTCAAGGCATCGTGATCGTCCCGGGATTGCTCGGATCATTGGCCGCGGCCGTTGTCCGACTAGGCCGGCGAGAAAGCCAACCAGCATCAGAATTGTCCGTTTCATAAATAGCTGCACAAAGGAGTTGCACCATGGCATTCGCCAACGCCCAAGAACTGCTAGCCGCCATCCAACCCGCAACCGGCGGAACCGAAATCCACGATCCGGCCACCGGAGAACTCGTGGGCCGGGTCGCCGAGCAAACCGCCGAGGACCTCGATGCGGCCGTGGCTTCGGCCAAGGCAGCGCAACCAGGCTGGGACAAACTCGGCCATGAAGAACGCAAGCGCTTGCTCAACGCCGCGGCCGACAATATCGAAGCCAACGCCGAGGCCCTGGCCGAACTGCTCTCGCGCGAACAGGGCAAACCGCTGAACGGGCCCAATGCCCGATTCGAAGTAGGAAGCGCCGCTGCCTGGCTGCGGGCTGCCACCGCCTACGACGTGGAACCCGAAGTCGTCGTGGATGACGGCGAAACCTATGCCGCCAAGCACTACCGTGCCCTGGGTGTTGTCGGCGCGATCGGGCCGTGGAACTGGCCCATGATGATTTCCATCTGGCAGCTGGCCCCGTCCCTGCGCATGGGCAACACCGTGGTGATGAAGCCCAGCGAATACACTCCGCTATCGGTTCTCGCCTTGGTGCACATCCTCAATGAGGTCCTGCCCGCCGATGTCCTGCATGTTGTCGCCGGTGGACGCGAGGTCGGCGAGAAGCTTTCCAGCCATCCGGATATCGCCAAGATCATGTTCACCGGTTCCACCCGGACTGGCAAGGCGATCATTCGATCTTCAGCCGATACGGTCAAACGGCTGACCATGGAACTGGGTGGCAACGACGCAGGCATTGTGCTGGAGGATGCCGACCCGAAAGCGATTGCCCAGGACTTGTTCTGGGGCGCGTTCATCAACACAGGCCAGACCTGCGCCGCGTTGAAGCGTCTCTACGTCCCGGAGGCAATCTACGACGAGGTGTGCACCGAGCTCACCGCGGTAGCCAAGGCCATGCCGATGGGCAACGGCCTGGACGAAAACAATGTCTTGGGCCCTCTGCAGAACAAGGCACAGTACGACATCGTGGCCGAGCTGGTCGCAGACGCTGTGGACTCCGGTGCTACGGTTCTGCTCGGCGCGAACCCTGATGAACAGGCCAAGGGATACTTCTATCCCACCACCCTCATCGCTGACATCGCTGCGGATAATCGTTTGGTGACCGAGGAGCAATTCGGACCGGCACTGCCGATCATCAAGGTCAGGGACAGCGCGGAAGCCGTCGAGCACGCCAACGCCTTGGAGGTGGGCCTCGGCGCTTCGGTCTGGAGCAGCGACCGGGCCAAGGCCTTGGAAGTCGCAGCCCAGATCGAGTCCGGGACCGTGTGGATCAACTCCCACGGCACCATCGATCCGCGCATTCCATTCGGCGGCGCCAAGCAATCGGGCTATGGCCTGGAATTCGGCATTGACGGGCTGAAATCCCTGGCCCAGCCCCAAATCATCAAGGGCTAAGAGCCCATGAAATCGGCGGTGTCCACGGTCCCTTTCCGGGTCCTTGGGCACCGCCGATTCCCATTGGCCCTAATTGATGATTTCGCCTTTCGGGGTAGCTCTGATGGCCGCGATGCGGTCTCGCCAGCCTTGCAGCTCCTGGGCCGGCAGCCGCTTCCAATCCTGGATTTCGCGGACGACTCTGAGCGGACTGGCACTGCGGTACGATCTGGTGGGATTGCCCGGGAACTTCTTGTCCGTGACATTCGGATCATCTTCGAAATCGCCCGTCGGCTCCACTTCATAAACATGAGGCGTTCCATCCAGTGCCGCGATTTCAGCGGCTAATCCCGCACCGTCAGGCAAGGCCGTGAAATAGATATGGTTCATGATGACTTCGGGGCGATAGTTCGAGGGAAATCCTGCAGATAACAAATCACCGGGGCCCAGCTCCGCTTTGGTGCCGTGATAGAAGGGTCCTGCTTCCAAATCCATGCTCATGGAACCCGAGCTTATCGAAATGGCCAGGACAGCAAAAGGGGCGCTCGTTACGATGTCATCGAGCGTGCATGTGAACAATTTCTAGAACTCGGACACGTATATTGGGTGGTGAACTGCGAACTAGATTTGGAGAAATATTCGTGCCGATCTTGAATAAAGACATGTCCCTGTGCATCTCGCTGTCGGGGCGACCTTCAAATATCGGGACCCGCTTCCACAATTACCTCTATGAAGAACTCGGGCTGAACTTCATCTACAAGGCCTTCTCCACCGAGGACCTTGCTGGAGCAATTGCCGGTGTTCGCGCCTTGGGCATTCGCGGATGCTCGGTGTCCATGCCTTTTAAAGAGGACGTGATGAAGCTGGTTGATGAGATCGAGCCTTCGGCCGCTGCCATCGACTCGGTCAATACCATCGTGAACACCGAAGGCCGGCTGGTGGCCTCGAATACTGATTTTGAAGCAATCGCGACGCTCATCAAGCGCCACGAGCTGGATGCGAGCTACAGCGTCTTGGTCCGCGGATCCGGAGGAATGGCCAAGGCCGTTGTCGCAGCGTTCCGGGATGCTGGCTTCGAAAATCTCACCGTGCTGGCCCGGAACGAAAAAGCCGGTCAAGAGCTGGCCCAGAAATACGGCTATGAGTCTGTTGTCTCAGATCCAGCACCTGGCCACCAGATCCTGGTGAACGTCACGCCGTTGGGCATGGATGGAGTGCAGGCCGAGGTGCAGTCATTCTCCGACGAGCACATCGCTGCTGCCGACGCTGTTTTTGATGTTGTCGCTTTCCCCAGCCAGACCCCGCTGATCCTTGCCGCCCAGAAGGCAGGCAAGCCGGTGATTACCGGCGCTGAAGTCATTGCCTTGCAGGCCGCGGCCCAGTTCGAGAAGTACACCGGGCATTCATTGAGCGATGAGCAGGTGGCTCGCGCTTCGGAGTTCTCGCGCCAGTAGCCGCATATTGGCGTGATTCTTCTGCGTCATGAAACAAGTGATGCCAGCACCAATAATTTGGTGCTGGCATCACTTTTCTTAAGTTTCCAACGGCTACTCGTCGTTCGCCTCGTGCTTGTCATCTGATTCGAACTCAAAGGAAGTCGACTTTCGCGTGTGGGCAATGAAGATGATCGTGAAGGTTAGCCCCACGACAAAGAGCACCGGAACGATATAGAAAACGATGAGTTCGAACGCGTTTGGTTCTAGCGGGTTCATGAGCGATCTGGTTCTTGTATACGTGAAAGTTTCTAAGCCGCTGGCTTCAGCTGTGGGAGCTGATCAGCCGCGAAGGACTACTTCAAGGTCTTCGAGCGCCTGGCCCGCTGGGTACTGTCCGTTGAACAACTGCGAACCGGCTTCGGTGAGCACCGCAGAGAAGCGGGTCTTGACCAAACCGAATGCCCGTGAGACGGCGGTTTCGGTCAGTTCGGCAATGGCAACACGGCCAGTGGCGGTTCCAATGGTCAGCGTGATGGTTTCATCATGGTTTTCCACGCGCGGTTCGATCAGGTCGAGCTTCATCATGCCTCCGTGCCCGGAGAATGAAACCTGTCCATTGAACCAGACCTCGTTATCGGGAACATCCGTGGCCGGGGAAGCAGGGAAGACCAGCGAGTTGCCCGCCTGCCAAACACCATTGCTCGCTTCGATGCGTCCATCAGCGAGGGAAGAAATATAACCCACGAACGAGGCCTTCAGACCCCATTCCAGATGCGGCTGGAACGGATCGCCAACTGGCGCACCATTTCCCGTCATTATTGTTGTCCTCCCATAAGCTAACGGCAGTAAATGCTCTGTTGATCAGTATTTCATACCTCCGTTCACTACTGGTGTCCGGGTTCACTGGAAGCTGATCATTACGTCGCGCTTCATTGATCACCGGCCGATAGCCATCCTCCAGCGAAATGGTGCCCGGTTCATCGCTTGAGCCATCGGGCCACGAAATCTTTGCCACCGCCGAAAACCCAGTCCAGAAGCGGATCTCCACCTCGGTGGGGGAGAGCTCGCGCTTGACATGGGCCGGCAGGTTAACCATGGCCCGGTCGTGGCCGCTGGGCCCGGCAACGAGGCAGGCCACCAGCAACTTCGCGGCCAGGGAAGAGATGATCAGTCCGGTTCGGGCGGACGAGCGCACGGAACATGTTTGTCCGCCATCCGCAGGAACGAAAATTTCCGCCTTCGGATCAGGCCGTGGATGAGCAACGGGATGCAGAGCAGGAAAAAGATGACTGTAACACCCGGCAATATGGGGGAGCACTAGGATCAGTCTTCAGAAACCCCTCCATGTAATTGACCTACACAAGCCAGTAGATCGTGGACAGGCTAAATCGCCTTACCTGGATTCAAGATTCCCTGCGGGTCGAAGACCGCACGCAGCCGACGCTGCAGTTGCAAGGAGGTTTCGCCTACTTCCTCTGGCAACCAATCCTGCTTGAGCAGGCCGATACCATGTTCGCCCGTCAAGGTGCCACCAAGGTCCTTGGCCAGATAGAACATGTCGGCCAAGGCAGCCTTGGGACTTGCTGACGTGATGGACTGCCCCTCGGGCACAACGATGATGGGGTGCAAGTTTCCATCAGCGGCGTGCGCGATGACAAAAATTGAGACACCGCGTTCGGCCTCGATCCGTTGCAGTCCCGCAATGGCTTCGGCTAGCCGGTTTCGTGGCACTCCGATATCGCAGATGGACACGGTGCCGAGCTTTTCCATGCTCGGGATCGCCTGGCGCCGCGCCTCGACCAGGGCTTCGGCATGCTGCGGGTCTTGGGCCAGCTCGCTGTGCCCGGCCAGCGGCTCGATGGCGACTTGCAAGGCCTGCATTTCCAGGTGGGCGCCGTAGCCATCGGTTTGGGCCAGCAGCAGTGCCCCGCCACGGCTGTGGTGGTCGGTGCCAAGCGCCGAATCCACCGCTCCCAGGGTCTTGCCATCCATCAGCTCCAGGACCGAGGGAGTCAGCCCGGCCGCGATCACTGCCGAAGCAGCCGATGCGGCGGCGGCCTCATCCGGAAAATAGGAAATGAGGGTAGCAGTGTGTATCGGTCTCGGGCGCAACCGGAGCGTGGCTTCGACCACGATGCCCAGGGTCCCCTCGGAACCGATCAACAGCGCATTCATGTCGTATCCTGCCACGCCCTTGATGGTGCGCCGTCCGGTGCGCAGCAATTGCCCATCAGGCAGGACCACCAGCAAGCCGAGCACCGATTCGCGGGTGACCCCGTACTTGGCGCACCACATGCCACCGGCATTGGTGGCGATGTTGCCGCCGATGGAACAGATGGCGGTGCTGGCCGGATCCGGCGCGTAGAACAGCCCGTGCTCCTGGGCCGCCTGGTTGACGGCCGCATTGATGACTCCGGGCTGGACCACTGCGATGCCTTGCACCGGGTCCAGCGAAAGGATCCGGTTCATCGCCGACAGATCCAGCACCACCTCGCCAGCCTGCGCGCAGGAACCCGCGGCCAACCCGGTGCCGGCCCCGCGCGGAACGATCTTTACTCCATGCTCGGAAGCCAGCTTCATGGCCAACACGACGTCATCGATGTCCTGGGCGAAAATCACCCCGTCGGCAAAGCTTTGCGGGATGAACCCCGAGCGATCCACGCTGGCCCGGGCCCGATCATCCGGAGCTGTCGAAGCCCGTGGATGGGTGGCCAGCAGCTGTTCGCTGGTTGGTGAAGTCATCATTGTCCTCCCGCAAAAAGAGAACTGGCAGGATGGCTTGCGCCATCCTGCCAGCATGGTTGCTACTCGACGAAGCTATCGGCCACGATCAGCGCTTGCTCCAGCCGATCCAGTGCTTCGATGAGCACCTCGTCCTCGATATTCATCGCCGGAACCACGTGCAGCCGGTTGAAGTTGGCAAACGGCAGCAGGCCAGCCTTCTTCGCCGCACCGATCACCTGGTTCATTTCCGGGCTGCTGCCACCGTAGGCGGCCAGCGGTTCACGGGTTTCACGGTTCTTCACCAGCTCGATTGCCCAGAACACCCCGGTGCCGCGCACCTCGCCCACCGATGGGTGATCGGTGGCGAACTGCGCCAGGCGCGGGCCGATGATTTCTTCACCCAGCCGCTTGGCGTTCTCCACCATCCCCTCGTCCTCCATCGCGGTGATGGTAGCCGCCGCGGCGGCGCAGGCCAGCGGGTGGCCCGAGTAGGTGAGCCCGCCAGGGTAGACGTTCTCGCGGAAGGTCTCGAAGATCTCCGGGCTGATGGCCACTCCGCCCAGTGGTACGTAACCGGAGTTCACGCCCTTGGCGAAGGTGAGCAGATCCGGGACCACGTCAAAGTGGTTCACCGCGAACCATTCGCCGCTGCGCCCGAATCCGGCCATGACCTCATCGGCGATGTACACGATGCCATGCTTTCTGGTCAGCTCGCGCACCCCCTGGAGGTATCCGGGAGGCGGCAGGTAGATACCGGCAGTGCCCGGAATGGATTCCAGGATGATCGCGGCGATGGTGCCCGGGCCTTCGAGCAGGATCGTATCCTCCAGGTGCTTCAGCGCCCGCTGCGTCTCCTCCTCCAGCGTGCTGGAGTTGAAGTAGGAACGGTACGGGTAGGCAGGGAAGAAGTGCACGATGCCGTCGCTGGCATGATCCGAGGCGAAACGCCTCGGGTCCCCGGTGATATTCACCGCCAGGTGGGTGCCGCCGTGGTAGGAGCGGTAGGCCGACAGCACCTTGTGCTTGCCGGTGTGCAGGCGGGCCATGCGCACCGCATGCTCCACCGCATCCGCTCCGCCATTGGTGAAGAAGATCTTGTCTAGCTCGCCGGGGGTGTGCTCGGCGATCAGCCGGGCCGCCTCGGACCGCGCGTCATTCACATGCTGCGGCGCGATGGTCGCCAGCTTGCCCGCCTGCTCCTGGATGGCGGCGATGACCTTGGGATGCTGGTGCCCGATATTGGTGTTCACCAGCTGGCTGGAGAGGTCGATCAGCCTATTGCCCTCGCCATCCCACACATAGGAGCCCTCGGTCTTCAGGATGGTCATCGGGGCAAAGGGGCCCTGCGCCTGCCAGGAATGGAACACATGCTCCCGATCCAGTTCATAGGCGCGCTTGCCGGCGGCGATCTGCTCGCCGGTGATTTCTTCGGTCATTTGCTCGCTCATGATGCTCCTAGTCGTTCTGCGGGAAGCCGAGGTTGATGCCGCCGTGGCTTGGATCCAGCCAGCGCTTGGTGACCACCTTGTTGCGGGTGAAGAACTTGAAGCCCTCCGGGCCGTAGGCGTGCTGGTCCCCGAACAGCGAGGCTTTCCAGCCGCCGAAGGAGTGGTAGCCCACCGGCACCGGGATCGGCACGTTCACGCCGACCATGCCCACCTGGATCTCGTCCTCGAAGCGGCGGGCGGCGCCACCGTCGTTGGTGAAGATCGCGGTGCCATTGCCGTAGGGCGAGGAGTTGATCAGGTCGATGCCCTCGTTGAAGGACTCGACGCGGACCACCGAGAGGACCGGGCCGAAGATCTCATCGGTGTAGATGCTCATGTCGGTGCCGACACGATCGAACATGGTCGGGTGCAGGAAGAAGCCTTCGCCCTCGGCATCCACGGTGCCGGCGCGGCCATCGATGACCAGCTCGGCTCCGGCGGCAACGCCGGCCTCGATGTAGCCGGCCACCTTGGCCTTGTGCTCGCCGGTGATCAGCGGGCCCATATCGCAGCCGCGGGTGCCGTCGCCCACGCGCAGCGATTGGGCGCGCTCGGCGATCTTGGCCACCAATTCATCGGCGATCGACTCCAGCGCCACGACCACGGAGATCGCCATGCAGCGCTCGCCGGCCGCACCGAAGCCGGCGTTCACGGCCATGTCGGCGGCCAGATCCAGATCGGCATCGGGGAGCACCAGCATGTGGTTCTTGGCTCCGCCGAAGGCCTGGACGCGCTTGCCGTGCGCGGTGCCGGTCGAGTACACGTACTGGGCGATCGGGGTGGAGCCGACGAAGGAGACCGAGCTGACGCGCGGATCGGTGAGCAGGGTGTCCACCGATTCCTTGTCGCCGTGCACCACGTTCAGCACGCCGTCGGGCAGGCCGGCCTCGGCGAAGAGCTGGGCGAGCCAGATCGCTGCGGTCGGGTCCTTCTCCGATGGCTTGAGCACCACCGCGTTGCCGGCGGCGATGGCCACCGGGAAGAACCACAGCGGGACCATGGCCGGGAAGTTGAAGGGGGAGATGATCGCGCTCACGCCGACCGGCTGGCGCAGGGACTGCACGTCCACGCCGGTGGAGGCGTTCTGCGAGTATTCGCCCTTGAGCAGGTAGGGCGCGTTGCAAGCCAGTTCGACGACTTCCAGGCCGCGGGCGACCTCGCCCAGCGCGTCGTCGAGCACCTTGCCGTGCTCGGCGGTGATGATCGCGGCCAATTCGCCCTTGCGTTCGGCCAGCAGCTGGCGGAAGTTGAACATGATGGCGGTGCGGCGGGCCAGCGAGGTGTCGCGCCACTTCGGGAAGGCCTCGGCCGCGGCGGCGATGGCCAGTTCGGTGGTGGCCTTGGAGGCCAGCTGCACGGTGCGGGTGACCTCGCCGGTGGCGGGGTTGTAGATCTTGCCGGTGCGCTCATCAGCGCCGTAGGCGGCGTTGTTAATCCAGTGCTGCAGGGTGTCGGTCAGCGTGGTGCTCATCGCGGGTGTTCCTTTCACGGTCTTTCATCGGGCTTGTATTCATCATGGGCCATAGCGGTGACCTGGAACACCAGCACTATGTCATGATTTAAGGACGATCGATGACGGAGTGTAAAAATGCTGACGGTGAACGAGGTCCTCCAGCTGCCCGTGGTGCAGGCCGGCGACCCGCAGGTGCTCTGCGCCGAAGGGCTGGAAGCCGAACTGCGCTGGGTGCACGTGACCGAATCCAGCGAGAACACCGAACTGCTGCTGGGCCGCGAACTGGTGCTCACCACCCTGCGCAATGTGCACGATGTCCCGGGGTTCATCACCGCATTGCGCGCCGCCGGCGCCTCCGGGGTGATCATCGAGGACACCAGCGGAAGCGTGCTTGGCGTCGAAGATCTGGGCCTGCCGGTGATCG
The DNA here is from genome assembly GCF_025854375.1 of Glutamicibacter sp. JL.03c. Lineage (NCBI taxonomy): Bacteria > Bacillati > Actinomycetota > Actinomycetes > Micrococcales > Micrococcaceae > Glutamicibacter > Glutamicibacter sp. JL.03c. The sequence continues at coordinate 2,674,106 of NZ_CP107575.1, read as the reverse complement.
TGCTGCGCCGGCGCACCCGCTTTGTGGCGATCACCGAGGTCATCCACCAGCTGCTGGTGGCCCAGCAGCTCGAAGCGGTGCAATTCTCGCGCTCCGTGCACGAAATCTACACCGAGCTTTCGCTGACCGAAGCCGACGAAGCCCAGATCGTCTCGCGCACCGCCGGCTTATTGTCCGCCCCGGTGGTGCTCGAAGATGTCCGCCACCGCGTGCTCGCCCACGCCGATGCGCACCTGGAAAACTGGATCAACCGCTCCAAATTTGTCGGCTACCTGGAGCACACGGGGCGTGCCACCGGGACGGAGAACTGGCTGCAGACCCCGGTGGGCGCCGCCCGCCGGCGCTGGGGACGGCTGATCGTCCCGGCCGAGCTGGCCGACGATGACCGGGCCGCGCTGATCCTCGAACGCGCCGGCCAGGCACTGACCATCGCCCGGCTCTCCGGGCGCGACGAACGCGAACTGCTCTACCAGACCCGCACCGCCACCCTGCACGAACTGGCCGCCGGACACAGCTACAGCGACAAGGAGCTCGCCATCCGCACCCAGGCCCTGGGCTTGGCCCCGGCCGCCTACTATGCCCCGGTGGTCATCTCCACCTCCGCGGCCGCCAGCGCCACCGAAACCCAGCTGGCGGACCGCGCGCTGCTGGAGGAGCTCGATCAGCTCGCCGACTCGCTGCACCTGGGCATCCTCGCCGGCCTGCTCAAACCCGGCTACCTCTCGCTGCTGCTGCCGGTGCGGGCCCGCGAACTGGTGGACTCCACCCTGCAGGGCTTCACCCGGCGCCTGGCCGAACAGCTCACCGCGCCGGTCGCCATCGGCGTGGGCCCCGAAGGGCCCTTGGGTGCCGCCATCACCGGGCTGGAACAGGCCGCGCAGGTCGCGGAAATCGTCCCGAATCTGCCCACCCGCGCCCGGCCCTATTACCGCTTCGCCGACCTGCGCCTGCGCGGGGTGCTCTCGGCCATGGGCAGCGACGCCCGGATGCGCGCCTTCGCCCACGCGGAGCTCGCCTCGCTGCTGAACCCCATCGATGAACCCGCACTCGACCTGCTCGAGCTCTACCTCGCGCACAGCGGCAACAAGTCCGCGCTGGCCAAGGCCGGCTACCTCTCGCGCCCCACCCTGTACGCCCGGCTGGCCAAGCTCGAAGCCAAGCTCGGCGTGGTGCTGGACTCCGCTGAATCCCGCGCCAGCTTGCAAGTGGCGCTGCTCTGGTACCGCATGCACGGATAGGCCTGCGCCGGCCTATCCACAGTTCGATCCCGGCACCGGTCCACCCTGCGCACCAGAGTGCACGCTGGGTCCATGAGCACAGCAACCGCCCAAGCCCTGGCCAATCTGGCCGCCGCGAGCGAACTTCTCGCCGCGGCTACCGCTGCGCTCAGCGACCCGGGACTCTCCGCCGGCCATGCCGCATGCTTCGGCCTGCTGCTCGAAACGCTGGGTGCCGGGCAATCCCGCGCGCAGATCGAGGCCGCCCATGCGCTGCGCCGCACCGGTGCCCACAAGCTCGACCAGCCCTCCTTGCACGCCGCCGCCCAGGCCGGCGCCGATCCCACCATGGACCACTTCGCCGCCGCTGAAGGCCGCACCACCGCAGGGCGCACCGCCTTCCGCTCGGCCCGCTCCTTCATGCAGGACTGGCTGGATATTCCGCGCAGCACCGCCCACGACCGGCTCATCCAGGCCGACTGCCTGATCGGCGGGGTGGATGAGTCCGGGGCGCCCACCGAACCCTGGCTCGAGGATCTGGCCGAGGACTTCGCCGATCCCGCCCTCGATCCGCGTCTGTTGGCCGCCACCGCGCTGAAGCTGCACTCCACCCGCAAGGACCTGCCGGCGGGTGCGGCCGGCGCCGAACAAAAGCAGCGCCTGCAGTCCGACGCCCGCCAGCTGATGCACAGCGAACCGAAATCCGCGCGCAAGCACATCGCCACCATGGTCGCCCAGGTCAAGGCCGGCAAGCGTCCGCTCAAAGCGCTGCTGGACGAGGTCGGCCTGTTCCGCCGGGGCACCCGCCGCGGGCTGATCGAATACATCCTGCGCGTTCTGCCTTCCCAAGCCGCGGCGATCGAGGCCCATTTCGCCAGCACCGGCAACCCGGCCACCCAGGCCGGGGACCGCCAGGGGCTGCAGGAAGCTGAGGGTGAATTCACCGGCGATCCGGGCGAGGGCTGGGACGATGAAGCCACCAAGCCCGACTGGGCTCGCGAGGGCAATACCGACCCGCCCGGCCCGGATCCCGACCTCGGCGCCGAACCTGACGCCGACGCACAACCCGACCCCGAGGCCGGTGCCGAACCGGATGCCGCCGGAACCGCAGGTGCTGCCGGCGAACCAGCCCCCGCATGGGAAGACCTGAAACCCGAACGGCGCCGGCTGATCGGCCTCATGGCACTACTGCTCAAAGACCACCGAGCGAACAACGCAGCGGAGTCCAACCGCGCCGGCCTGGCCACCGCTCAAGTCAGCATCATTCTGGACTACGAGAAAATGCTCAGTGGCGCGCCGCGCTATGCCGTCAGCTCCTCGGGCCTCGGCTTCTCGCCGGGCGAACTGCGCGCCGCCATGTGCAACGCCGGAATCTACCCGGTCATCCTCAACGGCCGATCCCTGCCACTTGACTTGGGCCGAACCCAGCGCCTGTTCACCAAGGCGCAGGGCCGGACGATCCGCGCCGCCTACCGCGGGTGCGCCTACCCGGGCTGCGCCATGCCCGTCGAACGCTGCGAACTGGACCATCTTGACGCGTGGGAGAAGGGCGGATGCACCGACATCCATTCGGCATCCCTGTGTTGCCCGGTCCATCACGTAGAACGCCACTGCGGGCTCTTCCACGCGGTGAAAATCCCGGGCTGCCGGCCCATGGTCTTGCTCCCGCCGGATCTGGACCCCGACCAGCAATTGCGGATCAACACCTATTTCATGACGCCGGAAGAGGCTTTGGCCGCCGAGGACCTGGCACAGCGGATGACCGCGCAATGGCGCGCAGGGCAGCTCGACGTTGACATCGTCGAGCCCTGAAGGGCGCTGGCTACAACGCGCGCAGGTGCCCGCGATGGATTTCGCCGGGCTCCTGCTGGTTCTGGCCGCCCAGCACGACGAAGGCCTGCCCAAACGTCAGCTCATGGATGTGCTCCTCGCGCAGTCCCAGCTCGCGGGCGATCACCGAGGTGCTGGCCCGATGCTCCAGCTGCAGCGAAGGGAAGACCAGCGAGAAGACCCGGGAGGTGACCGGCTCTACCGGTGCCGGCGCTTCGAACGCGATCTCCTGTGAGAGCCAGCAGTAGGCCTTTTCGCCCAGCAAGCCGCTGGCCCGGCTATGAGCCAGGATCACCGTGGCTGGCACCCCGAAATGTTCTTCGAGCGTGAGCAGCTGCGGGATCTGCAGGGAATTGGAAATCCGCATCTGCAAGGATAATGCCGGCAGCAGGAGCTGGGCGGCAAAGTGATCGGCTTCCAGTTCCGCGGCCGCTACCTGTTCGCTGCCTGCTCCCAGCGATGAATGCAGCAGCAAGTGCCCCAATTCGTGGGCGAGGGCAAAACGGCGGGCCTTCGCGGACCCGGAGGCCAGGAAGATGTAGGCCTGGGAATCCTCCCAGAAGCTGAAGGTCTTCACCGCATCGAGTTCAGGCGGCAGGCTCAGCACCCGCACCCCGCGGGATTCGAGCAGGTGCAGCACATCGGGCAGCACCCCGCAGCCCAGGCCCCAATCCAGGCGCAATTGCCCGGCCGCATCAACCGGCGAAAATCCGGACAGATCCGGCACCTCGGTGGCTGGCAAGGCGAAGTTCTGCGTGATCAGGCGGTAAAGCTCCACGCCGGTGCGGCCGACAGCGGCAGCGGCCCGCTTCTGCGCGGTGCTGGTTCGCCGGGGACTGCGGAAGAAAATGCGTTCGGTATCGATGCCATTGGCAGCAGGCAGGTGGAAATAACGCGGGGTGCATCCGAGCGCGTCAGCCAGGTCATTGCCCAGCCGCTCCGGCGCCCGGGCCAGTTCCCGCTCGCAGATGCCCAAGGACGCGGCCAGGGCAGACCGGCTCAAAGCCGCGCGTTCCCGCGCGAGCCTGATTCTGGTCGGTTCCAAAGTCATGAGCTTCCTGCCATCTTCCCAAGGCGATCTACATCGCCCTAGACCACAGAGTAGTGGCCTATGACACAAAGCACCAATTGAGCGAAAAAACGTGAAGATAGGGTGCTTCATATGACGCTGACTTGCAGATTTATGGCCCGCAGGTTGCACCCGCGGGCCATAAGCACTAGATCTTGCTGGCTGCCTCTTTCAGCACCGTGCGCAGGATCGACTCGATCTGATCGAACTCCGGTTGCCCGATGGTGATCGGCGGCGCCAGCTGGATGACCGGGTCTCCGCGATCGTCCGCACGGCAATACAGCCCGGCCTCCCATAGGGCAGGGGAGAGGTAGCCGCGCAGCAGCCGCTCGGACTCCTCGTCGTTGAAGGTCTGTTTGGTGCTCTTGTCCTTGACCAGTTCGATCCCGTAGAAGTAGCCAGCCCCGCGCACATCGCCAACGATGTCCAGGTCGGTCAGCTTGCCCAGCGTCGCCTTGAAGGCATCGGCGTTGTTCTTCACGTGATCGTTCAGGCCCTCGCGTTCGAAGATATCGAGGTTGGCCATCGCCACCGCGGCAGCGACCGGGTGGCCGCCGAAAGTGTAGCCGTGGTAGAAGGTGTTATCCCCCTTGGTGAAGGGCTCGAACAGCTTGTCGGAGACGACCATCACGCCCAGCGGGACATAGCCGCTGGTCAGCGCCTTGGCGGAGGTGATGATGTCGGGCACGTAGCCGAAGTCATTGCAGGCGAACATCGAGCCGATGCGCCCGAAGGCGCAGATGGTCTCGTCGGAGACCAGCAGCACGTCGTATTCGTCGCAGATTTCCCGCACCCGATCGAAGTAGCCCGGGGGAGGCGGGAAGCAGCCGCCGGAGTTCTGCACCGGTTCCAGGAAGACCGCGGCCACGGTATCGGGGCCTTCGAATTCGATGGCTTCGCGGATGCGCTCCGCAGCCCAGAGGCCGAAGTCCTTCTCGTTCTCCGCGAACATTTCAGGTGCCCGGTAGAAGTTGGTGTTCGGCACGCGGAAGGTGCCTGGCACCAGCGGCTCGAACGGGGTCTTCATGTCAGGCAGCGAGGTGATGGCCAGGGCTCCCTGCGGGGTGCCGTGGTAGGCCAGAGCGCGCGAGATGACCTTGGTCTTGCCCGGCTTGCCCTTCATCTTGAAGTGCTGCTTGGCCAGCTTGAAGGCCGACTCCACCGCTTCGCCGCCACCGGTGGTGAAGAAGACGCGGTTCAAATCGCCCGGCGCGTAGCTGGCCAGGCGTTCGGCCAGGTCGATGGCGGGTTCGTGAGCGTAGGACCAGAGCGGCATGAAAGCCAGCTTCTCGGCCTGCTTCGCCATGGCCTCAGCTAGTTCGGCGCGCCCGTGCCCAGCGTTGACCACAAACAGGCCGGCGAGCCCGTCGAAGTATTCGCGGCCGGCGTCGTCATAGATCTTGTGCCCGTCGCCGCGCGCAATGATCGGAACCTGCGCGCCTTGGGAGATCCCGGAGTGCCGGGCCATGTGCATCCAAAGGTGATCGCGAGCGGCCTGCTGGCGATCGGTACCACGTGGTGTGTTCATCGTGTTCCCCAGTTGTATTCCTGTTTTTTCAGTGAAAGGTAGGTGAAGGTATTGGTGCTGAGCACTCCGTCGATCCCGCGGATCGCCCCGATCACGCGCAGCAGGTCTTCATCGCTTGAGCAGATGACCTCGGCGAGGATGTCGGCGGTTCCGGTGGTGACCAGGCAGTAGTCCACTTCGGGCAGTTCGGCGATGCGATCGGCGGTGCCGCTGATGTCGTCGTTCGCGACGACGCTGATCATGGCCTGGCGGGTGAACCCCAGCTCCAACGGGTTGGTGACTGCGACGATTTGCATAACGCGACTCTCGACCAGCTTCTGCACGCGTTGGCGTACGGCTGCTTCACTCAGTCCGACTGCTTTGCCGATGGCGGCATAGGAACGGCGCCCGTCTTCCTGCAGCTGCTCGATGATCTCCTTGGAAATTTCGTCGATGGCCTGTGCTGAGTGCGAGGGTAACGTCATATCGACCTCCTAGGTCTGTGGGCTTTGAACCGACCCTACAGCCACTGATTCAGTTGCGAAAGGGGTATTTTTGTAAGTTTCTCGTTTCTGATTCGTTAAATATCTGGGGAATCTTTTGTTCAGGTCTTGTTTGGCTTTTGCATTGCTGACAGGATGAACGACATCACTTTCCGTATGTGCCAGCTCACATTTCGCAAATGTTAGGACGGATGCCATGTCGCACTCGCAACGACGTCTACCCCAAGATCCACAAATTCGCGCACTGGTCCAGGCCATGGGCCAACGAAGCTTTTCCCGCCGATCTGTGCTGTCCACCGCCGGTGCCCTGGGATTGACCGGACTGCTGGCAGCCTGCGGCACCGGCGGCTCCAGCGGCACCAAGTCCGAGGTATCGGTGACCGACGTTTCCGAGTCCGACCCCACCGTGAACTGGGCCAACTGGACTTTGTACCTGGACTACGACGACAAGAAGAAGACCTACCCGACCCTGGACGCCTTCACCAAGCAGAGCGGCATCAAGGTCAACTACGCCGAAGACATCGACGGCAACGACTCCTACTACGGCAAGGTCCAAGGCCAGCTGAAGTCCGGCCAGGACATCGGCCAGGACATCATCACCCTGACCGACTGGATGGCCGGGCGCCTGATCCGCCAGGGCTACACCCAGGAGCTGAACCTGGATAACATCCCGAACTCGGCCAACCTGCTGCCCAGCCTGCAGAATGTCGACTTCGATCCAGGACGCAAGCACTCGCTGACCTGGCAGACCGGCTACGCGGGCATCGCCTGGAACAAGAAGGCCTTCCCGAAGGGCCTGAAGAGCGTGGAAGACCTCTGGGATCCGGCGCTGAAGGGCCGCGTGACAGTGCTCGACGAAATGCGCGACACCATGGGCCTGCTCATGCTGCAAAACGGCGTGGACCTGGCAGGAGAGTGGGGCGAGTCGGAATTCGGCGCGGCCGCGGACGTGCTGCGCCAGAACATCGACAACGGCCAGATCCGCCAGGTCAAGGGCAACTCCTACAAGCAGGACTTCATCTCCGGAGACGCGATCGCCGGCATCGTGTGGTCAGGCGACCTGGTGCAGATGAACTTCGAGAACGACGACCAGTGGGAGTTCGTGATCCCGGAGGCCGGCGGCACCCTGTGGAGCGACAACCTGATGGTTCCGGTAGCCTCCCCGCGCAAGACCAACGCGGAGAAGCTCATGGACTTCTACTACGATCCGGCCGTGGCCGCCGAGGTCGCCGCCTATGTGAACTACATCTGCCCGGTGGCCGGCGCCAAGGAGGAGATGGAGAAGATCGACCCGGAGCTGATGGAAAACCCGCTGATCTTCCCGACCGACGAGGACCTGGCCAACGCGCACGTCTTCCGCTCGCTGGATGCAGATGAGGAATCCACGCTGAGCTCGCAGTTCCAAGACGCGATCGGCGCCTAGGCCAGAGCGAATTTTCAGGAAGTGATAGGGGTATGACTACATTGGCAGAACGAACTGAGAATACCGCGACCGCGGGGGCTGATCTGCACCTTTCGGGCCTTTCGAAGCGGTTCGCCAGCTTCACCGCGGTCGAGGAGCTGGATCTGCTGGTTCCCTCCGGCACCTTCTTCGCGCTGCTCGGCCCCTCGGGCTGCGGCAAATCCACGACCCTGCGCATGATCGCGGGCCTGGAGGCGCCCAGCGAAGGCAGCATTTCGATCGGCGGGCAGGATGTGACCGCGTTGCCGAGCCACCGCCGCCCGGTCAACACGGTCTTCCAGTCCTACGCGCTATTCCCGCACATGTCGGTACTGGAGAACGTGGCCTTCGGGCTCAAGCGCACAAAGGACAAGCAGGCGATAGCCAAGGCCAAAGCCGGACTGGAACTGGTGGAGCTCATCCATCTGGCCAACCGCAAGCCGGCACAGCTTTCCGGCGGCCAGCAGCAGCGCGTGGCCCTGGCCCGCGCGCTGGTCAACCGCCCGCAGGTGCTCCTGCTTGATGAGCCGCTGGGCGCGCTGGATATGAAACTGCGTCGGCAGATGCAGCTGGAGCTGAAAAAGATCCAGACCGAGGTGGGCCTGACCTTCATCCACGTCACCCACGACCAGGAAGAGGCGATGACCATGGCCGACGTGGTTGCCGTCATGAACGGCGGGCGGATCGAGCAAATGGGTCCGCCGCGCGAGCTGTATGAACTGCCGCGCACCGCGTTCGTAGCCAATTTCCTGGGCAAGTCCAATCTGATGCGCGGCACGGTCACCGGCGAATCCAGCGGCCTGCTCAGCGTGGATGTCTCCGGGCGAACGATCCTGCTTCCGGCCGAGCGCGCGGTGCAGAAATCCGGGGAGGTGGTGGTTGGGGTACGCCCGGAGAAGATCACCATCGACCGGGTCGCCGCGGCCGGGGAAAACCAGCTCTCGGGCAAGGTCATCGACGTGTCCTTCACTGGTACCACCACCGAATACCTGGTTGAGGTGGAGCAGATCGGGCTGATCGGCACCTTCTCGCAGAACCGCGGGCAGCAGCCGGCGCACGAGGGGGACATCGTGTACCTGGCCTGGGACGCCGAGCACTCTTTCGGGCTGGCCGGGGACGAAAGCGTGAACGCGGGAGTCGAATCATGAGCGTCGATCTGCGCAGCAAGGACGAGGTGCGCGCGGAGAGACGCAAGAACCGCACCGGCATCTACCTGATTTCACCGGGCCTGCTGGTGCTTGCCCTGTTCTTCGCGTTGCCCGTGGTCATCCTGTTGGCGATGAGCTTGTACGTCAAGCCGCCCGGGGCGGAGATCGGCGAATTCGTGCCCGGCTTCGAACTGGGCAACTACGCCACCGTGCTTTCGGCCTACTGGCCCGAATTGCTGCGTTCCTTCTGGTTCGCGCTGATCGCCACGGTGCTGGCGCTGCTGATCGGCTTCCCGATGGCTTATCTGGTGGCGGTGCGGCTGCGTGAGCGCACGCTGCTGCAGGGCATCTTGCTGGTGCTGCTGATCGCCCCGTTTTTCTCCAGCTTCATCCTGCGCACCCAGGCGTGGAAGCAGATCCTGGCCGACGAGGGCTTTGTCGCGCAGGCTCTGAAGTTCATCGCGATCCTGCCGGCCGACGGGCACCTGACCGCCACGCCTTTCGCGGTGGTCGCGGGCCTGACCTATAACTTCCTGCCCTTCATGGTGCTGCCGATCTACGCGAACCTGGGCCGGCTGGACACCCGGCTGCTGGAAGCCTCGGGGGACCTCTACGCCAGCCCGATGACCTCCTTCGCCAAGGTGACGCTGCCGATGAGCGCCCCGGGCATTTTTGCCGGCACCCTGCTGACCTTCATCCCGGCCGCCGGCGACTACGTGAACTCGGCGCTGCTGGGCAATAACAGGGATACCACGATGATCGGGCAGGTGATCGACTCGCGGTTCTTCAAAGTCATCGACTACCCCGGTGCTTCGGCATTGAGCTTCATCCTGATGATCTCGATCCTGATCCTGGTCACCATCTATATCCGCCGTTTTGGCACCGAGGAGCTGATGTAGCGTGAAGAATATTGGACGCTGGCTGATCCCTGTCGTTGGCGGCGCGGCCTTCATCTACCTGCTGGTGCCGATCGCCTACATCTTCGTCTTCTCCTTCAATGATGGCGGACGAGCCAACCTGCAGTGGCAGGGATTCACCCTTGATAACTGGCTCAACCCCTGCGGCGCTCCGGCGGTGTGCGAATCGCTGGTCCATTCCCTGCAGATCGGCAGTGTCGCGACGATCATCGCCACTGCCTTGGGCACCGGGATCGCGATCGGGCTGGTGCGCTACAAGTTCCGCTTCCGCAAACTCACCGATGTGCTGATCATCCTGCCGTTGGCCACACCGGAAGTTGTGCTCGGCGCCTCGTTGCTGGCGCAGTTCCTGAACCTGGGTTGGGAACTGGGGTACACCACCATCGTGATCGCCCATGTGGTCTTCTGCATGTCCTTTGTGATCGTGACCGTGCGGGCCCGTGTCTCCTCGCTGGATTCGCGCTTGGAGGAAGCCGCCGCCGATCTTTATGCCTCGCCGCGGGCGGCCTTCTGGAAGATCACCTTCCCGCTGCTGCTGCCGGGCATCGTGGCCGCGGCGCTGCTGTCCTTCGCGATGAGCTTTGACGATTTCATCATCACCAACTTCAACTCCGGGTCCTTCCAGACCTTCCCGAAGTTCATCTACGTTTCGGCCACCCGCGGCATCCCGCCACAGGCCAACGTGATCGGCTCGGCCATGTTCATCGTGGCCCTGCTGGTGGTGATCATCGGACAGGTGCTCAGCTATCGCAAGAAGAAGCAGCTGGAAAACGCCTAGACGCCAACGGGCCCGCACATTTTTGTGCGGGCCCGTTCTCTTGCGGGCTTTCGGCGAATACCTAGCTTTACAATGTAGTGTCAACGAAACTGGTACCTTGATGCCCTGTTTTGGCAGGCCTTGAACGATTGGAAACTCCATGAGCGATCAGCCCGTGTGGCTTACGCAGTCCGAACGCGACGCATGGCTGGGATTGCAAACCGTCATGACGCTGCTTCCGGCGACCTTGGATTCCGATCTGCAGGGCCTGGAAGGCATCACGCTGTTCGACTACCACATGCTGGCCATGCTCTCCGAGGCCGAGGACCGGAAGCTGTCGATGACCTCCCTGGCATCCCATACCAGTGCTTCGCTTTCGCGCCTGTCCCACGTGGTGAAGAAGCTGGAAAGCCGCGGGTGGGTCGTGCGCGAGCAATCCGATGAAGATGCCCGTGTGAAAATCGCCTCATTAACCGACGCCGGCTGGGACGCGGTGGTCAACATGGCGCCTCATCATGTGGCTACGGTTCGGGCGCTTCTGTTCGATCCCCTTGATGACAAGGACGTTAAGAATCTGAGTGCGATTATGCGCAAGGTGACCGCCACGCTGGATCAAGACCACTGGATCCTGAAGCCGGGCGCGACCGATTTGGAACACTGAGGATTTCTCGATAAGCTAATCAGGCGTTAATCGCGTGTGTTGTTATGCCGTCTAACGGCGGAACAACGACGCGTTGCCCGTAATACCGAATATCGTGGCCAACTGAGTACGGGGAAATTGCTCGACCGGTTGCGAAGTTCACCGACTTACATACTTTAAGGCTCTTCGGTTGGTTCTCACCCAGCCTGGTTACCTTCCTAGTGTGCAGTATTAACGGTGTTTCACTGGTTGGCGGGACTCATAACGCATCAAGCGGTGTCGATATTTAGGTATGGGCACTGTGCGCGAGTACCGCCGAATTTTACTACTAACTAACTGAGGAGTGATCATGGCAGCTGTTTGCCAGGTAACCGGTACTACTCCGGCCTTCGGACATAGCATCTCCCACTCGCACCGTCGCAATAAGCGTCGTTTCGATCCGAACATCCAGAAGAAGACCTACTACGTGCCTTCGCTGCGCCGCAAGGTGACCCTGACCCTCTCGGTCAAGGGCATCAAGCTCATCGATGCTCGTGGAATCGACGCTGTTGTTGCAGACCTGATTGCGAAGGGTGTGAAGCTCTAAGATGGCAAAGAAGGATAAGGACGTACGTCCGATCATCAAGCTGAAGTCCACTGCTGGCACCGGTTTCACTTACGTAACTCGTAAGAACCGTCGTAACGACCCAGACCGCATGGTTCTGAAGAAGTACGATCCAGTAGTCCGCAAGCACGTTGAATTCCGAGAGGAGCGCTAAGACATGGCCAAGAAGTCCAAGATCGCAAAGAACGAACAGCGCAAGGTCATTGTCGAGCGTTACGCTGAGAAGCGCCTCGAGCTGAAGAAGACTCTTGTTGACCCAAATGCAACTGACGAGGCTCGTGAAGCCGCCCGCGTAGGCCTGCAGAAGCTGCCACGCAACGCTTCGCCAGTGCGCGTTCGCAACCGCGACTCGATCGACGGTCGCCCACGCGGCACCTTCCAGAAGTTCGGTATCTCCCGTGTTCGCTTCCGCGACATGGCACACCGTGGTGAGCTTCCGGGCATCACCAAGTCTTCCTGGTAAGACCTGCAAGTCATCTGGCTTAGCGAAAGCCGCCTTCCCTTCCGGGGAGGCGGCTTTCGCCGTTAAGCACTAGTTCTTGCGCTGCCACCAACGGCGCTTGGCCGGGACGGCAGGGGCGGGCGAGCTGACGCTGGCGCGGCGCTGCTGCCAAGCCAGCACCTCAGCGGTGGCGTCACGAATGGCCGTAATCACCGGAGGGCCACCGAGCAGCTGGCGCCGGGCCTCGATAATCCGCTGATTGAAATCCTCGATGTGCTCGCGCACAGCTCGATCGGTGGGCAGGCGATCCAGGGTCTGCTCCATCTGCTCGTCCTCCACCCGCAAGGTCAGGGCCGGGGGACCCAGGCCGGTGATCTGCTCGCGGCGCATCATCGATTTGAGCCACCAGTCCGGATCGTCATTGCTGGTGATATGGTCGATCTTCTGCCCTGCCAGGGCCAGATGATCGAAGTCTCCGCGGGCAAAGGCCTCATCGAGCACCGAATTGGCCACTTCCCAGGCTTCGTCCTCCGCATGAAGCTGCAGCGGCGTCTTCTGCTTGGCCACCGGAGCCATGCCCGTGGCCTGCGCATACTCATCCACCGGCAACGGCTCGTCGCCGGCCTGCTCCATCTGGTACCGTGCGGCGTTCAGCGCGGCATCCTTCTTGTCCTTCATACTCCTATCGTGGCATCACCACTGATGGCCGGCAACTGTTTGGTGAACGGCAGGTGCCCGATGCTCTCTGGATCGGCGGCCAGATCAAACTGGGGCTGGTAGCCGGCGTTGAGATACAGGTTCAGCGCCTCTGGCTGCCGCGGGCCGGTAGTGAGGTAGAGCTGTGTATAACCCAGGTCGATCGCCGCGCGTTCCAACTCGGCTAGAACCCTTCGGGCAAGCCCGCGTCGACGATGATCTTCGTGGGTCCAGATGCGCTTGAGCTCGGCGGTGTGCTGGTCATAGCGTCGAAGTGCACCACCTGCAACGGTCTGGCCGGCTTCTTCGAGAATGACAAAACGGCCTAGCGGATCAGTGAATTCGTGTGAGGGGAAGCGGTCGAGTTCCTGGGCCACCGATCCGTTTCGATCCCCATAACGCTGGGTATATTCCTCGGTGAGCCCGGCAAAGAGCGGGGCGAGGCGCGGGTCGCCGATCAGAACGGCGTGGGCGGTGAGCGCGGGGGCTTGTGTCATGGCGAATCCTCGATTCTAGGCGATGCTCTGGTGGGCTTGTGTTACGGCACCGGCCAATTCCCACTGGTCCATGGTTGCCGGAGCTGAGAGCAGCTCGCGGGCCAGTGCGTCGCTATCGGCAAAGGGTGCGGAGTTGGACTGCGGGCGGGAGAATGCTCCGGCTTGGAACCTGCCTACGGCGGCTCCGGTAGCAAAGAGCCAACGCTGGATGCGACCTTTGCGGCCAATGGCTTGGCGCAGTGAAGTGATGTGCATTTTTCCTGAACCTCCGGGTTCTTCGGTGATCAGTCCTTGGCGTAGGAGCGAGGCCAGCAGGGGATCGGTGCTAGTTGAAATGCCAGTGGCCGGCAGCCTGGCTTCAATCAACCGCGGGGCATGCACGGTACCGGACAGGGTGTGCGCGCTGAACAGTTGGCGCCCGGCATCAAATCCGAAGCTGGTTTCCGGGCCTAAGAACTCGATGAATCCGGCCTCGTGCAAGGCCAGCAGTTCGCGTAGGCGATGTGCTGGCGGACCAGAGTCGACAAAGCTGAAAAATCCTTGCCACCAGGTGGCCAGTTGGGCTCGCCCGGACTGGCTGAGCTTGTCGTGGACGAGCGGGAGGGTGACAAAGCAGCGCAGCAGACCAAAAAACAGGGCGTGAAACTGGGGATGATCCGGCGAATCGCGCAGCCGCAGATCCTGGCGAATATGATCGCGCACCAGCATGTCGAGTTGTGCACGATCGCCGTGGGCAGGCAGCGGGCGGGGGATAGGCAGCGGGAACTCGAGCTCCTCGAATTCCAGCCGATCATCGGGGGCGACAAACCGGGCCACGAGACTTGCTCGTTCGGGCGAATACCACGCGATCGAATCGTAGGCGGCCAGGAAATCATCCCACCCGCCGCGCAGCCGTTCGGGGCGTGTGGCAAAGAGCTCGCGGTAGTAGAAGTGTCCGGTTTCTTTGGCGAGCAACGGCCAAATATGGGCAAAGAAGTCCAGCTGGCCGTAGCGCTGGTGCAACCTCGCCACCGCGTCCTCGGTGAAGTAGCGGGTGGTCAGCTCGGCAGTTGCAGTGCTTCGGATTTTGCTGTGATAGGGCACCCCGCGCCGGGAACCGGCCAGGAGTTTTGGTTCCCGGCCACTGGGAATGTACCGCAAGGCCCCGGATTCGGCGTGCTCGAAGCGGCCACCACGACCTTCAAAAAGCAGGACAAAGAGATCGGTGAAGGCCAGGCCCATCCCCGAGACGAGCGCTGTCGTGCCCGGCAGCAGGTCATCGAAGTTGATGTCGTTGGTATAGCCCGGCGGGGTGTAACCCAGATGATCGGCGCTATCGGCATGCGCGGAGAATTCTGACGCTCGGACATCGGCGTGAAGCGCGGCATCAAGGTGGCCCTGGACAAGAACCACCTGATCGGCGACGATTACTTCGCCGGAAGCCAACAGCACTTCATGAGTGTTGGACCCCGGGATCAGATCCACCGCGGTATCTTCATGGACCTGAATGGAATCGGGAGCGGTGAAAGAAGCCTGGACCCGGGCGAAAAACCAGCGCAGGTAGCAGGACTGAAGCCGGCGGGTCGGGAAATCCTCTGGGCCCAAGGATGCGATTTCGGCCTCCAGCAGCGGGTCGGCCAGTACCAGGGCTGGTACATCGGGCAGCTGTCCGTCTCGAATCAGCCGTACCCACTGATCCAATGCTGGGCCGTCCTTGCTCGGACCCAAGCACTGCACCGAGTCATCGGTGAACATCGTGACATCAGCGGCGCGCGAATTCAGTTTGAGCAGAGGACTCTGATCTTCGCGCCAGATGCGTCCGGCGCCAACCGGGAACGGGTCGACGATATGGAGGTGAAGCTCGGTATTTTCCAGCAAGGCCCGGTTGGCGCTGATGCGCTCCAGAATTATCGAGGTCCGGGGTCCGCCGCCGATGAAAACAATGTGCTGCTTGGTCATTTCTCTCCTTGGGCCGGCCTGACGCGTAGGGAATCTGTTGGTTAGCGCCAGATTAGAAGTGTGAGAAGGTGCGTATCCAGCACCCCGACTCACAACGTCGCAGAGGTCGTCGCCGGGGCCATGCAAGGACATAATTCGAGATAAAAATGTCCCGGACAGCTGTCACAAATTGTCACTTCGACACATGGTGTCCTTGGGTGAACGAGCGTGAATCTCCCAGATGCATCGGCTCTGATTTCGGTTCTAACGTGAGGTCAACAGAGTCGAACTCACGAAGGAGGAACCGATGCCGTCGGCAACCAACGTCACCGAATCGCAGGCTGTACAGGAACCCGCCGCAGTGCCCACCCAGCAGCTCGCGGTCGCTGATCCAAGCCGGGAAGCAGCGCAGAATTACGCAGACTACGCCGTGGTCGCCGCGCGCCATCCATGGCGTTGGGTGGGCACCGTGGTTGTCGCTGCCCTGGCTGCTGCGGTGCTGTACTCCCTGCTGACCAACCCACGGTGGGAATGGGGCGTGGTGGCTCAATGGTTCACCGCTGAATCCATTCTTCGAGGTCTAGGCCAAACACTGAAGTTGACCTTGATCTCCGGCAGCTTGGGCTTTGCGCTTGGATTTGTTCTGGCGTTGATGCGGCTTTCCAGCTCGCCGCTATTCAGCTCGGTGTCCTGGACCTTCTCCTGGATTTTCCGTTCCACCCCGTTGCTGGTGCAGCTGCTGCTTTGGTACAACCTCGGCTACCTGTATGAAACGATCCGCCTCGGCGTCCCGTTCACCTCGCTGACCTTTGCCGAATTCCAGACGACCAGCCTGATCAGCCAGTTTGCTGCTGCGGTACTGGGATTGACGCTGAACCAGGCGGCCTACAGTGCCGAAATCATACGTGGTGGCATCCTTTCGGTAGACCAGGGCCAGATCGAAGCGGCCACGGCCCTAGGTATTCCACGCTGGCGCCGATCAACCAAGATTGTGCTTCCACAAGCGATGCGCGCCATCTTGCCGACCGCCTTCAACGAAATCATCGGCTTGGTAAAAGGCACCTCGATCGTTTACGTGTTGGCCTATTCGGAACTGTTCTACACCGTGCAGGTGATCTACAACCGCACGCAGCAAGTGCTGCCGATGCTCTTGGTGGCCACTATCTGGTACATCGTGATCACTTCGGTGCTCAGCGTCGCCCAGTACTACATTGAGCGTCACTATTCACGCGGCGCACTTCGCACTCTTCCACCCACACCACTGCAAAAACTGCGTGCCTTCTTCAAGATCCACGCCAACGCCAAGATCAACACCTCGAAAGGACAGCCATGAGCCTGGCAACTAAGGAAGCCACCACGCGCGGAGCGGTGACGGTGCGTTCGGTCGATAAAAGCTACGGCAACCAGCAGGTGCTGCACGAGGTGGACCTCGACGTTGCCGAAGGCGAAGTACTGGTCATCATTGGGCCCTCGGGCTCAGGAAAGTCCACCTTGCTGCGCACTATCAACCACCTTGAAAAAGTCGACCGCGGAACGATCAGCTTGGATGGGGAACTGATCGGCTACAAGGTACGCAACGGCAAACTTCATGAGCGACCAGAATCAGAGATTCTCGTACAGCGCACCGAAGTGGGCATGGTGTTCCAGAACTTCAACCTCTTCGGCCACCTCACCGCGCTGCAGAACATCATTGAAGCGCCAATCCATGCCCGGAAAATTCCCAAAGCCAAGGCCGTAGCACGAGCCAAGGACCTATTGGACCGTGTGGGATTGGCGGATAAGGCCGACGCCTATCCGCGTCAGCTTTCTGGCGGACAACAACAACGCGTAGCGATCGCCAGGGCGTTGGCCTTGGATCCCAAAGTGGTGCTTTTTGATGAGCCAACCAGTGCCCTGGATCCCGAGTTGGTCACCGAGGTACTAGAAGTCATCAAGGATCTTGCCAAATCCGGAACCACGCTGATCATAGTCACCCACGAAATCGGTTTCGCCCGAGACGTCGCGGACCGAATCATCTTCATGGATGGCGGACGAGTAGTCGAGCAAGGAACCCCGAGCGAACTACTGACCAATCCTCAGCACGACCGCACCAAATCGTTCCTCTCCAAAGTCATTGAACCGGCTTTCAACATCTAAAGTTTCGTCAACAAGGACTCGCACCATGAAAAAGTACGCAGCTGCATCTGCCCTAACAGCTCTCAGCCTGATCGGCTTGGCCGGATGCGCCGACCCAGGAGCCGCCGCTCCGGCAGCGTCATCGGATTCTGAAGCCCAGGGCACTACCTACAACACCTCACCCGACCAAGATCGCATCCGCGCCACCAAGGATGTCAAGCTGGCCGACGCGGTGCCTGAAAAGATCAAAAAAGATGGCAAATTGACCGTTGCCACCACCGCAGGTTCGGTACCTCTGTCCTTTCACGCCACCGATGAAAAAACCGTGATCGGTACGGAAGTGGACCTGGCGCAGATCGTCGCGGACAAGCTGGGCCTAGAACTGGATCTACAGGTCACCAGCTGGGAGAACTGGCCCCTGAAAACTGAATCGGGCGAATTCGAAGCGGTCTTCTCTAATGTCGGGGTGAACGCTGATCGAGTTAAGAAGTTCGACTTTTCTACCTACCGGGCGGCCTACATGGGATTTGAGGCTCGTGCCGATAGCGGCATTTCAGTGAAATCCGCGGATGACATTTCGGGCAAGAAGATCGCGGTAGGTTCTGGAACCAACCAGGAGAAGATCCTTCTGGCCTGGAACAAGGAGCTAGAAGGCAAGGGCGAGGCTCCGGCAGAACTGCAGTACTACTCCAGCGAAGCCGACACCATTCTGGCGCTCTCCTCAGGACGCATTGACCTGAACATCGCGCCGTATCCCTCCACCGTGTACCGCCAAAACCAACGTGATGACTTGAAGGTGGTCGGCAAGATCAACGCCGGTTGGCCTAATGAGACGCTGGTCGCCGCAACCACTAAAGCGGGCAACGATCTAGCCGAACTGATCACTGCGGCGTTGAACGAAACCATCGAGGATGGCACCTATGCCAAGGTGCTAGATCGCTGGGCGTTGAGCGAAGAGGGCCTAGCAAAATCGGAAACCATCAACGCGTCGAACTACAAGGGCAAATAATGCGTTTCCAGGTGCTAGACATTATTCCTCATCAGGATGACCCGATCACCGGTCTGCAGATAGGCACCGCACAGCGCTTTGAACAGGTCGTTCAGACGGCCGTGCGGGCAGAAGAACTCGGATTCGATTCCTTCTCCGTAGGGGAGCGTCACGCCGGGGCTTTCATTTCCTCATCGCCAGCAGTGGTCCTTGGAGCCATTGCGGCGCGGACCACGAGAATTCGCCTGCATACCGGTGTTGTTGTCCTTTCCATCCTTGACCCGGTGCGCGTGGCCGAGGACTTTGCCACCGTGGACCAACTGAGCAACGGGCGCCTGGAACTAGGAATCGGCAAGGGCAACGAGGTCGCGCATTTCCCGCTCTTCGGCCGAAAAGTTGAAGACCAATGGGATTTGCTGGAAGAGAACTATGAGCTGCTCAAAGCACTGTTCGGCGATCTGCCGGTGGACTTCGCCGGAAGGTTCCGCAGCAGCTTTGAACAGGTCACCACCACCCCGCGTCCGTATCAGTCATCGATACGGATTTGGCACGGTTCGGCCACCTCGCTTCGTTCGGCAGAACTGGCCGCGAAGCACGGTGACCCGCTGTTCTCCGCCAATGCGATCCAGCCCAAAGAGAATTACAAGGTGCTGATCGACCACTACAAACAAGCCTATGAGCAAGCCGGACATGATCCGGCAGGCAGGTATGTCGGATCAGGAAGCGGGGCCGGCGGGGTGTATTTGGCTGACAGCACCAAGCAGGCGATCAAGGAATTTGGGCCGGTGTATGAAGCGCTGACCGATCGACGTGACGTGCCAGGTAATAACACCCCGTATCGCAGCATCGAACACGCAGTCGCTGAAGGCCCGCTGTTGGTGGGCAGCCCGGAAGATGTGGCTGCGAAGATCCTGGATTACCACCAGAGCTTCGGCCACGACCTGCAATCCATCTCCCTGCCCGCAACCCAGCCCTACGCGGCTCAAATGGAAACCCTGGAACGCTTCGCCCAAGAAGTCATTCCACTGGTCAACACACCGACCACCCTGTGGACCGCACAGGATCCGCAAGCGGACAAGAACCTACGAAAGGAGTACGCACTATGAGCGAACGCTCAGTGCTACTGGCCCTGAATCTCGACGGTGCCGGAAACGATCCCAAGCACACTGCCTATCAAGCGTTGCGCGCTGAATCAGCCGGTTTCCATGCCGTGAGTTTTTCCAGCGACGGGTTGCTCGATGCCGTGCAGCGAGCTAGCTACACGGCGGCCCAAACGCGCCACATCGGTGTGTTGCCGGTGATCGATGCCCTATTCACCGAACCCTTCCACACCGCTACCCAATTGGCCAGTTTGGACATCATTTCCCAGGGCCGTGCCGGCTGGATCCTGGAGACGCATAACGACTCGGTACAGGCTCAGGCCGTGGGCCGCACCGTGTTAGCTGAAGATCAGCTCAGCAGGGAAGCCGCCGATGTGGTGACCACCCACCGCCGGCTCTGGGATAGCTGGGAAGATGGCGCGGTCATCCGCGATGTGGCTACCGGGCGCTATTTGGATGCGAACAAGTTGCACTACGTGGATGTTGCAGGCAAGGACTTCTCGGTGAAGGGACCGGCAATTACTCCACGCCCACCACAAGGGCAGCTGCCGATTATCGCCCCCGCCGACCTGCTGAGCGAATCAGGCTTGCAGCACTGCCGGCTTAATGGCACGGACGTTGTGCAGGTCAATAGCTCGAGCCTTCGTACCTTGTTGGCCCAAGCAACGGCTTCCAGTACCTCGGGAGCAGTGGCCATTGAGCTCGGCGTATACCTGGACGCCGCGGGGCAGACCGGGGCACAACGCGCGGCAGAAGTAGGGATCCACAGCAGTGATCGTGCGGTCTTTGCCGGTAGTGCCGAGGCGTTGATCAACTTCCTGAGTGATTTTGCTGAAGCAACGGCTAACCCGGCGGACCAGCGCCGCCACCTTGTGCACGTGTATCCCGGGGATCTTCGGATCGACGGATCGGTGCTGATCGACGAAGTACTTCCACAACTGAAGTCCAGCAATGTGCTGGCACCCATTTCAGCAACCTTGCGCGAGAGCTTCGCGTTGCCAGTAGCCCAGAACCGCTTCCAGGAGGCATCATGAGCACCCAGCATCAACTACGATTCGGCGTCTTCTACCAAGGCGTGAACTCATCCACCGTTTGGCGCAGCGAAGCCTCGGGATCACAAACCGACTTCGCCTCCTTCCGCCAGATCGCGCAAACCGCCGAGCGCGGCCTGTTCAGCGCATTTTTCCTCGGCGAAGGGCTACGACTGCGCGAACACTTGGGAAGGATCCACGACCTTGACGTGGCAGGCCGCCCTGATGCGCAAACCATGCTGGCGGCCCTTGCCGCAGTCACCAGCAAGATCGGTTTGGTCGCCACCCAAAACACCACCTACAACGATCCTGCAGACTTGGCTCGTCGGCTCTCCTCCTTGGATCTGATTTCTGAGGGGCGTGCAGCGTGGAATATCGTCACCACCCACAACGCCTGGACCGGCGCGAACTTCCGTCGCGGTGGTTACCTTGAGCACCACGAGCGTTACTCGCACGCTGAAGATTTTGTGCGTACCGTCCGGCAGATCTGGGACGGCGCCCCGGTGCATCACCGAGGTAATCACTACAACGTCGACTACACCGGCACCGTTCCGGCCAGCGCACAGCATCGTCCGGTGCTCTTCCAAGCCGGTGACTCAGCCCAGGGGCGCGACTTCGCCGCCCGCCAAACGGATGTCATTTTCTCCGCTCACGTAGGGCTGGAGGATGCTCTGGAATTCCGCAAGGACATCAACGCTCGGGCAGCGAAGGTGGGACGTGCGCAGAATTCGGTGAAGATCATGCCGGGCGCCGAGTTCATCGTCGCCCAGACCCCTGCGGCAGCCGAAGAAAAGTACCATTGGGTCCGCGAACGCCAGATTGGTCCGCAGCAGGCGCTGGCCTATCTCGAACAATTCTGGGGCACCCGGCTAGAGAGCGTGGATCCCTACGGGCCACTGCCGGAGTTTGATCCAGTCGTCGAGCAGAGCTCGGTCACCCGAGGTAGCGGCTTCCAGGGGGCCAAATCCCTAGAACTGGCAGCCGCTTGGCGTGCCGAAGCTAGCCAGAAGGGACAGAACATCATCGAGTTTGTCCGTTCCCGCTCACACCGTGCAGATCACACCTTTACCGGTTCCTATGACCAGGTCGCAGATCGATTGGCACAGTATGCAGAACTCGGCGCGGTAGACGGTTTTAATATCACCCCATGGCTGATTCCCACCGGACTGGATGACATCGTCAACCACCTGGTTCCTCGCTTGCAGGAGCGGGGCATCTACCCAGAATCCTACGCCGGAACCCTCCGCGAAAACCTGGGTCTGAGAATTGATGAAAACCACGAACAGCGCGCCTTGAAGCCAGCACTCGTAGAACAGGAAGTGTCATGAAGCAACAGCGAACTCGTATTGCCGTCACCATGATGGCGCTGATCGGGCTGGCGTCCCTGAGCGCTTGCGCCGACCCATCACAGGCAACCGAAGATACCCCATCGGCGACTGCCACCGATAACGCAACATCAGCCTTGAGCAGCCCCAAGCAGGTACGGCCACAAGTTGAGCTTAACAAGAGGGCCCAAGCTCTGGTTCCGGAGAAGATCGCCGCCGATGGCAAGCTGAGTGTGGTGACCGCACCGGGTGCTGCACCTTTGAGCTTCTACGCCACGGATAACACCACCCCGGTAGGCAACGACGCTGACATTGCCGCGGCGCTCGCCGATGCGTTGGGATTGGAACTGGACCTCGTCCCGGTCTCTTGGGCCGATTGGCCCTTGGGAATTGAATCGGGCAAGTATGAGGCTGCCGTCAGTAACGTGACGGTCACCGAGGAACGCAAGAAGAAGTTTGATTTCGCCACCTATCGCGAGGATTTGCTCGGCTTCTACGCCGACAAGGATTCCAAGATCGGCCCCATCACGAAGGCCGAGGATGTGGCGGGTCTGAAGATCATCGTCGGTTCGGGCACTAACCAGGAGAAGATCTTGGTTGATTGGGACAAGGCTAACCAAGCCAAGGGCCTGAAGCCTGTTGACTTCCAGTACTACGACGATGATTCAGCATCCACTTTGGCCCTATTGTCTGGCCGTGCTGATGCAAGTTTCGGGCCCAACGCCACCGGTGCCTATAAGCAGGCAACAGCCGGAGAGCTCAAGCAGATTGGCTTGTTCCCCGGAGGGTGGCCGGACACCGCGCAGGTAGCAGTGACCACCAAAAAGGGGAATGGATTGGCTCAGGCCGCGGAAGTAGCCTTGGACGGTCTGATCGAATCGGGCGCCTATCAGCAAATCCTCGACAAGTGGTCACTGAGCGAGGAAGGTATTACCGATTCACGCTTGAACCCTGAAGGGTTGGCGGGGTAGCAGTTGTAGTACCGTGGGGGTCATGAATCGTGCAGTGCGTTTGGGGTCCCTGGAACAGCTGGGGCAGGGATTGCCTCAAGCCAATATTCACGGCAATCGTGATCGCTGGAAGTCGCTAGGAGATGGCAAAACTGCTGTAGTCACGGGTGCCAACGCCGGTCTGGGATTTTTCGCTTCCCTAGGGCTGGCGGCCGCAGGTGCTCATGTGGTTTTGGCCTGTCGTAACCAGTCACGCGCTGAAAGGGCCATGGCAGCTATCCGTTCCCGGGTGCCGGGAGCCAGCGTTGAATTTATGCAGTTTGACGCCGATTCATTGATGTCTGCCATGGCTTTGGCCGCGGAACTTCGCGGCCGCCAACTCGATATCTTGGTGGCCAATGCGGGAATGATCCGACCCCCATCAGCAAGGGAAACAGGACTGTTGGGTTACGAGCGAACCATGACCGCCAACGTCCTTGGACACGCCCGACTTATCGGAGAATTGGCTGAGAAGTTCCGCCAAGGTTCGTTGCGTCTCATCACCCTGGGGTCGATGTCCACGCTGCTATTGCGTACCGATGCCTTTAACCTCAAGCTGGAGGTCGATTACCACCCCTACCGTGCCTATGTTCAGTCCAAAGCGGTCCTTCAAAGCCTCGGCATAGGACTCGATCACCGATTGCGCCAATTGCAGTGGCCAGCCAGATCCATCGCGGTGCATCCTGGATATTCGGTGTCCGGGCTCACCCCGCAAGTCGAAGGAATCAACGAACCCGGCTTTGCCAAACGTCTAGCCGGGCGATTGCAGGCCGGTTTCGCGCAGGGCAAACATGAAGGTTCGGTGGCGATTGTCGAGGCGGCGCTGACTAAGGGCTTGGACCATTGCGCGCCCGGGACATTCTTCGGGCCGCAACTGACAGCCAAAGGCCGGATATCGCTAGCCAGACCGGCAAGCATCACTCGGAGCAAGAAGCTCCAGGACGCCGCATGGGAGATTTTCGTGAAGGCCAATGAGGGCCTCGATCCCTTTGCGCTATAGCGTCTTGGTGAGCTTTCACACCTCAAGTCTTTAGAGGAATTCGGCGGAATCCGCGAGACGATGCCCTTTTTGTCGCCCATAACTGGTAAGTTCATCACTGATAAGTCCGTGCGACCGCGCGGCATTCGAGGCCCGGACATGGGTTTTGGATCACTAGTCCAGGAGGACCATACATTGGCTATGAACCGTAGCGAACTTGTTGCAGCCGTTGCAGCGAAGACCGAAAACTCCCAGGTTGCCGTCAACGGTGTTCTGGATGCCGTATTCGAAGTATTCGTCGACCAGATTTCCAAGGGCGAAAAGGTCACCATCCCGGGCTGGCTGGCGGTAGAGCGCACCGATCGTGCAGCACGCACCGGTCGCAATCCGCAGACCGGCGAAGCAATCCAGATTCCGGCTGGCCACTCGGTCAAGCTGACCGCTGGTTCGAAGCTGAAGGCAGCTGTTGCCAAGAAGTAGGCTTCTCTAGGCTTGGACAAGACCCATCTTTCCTCGACCGGGAGATGGGTCTTGTTGCATCCAAGGGCGTATCAGATCTGGTTGTTGAACCCAAAAATGATGCCGTTAGACCCAGAAATCTGTAAGAAGATGAAAAAATCCCGGTATTTCGCCTGTTTTCGGGCATTTCGCGGCTCAAGGTTTGATATGTTCTCACTGATAAGTCCGTGCGACCGTGCGGCGTTCGAGGCCCGGAAGCGGGTTTTGGATCACTAGTCCAGGAGGACCATACATTGGCTATGAACCGTAGCGAACTTGTTGCAGCCGTTGCAGCAAAGACCGAAAACTCCCAGGTTGCCGTCAACGGTGTACTGGATGCTGTGTTCGAGGTTTTCGTCGACCAGATCTCCAAGGGTGAGAAGGTGTCGATCCCAGGTTGGCTGGCTGTAGAGCGCACCGATCGTGCAGCTCGCACCGGTCGCAATCCGCAGACCGGCGAAGCAATCCAGATTCCTGCTGGCCACTCGGTCAAGCTGACCGCTGGTTCGAAGCTGAAGGCAGCTGTTGCCAAGAAGTAAGCTTCTCCAAGCTTGAGCAAGGCCCGACCAGCTCCGGAATCTTCCGGGGACAAGGTCGGGCCTTGCCGCTTTACAGCAGGTTTGAGCCGATCTTCTACTTCGCGTAGAATCAGGCGTGCTTGATGACCAACCAGAAGAGTAGGCTGAACCTCGTGCCACAGAATCCCGCAACCCGCGTCCTGCGCGGCTGGTTGGCGGCGAGCGTGTGCACCTGGACGGCTTTCGCGGCGCACGCGCATAGCGCGCCGACAAAAATGTCGCTGGTCGCCATGGGCCTGATCACCTGCATTTCCGCGATGATCGCCCTGCTGCTGGTGGGGAAGAGGTTCTCCGTGTGGGCCACCAGCCTGGTGGTGATGGCCAGCCAAGGCCTGTTCCACCTGAGCTTGTCGGTGATGAGCCACGATGGTACCGGCATCTCGGGCATGGAGCACGTGCAGCACACCGGGCGCAGCATCGAGCTCGCCCACAACATCAGCACCCACTACGCCGACGTGCACACCGAGTCGATGCTCTACGCGCACGTGCTGGCCGCCGTGGCCAGCATCCTCGTCTTGAACCAGGGTGAACGACTGCTGAACCTCTTGGGTTCATACCTCACCCTGTCCTCGGCCCGGCGCATCCTCGCGTTGATCCGTATTCAGGTTCCCGACGTCCCGGTCCTCCCGGCCTACTGCCCGTTGCGTTTTCAACTCAAGCTGGCGCAATTGGAAAGACTGCCAGAGCGCCGGGGCCCGCCTTCCTTCGTTCTTGCCGCCTAAGACAATAACGAAATGCCCCATGAACGGGGATTGGAAGGACAACCATGAAGAACCTGACCCTGCCCGCAATGAACCTCACCCGCCTGGCCGCCGTGATCACGCTGTCAGTCCTGGCCCTGTTCACCTCGATCACCGCCGCCAGCGCCCATGATGAATTGGTCAGCTCCACGCCCAAGGACGGAGCGAGCCTGAAGACCGCGCCCAAGGAGCTGGTCCTGACCTTCTCCGGCGAGCTGCAGACCATCTCCGGCGTGGATTCCACGAAGGTCGTGCTCAAGCAGGACGGCACCGTGGTCGACGCCAAGGCGGAGACCAAGGGCACGACCGTGACCGTCACCCCCGCCGAGGAACTGGGCAATGGCGAATACGATCTGGCCTTCCGGGTGGTCTCCTCGGACGGGCACCCGGTTGAGAACAACCTGGGCTTCACCATCAAGAACGATGCCAAGCCGACCCCATCGATGATCAGTGCTCCAAGCGACTCGGCTGCGCCAACTGATTCGGCTGCGCCGAGCGAGTCTGCCTCGTCGAGCGAGACCCCGATGCAGGATGCCGGCCGCTCCATGAGCCCGATCATGTGGGTCGTGATCGGCGTCGTCATTCTCGGCGGTGTGATTGGCGTGATGGCCAAGTTCATGCGCAACACCAAGTAGCACCCGCTGTCATTCCGGTGCCCAGGGGCCACCTCGGCCACTTCACGAAAGCTTGGGACGAGCAAACGCCAGTGCTGCCCGCAGTGAAGGGGACGCGAGCCCCGGCGCTGACCGCCCTCGACACCTGGGCCTGAGCCTGCTCAACGTGCTCGGGCAGATGGGTCTGCTGATCCAGTGCTGTTCGCAGGACCCGGCGCCGCTTCGTGCAGACCGGCTTCGTGCGTGCCACACCCGGTGATGGGTCCTTCAGGAATCTGTCCGGTCAGCTGGACGGGATCAGCACCCCCGCCAGGTGATCGACGAGCCCGAAGCCTGTGCCCGCCGCTGTGTGAGATGCGCCGTAGCGGGGTGCCGCCGGACCCATCCGGCCTGACGGGGCGGGGCAAAAATGAGATGATAAGAAGGATATGGATACAGCACAGCGCACGGTTTCAGTCACCCGCTTCATCCTGCCCGGGCTGCTCGCTTCGGCGGTGGCTTTCCTGGCCGCCGTGATGTTCACCGGCATCGCCCGCCCGGCCGAATTGGCCGACCCGGGCGCCTTTGTGCGCTGGAGCCTGCCGATCGCCCGCGCGATCCACCATTCGGCCATGTCAGTGGCCATTGCCTCGCTGATTTTCGCTGCCGCGATTCTGCCGCGCAGCATCAAGGTCACCCGCGGTGCCTCCGGCGGGGACCATCCGGCCTTCACCCGCGCGATGAATATCGCTGCCGGGTCGGCGGTGCTCTGGACCCTGTCGGCGGCGTCCGTGATGGTGCTGACCTTCTGGGATCTGGCCGGGCTGCCGATCAATCTGGACGCGCAGTACTCGGCGGCCATCCTCGACTACATCCTCTCCATCACCACCGGCCGGGCCTGGGCCTGGATGGTGGTGATCGCCGCCGTGGTCAGCTCGCTGGCCCTGGCGGTCCGCTCCAAGACCGGGGTGGGCGCCACCGCCTTCTTCTCCCTGTTCGGCATCCTGCCGCTGGCCTTCATCGGCCACGCCGCCGGGGGAGATGACCATTTCGCCGCGGTGAACTCCATCGGCCTGCACCTGCTGGCCGTGGTCCTCTGGTTTGGCGGGATCATCGTCCTGGCGCTGCTGGCCCCGACCCTGACCGGACAAGCACCCGGGCGCCAGCGCGGCCAGGTGCTCGCCGGAGTGGTGCTGCAGCGCTATTCGGCGCTGGCGCTGTTCGTGGTGTTCCTGATCATCGGCTCCGGGCTGGCCTCGGCGGTCATCCGCATCACCAGCTGGGAGCAGTGGCTGACCCCGTACGGAACCCTGGTGGTCGTGAAGCTGGCGATCACCCTGGTGCTGGGCCTGCTGGGCCTGGCCCACCGCCGCTTCGTGATCCCGAAGCTGTTGGCCGGGCAGTACAGCGCCCTGCGATCGGCCTGGCAGATCGTGCTGGGCGAAGTGATCCTGATGGCGTCGGTGATGTCGGTGGCCGCCGTGCTGGCGCGCACCGCCCCGCCGACCTCCGATGAGGCCCCGGCCGAAACCACCCCGGCGCGGCTGCTGACCGGCTACGACCTGCCGCCGGCCCCGGATACCGCCAGCTGGTTCACCACCTGGCGGATGGACTGGATCTGGGTGGCTGTGTGCCTGTTCGGGCTGGCCGCCTACCTCTGGGCCTTCATCACCCTGGCCCGGCGCGGGGACAAGCCCAGCGTGGTGCGCCTGATCAGCTGGTTGATCGGCCTGTTCGCGCTGTTCTACGTGACCAGCGGCGCCGTGGCGGTGTACGGCAAGATCCAGTTCTCCACCCACATGGTCGACCACATGTCGCTGACCATGATCGTGCCGATCTTCCTGGTGCTGGGCACCCCGATCACCCTGCTGCTGCAGGTGCTGCCGGCGCGCACCGACGATACCCGCGGCCCGCGCGAATGGATCCTCTTCCTGGTGCATTCGCGCTACTCCAAGGTCATCACGCACCCGATCTTCGCTGCCGTGAACTTCGCCGGTTCGATCGTGATCTTCTACTTCACCCCGGTCCTGGAACCGGCCATGCTCTACCATGCGGGCCACGAGCTGATGAACCTGCACTTCCTGCTCACCGGCTACCTCTTTGCGCTCTCGCTGGTGGATGCCGATCCGATCCCGAAGCGCTACCCCTACCCGATGCGCCTGGTGGTCCTGCTGGCCACCGTCGCCTTCCACGCCTTCTTCGGCGTGGCCCTGATGAGCACCGAAACCCTGCTGGCCCCGGACTAC
This sequence comes from Glutamicibacter sp. JL.03c, assembly GCF_025854375.1. Taxonomy (NCBI): domain Bacteria; kingdom Bacillati; phylum Actinomycetota; class Actinomycetes; order Micrococcales; family Micrococcaceae; genus Glutamicibacter; species Glutamicibacter sp. JL.03c. Next base: position 2,645,739 of record NZ_CP107575.1, on the reverse strand, counting down.
TTCGGCAATATGGGCCGCACCTGGGGCGGCACCGCGCTGGAGGACCAGGTGGTGGGAGCCGGGGCGATGTGGGCGATCGGCGAAGTGCCCACCTTGGTGCTGGCCATCCTGGTGGTGGTTTCCTGGCTCAAGCAGGACAAGAAGGACACCAAGCGCTATGACCGGCAGGCCGATCGCGACAACGACGCCGAGCTGGAAGCCTACAACGCGATGTTCGCCCGCTTCAACCAGGCCGATAAGAGGAACCCGAATGCCTAAACGACTCACCGTTTCCCTGGCTGTATGCGCCGCGCTGGCCTTGAGCGCCTGCTCGTCCGCCCAGTCCCAGATGCCTGACGACCAGACCCACAAGATCGCCGCCGAAGGCACCGCCAGCCCGAGCCCCAGCGCCTCGCCGCAGGATCTGACCACCGCCGAAGTGGCCACCACCGCCGGCGCGGTGCTGGCCAGCCAATTAGGCTTCCCGAGCAGTGCCAAGATCCAGGGCAAGGACCTCCAGGCGCTGTCCACCCCGCCCACCGATACGCTCAAGGACATCGTGGTCCTGCCGGCCCAGTGCTCGGCGCCGATCAACGATCTGAACTGGTCGCCGGTGCAGCTGGGCACCGAAACGGCCCGCACCGACTTCACCAACGAGAACCAGTCCATCACCGGATCGGTGGAGGTGGCCAAGCTCGGCAAGGACGGTGCGGGAACCGTGGCGTCGCACAACGAGAATGTGCGCACCATCCTGGATCAGTGCACCTCTGTGAAGCTCAACGGGATGGACTACACCGAGACCCTGAAGTTCTCGGACCCCGAGGTCGACTCGGTGGATTCATCCTTGTACTACAGCCGCGATGGGCAGTACGCGCAGAATTCGCTGGTGCTGATCAAGGCGACGAAGGAGTATGCGGTGATGGTCTCCTTCCTCTCCGCCAACCCGCTGTCGGACCCAAAGTTCAACCAGGTGGCCGGCAGCGTCATGGACGCGGCCATCGCCCAGCTGCCCTAGCGGAATAGATGCCGGCCGGCGCCTGTTGCACCTCAATGTTCCTTAACACCGTTTAGTACTGCACCGGGCCGTGGCCGATAATGAAGTTCTACCTGCCGTGCCACGGCAAATGCGAAAGGATGAGAATGAGCGCAACAGAATCCGTCCGCGCCAATTACAAGGTGCGCGCCAGCGAACTGCTGGGCCGCAACTGGCTGAATACCGGCGGCAAGCAGCTGGACCTTGAAGCCCTGCGCGGCAAGATCGTGCTCCTGGACTTCTGGACCTTCTGCTGCATCAACTGCCTGCATGTGCTCGACGAGCTGCGCCCGCTGGAGGAGCAGTACTCCGACGTGCTGGTCACCGTGGGTGTCCACTCGCCGAAATTCGAGCACGAAGCCGACCCGGATGCGCTGGCCGCAGCCGTGGAGCGCTATGAAATCCATCACCCGGTGCTCGATGATCCTGAGCTGGTCACCTGGCAGGCCTACGGCGCCCGCGCCTGGCCAACCCTGGTCGTGCTGGACCCGGAAGGCTACATCGTCGCGCACCTCTCCGGCGAAGGCCACGCCCAGGGCCTGGGCTCGCTGGTCGAAGAACTGATCGCCGAGCATGAAGCCAAGGGCACCTTGCACCGCGGCAACGGCCCCTATGTGGCTCCCGCAGCCCGCGAAGGCGACTTGCGCTTCCCGGGCAAGGCCATCGCCTTGGCCAACGGCAACTTCCTGGTCGGCGACTCGGGCCACCACCGCCTGGTGGAACTGGATGCAGGCTTCGAAGTGGTGCGCACCATCGGCTCGGGCATCAAGGGCTACGCTGACGGGGATGCTGGCACCGCGCAGTTCAACGAACTGCAGGGCCTGGCCGCGCTGCCTGCAGAACTGGCCGCCGAGCTGGGCTACGACGTGATCGTCGCCGACACCGTCAACCACCGCCTGCGCTCGGTCAACCTGGCCACCGGCGCGGTGGGCACCCTGGCCGGCAATGGCGTGCAGCGCCTGCTGGATTCGGAGAATGCGCGGAAGGAAATCCAGCCGACCGAACTGGGCACCGACGCGCTGAACATTTCGCTTTCCTCCCCATGGGATGTGCTCTACCACCCATCGGGCAAGGTCATCATCGCGATGGCCGGCACCCACCAGATCTTCGCCTTCGACCCGCGCACTTCTGCCGTCTCGGTCTTCGCCGGAACCGGCCTGGAAGGCCTGAACGACGGCACGCCTCACGAGGCCTGGTTCGCCCAGTCCTCGGGCCTGGCCCTGGATGGCGAGAACCTATGGATCGCCGACTCGGAAACCAGCGCCCTGCGACGGATCGAAGTCCAGGACGGCGAAGCAACGAGCGTGAACACCGCGATCGGCACCGGGCTGTTCGACTTCGGCTTCCGCGACGGTGACGCGCAGCAGGCCCGCCTGCAGCACCCGCTGGGCGTAGCAGTCCTGCCTGACGGCTCGATCGCGATTGCCGACTCCTACAACGGGGCCGTGCGCCGCTTCGACCCGGCGACCAAGACCGTGTCCACCCTGGCCAAGGGCCTGAAGGAACCAGCCGACGTGCTGGTGGATGCCTCCGTGGACGGCGATCCGGTGCTGCTGGTCGTGGAGACCAATGCCCACCAGCTGGTGCGCATCCCGATTCCTGCCGAGGCATTGGTTCTCGACGAGGGCGCCAGCCAGACCAAGCGCCCCAAGACCAAGGTCCAGGCCGGCAACCACGAGATCGTCGTGCGCTTCGCCGCTCCGAAGGGGCAGAAGCTCGATGACCGCTGGGGCGACCCGACCCAGCTGAAGATCTCTTCCAGCCCCGAGGAGCTGCTGCTTGAAGGCAGCGGAACCTCGGTGGGCCTGACCCGCACCCTGACGCTGAACCCCGAGGTGGCCGACGGCGTGCTGCACATTACCGCCCGCGCTGCGGCCTGCGACGGCGAGCCCGGCGGCGAGATCCCGGATCATGCCGCCTGCCACCTGTACCAGCAGGACTGGGGCATCCCGGTGGTGCTGGATGCCGAGGGCGAGAACGAGCTGCTGCTCGATTTGCGCGGAGTGAACTAGCGCGTTGCCATGATCCGCACAGCGGGGAATGCAGAGGAAACCTCAGCATTCCCCGCTGTGCCGCATTAGACTGAATTGCGGGAGGCACCGGAGGGATCCGGTAGAAGCTATGGCTACGAAGATGTTCAGGGCGCTGGAAATACCCAACTACCGGCTGTGGATCGTTGGGGCGTTGGTTTCCAACATCGGCACCTGGATGCAGCGCGTGGCCCAGGACTGGCTGGTGCTGACCGAACTGACCAACCACGACGCCGTCGCCACCGGCATCACCACCGGGCTGCAATTCCTCCCCGTGCTTCTCCTGGCCCCCTACGCGGGCCTGATCGCCGATCGTTTCAACAAGCGCCACGTGCTGATGGTGACCCAGAGTTTCATGGGACTGTGCGCGCTGATCCTTGGTCTGCTGGTGGTCACCGACTCGGCCGAGCTCTGGCACGTGTACGTGCTGGCGGGGCTGCTGGGCATCGGCGCCTCCTTCGACGCCCCGGCCCGCCAGGCCTTCGTCTCCGAAGTCGTCCCCGGCTCCCACCTGCCCAACGCCGTCGCCTTGAACAGCGCCAACTTCAACCTGGCAAGGCTGGCCGGACCGGGCATTGCCGGGGCAGTGATCGCCCTGGTCGGCACCGGGCCGGCCTTCCTGCTTAACGGCGGCTCATTCCTGGCGGTGATCACCTCGCTGCTGTTCATGCGCAAGGACGCATTGCACCCGTCCAAGCCCGTGGCCCGCGGCAAGGGCCAGGTGCGCGAGGGATTCAGCTACGTCAAGAGCCGCAAGGACCTGCTGTTGATCTTCTTCCTGGCCTTCATCATCGGCACCTTCGGCCTGAACTTCCAGCTGACCAACGCGCTGATGGCCACAGAAGTCTATGGAGTGGGTGCGGGCGAGTACGGAATCCTGGGCAGCATCATGGCGGTGGGAACCTTTGCCGGGGCGCTGCTCGCGGCCCGGCGCTCGGCACCTCGCTGGCGCTATCTGATCGGCGGCGGGGTATTCTTCGGGGCGGCAGCGCTGGCCAGCGCCTGGATGCCCAACTACCTGCTCTTCGCCATCATGCTCATCCCGGTGGGCTTGGGCGCCTTGACCTTCCTCAACAGCTGCAACACCATGGTGCAGATGTCGGTGCCCTCGCAGTATCGCGCCCGGGTGCTGGCGCTCTACCTGATGGTGGTGCAGGGCGGAACGCCGATCGGCTCGCCGCTGGTGGGATGGTTCGCCGAACTCTTCGGAGCGCAGATCGCCGTATCCATCGGGGCGGTGCTGTCCCTGGGCGCCAGCCTGCTGGCGCTGTTCACCTGGCAGAAGTTCAAGACCAATGCGGTGCCGTTGCGCAGCCAGTTGCGCGAACTGCTCGGCCGCTAGCTACTGCGCGGCCTGTTCGCCGCCGGCCACCGGAACCACCGAGACCTCCGTGGTGCTCGTGGTCAATTGCGCGGTGAAGGAGTAGGTGTCCTTCACGGTCTTGTTTTCCTTGGCGCCGGTGCGCAGGTCCTGCTCGGTCAATCTCAGCGAGGCACTGGTCGTCAAGGGGGAGAGCACCCAGGCGCCGTTGTAGTAGCTGACGTCGATCTTCGGGTACTTGGTGATGTCCCACTTGATGCTGGACGAATCAACACGAGCCGAGGTGTTGTACGCGAAGGGGCAGCCCGAGGGCATCAGGACCTGCTGGCTGGCGCAGCCATCGAGGTACTTCTTGACCTTGGAATTGATCGAGGAGATGAAGGCCTTGGTCGGCTTGGTCTTCAGCGCGATCTCCACCGGATCATCAGCCGGCGCGGTCACCACCACGCCACGGGTGTCGGCGGCGAAGTTCTTGGTGCTGAAGCTGGCGTCGAGTACTGAAGGGTAGAAGACCGGCAGGGTGGAGACACCGGCCTCCAGCGGGATCTTCTGCTCGTTCACGCTGACCTCATTGACCGTGTTGGCCTTGATCTTCACGGTGGGCAGGGTGGAGGGCTCGAACTCCCACCGATCGAAGAACAACCACGACTTGCCGGCATGGCGCAGCGTGAAGGTGGACTGCTGATCCACGCCCGTGGCCTTGTAATGAGCGGTCACGGTGCGCAGGTCGCCATCCCTTTGCACCGGCTGCGGCTTGTCGGTGCTGAAATCCGTGATGCCCGACTGGGTGCGCTTGAGCACCTCGCCGTCCAGCGCCACCGCGTCACCCTGCGGCACCTGGGCCTTGAGCAGGCCCAGCGCCTGGGCGCCCTCGCCATTGGCGAGATGGCGCTGCAGGACCTCGACCTCATGGGCAGGGGAGAACAGCGTGCGATTGGCGATCATTATGCCGGCAACCGCCAGAACGAGCACCGCCACCGCGGCAAGGGTCCAGCGGAGGGCCAAGCGGGTGGCGGTGATCGGCGTGGAGCTAGGAGTCTTCATCAGTAGCTAGGCTATCTGGTTTCGGGCTCCAGACTGTAACTGGCCGGCAAAAATCGGCGGGTCTTACCAACGGCGGCGGCGCTTGCGGTTGCCGAACATTCCGCGCAGCAGTTCGCGGCCGATCATCGACGCGGCATCCATGGCCATATCCATCATCGGGTTCGGCTGGGCCGGGGCCTGGCGTTCGCGAGGAGCCTCGGCGCGCTGGGATTCAGCCGGTGCTTCTTGCCGTGGCGCGTCGGCGGGGGCCGGGACGGCCTTGGCTTCGAGCAGTTCGCGGGCCGACTCGCGATCCACCGCGGTGGCGTAGCGCGCGGCCAGCGGCGATGCCAACAGATTCGCTTCCATCGCTTCAGCGGAGGCCGGACCGATGTTCGAACCTGGCGAGGACATCTTGGTCCACGCCACCGGGGTCGGGGCGCCGTTCTCGCCGAGCACGGTTACCACCGCTTCGCCCACACCAGCCTGGGTGAGCGCCTCTTGCAGGTCCACCCCGTTGGCCGGGAAGGTCTTGATGATCTGCTTGAGCGCGCTCTGGTCCTTGGCGGTGAACACGCGCACCGCATGCTGGATGCGGTTGCCGAGCTGGCCGAGCACCTCGTCGGGAAGGTCGGCCGGGGACTGGGTGATGAAGAACAGCCCCACCCCCTTGGAACGGATCAGGCGCACCGTGTTGATGATCGCGTCGGTGAAGGCCTTGGTGGCGTCCTTGAACAGCAGGTGCGCCTCATCAAGGAAAAACACCAGCTTCGGCTTATCCAGATCGCCGGCTTCAGGCAGGTCCTCGAACAGGTCGGCCAGCAGCCACATCAGGAAGGTGGAGAAGAGCAGCGGCTGCTGGTTCACCGACGGCAGTTCCAGCACATTGACCACGCCGCTGCCTTCGCGCACCTGCAGGAAGTCGGCGGTATCGAACTCGGGCTGGCCGAAGAACTGGTCCAGGCCCTGGGACTGCATGATGGTGATGCCGCGCAGGATCACCGAGGCGGTCGCAGCACTCACCCCGCCGATGCCCTTCAGTGCGTCGGCGCCTTCCTCACTGACCAGGAAGCTGATCACGGCCTTCACGTCATTGAGGTCGTCAAGGGGCAGCTTGTTGGAATCGGCGTAGTGGAAGATCAGCTGCAGGCATTCCTCCTGCGTTTCATTCAGTTCCAGCACGCGGGCCAGGAGGATCGGGCCGAAGGCATCAACGCTGGCGCGCACCGGCGTGCCGTGCGTTCCCTCGCCCAGGGAGAGGAACTCCACCGGGTTGGCGCGGGGCGAGAATTCCTTGCCCATTTCCGCTAGACGCGCGGTCAGCTTCTCGGAGCCTTCGCCGGCCTGGACCAGTCCGGAGAGATCGCCCTTGATATCGGCGAGGAAGACCGGAACACCGGCCTGGCTCAGCTGTTCCGCCATCAGGTGCAAGGTCACCGTCTTGCCGGTGCCGGTGGCGCCGGCGACCAGGCCGTGGCGGTTGAGCATCTTCAGCGGCAGCCGGACCGGTGCCGCGGGTTCAGGCTTGCCGTCGATCAGGGCGACCCCGAGATCGAGGCTCTCGCCGGGGAAGTTGTAGCCTTCGATGAGGCTGGCCAGCAATGCATTTGTGTCCTGGGTCATAGCCTTACTCTATGCTGTCTAGAACGGGTGCAAAAGACGTTGGACGAAGGCTTGTGTCCGGGGATTTGCCGGAGCGGACAGAACCTGGGCCGCCGCGCCGGTTTCCACGACCACCCCGCCGTCCATGAAGACCACGGTATCGGCCACATCGCGGGCGAAGGCCAGCTCGTGCGTCACCAGGACCATGGACCAGCCCTCCTGGGCCAGCTCCTTGATCACGCTGAGAACTTCGCCAACCAGTTCGGGATCCAGCGCGCTGGTGGGTTCATCAAAGAGCAGCAGATCCGGCTGCTGCATCAGCGCGCGCACAATGCCCACGCGCTGCTGCTGTCCGCCGGACAGCGAATTGGGATAGGCATCGGCCTTAGATCCCAAACCCACGCGATCCAGGAGCTTGCGTGCTTCCTCCAGGACCTGGGCTCGGGCGCGCTTTTGGACTTCGATCGGCCCGATGGTGACATTCTGCAGCACCGTGAGGTGCGGGAAGAGATGGTGTCCCTGGAACACCATCGCCGAACGATCGCGCAGGATCTGCGCCGACTTGGGCCTGGTCTTGGCATCGAAGTCCACCTGCGGTCCGCCGTCGAAGCCGACGGTTCCGGCATCGGCGATTTCCAGCCCGTTCAGGCAGCGCAGCGCGGTGGTCTTGCCGGAGCCCGAGGGGCCGATCAGGGCCACGACTTCGCCGGAGTGCACGGAGAAGTCGATGCCCTTGAGCACCTGGTTCTCGCCGAAAGCCTTGTGCAGGCCGGTGACGCTGAGCAGGGTCGAATTACTTGGCGACATACTTTTCCAGCCTTCCTTCAACAGAGTTCTGCAGGGCCGAGAGCAGCAGGCAGATGACCCAGTAGATCGCGGCCGCCTCGCAGTACAGGAGCATGAACTCGTAGGTCGAGGCCGTGATTTCCTGGGCCTTGCGGAACATTTCGGTGACCAGAATGGTCGAAGCCAATGAGGTGTCCTTCACCAGGGAGATGAAGGAGTTGGACAATGGCGGGATGGCCACGCGGGTAGCCTGGGGCAGGATCAGCCGGTACAGGCTGCGCGTGCGCGACATGCCCAGGGTGTATCCGGCTTCCCACTGCCCGGCCGGAACCGAGAGGATCGCGGCGCGGATGATTTCCGCGGCGTAAGCGCCGATATTCAGGCTGAAGGCGATGATCGCGCTGGGCCACGGGTCAATGGTGATGCCCAGGGTGGGCATGCCGTAGAAGATGACGAACAGCTGCACCAGCAGGGGAGTGCCGCGGATGATCGAGATGTATACCCGTGCGATGCCCGAGAGCACCGGGTTCTTGCTGATCCGCATCAGCGCCATGAGCAGGGCGATGACCAGTCCGAGGGCGAAGCTGATCAGTGCCAGCGGAATGCTTGCGGTGATTGCGCCCTTGGCCAAGGGCCAGAGCGAATCGATAAATAACTGCCAATTCGAATCCATGAGCTACCTTCGAGACAAACGAGACTGGCCCCACGCTGGGTACGTGTGGAGCCAGTCTACTGTTTCACTTGGGATACTGCGGTTATTTGCTGACGTCTTCGCCGAAGTACTTCTCGGAGATCGAGGCGAGTTCGCCATCCTCGCGCAGCTCGTCCAGCGCGTTATCGATGGCTTCCTGCAGGTCCTCGGAGCCCTTGCGCAAGGTGACCGCGGATTCGCTCTTGTCCTCGGATTCGGCGGCGATCTTGATGCTGTCATCCGGGTTGGTCTTCTGCGCGTCAAGGAAGGTCAGCTTGTCGTTGACCGTGGCATCAACGCGGCCCTGCTTGAGCAGGGTGACCGACTGGGCCCATCCTTCAACCGGTTCGATGGTGGCGCCGGCGGCCTTGGCTGCCTCATAGAAGCTGCTGGTCAGCGATTGCGCGGTCTTCTTGCCCTTGAGCGATTCGAAGGAGGTGATGTCGGTGTTATCGCTCTTGGTGACAACCACGCCTTCGGAGACGGTGTAAGGCTGCGAGAACAGGTACTTCTTCTCGCGTTCCGGATTGATGGCCACCTGGTTGGCGATGACGTCGAAGCGCCCGGCATCTAGGCCGGCGAAGATCGCGTCCCACTGGGTTTCCTGGAACTTGACCTCGACACCCATTTTTTCGCCGACGGCCTTGATGACCTCGACGTCGTAGCCGGTCAGGTCGCTGCCCTCATGGAAGGAGAAGGGGCGGTAGGTGCCCTCGGTGCCAACGGTTAAAACGCCGGCATCCTTGACCTTCTGCAAAGCCGAACCGCTCTGCTCGGATGCGGAGGATTCAGCGGAGCCGCCCGAAGAGCCGCCGGACGAGCCGCAGGCACTCAAAGATAGGGCAAGAATCGCGGCAGTAGCCAGCAGGGGAATGGTGCGCTTCATGGTGACCTCATTCAAAGGGGATTGATATTGCTCTAGTCCTAACAACAGTCTAGGGACTTCCACTTATTCCGAAGCTCGAAAGTTACACTAAATTCCCAGCAACAAGGCGAGCACCATCATCAAAGGGATCGCGCAGATGGTGGTGATGAGCACCGTATCCTTGGCCACGGTCACGCCTTCGTTGTAGCGGGAGGCAGTCACGAAGATATTCTGCGCGGTAGGCAGCCCCGCCATGATCACCGAAGCGACCAGCATTTCCCCGCGCAAGCCGAAGACCAGGTAGGCCAGAACCCAGGCCAGCGCCGGGTGGATCAGCAGCTTGGCCGCGGTGCCAACCAGCACGTCGGCACGGCGGCCAGACTTCTTCTCCAGCGGCTTGGATCCGACCAGCGAGATGCCGAAGGCCATGAGCATGCAAGGGATCGAGGCCCCGGCGATCAAGTCGATGGGCTCGAGCACGATCGAGGGAAGCTTGAATCCGGTCAACGCCACGACCAGGCCCAGCATGGAACCGATGATCATCGGGTTTTTCGCGGTGGCCACCAGCAATGCCAGCGGGGTGGTGCGGTGGCGCGAGGTGGAGGCGTCGAGCATCGCCAGATTGATCGGCTGGTACAAGGCCAGCTGGAACAGGATGATCGGTGCGGCGAAGGACGCATCGCCCAGCACATACAGCGCAATGGGCAGGCCGAGGTTCGCAGAGTTCACGGTGGAGGCGGACATTGCGGCGATGATCCGTTCCGAGGCTGAACGCTTCAGCCAGCGCGCGGTCACCAGGTAGTACAGTACCGCGGTGAGGGCTGCGGATATGGCTGCCACCCACAACAGTGGTCCGAGCACTGCGACCGGATCGGACTCGGCCAAGGTGGTGAACAGCAGGGCCGGGCTGGCCACGAAGAAGGTGACGCGGCTCAGGACATTGCGTCCCTGGTCGCCCAGCACTCCGGTGCGTCCGACCAGGTAGCCCACGGCAATGACCACCCAGATGATGGAGAAGCCTTCGAGGACTCCGGTCATCATGCTCCTTGGGTTGGCCTGATACAAATAAAACGCCGGGGCACCTGGTGGTACCCCGACGTCAGTGCGAGCGGGCGACGGGAATCGAACCCGCGTATCGAGCTTGGGAAGCTAGCGCTCTACCATTGAGCTACGCCCGCAGGTGCACCGAGCGGCCTAATGACGGCTCGGGCAACAAAAGCATATCCCACGAATCGGGCCGGCCGGTAAACGGCGCGAATAATCGTGGGGAAAGTTACGCCTGCTCGCCAGAATTCTGGTTCAGCATCTGCTGCTTCAGGATGGCCACGCCATCCGCGGGTACTTCGAAGCTCAGCTCATCTCCCGGGTTCACCACGAAGCCGGTGTTCTCCAGCGCGCGGACCACGGTGGCGCCCTGGACCTTCACGCCGTACGGCGCCATGTCGATGTAGCTGGATGGGATGCGCTCCAAGGTGGTGAACACGGCCACCACTGCTTCGCCAGCCGGGTTGGTCAGCAGCATCGGCTGGGCATTCTGGTTCTCTTCGGTGACCTCTTCACGTGAGAGGAAGTACACCTCGGCGCTCATGAAGGCGCCGATGACCGAGCCGGAGAGCTCCGGTTTGTTAAGACCGGCCTGCAGCATCATTTCGAAGTGGGTTTTCGGCTTGGCGCGGTGCTGGTCCATCGGGGTTTCAATGATCGCATCCGGGGTTTGGGCTGGATCTTGGCCATCGTGCGCAGCTGGGGTGTTCTCGGTGCTCATGTACTACAGCATGTCGTGATAAAGCCTGTGGTGCAAACGCCGAATGCGGGAAAATCGGGGTGAAGGCATAACATGGCAGATGAGCATCCACGATTGAATCAAGGACAGAGCATGCCTGAATTCCGTTATGAGGATCTTCTGCCAATTGGCGAAGATACAACCCCATACCGCAAGATTTCCTCCGAAGGCGTCGAGGTCGTCGCCGGTCCGGATGGGAAGAACTTCCTGAAGGTCGCGCCAGAGGCGTTGGAGCAGCTGGCCGAGACCGCACTGCACGACATCTCGCACTACCTGCGCCCAGCCCACCTGCAGCAGCTTCGCAACATCCTCGACGATGAGGAAGCCAGCCCGAACGACAAGTTCGTCGCTCTGGACCTGCTGAAGAACGCGAACATCGCCGCCGGCGGCATCCTGCCTATGTGCCAGGATACCGGTACCGCGATCGTCATGGGCAAGCGCGGCCAGCGCGTGCTCTCCGAAGAGCAAGACGAGATCTCGCTCTCGCGCGGCATCTACAACGCCTACACCAAGCTGAACCTGCGCTATTCGCAACTGGCTCCGATCACCACCTGGGAAGAGAAGGCCACCGGCAACAACCTCCCAGCGCAGATCGACCTGTACGCCAATACCAAAGACGGCGCTGACACCAGCTACAAGTTCCTGTTCATGGCCAAGGGCGGCGGATCGGCCAACAAGTCCTTCCTGTACCAGGAGACCAAGGCCATCCTCAATGAGAACTCGATGCTGAAGTTCCTCGATGAGAAGCTGCGTTCGCTGGGCACCGCCGCGTGCCCTCCGTACCATCTGTCCATCGTCATCGGCGGCACCAGTGCCGAAATGGCGCTCAAGACCGCAAAGTACGGTTCGGCCAAGTATCTGGATTCGCTGCCCACCGAGGGCGCCATGACCGGCCGCGGCTTCCGCGACACCGAGCTGGAAGACAAGGTCCTGGAACTGACCCGACACTTCGGCATCGGCGCGCAGTTCGGCGGCAAGTACTTCTGCCACGACGTGCGCGTGGTGCGCCTGCCTCGCCACGGCGCCTCGATGCCGGTGGCCATCGCCGTGTCCTGCTCGGCTGACCGCCAGATGCTGGCCAAGATCACCGAAGAAGGGCTGTTCGTGGAGCAGCTGGAAACGGATCCGGCCCGCTTCATGCCAGATGAGAATCACCCGGCCATCGCCGCCCACGATGATGAGACCGATGGCGTCTCCGGCACCGGTGGCAGCTCCGTGGTGAAGATCGACTTGAACAAGCCGATGAATGAGATCCTGGCCGAGCTGACCAAGTTCCCGGTCAAGACCCGCCTGTCGCTGACCGGTCCGTTGGTGGTGGCTCGCGATATCGCGCACGCCAAGATCAAGGAACGCCTGGACGCCGGCGAAGAAATGCCGCAGTATCTCAAGGACCACCCGGTCTACTACGCTGGTCCGGCCAAGACCCCAGAGGGCATGCCTTCGGGTTCCTTCGGTCCGACCACCGCAGGCCGCATGGACTCCTACGTGGATCAGTTCCAGGCTGCAGGCGGTTCGATGGTCATGCTGGCCAAGGGCAACCGCTCCAAGCAGGTCACCGATGCCTGCAACACCCATGGTGGTTTCTATCTGGGTTCCATCGGCGGCCCGGCAGCGCGCCTGGCCCAGGATTGCATCAAGAAGGTCGAGATCCTCGAATACGAGGAATTGGGCATGGAAGCGATCTGGAAGATCGAGGTCGAGGATTTCCCGGCCTTCATCGTGGTTGACGACAAGGGTGAGGACTTCTTCGCCGAGACTTTGAAGCCAACCTTCACCGGCATCCCGGTTCGCGCCAAGTAGGCTTCGACAGCCACGCCAAAGGACTGCCAGCGGTATCGCACTGCTGGCAGTCCTTTTGCGATTCCCAGCCGATGCACAGGCGCAGATCGCGGCGAAGAACGGAATTCGCCCGGTTGCCTTCGGTAGAATTCATGATGCTTTTCAAGCGCAGAAGCCATTACCGGGATGAAGGGCAGGACTGTGAGACGACTCCTCGTCGTGAATGTGCTGCTGGGCATCCCGGGGATTATCTACTACTGGATGCTCAGCCTCATGGTGCTCAGCGACCCCTTGACCACATGGGGCCGGGAAGCCAAGGATTTCTACGAAGCCCATTCGCTCTTGCCGGTTGAAGTAGTGCTCGGCCCGCCCCTGGCCATCGGCACCATGATCTGGGTGCTCTCCAACGTGAATCTGATTTACCGCTGGAAGCAAACCGGGGCCCGGAAGAGAACCAGTGGCAAATTCCTGCACTGGGCTGTGGCTCTGGTGGCATCGATGATTCCGACCGCAGCGTTCCTGGCCCTGGCCGCTCTCTTCTAAGTGCGCTTATTTCTCGGTGAAACCGAAGCTCCAGTCACGGTAGGGCGGCAAGAAGCGGAGGACCAGAAGGTCATCTTCCTTCATCACGCCGTGCCCCGATTCCTTGGCGCCCTTCTCTGAATCCTTGCCAGCTTCCTTGGGTGCTTCTTCTTCCTCGGCTACCGCCGAGGCTTCCGCCTTGGGCGCCTTGAGGGATTCGCTGAGCATTTGCACGTATTCTTCGTACGTTTCAGCACCTGATTCAGCCATCGCCTCGGCATGCTCTTTGCCGATGTAGCGCACATGCCAGGGCTCGTACTTGTAGCCGGTGATCTCTTCCTTGCCTTGAGGGTAGCGAATGATCAGGCCGTAATCGTTGGCATGCTCGGCGATCCAGATGCCGGCTGGTGTCTGGCCGAATGCTTCCTTCAGTTCCGCTTGGCTGCTGGTGTATCCAAGGTCGACAGCCAAGCCCAGCTGGTGCTCGCTGGTGCCCGGGCGCGCGGAAATCCGTTCAGCATATGCGGTGCCGTACTTGGATTGGTACTGGTTGAACAGTGCTGCCTGCCGCGAATAGGAGCGGTAGGCGCTGAGCAGCTTGATGGAATGCCCCGCGGCACGGGCGTCCGCGATGAGCTCTTCCACGGCGTCTGCCGCTTCAGGCCGAAGAGTCAATCCGGTGCTGCCAACGCTGACAAGGTTGGCCGGGGTGTAATCGACCGGCGAAAGCTGGGTCGTCGGGTTGATCAGCGCCAGCAGGCTCGAAGCGTCCGAAAGCTCAGAGCTTTCAACCGCAGGCAGATCATCGGCAGGCGCAGCCAGCGCTGCCGGAGCAGCGGTGAGCAGCAGTGCCGAGGCAAGTACGGTGCCAGTCAGCGCAGAGCCTAGACGCATGATGAAGTGAACCCTTGTGTTGCGAAGTGGTGAAAAAGGGGCGAACCCTAAATCAACGATAGCCCGGATTACTGGGGAAGTGATGGGAAATCGATCACTGCCAAGGTGAATATAACGTGGCATTTCGAGAATCGGGAGGTTACCGAAGATAAGAAAACCTACATATTTGCCCGAGGAGTTCAGTGATTGGGCCTTCACACGATAAATTTGAAGGCGTGTTGTATTCAGATGGTGACATTCGTCGAGAAATAGCGTCCGGTGAGATTGGGCTTGAGCCCTTTGACCCGAAGATGGTCCAGCCCGCATCCGTGGACGTTCGCATTGACCGGTTCTTCCGGCTTTTCGACAACCACAAATATGCGCACATCGATCCTTCCGTGGAACAAGATGAGCTCACCCGTCTGGTCGAGGTCGACCCGGACGAGCCATTCATCCTGCACCCGGGCGAATTCGTGCTCGGCTCGACCTACGAAGTCGTGACCCTTGGGCATTCCGTGGCCGCACGCCTGGAGGGCAAGAGCTCGCTAGGCCGCCTAGGCCTGCTCACCCACTCCACCGCAGGGTTCATCGACCCGGGTTTCTCCGGCCACGTGACCTTGGAGCTGTCCAATATGGCGACCTTGCCGATCAAGCTGTGGCCCGGTTCGAAGATCGGTCAGCTGTGCTTCTTCAAGCTGACTTCCGCCACCGAGCACCCCTATGGCTCGGGTCCTTACGGCAACCGCTACCAGGGGCAGCGCGGGCCAACGGCTTCACGCAGCCACCTGAACTTCCACCGAACGGACATCGAGAGCTAAACGAACCGATGGATCGGCCCCGACGAGGGGCCGATCCATTGTTTTAAGCTTGGCGCGAGAAGCTCAGGCCTCGGCCTTCTGCGGTGAGCGGATCGGCAGCAGCAACAGCAAGCCAAGTGCCAGCACGAAGAGGATGCCCAGGATGCCGAAGCGCTGGGCGCTGCCCGAAGCGACCAGGGGAGTGGCCAAGGCGATGGACAGGCCGAACAGCCCGGGAGCCAGGAAGGAAACAGCCCGGCCGGTGGTGGCATACAAGCCGAAGAGCTCGCCTTCGCGTCCCTCGGGGATCAGCCGCGAGAGATAGGAGCGCGAGGCCGCCTGGGCAGGTCCGACAAACAGGCACAAGAGCAGGCCGAAGATCCAGAATCCGCTGGCTTCGGGGGAGAAGAAGACTCCGGCCCCGGCGGCCAGCAGCCCGATCAGCGAACCGCAGATCACCATCTTGGGGCCCAGCACATCGTCCAGCCGTCCGCCCAGGACCGCGCCGAGCGCAGCCACGAGGTTGCCGACGATCGCGAAGATGATCACTTCGGAGGGCGCGAATCCGAAGGTCCCGGCGGCGATCACCCCGCCGAAGGTGAAGATCGCGGCCAACCCATCGCGGAAGACCGCAGATGAGCACAGGAAGAAGAGCAGGTTCCGGTCGCTGCGCCATAGGTTCTTGATGGTCCCGAACAGCACCTTGTAGGAATCCTTCAGCGGAATCTTCACCGCGCTGGCCGCAGGGGATTCAGGGATGATGAAGAACAGCGGCAAGGCGAAGACCAGGCACCAGGCCGCCGAGAAGATGGCAATCAGCCGCAGGTTCAAAGAGTTCTCGGTGGAGGCGCCGGGCCACTGCACAATGGGTTCGACAAAGCCGAAGAGCACCAGCGCCAAGGCAAGGATGCCGCCAACGTAGCCCATGCCCCAGCCGAAACCGGAGACCTTGCCGACCGTGGCCTTGGTGGAGATCTGGTTCAGCACGGCGTTGTAATTGACCCCGGCGAACTCGCTGACCACTGACATCAACGCAATGAGGATGGCTCCGAACCACAGGAACGCCGGATCCGGGTAGACGAAGAAGCAGGCCGCGCAAATGGCGACGAGGAGCAGCGTATTGACCACGATCCACAGCTTGCGCCGGCCTGCGGCATCCGCGCGCAGCCCGGTGACTGGCACCAGGAAGGCGATGGCCAGCCCGCCCACGGTCAAAGCCTGGGAGAGCACCAGCGAGGCGTGGTCCTTGTCGCCGAAGAGGTCGCTGGTCAGGTACACGGTGAACACGAAGGTGATCATGACCGCGTTGATGGCTGCCTGGCCCCAGTCCCAGCTGGCCCAGGCCCACGTGTACTTGTTGAGCCATTTTTCGCTGACCGGCGGTGACATCGGCTGATTGATCGACATGCTCGAATGGTACCCGCTGCGCGCGAACCCTGAGTGAACTCCACGCACTCAAATACGACATTCCTGTGTAAAAGCCCAAAATCAGCTGATCGCGGAAACTGCGGAAAATGTGCCCGGAACGACACATTCCACGGGATCGGCCACCGCCCGGCTGATAAAATTGCAGGTGCAGACTATTTTTTCGTGGTCATCGCACTCTGCCCAGCCCCCAGTCGACAGAGGAGACACGTGCTAGTAATTCTCACTGCGCTGTTCGTGACCGCATTGTTGTGCCCCATGCTCTTCCGGGCACTGAAGCGAAACGCCTTTTATGTGGTGGCGGTCGTGCCTGCAGTGGGATTCATCTGGCTGTTGACCCAGCTTCCCGCAGTTCTTGCCGCCGATAATTCCCTGGCCAATGGCGCGCCCAACGCCCCGCCGTCCATCAGCATCCAGTGGATCCCTGGGCTGAACATCGGATTGAACTTCCGCATGGACTCCCTGGCGGCCACCATCTTGCTGCTGATCCTGGGCGTGGGTGCCTTGGTGCTGTTCTATTGCGCCCGCTACTTCAAGAACGATGACCCGCAGATCGGCGGCTTCGCCGCCAAGATGGTCGCCTTCGCCGGAGCGATGACCGGCCTGGTCACCGCCGACGACGTCATCGTCATGTTCATCTTCTGGGAAATCACTTCCGTCCTGTCGTATTTGCTGATCGGCTTCAACCAGGCGCTGATCACCGCCCGCCGTTCGGCGATGAACGCGCTGATCATCACGACCCTTGGCGGGTTGGTGATGCTGGCCGGCATCCTGATGCTTGGCACCAGGACCGGAAGCTACCAGCTTTCGGACATCATGGCCTCCGCGGACCAGCTGGCCGCCCTGGGCGCCTACACGGATGTGGCGGTGGCGCTGATTATCGTGGGCGCCATTTCCAAGTCGGCCCTGGTGCCATTCCACTTCTGGCTGCCCGGCGCCATGGCCGCACCGACCCCGGTCTCCGCCTACCTGCACGCCGCCGCGATGGTCAAGGCCGGGGTCTACCTGATTGCGCGCCTGGCTCCGGGCTTCGCCGAGACCAGCCTGTGGGCGCCGATGACCGTGGGCATCGGCATCCTGACCATGCTCATCGGCGGCTTCCGGGCGCTCAAGCAGTACGACCTCAAGCTCATCCTTGCCTTCGGCACCGTCTCCCAGCTCGGATTCATCATCGCCATCTTCGGCTTCGGCACCCCGGAAGCCGCTTTCGCCGCCCTGGCCATGACCCTGGCCCACGGCCTGTTCAAGGCGACGCTGTTCCTGAGCGTGGGCATCATCGACCACAACACCGGTACCCGTGATATCCGCAAGCTCAGCGGACTGCGCCGGGCCATGCCCATCCTGACCGGGGCTGCCGGAATCGCGGCAGCCTCCATGGCCGGGGTCCCGCTGCTCTTCGGCTTCGTCGCCAAGGAAGCGGTCTACGAATCAGCGCTGCACCTGCACACCGGGTGGGGGCCGCTAGCCGTGGCCGGGCTGGTGCTGGGCGCAGCGTTGACCATGGGCTACTCGCTGCGCTTCTTCTTCGGTGCCTTCGGCGTGAAAAAGCGGTCGGTGCCCGCCCTGAACTGCAAGGCGCCGACGCTGATCTTCTTGGCGCCGCTGCTGGTGCTCTCGGCCCTGACCCTGTTCCTCGGCGTGTACCCGCAACTGGTCGAACCGCTGATGCTGCACTGGTCCGCGGCCCAGGGCGGACCGGGCAAGATGCACCTGTTGCCTTTTGCCGGGCTCAACCCGGCACTGGGTTTGAGCGCCATCTCGGTGAGCCTGGGTGTGGCCTTCTACTGGATCCGCCGCCGAACCGACACCGGCGCGCCGCTGCGCCGCTTGATGACCTCGGCCGAAGAAATCTACCGCATGTCGGTGAACGCACTGGATATGGCCGCGATTTGGATCACCGGTCGCACCCAGCGTGGTTCGCTGTCCTTCTACCTCGGCGTGATCCTCGGCGTGGTGCTGGTGATCCCGCTGGGCATCGCGCTGACCGTGGCCACCCCGTGGCCATCGAACTGGATCATTGCCGATCATCCGGCGCAGATCTTGATTGGCGCCATCATCATCGCCGGAGCCGTGGTGGCCATCATCGCTCCGAAGCGTTTCATGGCCGTGCTGATGGTTTCGGTCACCGGCTACGGCATGGTCGCGATCTTCGCGCTGCAGGGCGCCCCGGATCTGGCGCTGACCCAGCTGCTGGTGGAGACCATCGTGCTGGTGTCCTTCGTGCTTGCCCTGCGCGCCCTGCCCAAGCGCCTGTGGGGCGGGGTGGCCCGGATCAAGTGGGGCCGTGCCGTGATGGCGATCGCCCTGGCGGTGATGGTGATCTACATTGCCATCGCCATGATGGGCGCCCGGCAGGAATCGAGCATCTCGCTGGCCTGGCCGGAGCTGGCCTACCACGAGGGCTACGGCAAGAACATCGTGAACGTGGCCCTGGTCGATATGCGCGTGTGGGACACCTTCGGGGAAATCACCGTGCTGGCCGCGGCAGCCACCGGCGTGGCCTCGCTGATCTTCGCCGGCCGCAGTTTCGGCAGCCGGGTGCGTGCCCAGGATGTGGCCCCGGGAAGCATCGACTCGGGCTCCGAAGCCATGGGCGGCAAGGAATCGAAGGAAGTGGAGCTGCGGATCGCCCGCCGCTTCGCCTCCAGCGGCAACCAGGACTGGCTCATGGCGGGCAGCACCTTGGTGGCAGAACGCCGTTCCATCATCTTCGAAGTGGTCACCCGGCTGATGTTCCACTCGGTGCTGGTCCTCTCGGTCTACACGCTGCTCACCGGGCACAATACCCCCGGCGGCGGATTTGCCGGCGGCCTGATCGCCGGGCTGGCGCTGACCATCCGCTACCTGGCCGGCGGGCGCATCGAGCTCTCCGAATCGATCAGGGTCGCTCCGGGCATGCTGATCGGCGGCGGAATCGCCCTGGCAGGCGCGGCAGGGATCGTGCCGCTGCTGCTGGGCGATGAAATCTTCACCACCTACGCCATGGAATTCTGGTTCTTCGGCGAGCACAAGTTCGTCACCTCCACCGTCTTCGACATCGGCGTGTACCTGGTGGTGCTGGGCCTGGTGCAGGATGTCCTGCGTTCCCTGGGCAGCGAGATCGATTCGCTCTCCGAAGGACGCAGCCCGGTGGACCGCCATGACTTTGTTGAAGCATCACGGACAGGAGTTGGACGATGAGCGTGAACATCACCTTCCTCGTGATCACCGGGGTGCTGCTGGCTGCCGGATTCTATCTGGTGCTCGAACGCACGCTCACCCGCGTGCTGCTGGGCATCATGCTGCTGGGCAACGGCATCAACCTGCTGATCCTCACCAGCGGAGGACGGCGAGGGGTCGCCCCGCTCTTCCAATCGGGGCTGGCGGCCGAGGAATACTCGGACCCGCTGCCGCAGGCGCTGATCCTCACAGCCATCGTGATCACCTTCGCGGTCACCGCCTTCCTGCTGGCGATGATCTACCGTTCGTGGACGCTGACCAGCGCCGATGAACTGGCCGATGACACCGAAGATATCAAGGTCTCGCAGAAAACCGCTTACGATGAAGAGGAAGACTCGCCGGTGGCAGAGGACACGACCGAATTCGTCGATGAAGAAGGCCGCCCAGTGCGCGAGGGGGAAGAGTGAATTTTCTGGACTTGGCACCCCTTGCGGTCGTCCTGCCGATTATCGGCGCCGGAGCCGCGTTCCTGGCCCGCCGCCAGGTGCGCACCCAGCGGCTGATCACCATCGGCGTCCTGTGCCTGACCCTGATGCTGGAAGCCGGGATGCTCGCGGCGGTGTGGGGCGGGGAAAGCTACGCCATCCACATCGGCGGCTGGTATTCGCCCTTCGGCATCGCGCTGATGGTTGATGGCTTCAGCTCCTTCATGCTGCTGGTTTCCACCCTCGTCTCGCTGGCCGTGCTCTTCTTCGCCACCAGCCAGGGCTTGGCCGACGGCGAAGAACCCGGCCCGGTCTCGGTCTTCCACCCGGCCTACCTCATCCTGCTGGCCGGAGTGTCCAACGCCTTCTTGGCCGCCGACTTGTTCAACCTGTACGTCGGGTTCGAAATCCTGCTCACCGCCAGCTACGTGCTGCTGACACTGGGCGGCACCGCCGAACGCATCCGCGCCGGTACCACCTATGTGGTGGTGTCCGTGGTGTCCTCGGTGATCTTCCTGATGGCCATCGCCATGACCTATGCCGCGACCGGCACGGTGAACATGGCCGACCTGGCGGTGAAGCTGCCGGAGCTGGATCAGGGACCGCAACTGATTTTGCATGTGCTGCTGCTGATTGCCTTCGGCATCAAGGCCGCGGTGTTCCCGCTGTCGCTGTGGCTGCCTGACTCCTACCCGACGGCGCCAGCGCCCGTGACCGCGGTGTTCGCCGGCTTGCTGACCAAGGTCGGCGTCTACGCGATCGTGCGTACCGAAACGCTGCTCTTCCCGGGCGGGGTGGTCAATGCCGGGCTGCTCGTGGTCGCGGCATTGACCATGGTCATCGGTATCCTCGGCGCGCTGGCGCAGACGGACTTCAAGCGCATGCTCTCCTTCACCCTGACCAGCCACATCGGCTACCTGATCTTCGGAGTGGCCGTCGGGGGACCGCTGGCCATCGCCGCGACCATCTACTACGTCGGGCACCACATCATCGTGCAGACCTCGCTGTTCATGGTGGCGGGATTGATTGAGCGGCGTGCCGGAAGCTCGAATGTCACGAAGCTCGGATCGCTGGCCAAGCTCTCGCCGGCCCTGTCGCTGCTCTTCTTCATCCCGGCCATCAACCTGGGCGGCATCCCTCCGTTTTCCGGATTCCTCGGGAAGTTCGGCTTGCTCCATGCCGCGGTGCAGGATGCGGATCCGCTGACCTGGGCTGTGGTGGGCGCTGGCTTGCTGACCAGCCTGCTGACGCTGCTGGCGATCATTCGCGTGTGGGCCCGCATCTTCTGGCGTCGCGCCGCTGATGCCGAGGTGCCCAACCAGGAACTGGTGGATGAAGCAGCCGCGGTAGCGGCCGAAACTGCCGCCGGAGGGGCGCAGAACCCTGCCCTGGGCTTGAAGCTCGCGCGGGAATTGGAGGCGAAGTCCTTGCCGTGGGGCATGCGCTACGCCACCGGGTCGCTGGTTGCCGCAGGCATTGCGCTGACCATTTTCGCCGGGCCGATTTTCGATTTCTGTGAACGAGTCGCCGCGGAGCTGATCGCCCGTGAAGCGTACATCACCGCGATCTTGCCACTTGGATAGGGGGGACGATGCCGACTAAGAATTTGAAACCCGGCGACCAGCGTATTGATGACGCGCTGGATACCTCTGGCGTGCGCCACCGGGCGACACTCAAGCAGGAATGGCCGCTGCTGGCCCTGCTGCTTTTCGTGTGGTGCGCCCTGTGGCAGGACTTCTCGCCGGCGAACCTGATCTTCGGCGCGATCATCGCGCTGCTGATCGTCACGCTCTTCCCGCTGCCGCCGGTGGTGCTTTCGGGGCGCATGAACCTCTGGTACTGCCTGCAGCTGTTCATCTGGTTTATTGGCCAGGTGTTCGTGGCCAGCTTCGAAGTGGCCAAGCTGGCGGTATTCCGCGGGAAAAGGACCCGCAGCGGCGTGATCGCGGTTCCGTTGCGCACCGACTCGGATCTGATCGTGACCACGGTCGGCCATGTGCTGACCTTGATCCCGGGGTCCTTCGTCATAGACGTGGATCGCAGCTCCTCCACCTTGTACCTGCACTACATCAACATCGAGTCGCAGCAGGATATGGACCGCGCCCGCGAGGCGGTGCGTGACATCGAACGCCGCATGATCATGGCGATCGGCAGCCGTGATGAATTCGATGCGATCAAGCACGAATGCGGACCCAACCTGATGCGAATGAGGGGCAAAAAATGATGGAAATCGTGATGTGGATTTGCGGCATCATGCTCGGCCTGGCCACCCTTGCTTGTGTCATCCGCGTAGCCAAGGGGCCCTCGATCCTGGATCGCGTGCTGGCCCTGGACGTGATGCTGCTGATCATCTCCGCGGCCCTGTGCCTGGAGATGGCCTTCAACCGGCACACCGACTATTTGCTGTTCGTCATCGCCGCCTGCACTCTGGGCTTCATCGGCTCGGTCACCGTTTCGCGCTACGTTTCCGATCAGAGGAATGCCTGATGGAGATGTTCTTGGATATTCTCGTCGCGGTGCTGCTGATCCTGGGCTGCCTGATGTCGCTGATCGCCGGGATCGGCCTGCTCACCTTCCCCGACATGCTCACCCGCATGCACGCGGCCACAAAACCGCAGGTCCTTGGATTCCTGCTGATCTTCGCCGGGCTCGCGATCCACCTGCGCAGCTGGGCAGTGGTGCCGCTGCTCCTCCTGGCCTGGGGCATGCAGCTTCTGACCGCACCGGTATCGGCGCACATGATCGGTCGTTCGGGCTACCGCACCAAGCACGCGGCCAAGGACTCGCTCTACGCAGATGAGCTCAAGCAGGTCGTTGACAAGGTCGGCAGCACTCCGGGCACCGGCGCCATCGACATCTCGTCGAAGGAAGCGGAGAAAGCCGAAGACTAGAGAGCAGAAAGGCGGCGTCCCACCCATGGTGGGACGCCGCCTTTCTCGAGAACTACTTGCTGAAACGCGCGACGACCTTGTTGGTGCCACGGTCTGCCAGCACCTGGATGGTGGCGGCAACAATGGATGAGAAGATCGCAAATCCCAGAGCCTGGCGCAATGAGGCCTCAGCCGCTTCTTCGCTGCCCTTGCGAGGAGCCTTGTTTCCGGTAAAACCCTTCCACAGCTGATCAACCAGCTTGCTGCCGACAAAACCGGCGCCGATAGAAATACCTGTGGTGGCAAGTTTCTGCACTGTATTCATTTTGCCCTCGCTTCAATGTCGCGACTTATCGTTCCTCTGCCCAGCATACCTGCGGTATGGTAGGTGGGCAGTAATTTTCCGACAGGGGAGCGTCAGACTTCGAAGCTGGAGTCGCAAGACGCTGAGAGTGCGATAGATCGCAGACCCTCGAACCTGCTCCGGCTAGTACCGGCGAAGGAAGTCGAGCATCTCGGATGCGGACGTGGGCGCAGCGCGCCTTCAGCCCGTACATCTCCCCTCCTTGATATAGGAGGACCAACAATGAATCCAGCAGCAGCAAAGCCCCGCCAGGGCTGGCGCGTCGTCGACATCGTCACCGCATCGGTGATCGCCGTCGCCTCGGGCGTCATTTTCTGGGCCTGGAGCGCAGGCTACGGGCTGTTCTCCCTGGCTTTCGCAGCATTCCCGCCAGCAGCCGCACTGTTGACCGGTGTCTGGCTGTTCCCTGCAGTGCTCGGCGCGCTGATCATCCGCAAGCCGGGTGCTGCGCTGTACTGCGAACTGCTGGCCGCGGTCATCGAAGCGCTGCTCGGATCCCACTACGGGCTCACCGTGCTGATCTCCGGACTGGTCCAGGGACTGGGCGCGGAACTGGTCTTCGCGGCCTTCCGCTACCGCAAGTGGAATCTGGGTGTTTCACTGCTCGCTGGCCTGTTCTCCGGATTGTTCGCCGGTGTGTCCGAGGCCTACATCCTGGCGTACTACGTTGAATACACCCCGGCGCTGAAGCTCTTCCATGTGGTTGCCACCGGCGTCTCCGGCCTGGTTGTTGCCGGCCTGCTCTCATGGCTGGCCACTCGCGGCTTGGCGAAGACCGGCGCCCTGGGCGCCCTGGCCAGCCGCCGCGCGCATCTGGAAACCGGAAAACTGGCCGCAAAATGAGTTCGGTGGCCAATACCGGTGCCGCTTCTGCCACCCGCCGGGGCACCGAGATCATAGCCCGCGGATTCGGCTGGCACCACGCCGAACGCGACAAGCCAGCCATCGCGTCACTGGATCTGGAAATCCCCGCGGGTCAAAAGGTCCTGCTGGTCGGTCCTTCCGGGGCCGGCAAGTCGACCTTGTTGCATGCCCTGGCGGGCCTGCTGGAAGCCGATGACTCCCAGCAGTCCACCGGGCAGCTGCTGATCGACGGATCCGATGCCTTCGCCCGGGAGCATCCCGTCGGCCTGATGCAGCAGGATCCGGAAACCCAAGTGGTGCAAAGCCGGGTGGCCGACGATGTGGCCTTTGGCGCCGAGAACCTGGCGGTGGATCCGGCGATCATCCGCCAGCGCATTCCCGAGGCGCTCGACGCGGTCGGCTTGGGCATGCTGCCCTTGGACCATCGCACGCAAGAGCTCTCCGGCGGGCAGAAGCAGCGCCTGGCCCTCGCCGGGATCCTGGCCATGCAGCCGGGAGTGATGCTGCTGGATGAACCCACTGCCAACGTCGACCCCGAGGGCATCGAGCCCTTGCGCGATGCTGTGCTGAACGCCGCCGAGGTTTCGGGCGCCACGCTGCTGGTGGTCGAACACCGGCTGGATGCCTGGGCCGGGCATATGGACCGGGTCATCGTGCTGGAACCAGGCGGCGGCGTGGCCCACGACCTGGATCCGCGGCGATTGATCGATGATGAAGAACTGCGCTCTGAATTGTCGGCGGCCGGATTATGGGTGCCGAATTATCTGCCGCAGGTGCCAACCGCCGTCACCGAATCTGGCGAGCCGCTGCTGGAAGCACGGCAACTGGTCAGTGCCCGCTCTGGCGACGCGCCGCGGACCCAAGCCGTGGATCTGTCGGTGCGCGCTGGCACCGCCACGGTGATCCGCGGCGAGAACGGCGCCGGGAAATCAACCCTGGCCTTGACCATGGGCGGCTTGCTGGTCCCGGCGGCAGGCCAGTTGCAGGCTGCCCGGGGGCTGGCCAACGGGCTGGATGCTTCACCCTTCAGCTGGAAAGCAGGAGCGCTGATCGGGCGGATCGGCTCGGTCTTCCAGGAGCCGGAACACCAGTTCGTCACCCAGAGCGTGCGCGAGGAATTGGCCTTCGCCCCGCTGCGCGCCAAAGCCAGCGCAGGCCACGAGCTGAAATACGATCCGGCCGAGGTGGATGCCCTGGTCGACTCGCTGCTGGCGCGCTTGGGACTGGGACATCTTGCCGACGCGAACCCTTTCACCCTCTCGGGAGGGGAGAAGCGCCGCCTGTCGGTGGGAACCGTGCTTGCCGCAGCTCCCCAGGTGCTGATCCTTGACGAGCCGACCTTCGGGCAGGATGCCAATACCTGGCGGGAACTGGCCGGATTGCTGGTGGAGCAGCTGGAGAAGGGCACCGCCATCATTGCGGTGACCCACGATGAGCATTTGGCCAGTGTCCTGTCCGCAGGGGAGATCCGCTTGGCGGCCGGCGCGCCTCAGATGCCTGCTAGTGCGCGGGGACCGGTGCTTGATGCGCCGGTGGGCCGTAGCTGGCTGGCCAAGATCAATCCGCTGGCCAAGCTGGGCGCGGTGGCCGCGGCCACCTTGCCGCTGATCACCACCCTGGACTGGGTTTCCGCCGTGGTGATTGTCGGCGCGACCTTGCTGGCCTTTCCGCTGGCCGGGTTGGGCGTGGGACGGTTCTTCAAGCGGGCCTGGCCCTTGCTGGTGGCCGGGGTCATCGGCGCGTGGGGCATTGCGCTGGTGGGCCAGGACAGCGGAGCGGTGTATGCGCAGTTCGGGATCTTCAGCATCACCGAAGGCTCGGTGCACGGGGGCATCGCCACCGGGCTGCGGGCCTTCGCCTTGGCACTGCCCTGCATTTTGCTGCTGGCCACTACAAATCCCAGCGATCTGGGTGGGGCGCTGTCGCAGCAGCTGCGGGTGCCGCACCGCTTTGTGCTCGGAGCGCTCGCTGGCATGCGCCTGCTGGGGCTGATGGTGGAAGAATTCTCCACGCTTGGCTTAGCGCGCCGGGCCCGCGGCGTGGGCAGCTTCGGTACGGTAGCCCAGCGCATCGGGGCGAAGCTGGGGCAGTGCCTGGCATTGCTGGTCCAGGCGCTGCGGCGGGCCGGACGGCTGGCAGTGACCATGGAAGCCAAGGGCTTCGGCCTGGGCGAGCGGACCTGGATTCGCACGGCAAGCTTCACCGGCAAGGATGCCGCCGTGCTTGCGGCTGGCATCGTTTTGGGAGCAGTGGCTATCGGTGCGGCCGTGCTGGCCGGCACCTACAACCTCGTCTGGGGCTAGCGGATTGCGTCGCTGAGGGCGCTGAGCTCGTCATGCAGCTCGGCGTCCAGTCGCAACGGCTTGGCATCGATGGTGCGCACCGGGGTGAGCAGCCGGATGGAGGAAACCAGCCAGACACCGTCGGCCTGGTAGAGATCCTCGGGGCGCAGCGGGCCATAGCCCAGTTCCCAGCCGTTCTGGGCTGCCGCGTCGAAGATGGCGCTCTGCGTGGTGCCTGGAAGGATGCCGGTTTCCAGCATCGGGGTCAGCAGGCGCTTGGTCTCGCCATCACGCTGGGCTACCAGCACCGTGGAGGTCGGTGCTTCCAGGATGATGCCGTCGGCCGAGGTGAAGATGACGTCGTGGGCGCCGTGCTTGCGGGCGTAGCGCAGGGCGGCCATGTTCACCGAGTAGGAGAGCGTCTTCGCACCCATCATCAGCCACGGGGCGCGTTCTGCCAGTTTCGAGTCGTAGCCGCGGTCCAGCAATAAGACGTCGACTCCGGTCTCGCGCTGTTCCTTGCCCAATGCGGGGGCGGGGGTGACGGTCACCCAGCAGATCGCTGGATCCTCATCGTGTTCACCGCGGGCTGCGATGAGCTTGACCACGGCTTCTTCGGCACCGCCGGTGGCATCGAAATCGGCGACGGCGGTATCCACGGCGGCATACCAGCTGCGCGCGTCGGGGATGTTCAGGTCGGCCAGCTCTGCCGAGGTGGCCAAGCGGGCCAGGTGGGCCTCGAATTTCCTCACGGCCTGGTTGGTGTAGAGCATCGATTCGAAGACCCCGTCGCCGCGGGTCACTCCCTGTGCGGTGACGGGAAGCTGGGGTGCTGCAATGTCGGCCAAGTAGCCTGCCGGATAGGCCGGATCCAAGAATACTAGTGAGCTCATACCTACAGATTATCGAACCGACGCCACATCCGTGACCTTTGAGTTCAGGGATGTTCAGACATTGCGGGGAATCTTAGATAAGCTAGGCGAAGGAATTTGAGCTGTCATGCGCAGATCAGAGCCGAAAATAGCGACGATCATCGTGCGTAGCCAAGGGGTGTGCCATAGTGTTGCCGAGTAATGAAGTGCTGGTGCAAATCGGTGGCGTGCTGTGGAGCATCCTGGTTGCCATCGAACTTGCTGTGCGGTACTTCATGATCGGCATCGTGCCCGGCAACCGCCGTCCCACCACGGCGATGGCCTGGCTGCTGGCGATTTTCTTCATTCCGGTGGTCGGCTTGCTGGCCTATTGGCTTTTTGCCAACCCGCGCCTGTCCCGCCGCCGGCTGGAAAAGCAGCAGCGGGCCCATGAGCGGATCATGGACGCCACCGAGCACATGCAGATGCCCGAAGAATTCCACTCGCAGGAAGAATGGGTTGAATCCGCGGTGGAGCTGAACCGCAACCTGGGCGCCATGCCGCTGGAAGGCGGCAACAGCGTCAAGGTCATTTCTGACTACCGCTCTTCGATGGAATCGATGCGGGAAGAAATCGACAAGGCCACCCGGTACGTCCACATCCAGTTCTACATCATGGGTGATGACGAGGAATATGTGGGACCGGTCCTCGAAGCCCTGGAACGCGCCGCGCAGCGCGGGGTCCATGTGCGCTTGCTCTTCGATCACCTCGGCACCTTGCGGGTCAAGGGCTATGGAGAGTTGAAGAAACGCCTGAAGAAGTCGGGCATCAACTGGCGCCCCATGCTTCCCATCGACTTGATTGGCCGCCGCTGGCGCCGCCCGGATCTGCGCAACCACCGAAAGATCCTGGTCATCGATGGCGAAGTCGGATTCACCGGCAGCCAGAACCTGATCGAGCCGGGCTACAAGCGCAAGTCCTCGCACAAGATCGGGCGCGAGTGGGTCGAAATGATGCTGCGTGTCGAGGGCCCTCTGGTACGAAGCCTGGATGTCACCTTTGCGACCGACTGGTGGCAAGAGGATGACGACCAGGAGGTGCTGTTGGATATGAACGAGGCACGACACCCGCTGGCCTATGAAGAGCGCCCGGGGTCAACCCTGGCCCAGCTGCTTCCCAGCGGTCCTGGCTACGGCACGGAAAACAACCTGCGCCTGTTCAATACGTTGATCTACTCGGCGTCCGAACGCCTGGAAATCACCAGCCCCTACTTTGTTCCCGACGATTCGCTGCTCTATGCGATCACCACGGCGGCGCAGCGTGGCGTGGAAGTCGAACTGTTCGTCTGCGAAGAAGGGGACCAGTTCCTGGTCCACCATGCGCAGCAGTCCTACTACCAGCAATTGCTGGAAGCCGGCGTGAGGATCCACTGCTACCCGGCCCCTATGGTGCTGCATACCAAGTGCTTCACCGTGGATGATGATGTCGCCGTGGTCGGTTCCTCGAATATGGATATGCGTTCATTCAGCTTGAACATGGAAATCTCGGTCATGCTCTTGGGCAAGGACATGGTCAATGCCGTGAATGAGGTGCAGAATCACTACCGGGAGATTTCCTCGGAAATCACCTTGTCGCAGTGGCGCCGCCGCCCGCGCATGCAGCGGTGGATCGACAACGTGGCACGATTGACCGCTACCTTGCAGTAGTGGCAGGGAATCTGGTTCCCAGCGCCTGGAGCACTCCGCGCGATTTGGTGATGACCTCATCCCATTCATCTTCGGGCAAGGAGTCCGCGGTGATCGCTCCGCCCAGGCCCAGCGACAGGCGCCACGACCCATCCGGCAGCTTGTCGCACACCAGGGTGCGAATGACCACGGAAAAATCCGCGGCGCCATCGGCCCCGAGATAGCCCACCGCTCCCGAGTACAAGCCACGTGCCCGCTGGTCCTCCAATTCGTCCAGGATGTTCATGGTCCACAGCTTGGGCGCACCGGTCATCGAGCCCGGCGGGAATGCTTCCCGCAAGGCATCGGCAGCATGCTGAGGGGCCTGCAAGGTCGCGTCGATGGTGGAGACCATCTGGTGCACAGTGGCGTAGGATTCCACGGAGCAGAGCCGGGTCACGCGCACCGATCCTGGCACCGCGTGATGGGAGAGATCATTGCGCAACAGGTCGACGATCATAATGTTCTCGGCCCGGTCTTTGGGATGCGTAGCCAAATCGTGTTTGAGGGCCAGATCCGTTTCCTCATCGATTCCCCGCGGGCGGGTGCCCTTGATCGGCTCGGCGCGCAGGTGCCCATCCCTGGACAATGCAAGGAATCGTTCAGGGGAGATGCTGGCGACCTGGAGATCGACAAGCCGCAGATAGTGGGCGAAGGGTGCTGGACTGGATCGCCGCATGCGGCAGTACGCTTCGTAGGGGTCGAATTCTTCGGCATGGGCCGTCAATTCGGTGGTCAGGCAGACCTCGTAGGTGTTGCCCTCGTAGATTTCGTGTTGGGCGCGGCGGATCTTCTCCTGGTATCCGGTGGCGGTATCGGCGCAGTGGAAGTCGGGAACGGGCAAGTGCACGCTGGCACGATGCTGGGGCGGGTTGCCGAGCAGGATGGTTGTCTGCGCCTCTGGCTTGTTGATGCTGTGCAGGTGCATCCGCGAGAGCTCATGGTCGATGACCAC
Organism: Glutamicibacter sp. JL.03c; assembly: GCF_025854375.1. Lineage (NCBI taxonomy): Bacteria > Bacillati > Actinomycetota > Actinomycetes > Micrococcales > Micrococcaceae > Glutamicibacter > Glutamicibacter sp. JL.03c. The sequence continues at coordinate 2,615,676 of NZ_CP107575.1, read as the reverse complement.
GATGGTATCGGGGGCGAAGAACTGCGCGTCGGGGCGGTGCCGTCCGGGCGCGATTTCTGCACTGAGGCTTGCCGCGCCGACTTCACGTTTCAGCTCGTACCCCAGGTAGCCAACCCAGGATGGCAGCGGGTATTGCGTATCCATTGGATTCCTCGGGGGCCAGAGCCCGGCAAGCGAATCAAAAAAACTGTGGCCCAGGTTCACTCGTGCTCCGGGCAGCTGCACGCGCGTTTCGTTGGCATCGGCGGTCAGCAGCGGTGGCTGGTCAGCGGTGGAGAAGGCCATCAGGGAATACCGGTTGCGTCCTAGCGGATCCTGGAGATGCTGGCTGGTGGATTCGAGCAGGGCCGCGTAGGGGAACCGAACGGTGAGCGCGTCGAACAGCGCGGCGACATCCGCCGGTGCCTGGTAGCTCTGGCGCGCCAGCGGAACGAGGCTGGCGCCAGGAGCAAGGAATCCCAGCGACTGGATGCTCGCTGGCAGGAAGCGGGAAGCTGCCTGAAGCGTGGAGAGCAGGTCAGGTGTTTGGGCGGTCTCCATGACCAGCGTGGCGTTCTGCTGGGGTGAATTGCTGGCCAGATATTGCAGCTCTTGATCCGCCCAGGTGCTCCAGAACGGCGTGTAGGTTTCACCGTCTCGGGCCAGGGCGCGATCGCGGCGAAAGGATTCGGGCGCTTCAAGCCAGATGCCGAAATCAATGAATTCTCTGGCCTGGTCATTGAGCGCGCCCACGCCTTCGATGATCACAAACTGCGCAGGGGTGAAGACCCGTGGCGCGCCCACGGCATCAGCGTCCCAATTCCAGGTGGGGTAGGTGACGGGTTCCGCATCGGCCAGTGCGGGCAGCAACTGGGCGTAAAGTTCGCAGGCACGGTTCAGCCCGTGCCAACCGTGGTAGAGATCTTCCAGGCGCAGAACAGCCACAGTTGCTGTGGCTGCAAGATGTTGCGCTAGATCTGTTGCGAAGGTGCTTTTGCCTGAACCGGAGCGTCCGTCAATGGCAATGAAAGTTGGTCTAGCGGTTTCCACGAGAAGCGATATTACTCCGCACGTAATCTACAAGGGCTGGCAGGGAAGCAGAGATGAGTTTCCAGGTCTCGCGGAAGTCGCCGGCGTCGCCGTACCAGGGGTCGTAGACTCCTTGGCGTTCGTGCGGGGCGCTGGCTGTTTGCGGATCAAAGGATCGGAACATGCGCAGCTGCGGGCGTTGCGAGGGATCGATGTCGGCCAGCTCGGGGACCAGTTCTTCGAAGTGATCGGTGTCCATGGCCAGCACGAGGTCCATGTCGGCTAGTTCCTCGGAATCGATTTGGGCAGCAACGTGCTCAGCAGCGTCCAGGCCGTGGCTATGCAGGATGCTGGCGGCGCGCTCGTCAATCGGGTTGCCGACTTCGCCGTCGGTGATAGCGCGTGAGAGTACCTGTACCTCGTTGACGTCGGCATTAACCAATGCGTCTTTGAGCATGTACTCGGCCATGGGGGAACGGCAGATATTTCCCGTGCACACGATCATTATCCGGAACATGGCATCAGTCTATGGGCACAAGGGCTTTGGTGCGATAGCTACGCGCCCGAAAGTCGGGCATAAATTGGTAACGATTCTTCTGCGCAGCAATTAGTGCATGAGCAGCAGGAGGAGTGCTACGAGAATGAACAGGACTCCGAAGAGGATGTTCAGCATCTTTGCTCCACGGTAGGTGGCGGTGAAGCGCTGGAAGGTCCTGGCGGTGCCCGCAAAAAAGAAGTACATCACCAGGATGTCCACGGCGATGACCGTACCGATATACAGCGCGTACTGGACTAGGAGCGGCTGGTCGGAGTTGATGAACTGGGGAGTAAATGCCAGGAAGAACACGATGGCTTTGGGGTTCAGAAGATTAACCAGAATGCCCCGGTTGAGCATCGCCCGGCGGGTCAGTTGCTGCCCTGTGGTGATTCCATCCGAAGCCACTTCTGGTTTGGAGAGCAGCATGCGGATGCCCAGATACACCAGGTAGGCCGCGCCAGCGTAGCGGATGATGGCGAAGAGCGTCGGGCTGTTGGCCACGAGTATTCCAACGCCAGCTGCCACGATCACAACGTGGATGAGCAGGGCGATCTGCTGTCCGAGGATGCCCCAGATCGATGTTCGCCATCCTTGGCGCATCGAATTGTTCATGGTGTTGATGGCGCCGGCGCCCGGGGTGAAGCTGATGATGATGCAGGCGCTGAGCAGGGAAAACCATAGTGAAAGTGTCACTGGTCAATGTTATGGCCTGCTGGTGGGTTACGAGGATTCGCGGGACTCTGCATGACGGCTTCTTCCCGAGCGCTGTCCACTCCCGCGATGGCATCTGTCATGAAGCGGGTGATGATCTGCAATTCGTTGTCGTTGTAGTTGCCGATGACTTCCATCATTTTCAGACCGAGGGGCATGAACATCTGACGACCTTTGGTCCGGGCTTTCTCTGTCGGTGAGATGCGAATGACTCGTCGGTCTTGGTCGGAGCGAAGTCGCTCAATCAGGCCGAGCCGGGCGAGCCTGTCCAGCATGGCGGTCGTGGCCGGGGAACTCAGTTGCAGTTCGTTGCTGAGGTCCTTGGGAGAGGGCAGTGCGCCACGTTGCTGGTACTTCACGATGATGGACAGGGCATTCATGTCCGTTCGATGGGTGCCGAATTGCGCTCCCGTGGATTCAACATAGCGGTCGCTTGCTTGGCTGAATTCCTGAAGGAGCACCACCAGATGCTGGTAGTTGCTTGCAGTCATAGCCGCAATCCTAAACCGTTTTGGCGTCCTGCGGGCAGGAAATACTTCGATGATGGAAGTACTTAAGGTATGGTTGTAGGTGTATCGAGCCTCGGTGCACAGTGATGGATGATGAATGAGGATGAGCGATAGTGCCACGACAGAAACACCTCAAGAGCGAAATGGCTGCTGCCAATGGGCGAAAGAGCGTCTGGCTCAGGGCGTCCATCTATGCTGTATTGCTTCTGCTGTGGCTCGGTGTTGCCGGTGTCGGCGGGCCGACGTTCGGCAAGCTTTCCGATGTCCAGACCAATGACCAGACGTCCTTTCTTCCCGCCACGGCCGAAGCCACCAAGGCACTTGAGTGGCAGAACAAGTTCCAGACCTCCGAAGCCATACCTGCAGTTGTCGTGCTGACCGGAGCGGCGGAACTCGACGGCGCAGCCGTCAAGGACCTTGCCGAAGCTGTGGCTGATTTCAGCTACCTCGATGGCAAGGTGATTGGCCCCTTCCTTTCCGAGGACCGCCAGGCCGCTGAGCTGCTGGTGCCGATTTCGGGGGAGGTTGAAGCCAAGGAAGGCGTCGAGGAACTGCGATCATTGCTTGATGCGCAGAAACCCGCGAACAGCACGGCATATGTCACGGGACCCGCTGGATTCAGTGCCGACCTGAGCGAAGCATTTGGCGGAATTGATGGGGTGTTGCTCGGGGTGGCCCTGGTTGCGGTGCTGGTGATCCTGCTTGCGGTTTACCGCTCGCTGATCCTTCCTATCACGGTGCTGATGACCTCAATGGTGGCCCTGTGCGGGGCGATCCTCTGTGTGTATTTCATGGCTTCCGAAGGGTGGATACGCCTGGACGGCCAGGCGCAAGGCATCCTGTCCATTCTCGTCATTGGCGCGGCAACGGACTACTCATTGCTCTTTGTGGCCCGGCATAAGGAGGCATTGATAGCTGGTGCGGACAAATGGCAGGCGGTTTCCGCGGCCTTCAAGAGTTCGCTTGAGCCCATCGTCGCATCAGGTGGCACCGTCACGGTGGGCCTGCTTTGCCTGCTTTTCTCGGACCTGAATTCAAACAAGGCGCTGGGGCCAATCGGTGCATCGGGCATTATCTTCTCGATTATCGCCGCCTTGAGCTTCCTGCCGGCGGCATTGGGACTGCTGGGCAAGGCGGCCTACTGGCCGTTCGTCCCCAAGGCACAGGCCCAGCAGCAGGCACAGAGCGCACTCGGACTATGGGGCAGGATCGCCAAGTTCGTCGCCCTCCACCCAAGGCCGATCTGGATCATCACCATTGTGCTGCTATCCGCCGGAGCACTCGGCGTGACTCAGCTCAAGGCCCACGGCGTACCGCAAAGCGAGTTGGTGGTGGGCGGATCCGAAGCACGTGACGGGCAACTAGCCCTGGGGGAGCACTTCCCGGGTGGCACTGGTTCTCCGGCAACGGTCATCGTGGATGAAGCAGATGCCCAGCTCGCCTTGGAAAAAGTTCTCAACGTCGAGGGGGTCGACTCAGCCTACCTGCAAGCTGAGGACGGTGGCCCTGCAATCATTGAACGCGGTGTGCAGCCCTATGGAGTGCAGGGACGGAATCTCATTTCCGTCACCCTCTCCGACGCTGCAGATTCAGACGAAGCCAAGGACAGCATCATCCAATTGCGCGAAGCGGTGCACCAGGTCAACCCGGAGGCGCTGGTTGGCGGCACCACCGCCACGCAGCTTGATACCAACTCAACGGCTCAGGCCGACCTGTATAAGATCATCCCCACGACCTTGGCTGCGATCTTTGTGATCCTGATGCTGCTGCTGCGCTCCGTGCTCGCACCGTTGCTGTTGATGCTGAGCACGGTGTTGTCCTATGGAACGGCGATGGGCGTCAGTGCATTGGTCTTCAACAATGTATTCAACTATGTTGGCGCTGATCCTTCCGTGCCACTATTCGGTTTCGTGTTCCTGGTAGCGCTCGGTGTGGACTACAACATTTTCCTCATGACCAGGGTGCGCGAGGAATCATTGAAAGTTGGAACCCGCGAAGGCATGCGCCGCGGGCTGCAAGTCACTGGCGGCGTGATCACCTCTGCTGGTGTTGTTCTCGCGGCGACCTTCGCTGCCCTCGGGGTGGTTCCCATCATGTTCCTGGGGCAATTGGGCTTCATCGTGGCCTTCGGTGTGCTTCTGGATACATTTATCGTCCGCAGCCTGCTGGTGCCCGCTCTGGTCGAGGAAATTGGGTCAAAGGTCTGGTGGCCCTCCAAATTGGCGCATGAGAAGCGCGATTGAAGACAATGCCAAAGTGGCGAAAATCTCCGGTTGATCAAGGCCAAATCGGGGATAGCCGCAGCACTGCCGACGTCGGGCATGTACAGTAGATACTTGTGCAACTCCGGAAATGACCAGTTGCATGCGTCGACAGTTTAGATTTCCCCTCCAGTTGATTCCCGGAAACGATTCCGTTCAGATCCACCGGTGGTTGCAGGCCGCAATGCAGGCCTTGCGCGGTGCGGACTTCCTCCTGGCTCGGCGAGACCCAGCGCCTTGGCTTAGGGCGTGCGAATCAGAGAGAAAGCTTGAATATGTCCGTAACTTTTGGCGCCCTCGGCGTGCCTGGAAACCTCGCGAACGTCCTTTCCGAGAGCGGAATCGAAACCCCCTTCCCGATCCAGGAAGCCACCTTGCCATCAACCTTGGCTGGTGGCGATGTCCTCGGACGCGGACAGACCGGTTCCGGCAAGACCCTGGCATTCTCGCTGCCACTGGTTGCTCGTTTGGCTCAGCGTCCCCAGCGTCGCAAGGCGCGTTTCCCTCGCGCGCTGATCATGGCGCCAACCCGCGAATTGGCCACCCAGATCGCCAAGACCGTTGACCCATTGGCCAAGGCCAGCAGCCTGCGCACCACGGTCATCTACGGCGGCGTCGCTCAGAGCCGCCAGGAAAAGGCCATGAACGACGGCGTTGACATCGTCATCGCCTGCCCTGGCCGCCTTGACGACCTCATCAAGCAGAAAATCGTTGATCTGTCCCAGCTGGAGATCTCCGTGCTGGACGAAGCGGACCACATGGCCGACATGGGCTTCCTGCCAGTCGTTCGCCGCATCATGGACCGCATGCCAACCGGCATCCAGCACATGCTGTTCTCCGCGACCTTGGATAACGGTGTCGACAAGGTGGTCAAGCGCTACCTGAGCAACCCGACCGTCCACTCGGTGGATGCACCGGAAGCGGCAGTGAATACCATGGAACACCATGTCTTCGTGGTTCCCAGCGATGACAAGAAAGAGCTCATTCGAGTCCTGGCCCAGGGCACTGCCCGCCGCATCATGTTCATGCGCACCAAGCATCACGCGAAGAAGATGGCCGTCACCCTGTCCAAGGCCGGCGTTCCAGCAGTAGACCTGCACGGCAACCTCTCGCAAAATGCCCGTGACCGCAACCTCGCGGCTTTTGCCTCAGGCGAAGCGAAGGTCCTTGTCGCGACCGACGTTGCCGCTCGTGGCGTGCACGTTGATGGCGTGGAACTGGTCGTCCACATTGATCCACCAGCAGAGCACAAGGCCTACACCCACCGCTCGGGTCGTACCGCCCGCGCGGGCTCGGATGGCACCGTCGTGACCATCTGCACCCCCGACCAGCAGGGCGACGTCGCCTCGCTGCTGAAACAGGCAGGCCTCAAGGTTCCTTTTGAAAAGGTCACCCTCGACTCGCCTGTGGTTGCCGCGGTTGTTGGCGAAGTTGCCGAGCACGTTCCTTACGTTGCTCCGGTGCAGCAGAAGCGCAACCCGGCCAAGAAGAAGCCTGCTGGCGAATCTTCCAACGCACGCGGTGGCCGCAACGGAGGACGCCATGCACGCGGCGGCAAGCCTGCAGCCGAAGGCCAGGCTCGTGGCGGTGAACGCCGCAGTTCGGATCGCGCTAGCGCTCCAAACCGGTCGGAACGTCCAGCTCGCGAAGCGCGCAACTCCAACGGGGAGCGCCCAAGCCGCTCGACTCGTGGCGCGAATAGCGAGCGCCCGTCGAACTCGTCGCGCTCGGCCCGTTCGGGTGGACGCAACACAGGTTCGGCTGCGGGCTCCCGCTCTCGTGGCCCGCGTCGTGCATCTAGCCCGTCAACTAGCGGTCGCTAAAAACTCGATATCAAGTAGAAGCCCTGTGCAGCCCTAGGCTATTCAGGGCTTCTGCCGTTGATGGGTGTAGTCAATGGCCCAGCGATCAGGGGACTTTCGATTTTCAATCTGACCTCTGGGCTCGCCGGCTGGGGAGGGTTCTAATCTGCACGCATGAAGTCGCATCGCATGTGCGGCAAACAACGCCACCATTAATTCGTGGTGTTGGATTCGTCCCGGCCTCCGTCGAAGGCGAGCCGGGTTAGTGCATCGTGATCGAGCTAACGGAACGTTTTCACCTCTGAAGCGACGTAGGGGTTCGGATCAGTCGCTGAATTCTGCGGACAGAACCTTGTGGGAAACGTGATCGGTTTCCTCTCGTGCGGATGCCGAGGCGCGAATATCCGCTTGATCTTCCACTGCTTTCACTACGTGTCCGTAGAACTCTGGGGAGACAACGATTGCATGCCGCCGAGTGAGGCGATAAATGAACACAACTGGATCGCGCGGCGCAGCAACAATGAGGTTTGGCGGGGTGCTACCGAAATTGTTGTGGGATACCGAAGCCAAAGCTCTCAGGCAACCCCCGAACAAGGCGGCGCCAATGGCTTGGAGGGGCCTCTTTCTGGCAAGCGCTGTGATGCTGCGGATACGTCCAGTTCGCTCTGGTACTGCAAACGCTTACTAATCTTAAATACCCAGTATTTCTGTAAATATTGGAAAGTTGTCCTCAAGAAAATGTAAATGTTGGAAACGCTTGCACTTGATGGAATGCGCTGAGTAATGTGGTTTGGATCACTGACGTGCAACTTATCCTGGCCCGTCATCAGCATCCTCGAACTCAATGGAGCATTTCTTGAACAGCTACAACGCTGCGTCCTCTGCGTGCAAACAATATCCACCTCCCGATTACCCAGGGCGCAGTTGGCGTCGTTGGCTGACGTCTCTGGCCGCTACTCCCATGTTGATCCTGGCGCCAATGGCTCCACTGGTAGCGACCCCCGCATCTGCCGAGGAAATAGCGGTCACACTCGTTGGCAACTTCCAGGACGAGTTGGGGTGTCCCGGCGAATGGGACCCAAGCTGCGAGTCCACCATGATGGGCGACGCCGATGGGGACGGCACCTGTGAATTCACCACGGACCAGCTACCAACTGGCAGCTACGAGTTCAAAGTCGCCCACGACGGCGGGTGGGACGAAAACTATGGCGTAGATGGCAAAGCCGGAGGCGCTAACTACAACCTCTCGGTCAATTCCGGCGACCAGGTGGAATTCACCTACGACTCGGCAACGCGCATCGTCCAGGTTGCGGGCACCAGCGACTCCATCGCCGGAGTCGGGCAAAGCCAAGCGCAATGGATCTCCGCCGATACCATCGCCTTGCCCCGGGACCTGGGCAGGGGAGAGCGCTACGCGCTTTATGCCTCCGATGATGCTGGCCTGAGCTTGGATGGCGAAGAGATCTCCGGGGCCAGGCCGATAGAACTCAAGCCGAACATTGGCGGGCTCACTGAACAGCAAAAGAAGAAGTTCCCCCATCTGGCCAATTACCACACGGTGCGAGCTGAGCTGACGCGCGAAGAAACCACGGCTGCCCTGCGCTCGCAGCTGGCGCTGGCGCGCTTCGAAGACCAGGGTGAAGCCACGAAGCTAACCGCCTTCACCGGAGTGCAAATCCCAGGCGTGATTGACGAGCTCTACAGCCGAGGGCTTGAGAAGGTCAAGCTCGGGGTGAGCTTCACCGGAAAGGCCCCGACATTCAGGCTCTGGGCCCCCACTGCGCGTCAAGCAACGCTTCTGGTTTCTGATGAAAATCAGAAGACTTCACGGCATGCCGCCAATTACGACAAGGCCAATGGCGTGTGGACCGCCAAAGGCAAGCCGCAATTCACCGAGGCGAAATACCGCTGGGAAGTCCAGGTGTTTGTGCCTGAAACCGGCAAGATTGAAACAAATATCGTCACCGACCCCTATTCCGTAGCGCTGACCACCAACTCTGCTCAATCGGTGGCGGTCAACCTGGAAGACCCCAAGCACCAACCTAAGCTGTGGCGCAAGGCGCAGGCAAAGGATGTCCAAAAAGATGTGGACCGCAGCATCTACGAACTGCAGATCCGCGACTTCTCCATCTCTGACTCCACGGTGCCACAAGACCAGCGCGGGCGCTACGGGGCCTTTGGCGCAGACGGTGCCGGCAGCAAGCAGCTGAAGGAGCTCTCCGAAGCGGGATTGACGACAGTCCACCTGTTGCCGACTTTTGATATTGCAAGCATAGAAGAGGATGAAAACCAGCGGGTCGAAACCGGCTGCGAGCTGGAATCACTGCCTGCCGCCTCATCCAAGCAGCAAGAATGCGTGAACGCCCATGCTGACGAAGATGGATTCAACTGGGGCTACGACCCATTCCACTTCATGGCGCCGGAAGGCTCCTATGCCACGAACCCCGAAGGTGCGCAGCGCGTAGAAGAGTTCCGCGGCATGGTTGGTTCACTGCACGGCATGGGTCTGGAAGTCGTCCTGGACCAGGTCTTCAACCACACTGCCGCCTCCGGGCAGTCGGATCAAAGCGTGCTGGATCAGATCGTTCCCGGCTATTATCACCGGCTGGATGCCACGGGCAGGGTCGAGACTTCCACCTGCTGCCAGAATCTGGCGACCGAGCATGTTGCGGCACAGAAGCTGATGGTTGATTCGCTAGTGGTCTGGGCCAAGGACTACAAGGTTGACGGTTTCCGATTCGTTCTCATGGGGCACCACTCACGCGAAACCATGGAAGCGGCACGTGAAGCTTTGGATGAACTGACGCCAAGGCGTGATGGGGTCGATGGCAAGTCCATTTACCTCTACGGCGAGGGGTGGAACTTCGGGGAAGTCGCGGACAATGCCCGCTTCTACCAAGCGACCCAAGGCCAATTGAACGGCACCGGAATCGGCACCTTCAATGATCGGCTGCGTGATGCGGTCCACGGTGGCAGCCCGGTGGAATCATCCTCCACCTTCCGGCAAGGATTCGGCACCGGTTTGGGGACAGATCCCAACGGCAACGACGTCAACGGGAGCACCGAGGAAGCACTGAAAGATCTGGGCCACGAAACCGATCTCGTGCGCCTGGGCTTGGCGGGCAACCTGGCTGATTACCAGTTCCTGACGTCGGCTGGCACGGTGCAACGCGGCGATGAAATGGACTACCGCGGCGCTGCTGCAGGGTACGCTTCGCAGCCTGGCGAGGTGATCAACTATGTTGATGCGCACGATAACGAGACGCTTTATGACCTGACCGTATTCAAGCTGCCCCGCGATACGTCGATGGACGACCGGGTGCGGATGAATACGCTGTCGCAGGCCACGGTCATGTACTCGCAGGCTGTTCCCTTCTGGCATGCCGGGACCGAATTGCTGCGGTCAATATCCGTGGATCGCAACAGCTATAACTCGGGGGACTGGTTTAACCGGATCGATTTCTCCGGCCAGGTGAATACCTTCGGATCCGGTCTACCGCCGAAGGCCGAGAATGGGGAGAAATGGGATTTGATGGCTCCATTGCTGGAAGATCCCGAGCTGAAGCCAGATGCCCAGGCGATGTCCCAGGCTGAAGGCGCAGCGCTTGACCTGCTGCGCACCCGCCGGGAAGTCGGACTGCTGAGGTTGGGCTCGGCTGACCTGATCGAGCAGAAAGTGAGCTTCCCGCTGAGCGGCCCAAGCGCCCAGCCGGGAATCATCGTGATGCACATTGATGACACGGTGTGTGCAGACGCCGACAGCGAGCATGACGGAGCCCTGGTGGTCTTCAATGCTTCGCCGGAGGATCACTCGCAAACCGTCGCGGAGCTGGCCGGGCACGACTATGCCCTGGCTAAAGCTTTGGAAGAGGGCAGTGATGAGCGGGTGAAATCCACGTCCTTCGACAGCGCTTCCGGCACGCTGACGATCCCAGCGCGGACCGCAGCCGTTCTCGTGGCGGCAGAGAACTAGCAGGCCACGCTCATAGCGAACAACCCACTCTCGTATTGGCGAGGGTGGGTTGTTTTTTTGGCTCGAAATCGACGGGAAACCTGCTTGCGACGGCCGACGGTGAAGTAGGAAATCGAGCCGAGGATGTTGAGGCAAGAGATCACGGCCCAGAGCGGTTTCGGTCCTCGGACCAATGCCCCTGGACGCTTACTAAGATCCCTTAACGCTGCAATCATCAAGGTCAGCTCCAGAATTCCAAAGACGACGACAGCGGCTTGGGTGCCACGGGATAGCTCGTTGAACGACCGCTTCTTGGGTAGCGCAGGACGTCTGTTGACCTGTGACTGGAAATTCCTTGTTGTCATGGGAATCATTCTTGCACTTTGTCCGTTGAAGAAGGCAGAACGCAAAGTTGAGTGAGGTTGGCTCAAGTTAATTTGACAGTCGAATGCGGCCGAGTAAACTTGAGTCCAGAACGCTCAAAGGGGATAAGAATCCTCAGCGTTAGCACTTTCAACCAAGGCAAAGGAGAGCCATTATGTCGCGTGCCGTAGGTATCGACCTAGGAACCACCAACTCCGTAGTTTCCGTGCTCGAAGGTGGTGAGCCAACCGTTATCGCAAACGCGGAAGGCAACCGTACTACCCCGTCGATCGTTGCTTTCTCGAAGAGCGGCGAAGTTCTGGTTGGCGACATCGCCAAGCGCCAGGCCGTCAACAACATCGACCGCACCATCTCGTCGGTCAAGCGCCACATGGGCACCGACTGGACCATCAACGTTGACGACAAGAAGTACACCGCGCAGGAAATCTCCGCACGTACCCTGATGAAGCTGAAGAACGACGCCGAGGCCTACCTGGGCGAAAAGGTCACCGACGCAGTGATCACCGTTCCTGCCTACTTCAACGACGCTGAGCGCCAGGCCACCAAGGAAGCCGGCGAAATCGCTGGCATGAACGTACTGCGCATCGTCAACGAGCCAACCGCAGCAGCGCTGGCCTATGGCCTGGAAAAGGGCAACGAAGACGAACTCATCCTGGTCTTCGACCTCGGTGGCGGTACCTTCGACGTTTCCCTGCTCGAAGTCGGCAAGGACGACGACGGCTTCTCCACCATCCAGGTTCGCTCCACCGCTGGTGACAACCGCCTTGGTGGCGATGACTGGGATCAGCGCATCGTCGATTGGCTGCTGGCCCAGGCCAAGGCCAAGGGCGCAGACCTGTCCAAGGACAAGATCGCCCTGCAGCGCCTTAAGGAAGCTGCTGAGCAGGCCAAGAAGGAGCTGTCCTCGGCTACCAGCACCAACATCTCCCTGCAGTACCTTTCGGTCACCCCAGAAGGCCCAGTGCACCTGGACGAGCACCTCTCGCGTGCCAAGTTCCAGGACCTGACCAAGGACCTGCTGGAGCGCACCCGCAAGCCATTCAACGACGTCATCGCAGAAGCAGGGGTCAAGGTTTCGGACATTGCCCACGTGATCCTCGTTGGCGGTTCCACCCGTATGCCAGCCGTTGCCGAACTGGTCAAGGACCTGGCCGGCAAGGAAGCAAACAAGGGCGTGAACCCAGATGAGGTTGTCGCCGTTGGCGCAGCTCTGCAGGCAGGTGTGCTGAAGGGCGAGCGCAAGGACGTTCTGCTCATCGACGTCACCCCGCTGTCCCTGGGCATCGAGACCAAGGGCGGCGTGATGACCAAGCTGATCGAGCGCAACACCGCAATCCCAACCAAGCGTTCGGAGACCTTCACCACGGCTGAAGACAACCAGCCATCGGTATCCATCCAGGTCTTCCAGGGCGAGCGCGAGTTCACCCGTGACAACAAGGCTCTGGGCACCTTCGAGCTGACCGGTATCGCACCGGCTCCTCGCGGCATCCCACAGGTCGAGGTCACCTTCGACATCGACGCCAACGGCATCGTGCACGTCTCCGCCAAGGACAAGGGCACCGGCACCGAGCAGTCGATGACCATCACCGGTGGTTCCTCGCTGTCCAAGGAAGACATCGAGCGCATGGTCCAGGAAGCAGAAGCACACGCCGAAGAGGACAAGGCACGCCGCGAGGCAGCTGAGACCCGAAACGCCGCTGAGCAGGCTGCCTACTCCGTAGACAAGCTGATCAAGGACAACGAGGACAAGCTGCCAGAAGAGGTCAAGACCGAGGTCCAGGCCGACGTTGACGCGCTGAAGGCAGCCCTCGAGAAGCAGGATAACGACGACGAGGTCAAGGCCGCGTTTGAGAAGCTGCAGGCATCGCAGACCAAGCTGGGCGAGGCAATCTACGCCAACGCACAGGCTGAAGGCGCTGCTGCTCCGGAGGGCGAGCAGGCTCCAAACGCTGATGAAGACATCGTCGACGCCGAGGTCATCGACGAAGACGAAGCCGACAAGAAGTAGGGAGTTAGGGAATATGCCCGAGGCAAATGACCAGAACGAAAACTTCGACGCTGAGTCGGAGAACCAGCCAGAGGCCGCCAACGAGCAGCCAACCGCTGACGCCCTGGGGCAGGCCGAGGCGATCCTGAACGAGGCTGGCGCCGAAGTTGATGAAACCGAGGCAGAACAGGGCGAAGCCAGCGCGACCGAAACCGAGCTGCGCAACGACCTTCTGCGCCTGCAGGCTGAATACGTCAACTACCGCAAGCGCGTTGAACGTGACCGGGCAGTGGCACGAGAAAGCGCAGTTCAGTCGGTGTTGACCACCATCCTTCCGGTACTCGATGAAATCGATGCAGCCCGGGCGCATGGTGATTTGACCGATGGACCGTTCGCTGCGATCGCCAACAAGCTGGATACCATTTTGGTCCAGCATGGCCTGGAGCGTATCAACGAGGCTGGTGTGGAATTTGATCCGAACATCCACGAAGCATTGCTTCGCCAGGCTGTTCCGGAAGTTCCTGCCGACCACGTGGGCCAGGTGTTGCGCAACGGTTACCGCAAGGGAACCACCGTCCTGCGCGCAGCGCAGGTACTGGTAGCAACCGGCGAATAGCCACGAATAACACAATTGAAACTGCCCACTGCCGAGAAATCGTCAGTGGGCAGTTTCGAATTGGCATTGAAAGGACGGGGCCCTGATGGCAAGTCAGGACTGGATCGAAAAAGACTTCTACGCCATTTTGGGCGTCGCCAAGGACGCCAGCGAGGCGGACATCAAGAAGGCGTACCGCAAGCTTGCGCGCAAGTACCACCCGGACACCAACCAGGGTGATGCGGCCGCAGAACAGAAATTCAAGGACATCTCCGAAGCCCATTCGGTGCTGGCGGATAGAGAGCAGCGCGAGCAGTACGACGCGATCCGTGCCATGGGTGGCGGAGCACGCTTCTCCGCCGGCGGACCCGGTGGGGCACCAGGCGGACAAGCCGGATTCGAGGATATCTTCTCCAACCTCTTTGGCGGCGGGGGCGGGGCCCGTGGACGCGGCGGACAGCCGGACTTCTCCGACCTGTTCGGCGGGGGCGGATTTGGCGGCGGTGCCGGGGGCTTCGGCCAAAGCGCGCCACCGCGCAAGGGGCAGGACCGCACCGCGAACACCTCGATCTCCTTCGCTGGCTCCATCAAGGGAACCACCATCGGCTTGCGCGAGCAGAACGGCGAAGTCATTGACGTGCGCATCCCTGCGGGCATCAAGGACGGACAGTCCGTTCGCGTGCGTGGCAAGGGGCACCCCGGCGCAGCCGGCAATGGCGACCTGCTGGTCAAGGTGAAGGTCAACGAGCATCCCTTCTTCAAGCGCGAAGAGAACAACATCCGAATCCACGTGCCGGTCACCTTTGACGAGGCCGTGCTGGGCGCAAAGATCCATGTGCCCACCCTGGATGGCGAAACGGTAGCGATGAAGGTTCCCGCCGGATCGAATTCGGGCCGCACGCTGCGCCTGAAGGGCCGCGGCGTGAAAACCTCCAAGGCCACCGGTGATCTACTGATCATCCTGGATGTGGTGATTCCGCAGAATCTCTCGGATGCCGCGAAGAAGGCCGTGGAGGACTTCGCCGCAGCAACCGAAGGCGAAGATCCACGTGTGGATTTGGCTGCCAAGGCCAAGCTCTGAAACAAAGAGAGTTCTATCATCCCTGTCGTGTCCTCGAAGTGGCACGGCAGGGAAGCTAGACTCAATGACTAGAGGCTGCAGAGCAGTGAAGCCATGTAGAAAGGTGGTTGAAGCAACGTGAACGGGGAGTACCTGCGACCTGTCTTCGTCATTTCCGTCGCCGCTCAACTGGCAGATATGCACCCGCAGACGCTACGCCAGTATGACCGGATCGGCTTGGTGTCGCCGAGCCGCCAATCGGGCAAGCAGCGCCGCTACTCGCAGCGCGATGTGTCCCTGCTCCGCCAAGTCCAGGCGTTGAGCAAAGATGGTGTCTCCCTCGAGGGCATCAAGCGGATCCTTGATCTGCAAAACCAGGTCGCCTACCTGCAAACCGAGGTCAACGACCTGCGCAACGAACTCAGCGCAGTGCGCCAAGGCCAAACCCGAATTTTCGCCGCCGGAACTTCCGGTGGCGACGTGGTGTCCTTGGCTCGCGGCATGCGTCCGGAACGACGCGAACCAACCGTCACGCTGTTCACCGCCCGCCGCGCGATCGGCCGCTAGATTGGCAGCCAATCTGCCAATCCCGGACGACTCCGAATTCTGGCATGACCCTCAGTTCCCGGAATTGGAGTCGCGGCGTTCGTGCCAAAAAATTTCCTGCTACCGGCCGCATGCCCATCAACGTTTTTCAATCGGGATCATCGACGAAGGCGAAACCGATTTCTCCGGGCATGACGGGCAGCAGGCAACTCTGGTCCCTGGTGACGTGATCGTCATTCCGCGCGATCACCTCCATGCCTGTAATCCGAAAAATGGCTACTGGCGATACCAGATGATTCATGCAGACCAATCATGGATTTCCCGGCTTGCACCAATCTCAGCGCAGGATCTGTTCTGGGGCATCCGGATATTCAGGGCGCCGGAGCTCTATGAATTGATGAACGCCTTTAACCAGCAGCTGTTTGCCGGGATGGGAAAGCGGTCCGTTGAGCAGTCGCTGGGATCCATGCTTTCCGTCGTGCAGTCCCTGGCCCCGGTCTTCGAGGCGCTCCCGCCGGGGACAGGGCCCCGCGATGCGCGGTTGCTTCCGGTCCTGCACCGATTGGGCAACGATGCTGCGGCCCCGAAGCTGGACGAGCTGGCACTGCTCGCCGGCTTGAGCAAGTATCAGCTGATACGTCTCATGCACAGCAGTACCGGCTTCACCCCAATCGCGTGGAGGCATAACCAGCTGGTGAACCGTTCACGCGAACTCTTGCGCTCGGGAGCCTCGATAGCGCAAACCGCGGCAGAACTGGGCTTCTCAGACCAGAGCCACTTTCACCGAGTCTTTCGCTCGCACGTCGCAGCGGCCCCCGGAAAGTACCGGGCACCGCTGCAATATCGTTCAAGACCGTAGCATCAGGCGTGCGAAATGATCGTCCCATGCTCATTCCACCTGAAGAACTCGAATTGGCCGCAGATAATCTGCGTGCATTGGCTTTGGACGAACGGCTCAAGGCACAAGTCATGGCTACGCCGGCTTTGGCCAGGATTGCGCACCGGATCTCGCAACGATACCTGGCCGGGGACACCATCGACTCTGCCTTCGCCCAGGTCGCCCAGATCACGGCGCGAGGGCATCGCAGCAGCATCGAATGCGTGGGCGAATCGATTCGGGATAGCGACGTCGCCGAGGCGGAAACCGGAATATTTCTGGGCATCGCGGAACGCTTGAAGAGTTCGAAAACCAGTACGACCTTGAGCTTCGATCTCTCGCATCTCGGTTCCGCTATTGATCCCGAGCTGGGATTGCGCAATGCATTGCGCGTCGCCCGAGCCGCGCGCGAAGCGGGAACCTACCTGATGATTTCGGCGGAAGGATCGGATCGCACCGACCTGGTGCTGGAGCTCTGGGAGAGGCTGACCTGCGATTTTCCGGAAACGGGCATTACCTTGCAGGCTCGCCTATCGCGAACACCGCAGGATCTCGTGCGCGTCCTGGAGCTTCAGGCAGGCCCCGTCCGGCTGGTCAAGGGGGCCTTCCAAGAGCCGCTGGACACGGCCATGGCGCGCAACGATCCAGGCCTGGCCGACAGGTACGCGCAGCTGGCCGGAGCGCTAATCTCCTCAGGCAGGCGGACAAATATTGCCACCCACGATGCGCGGCTGATCCGCAGGCTTCAAGAGGAACACGGAGCGGCGTTGCTATCGCCGCAGTTGGAATTCGAGATGCTCCAGGGCCTCGGTACGCAGCAGCTGGACGCGTTGCGCGAGGAGGGTTTCTCCACACGGGAATACGCGGTTTTCGGGCCAGAATACTGGCTGTACGTGCTGAACCGGCTGGCTGAAGATCCACAGCGAATTATGCTGGCAGTGGCAGATCTTCAGCTCTCGCAGATGGCCGCCCAGGGATCCTCTAGGAGCGCGAACTAGCAACGACCATGGCGTTCCAGCCGCGCCAGCAAATTGGTGCGCACAGCAGGCCACTCGTGCAGAAGAATCGAAAAGATGACGGTGTCGCGCAGCGTTCCGGTGTCGGGATCATATTTGTGATTGCGCAGCACCCCATCCTGCTTCGCGCCGAGCCGCGCGATGGCTGCCCGTGAGGCCTCATTATGCCAGTGCGTGCAGAACGCCACGGAAAAGCAATCCAATTCCTCGAAAGCCCGCCGCAACAGCAGGAACTTAGCCGCCGGGTTGATCCCTGTGCCCTGGACGGCCGGGGACAGGTAGGTAGAGCCGATTTCAACGCGCTTGCTCGGTTCATCAATATTCAAGTACGTCGTTGCTCCCACAGCCTTGCCCGTGGAGAGATCAATGATGGCAAACGGCGCCATCGCTCCCGCTTCCTGCCAAGTCAAACGCTTCTTGATATCGCTGGCCATATCCTGCGCCGAGGGAATCGAGGTGTACCAGATTTCATCAAGGCGCCCTGCTGCGACTATCTCGGCGAGGTCTTCGGCATGGTCGAATGAAAGCTGCTCCAGTCGCACGCCGGCATATTCCATCGTGGGTGCTTGGGCGTAGCTGCTGATCTTGGATGAAGGAAGGGCCATGGAACCCATCCTATGGATTCCATGGCCCTTCCGGAGCTTTGACACCGATATTATCCGATGCGAGTGTACGCCAAATCGAAGACGAGACGACCGGCCTTCAGCGCCTTGCCCTCGAAGCTGGTGAGGATACGTCGCTCAAAACGTGGCGCCCAGCCACCCTGCTCATCGGTGAACTCAGGCTCGGGATCAAATCCTTCCATGCCGCCACGGCGAACCTTGGTCAGGTTGCTTTCTTCGCCGGCCAAATTGCCTGGATGCTGATTCTCGAAATCCGCGTGCACGTCAAGTACTTCACGCATCTGCTCGGCATAGTTCGACCAGTCGGTGGCAAGACGCAGGGTTCCACCCGGCTTGAGCACGCGGGAGACCTTGTCGAGGAATGACTTCTTGATCAGGCGGCGCTTGTGGTGGCGCGGCTTGTGCCATGGGTCGGAGAAGAAGATCCAGATTTCATCGGCACTGTTCTCGTCAAGCATGACGTCCAGGACCTCCGGGGCGTTGGCCTGAACAGCGCGGACGTTGGTGATGCCAAAGGACTCGACCTTGAGCATGAGCTGCGCGAGGCCAGGCCGGTAAACCTCAACGGCCAGGTAGTTGCGCTCTGGTTCATCCTTGGCGGCGTTGGCGATGCACTCGCCTAGGCCGGTACCGATTTCCACGACCAATGGAGCGGTGCGGCCGAAGGCTTCTGCAGGGTCAAGCTGGAAGTCATCGGCTACCGAGGTATCGGCAATCTTTCGCGGCGGTTCGATGACATACTGCTCGGCATTGCGTTCCCACGCGCTGGCACGGCGGCCCTGGAGGCGGTTGCCGCGGCGTACAAATGACACTGGCTCGGCGCGGAAAAGATTCGGGTCCTTGGGGGCAGCGCCAGGGGCTGGGCGCTGCTGATCGCTCGATTCGCTCATGATGATTAATCCTAGCTGAGCCAAGGCGGGTGCTGCTTGCCTGAAAGTAGGGGATTGGACACCCTAGGGGATAATCCGGGGGATCACCTATGGCGCAAAGACAGGCGGGGCTGAAGAATGAAATCATGACTGATTTAGTGCGCGGTATTCTCAACGTTATTTGGTTGGTGTTTGGCGGGCTGTGGCTGGCCTTGGGATACGTTCTGGCCGGCATCATCTGCTGCCTGTTGATCGTGACCATTCCCTTCGGTATCGCGTCCTTCCGCATTGCAGGCTATGCGTTGTGGCCTTTCGGACGTACCGTGATTGATCGCGGACCGGTAGGCGCATTCTCGACTTTGGGCAATGTCATCTGGCTGATCTTCGCAGGCATCTGGATCGCCATCGGGCACGTGCTGACCGCTATTCCGATGTTCGTCTCGATAATCGGTATCCCACTGGGCATTGCGAATCTGAAGATGATCCCGATTTCCTTGATGCCGTTGGGCAAGTCCATTGTTCCTTCGGACTATTACATTGCGGGCATCAAGCGTTAGCCACCGCGAAACAAGCACCGGCCGCCATCCTAATTGGAGGATGGCGGCCGGTGTCATATGCTCAGCAGAAAACTAGCTCTTGAGATACTCATCGTGCTGGCGATGGGCCTCTTTGACTTCTTCGCGGATCTTGTCCACGTCCTTGGCCTTGTCGCGGTATTTCTTCTCCATGGTTTTCACGAGCTCTTCCTCAGCTACCAGGGCACGGTAGATGCGTTCGCGTTCACCTGCGTCAGCGGTGTAGGTCAAGTCGTTGTAGCTGCTGGCGTGACGGCGAAGATTGCCTATGGCTGTCTGCGCCTTGCCAGCTTTGCTGAACAGGGAAGCCAGCACGGTAATCACCAGCACACCAATAATCACGCTCAGGGATAGGCCGGTACTGATTTCGATCACGTGGACTGGCTCTCCGCCGTTGACAAATGGCAGGTTGTTCTCGTGCAGCGCGTGCAAGATGAGCTTGACACCGATGAATGCCAGGATGGCTGCCAACCCGTAGGAGAGGTAGATCAACCGGTCAAGCAGACCATCAAGCAGGAAGTAAAGCTGCCGCAGGCCCATCAGCGAGAAAGCCGTAGCGGTGAATACGATGTAGACGTTCTGGGTCAAACCGAAGATGGCGGGAATTGAATCCAGTGCAAAGAGGATATCCGTGCCACCGATGGCCACCATGACCAGCAGCATCGGAGTCAGGACCTTCTTGCCGTCGACCTTGGTGAAGAGCTTGTCACCGTCGTAGCTATCGGTGGTGTGGAATAGCTTCTTGGCAATGCGGATGATGAAGTTGTTCGCTTCATCAGATTCGTCATCCTTTTTCAGCAGGTTGCCTGCGGTGAGCAGCAGGATCAGGCCAAAGAGGTAGAACACCCAAGCAAACTGGTTGATCAACGCGGCGCCGACGAAGATGAACGCCGTTCGGGCGATGAGCGAGAACACGATGCCGAATAGCAGCACCTTCTGCTGGTCTTCGCGCGGAACCCGGAAGCTGGCAATGATGATCAGGAAGACAAAGAGATTGTCTACGGACAGCGCCTTCTCGGTGATGTACCCGGCGAAGTACTCGGCGCCCATATCCGCACCCCCGAAGATGAGCACAATGACGCCAAAAACTATTGCGATCCCGACATAGATACTCGACCAGATGGCGGCTTCCCGCAGGCTAGGAACATGGGCCTTGCGAATATGGAAGAAATAATCGAAAGCGAGAAGTGCGAGGATGATGGCCACGGTAATGGACCAGATTAAAGGCGAAACTTCCATAAGGGTTTCCTACTTTCGTAAGGCGCGCAAGCACGCTGTCGAGTAAGTCTCTTCGCCCGCACGATGGCTGGCCGCAAAACCCGGTGGATCCATGAAGATCTACGTATTGACGGGTCAAGCGCTTAGGAATACTCCCTTACGTGCTTCCAGCCTAACTTGATCGGGGTTCTGGGGAAAGTTCTAGTCCTTAAATGTCGTTGTGATCTGTAATGTACTTCGTTACCGATCCCTTGGGTAGGCACTGAAGGCAATTTAATTCGTTGCTACGTCGTGCGGATCCCGATGGCCATGGTTTCGTAGTCCAGGGCTCAGTCCGGCCCGCGGTAGGCTGCAGTAGCTTGGAGCCCACCAATACGAGGGCTTACCCGCTGCGGACTTGACCGAAAGTCTTCCCGGAGCAGGGCTTGACGCCCGAAGTCATGGCCAGGAGGTTCGGCACCGACGGGTCTGCCCGATACCGTCGAGCGGTTGGGAGTCACGCAGGGTCTCCATTGGACCCCGGCCCAGCTGACGTTGCCCGGAGCCGGGTGCGTCAAGGTAAATACCCATTCTTTGGATCTGGCAGAGCATTGCGTCGGGGCTCCCCATTGCATCGTCGGCATCTGCGCGCGTGATGCTCCATGGCCATGGTGCTGGAGAGGCCTGGACAGCTGCCTGCTGTGTTTCTCTTCAGCCACGCCGGCAGATGTTTCGTGGCAAGTGGGGAGTGCAGCCGAGGACCTCTTCGAAGTCCAGCTCTGGCTTCTGGTACTACTGCTTTCGTGAAGTCAAGATCTGTTCCCGCAGGATATCCGCGTGTCCGCAGTGCTGTGCCAACTCACGCAGCATATGCAATAACACCCAACGGACAGGCAACGACCCCCGGCGGTTTCCCTGGAAGACGTCGTCTCCCGTCTTGTCGTTCAGTACTTGGCGGGATTCTTCGACGGCCAGCGCATAGTCGAATTGCACGGATTCGATGGTGTCCGTGGTCTTCAAGGCAAACGAGCTGTCCGGGGTTGCCGCGATACCCAATTGCGAACGGTCCCTGCCAGTAGCCGCTTCTCCGAACCAAACTCGTTCGACGAACGTCGCGTGCTTGACCAATCCGAGCAGCGTGGTCTTGGATTCAACCAGGTTCGCCCGTGCTTCCTCTTCGGTCAGGCCGTCAAGGCACGTCATGAGCATCTGCCGGTGCTGGTCGATAAACACCTTGGCCATGCTGTCGTAATCGAGCTGATAGATGTCCTGTGAATCTGGGTTCGGCATGCCTCATCCTAACGCGGTGAACAGCGTGTATGCAGAGTTATCCCGGCATGGGCCAAGGATCAAAATAATCACCAGAAATCTGGCTCTAGGCGGAATAAGATGACTGCGAGTAGAGTTGAGTTAAGTACACTCAAGTTTATGGGTTCACCCAACAAGGGAAAGGATGCGCGTGGACACCAAACTCACCACCAAGAGCCAAGAGGCCCTCTCAGCTTCCGGCATGAACGCCTCAACGGCAGGCAACCCGCAGATTGAACCTGCGCACCTGTTGAAGGCACTGCTGGACCAGCGCGACTCGGTCGCTGTTGCCTTGCTGAAAACGGCGGGGCTTGATGTTGATGCGCTCTCAGTCAAGGCCAGCGCCGCCATCAACGCGTTGCCTTCAAGCTCAGGCAGCTCCGTAGCCCAGGCGCAGTTCTCGCGCCAGCTTCTGCAGGTGGTCAGCAATGCCCAGGAAACCGCCACCGAAATGGGCGACACCTACGTGTCCACCGAGCATCTGCTCATTGCCCTCGCTGCCGACCAGACCAAGGCCGGCGAAGCCATGCGCGAATTCGGAGCCACCCGCGAACTGCTGGTAGGGACCCTGCCTACCATCCGGGGCGACCGCAAGGTCGATAATCCGAATCCTGAGGCAACCTTCCAATCTCTGGAAAAGTTCGGCACGGACATGACCGCACTGGCGCGCTCGGGCAAACTGGACCCGGTTATCGGACGCGACCGCGAAATCCGTCGTGTGGTCCAGGTGCTTTCTCGCCGCACGAAGAACAACCCCGTGCTCATTGGCGAACCCGGTGTTGGCAAGACCGCCGTAGTCGAGGGCCTCGCCCAGCGCATGATCGCTGGCGACGTGCCGGAGTCGTTGCGAGGCAAGACGCTGATTTCCCTGGATCTGGGAGCGATGGTTGCCGGCGCGAAATACCGCGGCGAATTCGAGGAGCGGCTCAAGGCGGTGCTGGAAGAGATCAAATCCTCCGACGGCCAGATCGTGACCTTCATCGATGAGATCCACACGGTGGTTGGCGCTGGCGCTTCAGAAGGAGCCATGGACGCAGGCAATATGCTCAAGCCCATGCTGGCCCGAGGCGAGCTTCGCTTGATCGGTGCCACCACCTTGGACGAGTACCGGGAGAACATCGAGAAGGACCCGGCGCTCGAACGCCGCTTCGCCCAAGTGTATGTCGGGGAGCCTAGCGTGGATGACACCATCGCCATCCTCCGCGGGCTCAAGGAACGCTACGAAGCCCACCACAAGGTGTCCATCGCCGACTCCGCGCTGGTCGCAGCCGCGTCGCTGTCCAACCGCTACATCTCCGGACGGCAGCTGCCGGACAAGGCCATTGACCTGGTCGACGAAGCGGCAAGCCGACTGCGCATGGAGATCGACTCCGCCCCGGAGGAGATCGATGAGCTGCGCCGTGAAGTGGACCGGCTGACCATGGAAGAACTGGCCCTGTCTGATGAGACGGATCCAGCCTCGGTGGAACGCCTGGAAGCCTTGCGCAAGGACATGGCCGACAAGAAGGAAAAGCTCGATGCGATGAACTCGCAATGGGAATCCGAAAAGGCCGGACTGAACCGTGTCGGTGATCTGAAGGTCAAACTCGATGAACTGCGAGGCCAGGCAGACAAGGCCCAGCGTGAAGGCGACTTGGAGAAAGCATCCCGCCTGCTCTATGGCGAGATCCCGGCGTTGCAGAAAGAACTCGAAGCCGCGGCCCAGGCCGAAGCGGACCGCTCTGCGCAGCCGAGCATGGTTGCCGAGGAAGTGACCGCGGATGACATTGCCGAGGTGATATCGGCATGGACCGGAATCCCAGCTGGCCGCATGTTGCAAGGCGAGAGCCAGAAACTGCTGGACATGGAAGAGATCATCGGCCAACGGCTGATGGGGCAGAAGCAAGCCGTGGCTGCCGTATCTGATGCCGTGCGCCGCACCCGGGCCGGCATCGCAGATCCGAACCGCCCCACCGGTTCCTTCCTGTTCCTTGGCCCAACAGGCGTGGGCAAGACCGAGCTGGCGAAGTCCCTGGCGGACTTCCTCTTTGATGACCCGCGCGCCATGGTGCGCATCGACATGTCTGAATACTCCGAGAAGCATGCGGTCTCCCGACTGGTCGGTGCCCCTCCCGGCTATGTAGGCTACGAGGAAGGCGGACAGCTCACCGAGGCGGTGCGCCGCCGCCCCTACTCGGTGATCCTGCTCGACGAGGTGGAGAAAGCGCACCCCGAGGTCTTCGACATCTTGCTGCAGGTACTCGACGATGGCCGCCTCACCGATGGCCAGGGTCGCACCGTGGACTTCAGGAACACCATCCTGATCCTCACCTCCAACCTGGGGTCGCAGTTCCTGGTGGATGCGGCCTTGGAAGACGAGGCCAAGAAGAGCGCGGTGATGAACGTCGTCAACGCTTCGTTCAAGCCGGAGTTCCTGAATCGTCTCGACGAGGTGATCCTCTTCGATCCGCTGAGCATTGAAGAGCTGGGAAACATCGTGAAACTCCAGATTGATCTGCTCTCCGAACGCCTGACAGAACGCCGGCTGACCTTGGATGTGGATCAGGCGGCCAGCGAATGGCTGGCCTTGACCGGCTACGATCCTGCCTATGGCGCCCGGCCGCTGCGCCGGCTGGTTCAGCGCGAGATCGGTGACCGGCTGGCCAAGGAAATCCTTGCTGGCACCGTGCAAGATGGGGACACCGTTCACGTGACTCTCGATGAGCTGGGTGACCAGCTGAAGGTCCTGAAGAAGGGCTAGTCCAAGGCAAGAGAAGGGCATGAACAGAAAAACCTGTTCATGCCCTTCTCCCGTAAGCTCTGGAACTGATCAGCTTTCAGTGGTCTCTTCGGCCTTGGAGCTCGATGCCTCATCGCCCTGGTCCTCAGGCTTAGCCACATCGCCGTCAGCAGCATCATCGGTGGCTTCCGGTGGCAACAGCGAGGATCGCACGTTCCCTTCCTTCAAGCTCAAGAAACAGGACACGGCGCGGTCGCCCTGGTCCCAAGTGCTCTCCGAAGGACGCGAGAAGTGATACGTCCAGGTGGAATCCAGCCCGGCGCTCGGATCGAGCGAGACTGACTTGCACAGATCCTCGGACTGCGTCAGCAATTCGCCAGCGCCCGGGTAATCGGTGCCAGTCACTTCGAAGGACCCGATCATCTGGGCATTATGCGCCGAATCGCAAGTGACCACGGTTTGCGGATCCAACGGCGAGTTGAAGCCACGCAGGCAATCACCGAGCTGCAATTGGACAGGGGGCATTTCCGTGGCGATGATGCCATCAAGGCCGGGGTTTTCATTGCGTTCCACATTGTTCGCAACGGGCGAAGCGGGGGGATCTATGATGCGCAACACCAAGAAGACCACGGCAGCAGCCAGCGCCAAAACAGCAATGATCATTAGGGCCCATTGGCCACCATGCCGCTTGGGCTTTTCCGGTTCGGGCTGCAATGGCGGTAAAGCCGCCTGCGGCTCGGGCAGATTCTCTTCCACCACCTGCTGAGCTCCTTCGTCGTTGGGGGCAAACAGTTATTGGCCAGCTCAATACATAGTCGTTGGACTAATTGACAGTCTAGCGGTATCGACGAGTGTTGCGTTCAGCGCTCGCCGGTGAATCATGTTAACCTTTAATTACGAAAGAACTGATCACATATTCGGGGGCCTTCATCTAATTAGATGGACCACCTCCCGACTCTACTGAAAAGAGGGGGTCACGCCATGGGGCGCGGCCGTCAAAAGGCTAAAGCACAGCGTCAGGCGCGAGATATCAAGTACTACTCGCCGTCCACTGACCTTTCGGCACTTGAACGCGAATTGGGCGTTCAGTCCGATCATCATGCTCAGAACACCGAGCGTAATGATTCATCGTATGACGAAGAATATTCGGATTACGACGAGCTGACTAAGAAGTACTCGCGAGACGACGACGAGGATTAAGATCCTTTTCTGAGACCGGGAGTTCTTGGCTCGGAGTGCCACACCTTGAGCACGCAGTGGTACAGCTCTTCAGTACATTTTGCGACATGCCGCAGCGACTAAGCTAGATTAGCTTTAAGTCGTTGCGGCCTTTGTCGTGTCCAACAAGCATGAGGTGGAACGTGAGTACCAAAGAAGAGCTAGCCATCCAGATGGCCCATCACTCAGCGATCCGCTCGATGCAGCGCATAGTGGAGGAACAGGCCCCCGAGTCACCACAAGACGAAGCGCGTGCCGGTGTCCAGCAAATGCTCGACGCAGGCAACGTTTTGGTAGTCACCGGTGCGGGCGTCTCCACGGACTCCGGCATCCCTGACTACCGCGGCCCCCATGGCTCGCTGCAACGGCATCGCCCGATGACCTACCAGGAATTCCGCTACCGCCCCGAGGCTCGCCAACGCTACTGGGCCCGAGGCTACGTCGGCTGGCGCCATATGGACAAGGCAGAGCCCAATCAGATCCACCGCCGGCTGGCGCGCTGGGAGCACGAAGGAAAAATCACCGGCATCATCACGCAGAATGTGGATGGCCTGCATCAGCAGGCCGGTTCGCAACGAGTGATCCCGGTCCATGGTGACCTCTCAACGGTCCGCTGCCTGAACTGCGGCTTCAGCGAAGACCGCCGGGACTTCGACGTACGCCTGGAAGCAGCCAATGAGGGCTACCTCGAAGCGGTGGAGATCGACCCCTCTGCGGTGAACCCGGACGGCGACGTGGAGCTCCCGCAGCATCTGATCGACCAGTTCGTCATGGTCCGCTGCCTGAACTGCGATTCCTTCGCGCTGAAACCCGACGTCGTGTACTTCGGCGAGAGCGTCCCCGCCGAGCGCAAAGAGCTCATGTCCGCACTGGAGGCCGAATCCAGCTCCCTGCTGGTCCTCGGATCCTCTCTGGCAGTGATGAGCGGCTACAAGGTCCTGCTGAACTTCGTGAAAAGGGAACTGCCGGTAGCGCTGATTACCAATGGGCATGTGCGCGGGGAGCAGAAGGCGACCTGGCGCTGGCGAGTTCCGCTGGAGATGGCGCTGAGTCTACTGGACTAGATTAAATTAGCAATGCACCGCACTGGATTCCAGCGCGGTGCATTGCTGCGTACGGGAAAGAACTACTACTACTTGGCGTAGGCTCCGGTCAGCAGCACAGCGCCACCGTCAACGCCCTTGGCGCCCTGGACAAAGTCCAAGCCGGCATCGGAGGCCGATGGATCCAGGTTCTCAACCTGTCCCATGACCCATGCGCCCATGCCAGCGCCGTTCAGCAGCTGCACGGCGCGGTCTGCCACGGTCTGGTCCACGATGGCCACCATGCCAACGCCCAGATTCAAGGTGCGCTCCAGATCCGGCTGCGGCACGTTGCCCAGCTGCGCAATGGTGGAGAAGACCGCAGGCAGGGCCCAGGTGGAGCGATCCACGCGAGCCATCAGGCCCTGTGGCAGCACGCGAGCAAGGTTGGCAGCCAAGCCGCCGCCGGTGACGTGGCTGAAGCCGTGCACGCCGAAGTTCTCGCCGTCGTTCAACTCGCCAATCAGATCCAGGCAGGCGCTGGTGTAGATGCGGGTTGGAACCAGCAGCTCCTGGCCCAGGGTCTTGCCGAACTCGGCCACCTCGCGGTCCAGTTCCCACTGGGCGTGGGCGATCACGCGGCGCACCAGCGAGTAGCCGTTGGAGTGGATTCCCGAGGAAGCCATGCCGATGACGACGTCGCCAGCCTTCACGCGCTCCGGGCCCAGCAGCTGATCCGCTTCGATGACACCGGTGGCGGCACCGGCAACATCGTATTCGTCCTCGGCCAGCAGGCCTGGGTGCTCAGCTGTTTCTCCGCCCACCAGCGCGGTGCCAGCGAGCTTGCACCCCTCGGCGATGCCGCGCACGATGTCGGCGATGCGCTCGGGGACAACCTTGCCGGTGGCGATGTAGTCGGTCATGAACAGCGGCTTGGCGCCCACTACGACGATGTCATCAACCACCATGCCGACCAGGTCCTGGCCGATGGTGTCGTGGATGTCCAGCTTCTGGGCGATGGCCACCTTGGTGCCCACGCCATCGGTGGAGGTCGCCAGGTAAGGCTTCTTGTAGCCGGTCAGGAAGGAGACATCGAAGAGCCCGGCGAAACCGCCCACGCCTCCGACAACACCCGAAGTATGCGTCGCCTTGATCGCGCCCTTCATCAACTCAACGGCACGGTCACCGGCCTCAACGTCAACGCCGGCACCGGCATAGGTGATGGAAGTTGGCTGATCATTGCCGCTCATGGCAGAGGGTTCCTTTTCTGTCGTGAGCACCGGTTCTCCGGTGCCGCTTGCAACGAGGTAAGTGGGGAGAAGGGGATTAGCTGACGTTTTCGAATTCGGAATCCGGGCCGGGCTCGCAACCTGGCTGGTTGCCGCGCTCCAGCAGGTTCTTGCCGCGGCGTTCCTCATGCGGCAACGCGATCGGGTAGTCACCGGTGAAGCACGCGGTGCACAGACGCTCGCGTGGCTGGCGGGTGGCTTCGATCATGCCGTCTTCCGAGATGTAGGCGAGCGAGTCCGCGCCGATGGAGGTCGCGATCTCGTCCACGGCAGCGCCATTGGCGATCAGCTCGGCGCGCGAAGCGAAGTCGATGCCGTAGAAGCAAGGCCACTTCACTGGAGGCGAGGAGATCTTCACATGCACCTCGGAGGCGCCGGCTTCCCGCAGCATGCGCACCACGGCGCGCTGGGTGTTGCCGCGCACGATCGAGTCATCCACGACCACTACGCGCTTGCCGCGCAGCACGGTTTCCAGGGCGTTGAGCTTGAGCTTGATGCCCAGCTGGCGCAAGGTCTGCGACGGCTGGATGAAGGTGCGGCCCACATAGGCGTTCTTCACGAAGCCGTGGGTGAAGGGAATGCCGGATTCCTCGGCGTAGCCGATGGCCGCCGGGGTGCCGGATTCTGGAACCGGGATGACGATGTCGGCTTCCGCGTTGTTCTCGCGGGCCAGCTGCCGGCCCATTTCCACGCGGGACTCGTACACCGAGCGGCCGGCGATAGCGGCATCCGGGCGAGCCAGGTAGACGTACTCGAAAACGCAGCCCTTGGGGGTGGCTTCGGCGAAGCGGGTGGAGCGCACGCCGTTTTCATCGATGGCGATCATTTCGCCTGGCTCGATTTCGCGGATGAACGATGCGCCCACGGTAGCCAGTGCCGGCTGCTCGGAGGCGACCACCCAGCCGCGGTTCAAGCGGCCCAGGACCAGCGGGCGCACGCCGTGAGGATCGCGGGCTGCGTAGAGGGTGTCTTCGTTCATGAACACGAAGCAGAAGGCGCCGTGGATCTTCGGCAGCAGTTCCAGCGCGGTTTCTTCCAGCGACTGGCCCTCGACGCCGGCCAGCAGCGCGGTGACCAAAGCGGTGTCGGTGGTGTTTCCCTGGGCGATTTCGCCACGGACCTTGCCGCCTTCGGCCTGCTGCTTGGCAAGAACCATGTCAGCGAGGTCGGCAGAGTTGGTGAGGTTGCCGTTGTGGGCCAAGGCCACGGTGCCGGTCTGGGTCGGGCCCAGGGTAGGCTGCGCGTTGGCCCAGTGGCTGGCACCGGTGGTGGAGTAGCGGCAGTGGCCGACAGCCAGCTGGCCGTGCATGGAGTTCAAGGTGTTCTCGTCGAACACCTGGGAGACCAGGCCCATGTCCTTGTAGACGTTGATACGGGCACCATCACTGGTTGCAATGCCAGCCGATTCCTGCCCGCGGTGCTGCAGTGCATACAGACCGTAGTAGGTCAGTTTGGCAACCTCTTCGCCGGGAGCCCAAACGCCGAAAACGCCGCATTCATCCTGCGGCCCCTTCTCGCCTGGAAGCAGGTCGTGATTTAAGAATCCATCGCCACGCGCCATGTCAGTTATTCTCTCATGTTCTGGTTTGGTCGACACCGACCGTTTGTGTGGTGGTGGCGGCCAGGTGCGCGGCCGCCCGCTTTTCAGTGGAAGGGAAAAGCTGCCTAGCCTGGTTGTCCGCTGGTGTCAGTGTCCTCGGCCAGAGGAACTGCCAGATGCTTGGTGGATTTGCGCGAGGTGAAGCGATCAATGATCACGAACACCAGCGCACCGATACCCACACCTAGTCCAGCTCCGAACATCGCGAAGAATCCGGAAGCTGACGCACGGGTGTACTCCTGCGAAGGCTCGCCGAGCAAGCCAATGACCAGGCCAACCAGCGCGCCGAGTACGGCGAAGGTCAGAATGAATGGCCAGAATTTAGGTGCCGAGTGAATTTGCACTTCGACACTTTGATCTGCAGATGTCGGGGTAGCGGGGTGTTGCTCCATACCCTTAAGCGTACTCAATAAGTGGTAGGTGCGCGGACAAGTCTGCCCTAAGTCCAGAGGCATGCAATTGCCCAGTTTGCAGGGCATCCGCCCATGAGGTTCGCCCGGTCGCCAGGCAAAGCCATAATTCAGCAGGCATTTCGACCACATTCGGCGGGGTGCCTCGGGTGTGCCGGGGGCCGGCTATGCACTGAGTCACACCAAAGGGAGGGATGCGCACCTCGACCGAATTGCCCTCGGCACGAGAAGCTAATTCCTCCAGCAGGTAGCGAACTGCCATGGCCAACACCGGACGGGCTATTTTTCCTTGTCCTTGCGTAGTTCCAGCCCACTCGCGGACCGCTGCACGACCAGCGCTTTCATCAACGCGTCGCTTGATTGCCATTTAGTGATTCATCTCTTTCCTTCGATGACATAAAACTGTCACATTCACCTGTTGGAATGGCTTGAAGCCAGGCAGTGAAAATCAGAAATCTGTCCCAGCCAACTGTAGTCCAGCAGCACGTGCCCCGGCAGTGGCGCCCGCTGGCTGCAATTGCGCGCGCAATTCGCGGTAGGCAGTTTCCTCGATGGCGTCGAATTTGCGCAAGAGCGACAGGGCCAGGAGATCGGTGCCGCGGGCGGAGCCGTCGAGCATCTTGATGGCTACGGTCACCCCGCTGGGCGCCGCCACGGCCAGCACGCCCTCGGCACCCAGCTTGGCGATGGCCCCGGTCCGCTTGATGACTTCCGTATTGGGATGGCCTTTGCCTCTAACGGCCCAAGGGTGGTGTCGCATCGCGTCGACAACGCGTTGCGCCTCCGCCAGCTGTGACACGACAAGTTGCCTGAAGCCCTGGGCGAGGCTCTGCAACGACATTTGGACAGCTGGGGCCCCGCAGCCATCGATGCCCGTGAAATGGATCGGCCCGCAGAACTCCTCGAGGACCGCGTGGGCCGTCTGCTGGACCGGATGAACCGGATCCAGATAGCTGGCAGTCTCAGCGCCCAAGGCTTTTGCGGCGAGCAGGAATCCTGCGTGCTTGCCCGAGCAGTTGAAAGCCAACGCGGATTTGGGCCAGTGCTCAAGGGTCATTTGGGTTCTGGTTGCCGAATCAACGGGCCAGGATTGCGGGCATTGGAGATCAGAAGCATCCAAACCACCGGCCTGGAGCATCGCGCGGGCCACATCCTGGTGCTCGAAAGTGCCGACGTGGCTTGCGCAGGCCAGGGCCACCTGCACGTCCGTGAGTTCGGCGCCGCATCGTAATGAGGCAATCGCCTGGAAGGGCTTCACGGCAGATCGCGGGAAGATCAAAGCGTCAGGGTTTCCCAGCGACAAAAGTGCTAAGCCGTCCGGATCCAAGACCACCGCGACCCCATAGTGCCGTGACTCGGTGACTCCATTGCGGCTCACTTGCACTAACTGCGAGCAATCGGAAATATCCACGGATCGGTCCATTCCCCCAGTTTATTCGTCTGGGATGTCCCTTGCCCATCGGCACGGCGCTGAGCTGTTGCCGGTGGGGTTCACAGCACAGGTTCAATGGATGTCACAGACGGCATCCGCCCGCGAATTCTCCGGTAAACTCGGCCGGGTGAAGGTACTGGTTATTGGCCCAGGCGGCCGTGAGCATGCAATTGTCCGAGCACTGAGTGCAGACCCCTACGTCAAAGAAGTCCATTGTGCCCCCGGCAACGCCGGCATCGAACAGGACGTCACCACCCACAACATCGACGCGCAGGATCCTGCCGCGGTTCTCGCGCTGGCCCGCGAACTGGCCAGCGACCTGGTAGTTGTCGGTCCGGAAGCGCCACTGGCAGCCGGTGTCTCCGATGCCCTGATCGAAGCCGGCATTCCGGTCTTCGGTCCTACCAAAGCTGCAGCGCAGCTTGAGGCATCAAAGGCTTTTGCCAAGAACGTCATGGCTGCGGCAGAAGTGCCCACCGCCATGGCCCACGTGGCCACCAACCGCGAGGAAGCAGCCAGCGCACTGGATGACTTCGGCGCACCGTATGTGGTCAAGGACGATGGCCTGGCCGCCGGCAAGGGCGTCGTGGTCACCTCGGACCGCGACGAAGCACTGGAGCATGCCGAAGCCTGCTTCGCAGCCGGTGGCACCGTGGTCATCGAAGAATTCCTCGATGGCCCAGAAGTTTCCCTGTTCGTGATCTGCGACGGCAAGCACGCCGTTCCGCTGTCGCCTGCGCAGGACTTCAAGCGCATATTCGACAATGACGAAGGTCCGAACACCGGCGGCATGGGCGCCTACTCGCCGCTTGAGTGGCTGCCAGAGAACTTCGTCGACGAAGTCATGGAACGCGTCGCCTACCCGACCCTGCGTGAAATGGAAAAGCGCGGCACCCCGTTCACCGGCGTACTCTACTGCGGCTTGGCCGTGACCAAGCGCGGTATCCGCGTCATCGAATTCAATGCACGCTTCGGCGACCCGGAGACCCAAGCAGTCCTTGCCCGCCTGAAGACCCCGCTGGGCGGCGTATTGCTCGCCGCTGCCAAGGGCCAGCTCGATGATGCCGAACAGCTGAACTGGTCGCCGCTTACCGCCGTTGATGTTGTCATCGCCGCTGAGAACTACCCGGACAGCCCGGTGAAGGGCGCCGTGATTTCCGGGCTGGATGCTGCGAACGCGTTGGAGAACGTGCACGTGATGCACGCCGGCACCTCCGCCGATGCAGACGGCAACATCGTCGTTTCCGGCGGACGCGTGCTTGCCGTCGTTGGCCTGGGAGATGACCTGGCAGCTGCTCGCAAGGCGGCGTATGCGGGCGTCGCCGAGATCAGCTGGGATGGTGCCCAGTCGCGCACCGATATCGCGCTGAAGGCCGAACGCGGCGAAATTGTCGTCGCTGATCAAAGCAAGTAAGAGGACCAGATATTTATGGCAGGATTCCAGACCGAAGTTCTCGACCTTGAAGGTTGGGACCACTTCTACTCGGGCAAGGTTCGAGACCTCTACGTGCCGGCAGGCACGAGCTTCGAGGACACCGACCGCGTGCTGGTCGTCGCTTCGGACCGCATCAGCGCCTATGATTTTGTGCTCACCAGCGAGATCCCGGATAAGGGCAAGGTCCTGACCCAGCTGAGCCTGTGGTGGTTCGAGCAGCTGGGCGGCTTCGCCAACCACGTGATCTCTACCGACGTTCCAGAAGCCGTGGCCGGGCGTGCCATGGTCTGCAAGAAGCTGGAAATGTACCCGATCGAATGCATCGCTCGCGGATATCTCACCGGTTCGGGCCTGGCTGAGTACAAGGTCTCCAAGACCGTGTGCAGCCTGCCATTGCCTGGAGGCCTGGTGGATGGCTCCCGCCTGGAGCCTGCGTTGTTCACCCCATCGGCGAAGGCCGAGGTAGGGGAGCACGACGAGAACATCACTTATGAGCAGACAGTTGAGCGCGTTGGCAGCGAAGTTGCCGAGGCCCTGCGCGAGAAGACCGTGGCACTTTACGAGCAGGCTGAGCAGATTGCCCGCGCCCGCGGGATCATCTTGGCGGACACCAAGGTCGAGTTCGGCGCAGATCCTGCCACTGGCGAGGTCACCTTGGGCGACGAAGTGCTGACCCCGGACTCCTCGCGTTTCTGGGACGCCACGGCGTACCAGCCAGGCCAAGCCCAGCCGAGCTTCGACAAGCAGTTCGTGCGCGACTGGTTGACCAGCGAGGCATCTGGCTGGGACAAGAACTCCGGCGAGCAGCCTCCGCGGCTGCCCGCTGAGATTGTCGAGAAGACCCGTGCCCGGTACATCGAAGCCTATGAACGCCTGACTGGCAAGAGCTTCACTGCCTAGTTCCGGCAGGACGCATCAAAGCAGCCCCTTGGCGGCTCAGAAATTCTCTGAGCCGCCAGGGGCTGCTTCTATCTGGGCTTGCCTAGACCAGCGAATCCGTCCACGCCTTGTGCAAGGCGGCGAAATGGCCATTATCGGCAATCAACTGCTGCGGGGTGCCATCCTCTGCGATCTTGCCATCGTGGACTACCAGGACGCGGTCAGCGATTTGAACCGTCGAGAGGCGGTGGGCGATGATCAGCGCCGTGCGATTGCCAAGCAACGTCTGCAGGCCGCGCTGAACCGCACGCTCCGAAGGGATATCAAGGGAGCTGGTCGCTTCATCCAGGATCAAGACCGCGGGATCTGCCAAGAAGGCGCGGGCAAAGGAGATCAGCTGTCGTTGTCCTGCCGAGACGCGTCCGCCGCGCTTATTCACATCGGTGTCGTAGCCCTCGGGAAGATCCAGGATGAACTCGTGGGCGCCCACCGCTAGTGCCGCGGCGTGGATGTCCTCCATCGAAGCACCAGGCCGGCCCAGGGCGATATTTTCGGCTACTGACCCGGAGAACAGGAATGCTTCCTGGGTCACCATGACCACATGCTGGCGCAGTTCCTTATTCGACAGCTCCTTGATCGGCACTGAATCCAGATTCAATGTGCCCGATCGCAGGTCGTAGAAGCGCGCAATCAGCTTGGCGAGCGTAGATTTGCCGGCACCGGTTTGACCCACAACAGCAACGGTCTGACCCGCTGGAATGTGCAGATCGAATTCCTCCATGATGATGGGGCCGTCACCGTAGCCGAAGACCGCATCCTTGAACTGCAGATCGCCGGACACCTTGCGAATGCTCTTGGGATGTTCTGGCTCAAGCACGGTGGGTTCTTCTTCCAGGAGTCCTGAGACCTTTTCCAAGGCTGCAGTTGCGGACTGCAAAGACGAGTAGAACATCGCAATGTGCTCAACGGGTTGGAAGAGCCGCTTGGAAGCCAGGAGGATGGCCACCATGGCACCGACTTCCATGGAGCCGTTCATGATGCGGAATCCGCCGTAGGCAAGAAGCGCCGCGACCGCAAGGTTGCCAATCAGGACCAGGCCTGGCTGCAAGATGCCAAAGAGGTTGAAAGAGCGTACCGAATTATCACGGTACTTCTCAGCGATGCCTTGGTAGTTTTCATCATTGGCACGTTCGCGGCGAAAGGCCTTCACTGCGCGGATACCGGTCATGGTTTCCACGAATGTCGAGATGACCTTGGCGGAAACGACACGGGATTCACGGTACAAGACCTCGGAACGGCGCTGGTACCAGAAGAACAGGATGGCTACCGGAACGGCGGCGATGCAGACCACGAGTCCGCTTTGCCAGTCCAGCAGGAAAATCGAAATCAGCGTGAAGACGATGAAGACGCAGGAGGACGCCAATTCCGAGACGCCCTGGTCCAACAATTCCCGCAGGGTTTCCAGATCAGAAGTCTGGCGGGAAATAATGCGTCCCGATGTGTAATTCTCATGGAATTCAAGACTGAGCCGCTGGGTATGGCGGAAGACCTGCTGGCGCAGATCCAGCAACATGGCTTGCGAAATCTTTGCGGCGGAATTGATATACCAGGCCAGCAAGACGCCGCTGAGAATCGCGCACACGATGTATCCCGCGCCAGTGATCCCCAAAGCGCCCCAGTTGCCCTCGCGGACCTGTGGCAGGGTCCAATCGATGGCAAAGGCGATGATGATTGGCAACAGCACGCGTGCCGCGTTGGAAACCAGGACCAACACGACTGTGAGGATGAAGAGCTTCTTCTGCGGCAAGGCGAGGGCAGCGAGCAGGCGGAAAGATCGCTGGCGCACGACCTTGCGATCAGCAGCGGAAAGCTTGATGGAGTCCTCGTTGGCGACACCTAGTGGCTTACTCATCTTCAGGCCTCCTCGGTGGTTGATAGTTCTTCGTCATCCAGGCTGGCAATGACAAATCGGTAATGTTCGTTCGTGCTCAGCAGGTGGGTGTGGCTGCCCACCGCATCAATGCGGCCGTCGCGGAGCAATGCCACGCGGTCTGCCAGCATCACGGTGGAGGGGCGGTGCGCCACGATCAGGGTGGTGGTTCCGGCGAGGACCTCGCGCAGCTTTTCGGTGACTAGTTCTTCGGTTCGCACGTCGAGTGCCGAGAGCGGGTCATCGAGGACCAGCACTCTCGGACGGGCCGCGATGGCGCGAGCCAGGGCGATACGCTGGCGCTGTCCGCCGGAGAGGGAGAGCCCTTCTTCTCCGATGAGCGTGTCGACGCCTTGGGGCAGAGAGTAGGTGAAGTGGGCTTGGGCGACGTCGAGGGCCTCAGCGAGCAGTGCTTCGCGTTCTTCCCCATCCAGGGATTCCGGCGCGCCCAGCAGGACGTTGTCCCGGATGGTGGTGGAGAACAGCGTGGTGTCTTCGAAAGCCACCGCAATCTCGGTGCGCAGCTGATCGAGGTCCCAGTCCTTGACGTTCTGTCCATGGATCAAGACCTCGCCGGCGGTCGCTTCATGCAATCGGGGAATCAGGTTCAGCAGGGTCGATTTGCCCGACCCGGTGATGCCGACCAGGGCCATGGTTTCGCCCGGGCGGATCTGAAGATCGATATCGGCCAGGATCGGCCGATGCGTGCCAGCGGTGTCGGCGTAGGCAAAGCGCACATGGCGCAGGGCCACAGTGCCATCAGGCTGCTGCGGGACCTTGGGCTGTTCGGGGGAGACGATGTCGTTGGCCGCGTCCATGACTTCAAAGTGGCGGTCCAGCGCGGTCTTGGTGCTCAGCGTCATTCCCAGCAGCATGCCCATGCCTTCGACAGGCCCGGCGATGACGGCGGCGATGGCAAAGTAGGCGACCAGGGAACCGACGCTCAACGTTCCGCTGGCGACCTGGGCGATGCCGATGAACAGGCCGATACCCAAAATGGTTTCCGGGACTGCGACGACGGTGAGCAGGAAGGTGGCCAGGGTTTTGGCTTTGGCGATTTCCGTTTCCTGCAGCGACTTGGCCTGGGTGTTGAAGCCTTCGAAAATGTGCGGCCCGCGGCCAAAGGCCTTGATCACGCGAATGCCGTGCACGGATTCTTCTACCGCTGTGGCGAGATCGCCGGCTTGGTCTTGGCTCAGGCGGCTGGCGGCGCGGAACTTATTGCGGAAGCGGTAGGCCTGGATGGCTATGGGGATCGAGCCCAAAAGGTAGAGCAATCCCAGAATCCACGAGTGGGTGAACATCAGGATCAAGCCGGTAATGACCGTGACGGTTTCCACGACGAGCATCATCGCGCCGAAGGCGAGCCAGCGCCGCAGCAGCGAGAGATCCGACATGGAGCGCGAGAGCAACTGGCCCGATCCCCAACGCTCGTGGAATGCAACCGGGAGGCGCTGAAGGTGCCTGTAGAACCGGATGCGCATCTTTGTTTCCAGGCCGGCGGCCGGGGTCAGCACGAATTGACGGCGCAGGTAGATCAGCAGTGCTTCAACAAAACCCAAGGCAGCGACGATGGCAACGGAAATCCAGACCTCGGAGGAGTCGCCGTCTCGGTGCAACACGGAGTTCACGAGCCATGCCAGCACCTGCGGGATGACCAAGGCCACGATTCCGGCACCGAGCGCGCAGAGGAATCCGCAGAACAGCCGGGGGAGTATTGGCTTCACAAACGGGTAAAGCCGCTTTAGCGTTGCGGAGAGCGGAACCGGGTCCTTAGAGTCGACCTGTTGTGCTTGCGCCACGGTACCCCGCATTCATCCAGAAGTTAGACAGAGCTTCAGCTTACCGTCAGTGGTTGAGAGAATTCAATCAATTTTCTCATTTAGGAAAGAACTGCTTCAGATGAGGATTAAGCGAATCCCGGCCCGGCACGATAATCCGTGCAAGACCGGGATCTAGAAGATGATTTTGAGGCTAATTGCGTCCGGTGAGCGTCACCAGAATTGCCTCTGGCGGGCAAGCAAAGCGAATCGGCGCAAAGCGTGAGGTTCCCAATCCGGCGGAGACATTCAGGGGAACAGAGTTGCCTGCGTAGTCCCAATCGCTCAGGCCCCGGGCGCGCCACGTTGGCAGATCGCAATTGGACACCAGTGCGCCGTAGCCGGGGATGCAGACCTGTCCGCCATGGGTGTGCCCGGCAAAGATGACATCGGCCTTCGCTTCGGTGAACTGGTCCAGGACCCGCTGGTATGGAGCGTGCGTCAACGCGATGCGAACATGGGGAGCCTGGTCGCTGGTCGAGGAACCGCGTGGCCAGCCTGCGAAGCGGTCGCGATTGATATGCGGATCATCCACGCCGCTCAAGTCCAGGCGCAGCCCGTTCAGGACCATTGAATGCGAACGGTTGGACATATTCACCCAACCGGCGGAGCCGAAAGCCCGGTGCATGTCTTCGAAGGGAAGCTGATCCCGCGAGGACGGATTGGGGATGCCCTCGTTGCGCGCGAAGTACTTGAACGGGTTCTTGAGCTTGGGCGCGTAGTAGCAGTTGGACCCGGGTACGAAGGCGCCGGGGAAGGCCATAAGGGGCTCCAGTGCCTTTAGCAACGAAGGAATTGCTTTTCGGTGGCTGAGATTGTCGCCGGTGTTGATCACGAAGTCAGGTTCGAGGTCAGCCAGTTCCCGCAGCCATTGGATCTTGGTTTCCTGTCCCGGAACCATATGGATGTCCGAGAGGTGCAGTACCTTGATGTCGGCGGCACCTCGGGGTAGGACGCCCAGGGTTTCGCGGCGAAGACCGAACTTCTGGGTCTCCAGCATTCCATAGCCCAGGAGTGCACCACCCAAGGCCACAGCGCCACCAGCCGCCAGAGCAGTTGTGCCGGCCGCATGACGTAGTGATGCAGCAAATGTTTTGTGTTCAACCATGACTTGTTTGCCATCGTCCTTTCGTGCCCCGGGGCAACTTCTGGTGAAGTCCGCTATTGCCAATCTAAACCGAAAGGCCGCGTCCAACCAAAGTTGAACGCGGCCTTTCGCAGGAGCAGCTAGTTGGTCACCCGGCTAATCGGAGGACTTCGGAGGGTTGGGCTGGGAAGACTTCTGCGATTTCTTCTTGTCTTCCTCGGCTTCCTTCTTCTTTTCTTCCGCTTCCTTCTTCTCCTCCTCGGCTTCCTTCTTTTCCTCGGCTTCCTTCTTCTCTTCTTCAGCCTTCTGCTTTTCCTCGGCTGCCTTCTGCTTAGCCTCAGCCTCTTCGCGCGCTTCAGCTTCGGCCCGCTCGCGGGCCTCTGCGGCGGCCCTAGCCTTGGCAGCTGCTGCGTCTTCCTTTTCGCCATCAGACATTGCGCCATCTGGAGTGTCCGGAACTACCGGATCCGGGCGGTTGCCAGCTTTGCCAAAGCCCTTGCGCTCGTATTGGAGGACTGCTTCCTCCATGAAGTCGACCCACAACGGGGCTGCATAGGTCGAAGAGTCAACCATGGCAGGAGCTTGCTCATCATTGATGATTGCGCCATGCAGCTCGTTCGTTTCGTTTGCGGCCTTGCCATTCAGGCGGCCTACCCAGGTAGCGGTCGCGATGCCGGTGGTGTAACCAACAAACCAAGTCGAAGTGGCGTAGTTGTTAGTACCGGTCTTGCCTGCGATCGGGCCTTCAACGCGACCCTTCGAAACGCGCTTGGTAGCAATCTTCTTCAGCGTGCCGTTTAGATCTGCGACGTAGGCCGGATCAATTTCCTGGGAGCAGGTTTCCTGGGGAACCTTGTACTCGTTGTTGTCCTTGTCGACGACGCTGGTCATTGCACGTGGCTTGCAGTATTCACCCTTGTTGGCGAAGGTCGCAAAAGCTGCTGCCTGCGAGAGCGGAGTGATGTTGGCTGAACCGATGATGAACGATGGGTTGGCTGGGCTGATGGGGCCCGGCTGGCCATTGTCTGCATCCTGGTCCAAGACGCCCAAGCGCTTGGTGTAGTCGGCGATGGTGCACAGGTCGGTTCGGAACGCTTCCTGGACTGTCGCGGTGTTGATGGACCAGTAGAGGCCGGTGTCAACGGTCATGCGGCGGTAGAAGCCCGGGGAAGCGTTTTTTGGCTCCCATTTGCTGCCAACTGTTGCGGTGCCACCAGGAAGGCAGGATGCGCGGAACTTGGTTCCTGGCTGGAAGGCCTGCTTCTTCGCGTTGATGGTATCGCTCATGCGGTTGCCCTCGGTGAGCCAACCCAAGGTCGTGTAAGGCTTCATGGTCGAGCCGCCCTGGAAGCCACCAGCGCCACCCAGCGAGCGTTCCACTGCGAAGTTGTAGTAGGTGCTTGAACCGGAGTTCTTGCTGTCCGGACCATAGGTGGTGTTCTGTGCCATGGTCAAGATGTTGCCGGTACCGGGCTGAACCGAAACAATCGACGAGTGGATGTCCTTGTTGGACTTGGCGTTCGGATCAATAGCCTTGCGAGCATCGGCGGCAGCCTTCTTGTTCAGCTCGCTGTTCAAGGTGGTCTTGATCGTCAGGCCGCCACGGTACAGAAGACCTTCGCGGTCTTCCTTGGTCTTGCCGTAAGTGTCGTCGCTGAGAATCAAGTTGACGACATAGTCACAGAAATACGCGTTGTCCTCAGCGGAAGAGCAACCCGATGGTGAAGTGCTTGGCTTGAGCTCAAGCCCGGACTTCACCGCATCGTCGTATTCTTTCTTGCTGATCGCGCCGGTGCGGTACATGTTGCCCAGCACCTTGTTGCGACGGTCAAGGGAGCGCTCTGGATTGTTGATCGGGTTGTAGACATTCGGCAGCTGGACCATGCCGGCGAGCATGGCGGACTGCTGGACGTTCAAGTCCTTGGCATCAACAGAGTAGAAGCGCTGGGCTGCGGCCTGAACGCCGTACTCGCGACCCGAGAACAGCACCAGGTTCAAGTAGCCTTCAAGGATTTCGTCCTTGGACATTTCCTTTTCGATAGCCACCGCGTATTTGAGCTCGCGGATCTTGGCCGCGTAATCCTTCTGACCGGAAATGGTCGATTCCTCAGAGCCAGTGAGCTCCTGGTTGTTCACCAAGAGGTTGTTCACGTACTGCTGAGTCAGCGTCGATGCACCCGAACGGGAAGACGAGGTGAGGTTTCCGACGATGGCACGGGCGATGCCCTGGGGGTCAACACCCTTGTGCTCGTAGAAGCGTTCATCTTCCACGGAAACGATGGCCTTGCGCATATAAGGCGAGATGTCATCAATCTTCACGGGTTCGCGATTCTGCTGATAGAAATTCGCGATGGTCTTGCCGTCGGCATCGAGGATCGTCGAAGGCTCCGAAATCGGAAGCTTTTCGAACGAACTCGGAAGCGCGCTAACAATGTTGTTACCGGTGGTCAAACCGGTTTTTGCGATCGCCGCAACGGGCACGAGCATGCCTGCTGCGAGCACACCACACAGGGCGCTGATTCCGAAGAATGCAACGACTTTCCCAAGGGTGGTGGCGGTATCAAAAAAGGGGGACTTCTTGGCTGCCATACCCACTAGTTTACAAGGACGCGATAACGTATCCAGTATGACTAAATGGGAATACGCCACTTTGCCGCTTTTGATCCACGCAACAAAGCAGATTTTGGACCAATGGGGGGATGATGGTTGGGAGCTGGTAACCGTTGTTCCTGGCCCTAACGGTTCATCGCCAGTGGCATATATGAAGCGTCCAAAAGAGTAAAGAAAACACACTTCCTTAAGGAGAGAAAGCCCATGCAAGATGCGACTTCCTCGCGTGTCGAAGCACGACTGACCGAACTGGGTTACACCCTGCCAGACGTTGCCAAGCCCGTTGCTGCGTACCTGCCAGCAGTCACCACCGGCAACTATGTTTACACCTCTGGTCAGCTTCCGCTGATTAAGGGTGAACTCCCAGTTGTGGGAAAGGTTGGCGCTGAGGTTTCAGCAGAAGAGGCCAAGGCCCAGGCACAGGTTGCCGCACTGAACGCGCTGGCTGCCATCAAGGCCGAGATCGGTGACCTAGATCGCATTAGGCGCATCGTGAAGGTTGTCGGATTCGTGGCGTCGGCACCGGCGTTCACTGGACAGCCAGGAGTCATCAACGGCGCGTCCGAATTCTTCGGTGAAGTGCTCGGGGATGCAGGCCTGCATTCACGTTCCGCAGTGGGTGTAGCAGTGCTGCCGCTGGACGCTCCCGTCGAGGTTGAGGTCATCGCGGAATTTGAGTAGTTCATTCCAATTGCCATCTATGCGGCCCGCCAAGGCTTTTCCTTGCGGGCCGCGTAGCGGCATGGTGCGCAGGATCTTTGAGCTGCCACCACACCAGATCCCCACAGCCGAGAATTGGTTCACCTTCGGCTCCCGCACGCCCAGGAGTCCGCGCCGCGCATCCTCGGTGTGCCTCGTAAGGGACTGTTCGAAGGGCGTGGAGACTTACCTGACCTTCCGGCCCGGCGGCTCCCCGCTGGGCAACGTGGCCTTTCCGGGAGGCAGTCATGAAGCCAGCGACCGGGCCGGCTACCAGTGGTTCGGCCCGAGCCTGTCACAGTGGTCCAAGCGGATGGACGTCCTGGACCAGCAGCTGGTCCAAGCGCATATCGTGTGCGCCATTCGAGAGCTCTTCGAAGAAACCGGAATCCTGCTGGCCGGCACCGACGAGCAATCCATTGTCGAAATGGCTGATCCCGAAGAGTGGATGAGCGCCCGCGAAGCGATTGCGGGCCAGGATCTCTCCTTCGACGAATTTCTCCGCCGCCGCGGCCTGGGCCTGCGCACGGACTTGCTGCGCCCCGTCTCGCACTGGCTGAATCCCAATTTTGCGCTGCGCAGATTTGATACGTGGTATTTTGCTGCCACCGTCCCCAATCGCCAGGAACCGTCGTTGCTCCGAGGCAAGGGCAAGTGGGGCCGCTGGCAAGTGGCCAGCAAGGTTTTGGCGCAACGCAATACCAGCGAGCTGGGCGATGAGGTGGGACAGCCGAACACCGTAGGGCTGAACCTGTCGAGGATCAGCTATCCAGCGGTGGAAATGATGCTCGAAGCAATGTCCGACGCCAACGGAGTCGTCGCATATTTGTCGCGGGCACGCTCCCTGGATTTGAAACATCCTGACTTACTGGTGCGTGACGGCATTTATTATCTGGAAGTTCTCGGCTCAATGAGTGCCGAATCGTCCCGTCCATGGCAAGCTACCGCGGGCCATTAAACGCCAGTTAATTCAGCTTGAAAATAGTGTGGGCCGAATATCCAAAAGGATATTCGGCCCACACTATTTTGCTTGGGTTAGCGTGAACGCTGACGCAGACGCTGGATGTCCAGGATCACGACGGCGCGTGCTTCCAGGCGTAGCCAGCCGCGCTGAACGAATTCAGCCAAAGCCTTGTTTACGGTTTCACGCGATGCGCCAACCAGCTGGGCCAGCTCTTCCTGGGTCAGCTCGTGAGCTACCAGGATGCCGTCGGTTGCCGGGCGGCCGAAGCGGTCAGCAAGATCAAGCAGAGCCTTGGCAACACGGCCAGGAACATCGGAGAAGACCAAGTCCGCGAGGGACTCGTTGGTGCGACGCAGACGGGCAGCCAGAGCCTGCAGCAGCTGGATCGAGACCTCAGGGGAGTTCAGGATCGCCTTGCGCATGTTCTCGTGGCTCAGGCCAGCCAGTCGGGTTTCCGAAACAGCGGTTGCCGTTGCATTGCGTGGGTGTGGATCGAATAGGGCCATCTCGCCAAACAGTTCGCCTGGGCCAAGAACAGCAATCAGGTTTTCGCGACCATCCGAAGAGGTGCGGCCCAGCTTGATCTTGCCCGAAACGATGAAGTACAGGCGGTCGCCCTGATCGCCTTCACGGAACACCGATGCACCGCGGGACAGATCAACCTCGGTCAATTCTTCGGTGAGCGCGGCGAATACTTCATCACCAAGCGACGCAAACAGTGGCGCGCGACGCAGTACCTCGATATCCATTAAATCTCCTGTCAACAGTAGTAGGCGCTTACTTCATTGTGCCGTATCCGGTAACAATGTGACAGTTTCCACACGTGGTTTTACCGAGAAAATGTTGAACGTCACGCTCATTCGGTCAAAACTCGCGAATATGCTCGCAGAAATCCATCAGCTTCTAAGGGTACCTTGGGTTAATACAAAGTACTTGAACGCATTGGAGTCTTGGTGCTCGGAATTTTCAGCTGGCTCGACGTAGTCATCTGCGCTGTTTTGCTGACCTTTTTCATCATCGGACTCCGCCGCGGTTTCCTGCTGACCGTAGGCGACATGGTGGGCCTTATCCTGGGAGGCGTCGCAGCATTCTTTGCCATTCCGCTGGTATCCACCTTCGCCAGCAACCCATGGTGGAGAGTAGCGCTGATGGCCGGTACCGCGGCCGTGCTGATCATCCTTGGCCAGGCACTTGGCCGGGTCATCGCTACCCGCATTCGCCACTGGATGAATGTCGACTTCCTGCGCTCCGCGGACCGCCTCGCTGGTGGTGTGCTCTCGGTGCTGATTACCGCCACAATCATTGGCGCGCTGGCCTTTTCCACCGCCAGCATGGGTATTCCGAGGCTCTCTTTGGAGATCGGCAAGTCCAACTTGATCACGGCCATTCGCGGCGCAACCCCGGCCTTCGTGAACTCGGCGATTTCCACCGCCCGCTCCAAGGTCATCGCAGAAACCCTGCCAGCATTTCTGGAGCCCTTCGCGCCATCGGTGGAGCAGCCCGTGGACACCCATTGGGAAGCTTCGGACCTGCAGCTAGCTGCTGCGCAGTCGGCGGCCAAGGTCTCAGGCACCGCAGTGCAGTGCGGTGTGAACCTGACCGGTTCC
Source organism: Glutamicibacter sp. JL.03c (assembly GCF_025854375.1). Taxonomy (NCBI): domain Bacteria; kingdom Bacillati; phylum Actinomycetota; class Actinomycetes; order Micrococcales; family Micrococcaceae; genus Glutamicibacter; species Glutamicibacter sp. JL.03c. The sequence goes on along the minus strand of NZ_CP107575.1, from coordinate 2,571,137 downwards.
GGTTTTGTCGTGGCACCCGAAATGGTGATGACCAACGCCCATGTCGTGGCCGGTTTGGGGTCGGCGACGGTGGAGACCGGTCGTGACGAAGTTCACCGTGGAAAAGTGGTTTACTTCGATCCCGTGACCGATATTGCGCTGCTGTACGTGCAGGGCCTTGAAACTCCGGCCATCGATCTGGCCGATGATGACCTGACCCGCGGGGACGCCGCCGCGTTCATCGGCTACCCGGCAGGTGGTCCGCAGCAGATCGGCAGCGCGCTCATCGCTTCGCGGGCCAATGTCTCCATTGCCAACATCTACGGCACCGATCCGTCGCGGATCTCCGTCTACCAGCTCACCGCCGAAGTAGCCCAGGGAAATTCCGGGGGACCGCTGCTGGATGAAAACGGCGACGCGGTCGGATTGATCTTCGCCAAGTCGCGCAGCGACGAACAGGTCGGCTTCGCGTTGAGCCTCGAAGAGATGGAACGCGCCATGGAGCGCGGCGGCTCGCAGCGCAGCACGGTGAAAACCGGGGACTGCATCGCCAACTAGCCCAGGCGGACTAGTTGTCCAGCAGGTACGCCAGCTGCTCCACCGCCAGCTTGTAGCCGTTGACCCCCGCTCCCACGATGATCGAGCTGGCGACGGGGGAGACGTACGAGTGGTGGCGGAATGACTCGCGCTGGTGGACATTGGAAATGTGCACTTCGATCAGGGGCAACTGCACGCCGCTGATCGCATCGGCGATGGCCACCGAAGTGTGGGTGAAGGCTCCCGGGTTCATCACGATGCCCGCCGCGCTGGTTCGAGCCTCGTGAATGGCGTCGATGAGCACCCCTTCATGGTTGGACTGCAGGGCGCGCAATTCGAAACCATGGGCGGCTGCGGTATCACGAGCCAGCTGTTCAACATCGGCGAGGGTGTCATGTCCATAGATCTGCGGTTCTCGGGTGCCCAGCAAGTTCAGGTTGGGCCCATTGAGCAGCAGAATCGTGCGTGATGCGTTCTCAGTCATGGACTCAAATCTAGTGCACAGCGCCGGCAACCTCGGCAATTGTTTATTGATGAACGAGAAAAACACTGCCGCCGTGCAGAACGTCAACCACGTTCCGCACGGCGGCAGTGCCAATACCCGAGTGTTGGCTATTTGCCCATGGATTGAGCGATCTGGCTCATCACGGTCGAATCCGAGAGCGTCGTCGCGTCGCCGACCTCGCGGCCCTCGGCCACGTCCTTGAGCAGGCGGCGCATGATTTTGCCCGAGCGGGTCTTGGGCAGTTCGGGTACCACCAGCACATGCTTGGGCTTGGCGATCGGGCCGATGTCCTTGCCAACATGGTTGCGCAGCGTGGCCACGACATCCTCGCCCTCGGCCGGTTCGGTCTGCAAGATGACGAACGCGACCACGGCCTCGCCGGTGGTCTCATCCTTGGCGCCAACCACCGCGGCTTCAGCCACATATGGGTGGGCCACGAGAGAGGACTCGATTTCGGTCGTGGACAGGCGGTGGCCGGACACGTTCATCACGTCATCCACGCGGCCCAGCAGCCACAGATCTCCGTCGTCGTCCTTCTTGGCGCCGTCGCCGGCGAAGTACGTGTTCTCGAAGCGGGACCAGTAGGTTTCCTTGTACCGTTCCATGTCGCCCCAGATGCCGCGCAGCATCGATGGCCATGGCTCGCGGATGACCAGGAATCCGCCCTCTCCATTGCCCACCGGCTCGCCGGCCTCATCCACCACGTCGATGCTGATTCCCGGGACAGCAACCTGCGCCGAGCCCGGCTTGGTGTGCGTGACACCGGGCAGCGGAGCGATCATATGCGCACCGGTTTCGGTCTGCCACCAGGTGTCCACGATCGGGGTGGGGTGTTCCTTCTTCTCGCCGTTTTTGCCGTTGTTGGTGCCGATGACATCGCGGTACCACATCCAGGCTTCGGGGTTGATCGGCTCGCCGACGGAACCCAGCACCCGCAGGGAAGACAGGTCGTAGCCATCGGGGATCTCGCGGCCCCACTTCATGAAGGTTCGGATGGCGGTTGGCGCGGTGTACAGGATCGAAACGCCGTACTTCTCCACCAGCTCCCACCAGCGGCCCTGATGCGGGGTATCCGGGGTGCCTTCGTACATCAGCTGGGTGGCGCCGTTGATCAGCGGCGCGTACGTGACGTAGGAGTGTCCGGTGATCCAGCCGATATCGGCGGTGCACCAGTACACATCGGTTTCCGGGTGCAGATCGAAAGTATCGCGGTGGGTGACGGCGCCCTGGGTGAGGAAACCGCCGGTGGTGTGCACGATGCCCTTGGGCTTGCCGGTGGTGCCCGAGGTGTAGAGCACGAACAACGGGTGCTCGGAATCATGGGCCACGGCGGTGTGCTCGGTCGAGGCCGCATCCAACACGTCGTGCCACCACTTGTCCAGCGGACCGAATTCCACTGGCTCGGCATTGCGCTTGACCACCAGGACGTTTTCCACGGTGTGCCCCGGCTCGGCCAGCGCGCCGTCCACGGCGGCCTTCAGCGCCGATGGCTTGCCGCGGCGCCAGGTGCCGTCTGCGGTGACCACGAGCTTGGCATCGGCATCATCGATGCGGCTGCGCAGCGCGTCAGCGGAGAAGCCTCCAAAGACCACCGAATGGATGGCGCCAATGCGGGCGCAGGCCAGCATGGTGATAACCGCTTCGGGAATCATCGGCAGGTACACGGCCACGCGATCGCCCTTGGCCACGCCCAGGGACTCGAAGGCGTTGGCTGCCTTCTTGACCTCTTCGGTCAGCTGGGCATAGGTGTAGCTGCGGGTATCGCCGGGTTCGCCCTCGAAGTAGATCGCCACCCGATCGCCCAGGCCGTTTTCCACGTGGCGATCCAGCGCGTTGTAGGCGGCGTTGAGCTTGCCACCGACAAACCAGCGAGAAACCGGTGCCTGCGACCAGTCCAGGGTTTGCGTGAAATCGGTATCCCAGGAAAGCACCGTGCGGGCCTGATCAGCCCAATACCCCAGGCGATCAGCCTGGGCTGCCTCATAGCTGGCCGAGCTGGCGACCGCCTGGTCACTGAACTCCTTGCTGGGGGCAAAGGCACGGGTTTCATTCGACAGGTTATCCAAGGTCTTCGAATCGCTCACGGGCTTCGCATCCTTCCGCATAGTCAGAAATATTCTCTGTGATCAAAGTTACATGCTTTGGGACTGCTGATTGTGGTTTGTGTCACCAGCGACCGGGAATCAGGGTAATTTCTGCGCCCAACGGTCACAGCACTGCGACGAACAGCATCGCCTCACGACGTCCGAGGGTGAAAAGTGCCCGAACACATGACACGATCTATGCGTGGCGAATAAAGCGAAAATGGAAACCGAATTGGGGCTCAAGCGACGGGCGCGCAAGATCAATCGGGTACTGGCAGACACCTACCCCTATGCCGTCCCCGAACTGGATTTCGAGAACCCCTTCGAACTGCTGGTCGCCACGGTGCTCTCGGCCCAGACCACCGACGTGAGGGTCAACGCGATCACCCCGGCGCTCTTCACCCGGTTCCCTGACGCGCTGGCGATGAGCCAAGCCGATCGTTCCGAGCTTGAGGACCTGATCCGCCCCACCGGGTTCTTCCGGGCCAAAACCGACTCGCTGCTGGGGCTGTCCGCTGCCTTGGTGCAACGTCACGACGGGCGGGTGCCCCCGAAGATCGGGGAACTGGTCAAGCTTCCCGGGGTGGGGCGCAAAACTGCCAATGTGGTGCTGGGCAATGCCTTCGGTGTCCCGGGGATCACCGTGGATACCCACTTCGGGCGCCTGGCCAACCGCTTGGGCTGGACCGATGAAACCGACCCGGTGAAGGTCGAGCATGCGGTAGGGGAGCTGTTCGAGAAACGCGATTGGACCATGCTCAGCCACCGCGTGGTCTTCCACGGCCGCAGGATCTGCCATGCGCGCAAACCGGCCTGCGGCGTCTGCCCGATCGCCAAGCTGTGCCCCTCAAACGGGATCGGCGAGGAAATACCAGCCAAGGCAAAACAGTTGCTTAAGTATGAGCTTGCTCCCGGGCGGGAGGATCTGCTGGCAAAAATGCAGGCAGGCGCGACCCGGAGGCAGCTGAGAGCCGAAGGATATGGACTAGACGCATGAGCGCACGCAGCGAGTTGAAACAGGTTATCGCCAGGCATTCGGTGACCGCCGGGGCCACCCGGAAACTGCCCAATGAGTGGATCGACATGGATCTTGAGGGCAACCCGGCGCGCAAGGCCGCGGTGCTGATCCTCTTTGGCGCGGCCGGCAACACCCCGCTCGCCGAACAAGCCGGCGCCCAGGACCTGGACCTGCTCTTCGTGGAACGCGCCACCACCCTGCGCAAGCATGCCGGACAGATCGCCTTCCCCGGAGGCGGCATCGACCAGGAGGATTCCAGCGTCGCCGATGCCGCGCTGCGCGAAGCCTGGGAGGAAACCGGCGTGGACACCAGCGGCATCGAGGTGCTGGGCCATCTGAGCGAAACCGAGCTGCCGGTCTCCAACTTCCTGGTCACCCCGGTGCTGGGCTGGTGGCATACCGAATCCACAGTCCACGCCGTTGACCCTGCGGAAAGCGCCGGCGTCTTCCGCGCCCCGGTGTCCCAGCTGCTGGATCCGAAGAACCGCTTGACCGGGGTGGTGCAGCGCAACGGGCAGAAGTTCACCTCGCCCGCCTTCCAATTCGGCGAACGCATCATCTGGGGATTCACCGCGATCGTGCTGGACCGGCTGTTCACCGACCTGGGCTGGACCCGCGAATGGAACCCGCAACGCGAACTGCGCATGGCCTGAAACCAGGTGCGCTACTTGGCGTCCCCGTAGTTGGGGGAAACCGCGACGCTGACCGGGAAGTGCGGGGACGCGGCACCAAAGAGCGTGCGGCCGGCCAGCAAGGCGGCATGCTGGATCAGCCGCTGCAGCTGCTCGGCCAGCTCCTCGGGGCATTCGAAGACGATCTCGTCGTGCACGAAGAAGACCTGCTGGCAATCCCGGCCCCACCCCGCCTGATGGATCAGGTGGCGGGCATGGCCCATCCACACCAGGGCCCATTCGGCCGCGGTCGCCTGGACCACGAAATTCCGGGTGAATCGCCCACGCGCCCGGGCCGCGGCGTCGGCAGAGCGCTGGGAGGCCTCATCGGCGGTCTCGCGCTGGGCCCGCAACCACTGCTCATCTGCCGGCGGGCAGCCGCGGCCCAGGAAGCTGCGAACGCCGTCGCCCTGCTGCCCGGCCAGCGCCGCTTGCTCCACGAAGCGCATTGCCGTGGGGAAGCTCTTGGTCAGCGCGGCGCCGACCGTGCCGCTGGCTCCGCCGCCACCGCCATAGATCACCGAGAGCATTCCCAGCTTGGCGTCTTGGCGGGTCGAAACCAGCTTCGCATCCAAGAGCCACTGATACAGGTCATCCTGCTGGCCGGCCTGCTGCAATTGCTGGTCATGGGAGATCGCTGCCAGGATGCGCGGTTCCAGCTGCCGGCCATCGGCGACAACAAAGGTGCGTCCCGGATTGGTGCGCACGACCTGGCGGATAGCATGGGGCAGCTGCAAGGCGCCGCCTCCGGAGGCAGCCCACCTCCCGGAGACCACGGTGCCCAGGACGTAATGCGGGTGGAAGCGGCCGTTTTTCACCCACTGGTCCAGCCACATGTCTCCGTGGGCGCTGGCCAGTCGCGAGAGCTTCTTGTACTCCATGACTTGCTGGATGACCGGGTGGCTGATCTGCTCCAGCTCCCAGGCACGCACCGAACGCACCGCGAACCCCGCCTTGTGCAGGGCCTTGAGCAGTTCTTGGGGCGAGTCGGGATTCAGCCCGGGGGTCTTCAGCGCGGCCGCCAATTCCTGGGCTTTGGCCGCCAGCTTCGGCGGGCGGGCGTACTCCGAAACCCGCTCACCGAGCTGCTCTCGCAAAAGGGCCCGGTGCCCGGCTTCATCCCATGACAGTCCCGCGTGCTCCATTTCGCAGGCGATCAGTGCCCCCACGGATTCGGCATGGATCAGCAATTCCAGGCGCTTGCGGGCTGCCGGATCCTGGGGCAGCGCCCGGCGCTGTCGGGTGTACAGGGTGATGACATCTTCCAGGGAATCGCCAAAGGCCGGCGCATCAAACAACGCATCCTGATTGAAGCGGTCGGTGGCTGGCGCCGGGTGCTCAAGGTCGAAATCCTCGACCTGTTCCGCGGCGAGCGGAGTGCGGTGCATGATGCGCTGGGCCAACGAGAGCACATAGGCCTTGGCGAGGAAAACGCCGGCGGAAATCAGCGGCTGCATCCACGGGGCGGTCCGAAGCATGGCCCAGCGAGGCTCGAATTCGGTCTCGATCCGCGTCACGACTCGCGCGAAGTCTTCGCGGGATACCGACAGGACTTCACGCAGCGGCTGCCCCGAATCGCTGTCCCGCAGATCTATGAGAGCGTAGCCATCGGGATCGGATGCAAGGAAGGCAAGGGCACTCATAACTACATTGTGCCGTGCCCAGGGCAGATATCCCCATTCGGGCCGAAGCCTGCACCGGAGCCAGCGCGCCGATGCCACGCTCAAGAAATGAAATGGCTAACCGACACTCCAACGGCTGTTGAGCCGCAGAAGAACAATCGCTTCGTGATGACGAACCTTGATGACCTCGCCTCCGTCATGCCAACAACACAGTCGCCTGCAGCCGGGCAAGCAACCACCCAGGAACCGGTATGCACCATCGTCAGCGCGGATCCGCGGATCGTAGAGTCCTGTGCCGCCATTGCGGTGGGTGCCGCGGTGCGCATCATCCAGTGCACCGACCCTGAAACGCTTCGGCTCACCGCTGGAGGCCCAGTGCTCTGGGGCAGCGACCTGGCTAGGCTGGCGGACAACGACGGGCATCGAGTGGATGTGCTGGTGGGACCCGAAACAGAAGCCAGCCACTTATGGTCGCAGGCCAGCAGATTCCCCAAAGCCCGGGTAGCCCTTTTGCCTTCTGCAGGTCAGTGGCTCGGGGAATACCTGGGGTTGTGGGCCATGCGTGCAGGCCATGGCCATACCCTGGCATTCACTGCTACCGCCGGTGGGCTGGGAACCAGCACCCTTGCCCTGCTCGTTGCCCATGCAGGAACGCTCACTGGCTTGCGCAGCGTGGTCATTGATATGGATCGGCATTCCCAAAGCCTGTGGCCACGGGCCAGCACGAGGCCGCCCACAGGTATCGGCTGGGAAGAGCTGCAGCACTCCGGCGGCCGGCTTGCAGCGCATCAGCTTGCCGAAACCCTGCCGCAACTTCGGAGCACCTCGGTGCTGACCTGGTCAGGGAGCAGCGAGCACGAGGCGGTCGAGGAACAGCTGATCATCCGGCTGCTCGCTGCCGCACGCCAGGGTTTTGATCTGGTGGTCTTGGATACCGGTCGCTACCCGCACCCCTTGCAACCGGTGATCAATCAATTCATTGACCGGCAGGTCTTCACCGCGCAGGCCTCCAACCTTCCGCCGCATGGCGAGGTAGTGCTCTGCGGGGAACAACGCGCGCGTTGTGAACCAGCGATCAGTTCGGAAATACTGGGTTCCTTTCCCATCTCATCGCGCATCCTCAAGGCGGATCAACGAGGTGAATTGCTCGACAGCTTCAAGTCACGCCGTGTGCGGCAGTCGCTGGCCGACCTCTGCCTGATTCCGCAGGTTCAAGGCCAGAGCTCATGAACACAGGAAGGCACAGCAAAGACAAAGAGGGCGGGTTCATGGCTGATGTCCTGAACGCCAAGATCCTGGAATCTGTCCGGGAACGGGCGCTGGCCTCCGGCGGACAACTCGATGCCATCGCGTTGGCTGGCGCCGTCCATGATTCCGGAGCCGCGCTGGGTGCACAGGGCGCAGCACAATCGCTGGAGTCCCTGCAGCACGAGGTCGCCGGCTTGTCAGTCCTGGAACCCTTCGCCAGGATCCCTGACGTGACCGATGTTCTCGTTGACGGGCAAGGCCAGGTCTGGACGGACTCGCCGCGTGGTTTGGAGCTCATGGAATTCAGGTTTCCTTCCGCCGAACGAGTTCGGGAATTGGCAGTGCATCTGGCCACGCTGGCCGGAAGGCGGCTGGATGCCGCTAGCCCGTTCATGGATATGAGCTTGAAAAACTATCGAGTCCACGCAGTGCTTCCGCCCATTGCCACCCAAGGCCCGCTGATTTCGATACGCGTCAAGCATGCGGGCCGACTGGGACTCGAGGAAGTCCTGCAATATTCGCCGCCATTTTGGACCCCGTTACTGCGCAGCGTCGTCCAAAGGCAGATGAACTTCCTGGTGACTGGAGGCACCGGCAGTGGCAAGACGACCTTGCTCCAAGCCATGCTCGCCGAAGCCGATGGGCAACAGCGGCTGGTGGTGGTTGAAGATTCCCAGGAACTGCAAATCAACCACCCGCACGCGGTCTCCTTGCAGACCCGCTCGGCGAATGTGGAAGCAGCTGGTCTTGTACAGCTCAAGGACCTTGTTGTTCAAGCTTTGCGCATGCGTCCAGACCGGCTGATTGTCGGGGAATGCCGCGGAGAAGAAATCAGGGACTTCTTGGCCGCAATGAATACGGGGCATCAAGGGGCAGCTGGAACATTGCATGCCAATAGCGCGGCCTCTGTCCCGGCGCGACTCGCAGCGCTTGGTGCCTTGGCGGGCTGGAGTGTCCAGGCCACGTCGTTGCAGGCTTCCAGCGCGTTGGACCTGGTGATCCACATGAGCCGCGGCGAGCGGGGACGGCGTGGGCCGATGTCCTTGGGCGCTCTGGAAACCGACGACTCAGGGCGCATGCGCGTGCGCACGCTGATCGACTTGCACAGCGAGCATCCGCTATCTGCAGGCGCGCATCAGATGCTGAAGCAAAAATTCGGGTCCACGCTCACCTCTGCACTTTCAGAGCAGTTGGAAGAGTTGAACGGCGCGGGGGAGATCCCATGTTGATCCTGATCTTGAGCGCCATGGCCCTGTGGCTTTGGCTTCCGGCCAGCAAGGAACAGGGAATCCTCTTCGTGAAAAATTGGAGGATCTGGAAAGACTCCGACCGGCGAACACAGCAGACTCATCATTCCCTGGATGACGACGCGCGCGTCATTCGCGAGCTTTCAGCATTACTGCGCAGCGGCCTGGGTTTTCATCCCGCTGTGGACGCGCTCCTGGAAGTCGAAAATGAGCCGGGACCTATTGCGCAGGCTCTCAAGGACCTGCAGGCAACCCATCGCTTGAATAATCAGCAAAGTCTTCACACATCAACAGAGCACTCTTCAGTGCAGCGTCTTCATTGGTGCCTGCAGATCTCACAGCGCAGTGGCGCGAGCCTGGCGGATGTGCTTGAACGACTGGCCGAAGATCTTGAGTCTGCTCTGGTGGCCCAGCAATCATTCGACGCGGCGATGGCCGGGCCCAAGGCCACGACGAAACTGCTGACCTGGCTGCCGCTGGTGGGGTTCGGCTTCGGCCTGCTCGTTGGCATCGATGTCCTGGGGACCCTGGCTTCTTCATGGGCTGCGCAATTGAGCGTCGCTGTTGGAGCAGGACTCTGGGCAGCGAACAGAGTGTGGTGCCAGCGCCTGATGCGGACAACAACGGCGCAGGCGTTGTCATGAACCTGCTGATTATCCTTTGCATTGCGCTCGCCGGTGTCCTGGGCTTCGGCGTGGGCTTTTCAGGGCGAACGGCGAAGCCGGGGAGCCCGATAATGCCGATGCGCAAGCATAAGGCCGAGGCGCAGCCCATCGAATTGGTGCTGGACTTGAGTGCCAGCCTTTTGGATTCTGGAATGCCCATCACCGACATCCTCGACCTGCTTGGCAGCAGCATCGAGCAGTGCCGGACCCTTCGCAGCGTAGCTAGATGCCTGGAAATGAATCTGTCCTGGGACAAAGCCTGGGAAGCCGCCCCTGGGTGGTTATCGCCCTTGCAAAAGGCGTTGCACTTCGCCCATAGCACTGGAGCGCCGGCCGCGACATTACTGCGCAATACCGCAGCCCTGCAGCGCAGGGAACACACCCAAAAGGTGGCTCGGCTCGGTGCGCAGTTCGGTACACGGCTTGTGCTGCCGCTGGGCGCCTGCGCTTTGCCAGCGTTCATCGCCTTAGGTGTAGTGCCGCTGATCATCGCGTTGTTCCCCAGCATGTAGTGCCCAGCCCATGGCTGCTCGAAGAAGTTATACCCAAATCGCTGCGAAGCGCAGAGCGATATCCCGCAGCTGGCTGACAGTGGGATTACGTCGTCAACGGCATCCAGGCCGTCGACAAGAAAACCAAGAAAGGTCAAAACAATGAACCGACAATTCCGCGAGATCATGGATCAGCTGGAGGACGAGCAAGGCTCCACCACCGCCGAATTCGCTATGGTCACCCTGGCAGCCGTGGCTTTCGCCGGGCTGCTGATCAGCATCCTTTCCAGCGGTGATGTACGTGGAATGCTGATGGGCCTGATCACCAAAGCCTTGTCGCTGTAGGCCATGAAGTTCAGTGACGACAAGGGGAGCAGCACCGCGGAGTTCGCGGTGCTGCTCCCCGCGGTCGCGTTGATGCTTTCACTGCTGTTGTGTTTGGGGACGTTGGGAATACAACAAATCCAGGTCCAACAGGCCGCGGGCGCCATGGCCAGGGAACTGGCCCGCGGCGAAGACCAGGCGACAGCGCGCTCCAGCGGTGTTCGACTGGCCGGGAATAAAGCCAGTTTCGCTATTTCCCAGGGTGGAGGGTTCGCCAAGGCCACTGTTCGAAAAACGGTGCGGATTCCCATCGTGGGAGGAATCCAAATTCGTGGCGAGGCGAGTGTGGCAGTCGAATGAACCAGTATTTTTCGCTTCTGAAATCTCCGAGGGGCAGCGGCACTGTTGTCACTGCCGCCTTGGTGATCGTTGCTCTGCTTTTGGCCGGGGCAATTCTCGCGTGGGTGGCCGCGGTACAAGCGGCGATGAATGCGGCAGCCGCCGCCGACTTGGCTGCCTTGGCCGGGGCAGACACCGCGCGGGGATTGCGTCCGGGGAATCCCTGCGAGGTCGCCAGTTCTTTGGCCCAGGCGAATCAAGCGTCCCTTGAAACCTGCATTGTTGAACCCGACGGGCAAACGGTCACGGTTTCTGCCAAGGTCCCGGTGTCATTCCAGGCCTTGGGTCTCGAGCTTTATTCCGCGACGGCCAAAGCCCGGGCAGGAGCACCGCCGCTGGATCAGGCTGAGCGAGATGGACAAGCCAGATGACTAGCGGTGGTGACGTGGTTCCACATCATCCAAGACGGCGCTCAGGAGCGTGATGGCCCCGGCTTTATCCAGCGGGTTATTTCGATTGCCGCATTTGGGTGATTGCACGCAGCTAGGGCAACCATGCTGGCACTCACATGATTCGATGGCGTCCCGTGTTGCCCTGACCCAGTCGGTAAATCGTTCGAAGCCGCGCTCGGCAAAACCCGCTCCACCGGGCTGGGCATCATAGACGAAGATGGTCGGGTGCCCAGTATCCATATGCAGCGCTGTGGAAACGCCACCGATATCCCAACGGTCGCTGGTCGCAACCAGCGGCAATAAGCCAATCATCGCGTGCTCGGCAGCATGCAACGCACCGGGGAACTGGTCGACGGTGAGCCCGGCGCGCAACAGTCGCTGCTCGGTCATCGTGAACCACACGGATTTGGTGTTCAGGTCGCGGGCCTCCAGTTCCAAGGGCTCCTCAGAGAGCACCTCATTGGAGGCGACGGACTTCCGCTGGAACGAGACAACCTGGGTGGTGACAGTGACTTCACCGAAATGGATATTCAGATCACGGTGGCAGCTCTTGCGCTCCTCGGCTTCCACGGCGACGGTAGTCAGGTCCCGTGCTGTGGTGTAGTAGTCAGGGTTCACTCGGGCCACCACCACTACATGGTTTTGCTCGTCCAATTCCTCGACGTGGTAGCTGGCGCCTTGATGGACGTAGATGGCCCCGGGGTGCGCTTGGTAATGAGTTTGCGGCGAATCCATGGTTCCCAGCAATGCGCCGGTATCCGCATCAATGATGTCCACTGGGCCTCCGCCGTCTGCACGGATGGAGAACATCGCAGCCGCATGCTGGGGGTGGGTCCAGAACCAGCCGGCCGGGCGGCGCCTGAGGTAGCCGCGTTGGACCAGTGATTCCAAAAGCTCTTCGGTGTGAGGTCCGAAAAGCTCGAGCTCCTCCGGACGCAACGGGGATTCTTGGGCTGCCGCGCACAGGTGACCACTGAGCACGTATTTATTGTGAGGATCAAAAACTGTCGCCTCGACGCCCAAATCGAAAATGGCCTCGGGATGGTGGGCAAGGTATGTATCCAGTGGATCTTCCCCGGCAACGAAGATGGCCAAGGCATCCTGCCCCGAACGGCCTGCGCGACCGATTTGCTGGAAGAACGAGGCACGTGTGCCTGGCCATCCTGCAACAACCACTGCATCGAGCCCGGCGATATCAATGCCCAATTCCAGGGCCGAGGTAGAGGTAACGCCAAGAAGCTCCCCGCTGCGAAGCTGCCTTTCGACTTCACGGCGTTCAGTAGGAAGGTAGCCGGAACGATAGGCCGCTAGGCGAACCGAGAGCTCGGGCGCGAAGCGTTCAAGATGCTTGCGCGTGAGCGTGGCGATGGTTTCGGCGCCCCGACGCGACTTGATGAAGACGATGGTCCGGACGTGGTCTGCCATGAGGTCGGTGAGAATGGAGGCGCTTTCGGCAATCGCCGTGCGGCGCACTGGAGCCCCGTTTTCGCCGCGGTGTTCCGTCAGCGGAGGTTCCCACAAACCGATGACAAGTTCCCCGCTGGCCGAGAAATCATGGGTAACTGCCTGGGCTGGAGCACCGATAAGCCGGCCGAATGATTCTTCCGGATCGGCGCTTGTGGCGGAGGCTCCAATAAAAACAGGGGAGTTGCCGTAGTGCGCGCAGATCCGGCGCAGTCGGCGCATGAGGTTCGCCACGTGCGCCCCGAAAACCCCGCGGTAGGAATGGGCCTCGTCGATGATGATGTACCGCAACCGCTTGAAGAACCTAGACCAGGCCGGATGATTCGGCATGATCCCTCGGTGCAGCATATCGGGATTGGTGAATACGAAGTTCGCGTGCTGGCGGACCCAGGTCCTTGTCGCCTGGTCGGTGTCGCCATCGTAGGCGGAGGCGCGCACGCCGGCGATATCGAGGGCCTGCACCGCCGAAAGCTGGTCCGCCGCCAGGGCCTTGGTCGGGCAGATGTAGAGGATTGATGCCGCGGAGTCCGCGTCATTGAATCCGCTGTCCCGGGTTTTGAACAGGACATCCAGGCTTGGCATCAGATAGGCCATCGATTTTCCGGAGGCTGTGCCGGTGGAAACGATGGTGTGCTGGCCCTCGTGGATCAGGTTGGCGGCTTGGGCCTGGTGCAGCCAAGGGCGCTGGATTCCCAAGCCCTGGAAAGTCTCAACCAGTTCTGTGCTCAACCATTGGGGCCAGTCGCTGGTGATTTCATCCTTGGCGGCCCGGGAACGGCGATGCAGCACGGCCTCGGGATCATTGCTCCGGTCATACGGATCCAATAGAGAACGCACTGACTTCACGTGGACGCCTTTCGGAACCAAAAATCGCTGAAGTTAAAGACTATCGCCGTACCCAGCGGTTTGATGCGCTGGATACGGCGAGAGGAAAAATACTGGAAGGCTTAGCCCTTGAACATCACGACTTTGCCCAGGGAGGTCCATCCCAAGGAAGCATAGAGCTGCTGTCCATCGACCGAAGCGATTAGCAGTCCTTCATCAACGTCGTGTTCCTGGGCCAAGGAAGCCAAGGCGCGCATGATCAAGGTGCCAAGGCCCTGGCGGCGGAAGTCGGCGCCGGTGATGATGCGGTCGAAGATGGCGAAGCCACTGACTGCAGACACATGACCCGAAGCGGCAACAAGTTCTTGGTTGTCCTCGGGGTGCAGTGAAACGTATGCGTGGGTGCCGTCGCGTTCAATCTGGAAGACGAAACCGTCAGCAGGCAGTGGAACCTCGACGTCATGCACAGCCAGCTCGGTGACCATCAGTGCTTCGTCATCGGAGGTGACCTGCAAGCCAACTTCATTGGCGATTGCGACCAGGTTCTCAGCAGAAGCGTCGAAGGCGGTCAGTCGACGATTAGGGTGCTTCTTCAAGGTTTCGGCGACCGCGGCTAGTTCTTCTTTGGAGGGGCCGTAGATTACGTATTCCCAGTCCTCAGTAGTGTCGTGGCGCAGAGCAGCGTGGACGCGTCCCTCATTGCGAGTTTCATAGCCACGGGCTCCTGCCCAGCCGGTTACCCAGGTGCCGATCAGTTCATCGCTTGCGTTTGATGCCATAATTTGACCCTACCTTGTCTTTCCTAGGAATTTGCTGACATTGAACCAATCGTTGCCTACTTGAAACTATTGGACTACCGGAGTGCCGGAAAAACGGGACAAATCAGTGTGACGTTGCTCTTTTACTCGGCGTTTCGCGACCAGAAGCTACTAATATTGTATGGTGGCCATTCATCGCATTGTTCTGTATTACGCATTTACTCCGCTCCCTGACCCAGAAGCTATTCGCCTGTGGCAGCGTTCATTACTGGAGCGCTGGGGACTGCGCGGACGAATCATCATCTCCAAAGACGGCATCAACGGCACCGTCGGTGGTGAGATCTCTGCCGTCAAGGCTTATGTGAAAGCTACTCGCGAGCTTCCTGCCTTCAAGAAGATGGATATCAAGTGGTCCGAAGGCTCCGCCGAAGACTTCCCCCGCATCTCGGTAAAGGTCCGCGACGAGATCGTCACCTTCGGCGCGCCAGGAGAGCTCGAAGTCGATGAGAACGGTGTTGTCGGCGGCGGCACGCATCTGCGCCCCGAAGAACTGCACGAGCTGGTGGACACCAAGAAGAAGTCCGGTGAAAAGGTCCATTTCTTCGATGGGCGCAACGCTTTCGAGGCGCAGATCGGCAAGTTCAAGGACGCTATCGTTCCCGAGGTGGACACCACGCGCGACTTCGTGGCCGAGCTGGACTCCGGCAAGTACGACCACCTGAAGGATCAGCCTGTGGTCACCTATTGCACCGGCGGAATCCGCTGCGAAGTCTTGTCGGCCCTCATGGTCAAGCGCGGCTTCCAAGAGGTCTACCAGATGCAGGGCGGCATCGTGCGCTATGGCGAGAAGTACGGTGACGAAGGCCTGTGGGAAGGCTCGCTCTACGTCTTCGACAAGCGCATGCACACCGAGTTCTCCGAGAACGCGGCAACCATCGGCAAATGCGTGGGCTGCGAGGGCCCAACAAACAAGTTCGAGAATTGCTCGAACCCAACCTGCCGCAATTTGCGCTTGTTCTGCGAAGACTGCGCGAAGGACGAAAACCTTCGCCGCTGCCCGGATTGCAGCAGCGTCGACGCCTAGAAAGCGCCACTAAATGTGCATCGGCACCAGCTTTCATTCATGATCGCTGGTGCCGATTTCTTTTTGCTGATTATGCGGCTGGTTCAGGCCACAGACCCATCGAAGCGTCGCGCACCTGCGAATCCTCGGCTTCGGTGCGATAGATCTTCAGCCCCCGGGCCTGATAGTTCGGCAGGGCCGCGGGCCCATCGAGGGAACAGGTATGAAGCCACACGCGGGTGATGCCGGGAAGCCCGGGCCAGCGCGTTGCAAGGCTCCAAGCGCGGTCCAGCGCTTCGGTGAGCAGTACGCCTCCGAGCCCCTGGCCGGTGGCTTCCGGGAAAAGACCGAAGTAGAAGATCTCGACCTCGCTGCCTGTGGCCCCGCTAGCGGTGACGAGCTCAAAATATCCCTTGGGTGAGCCATCGAGATAAAGGACCCAGGTTTCGGAACCTGGGCGTTGCAAGACTTCATTCCATTGCTCGCGTGTTGAATCCAGCCTGTCGGCCCAATTCAATTCGCTGCCTACGCATTGGTAGAGGAACCGCGAGTACTCCGGGGTGATCCCGGCCGCCAATTCGATGCGGGCAGTGCCCGGCAGGGACCGGGAGGAGGGGATGACTTCGCTGGGGCTCAGCTGCTGGAGAAAGGTGACTGTCACTTGCGTCATGTCCATATCCTAGTGTCGCCGTGGCGCGATCGCCTATCTTCCGGCGGTTGCGTGACTAGGTAGACTGGAAGGTGTGAATGCCGCTGAATTTTCTGCCCTAGACGATACCCCTCAGAGCGCCGACCAAGCCCTGCTCGACTTGCTTGCAACGGATTTGGGCAACGTGGACTACCGCTACGAGCCGGTTGCCGAATTGCTCGGCGAGGAAGCGGCGGCGGCTTTCGCGCGAGATCAGATTCATCCTGCGTTGCGGATCCTGGACCGGCAGAAGCCGGATACCGACTTGGTGACCGTGGTGCGGCTCTTCCAGTTGGGGCAGACCGCAGATGAATCCGCCATCAACACCGCCTTCAGCGAACTGAAAACCGAGGGCCTGCTCAAGCTGGGACTCATCGAGTCTTGGGCCAATGGATTTCGTGCCACCGTCGCGTTGGCGCTGCATTCCTCCGATGCCGATGGCGAACTGTGGGTGGCCCATGATCTCGGCGCGCACCAGCGCCCAGGGGTCCTTCGCACCGATCACGTTCTGGGAATCGGGCAGGCTTCACTGACGCTGGCCCAGCTGACCATTCGCGCCGATGTCGAACGCGCCCTTGATCTCGGAACCGGCTGCGGCATCCAGCTCTTCCACTTGCTCTCGCACACCCGGCACGTCACGGCCACCGACCTGTCCAAGCGCGCGCTGGGATTCGCCCGCTTCAACCTGCTGCTCAACCACCGCGCGCTCAAGCTCGATCCGCAAGACCTGGAATCACGGGTCACGCTGCTTCAGGGCAGCTTGTTCGAGCCGGTAGCTGGCCAGCGATTCGACCTGATCGCCAGCAACCCGCCGTTCGTGATCACTCCGCGCAGATCCACCGAGCGAGCCAAAGACCGGTTCACCTACCGCGATGGCGGCATGGCGGGGGACCGGCTGGTAAGCACCCTGATCGAGCAGGCTCCTGAATTCCTGAACCCCGGTGGCTCGATGCAGATGCTCTCCAACTGGGAGATTCCTCGCCTAGAAGATGATTCGAACGCCGCATGGGATGCACGGGTGCGCCAGTGGTTCGGCGACAGGCTGGATGTCTGGGTGATCGAACGCGAGCAGACCACGCCCAGCGGCTATGCCGAAACCTGGCTGCGCGACTCCTCGCAGACCGAAGACCAGAACTCGTACATCGCCGCGTACAACGCCTACCTCGACGATTTTGAGTCTAGGAATGTCGCTGCCATCGGCTTCGGTCTGGTGTACTTCCGACGTCCTGCAGGCCAGCGCCCGGTCCTCCAAAGCTATGAGCAGATAACGCATCCGGTCGAGCAGCCTTTAGCTCCTACCTTGCAGCGCGACATTTCGATGGCTGATGCGCTGGCCGAGGCCGGGGAAGACTTCAAGCAGTGGCATTTGCTGGTGGCTGATGACGTCACCGAAGAACGCCATCAGCGTCCTGGCGCGGAGCATCCTGGAGTGATTCTGCTGCGCCAGGGAGCGGGGCTGCGCAGGACTGAATTACTTGATACTGCGCAGGCAGGATTTGTTTCGGCGTGCGACGGCGACTTATCGGTATTTCAGCTAGTCAACGCGCTAGAATCGTTGATCGGAGAGGAGCAGGAGGATTTTGCCGAGCTGCTTTATGAAGCAGTGAAGCGCCTCTTGCTACACGGCATGCTTCGTAAAATGTGAAACAAGCGCTAAAGTTTTTGCCTATGACACGCAACACAATTGAGGAACAGGCTGAGGTTGCCTCGACGGTGGAGAGCGGAATTCCGCATCTAGTTTCCATCACCGACCCGCAAGCCATTCGAGCGTTGGCCCATGACGCTCGACTAATCGTCCTGGATGAGCTCTTCGCTTCCCAGACGACGCGTACCGCAACCGAACTCGCTTCGTTGTGCGCGCTCACACCCAGCGCCATGAGTTACCACCTGCGAGCTCTGGAGAAGTACGGCTATGTGATTCGCGCCGCCAGCGAAGGGGACGCTCGCGAACGCCGCTGGCGCGCCGCCGGCGAGCGGTTGGAGCTGAACACGCAGATCGACTCGACCAATGCAAAGACCGCGTACCTCAACGTGCAATTAAACGCATTCAGGACACGACTGAACGCTGAGGTGCAGCGACGCGAGACTGAGGCGAAGGCCGGGATCACCCCGGATCCGGATCGCCCTCCCATGCTCACCAGCGGCCTGGTCTTCCTTTCCGAGGAAAAGCAGCGTGAGTTCAACCGCAGGATGTTGGACCTTGTCTACGAGTACGAGGCGAAGGCTACTGCCGAGGAACGCAGTATTGACTCGCGTCGTATGTTCTACTTAATCTCGTTGCTTCCCGAATATCAGACGTCCGGGGAGGCAACAGCGTAAGATGCCTGGCTCAAAGCACAGCAATTCTTCGGTGTAAGATCATCGGGAAATGTGGCTATAGAGTAGGCACAAAGAACGAAGCTGTGATGTCGGATTGGATATGGGCCTGGCGAAGGTCCTGAGAATCCGTACTGTATAAAGGAGTGCTGTGCCCCCGAAGGCCAAGGAAAAGACTGGTAAGAAACTCGTAATCGTAGAGTCTCCTGCCAAGGTGAAGTCAATCGCCAAGTATTTGGGCGAGGGCTTCGACGTTGATGCTTCGGTGGGGCACATCCGCGATCTTCCACAGCCATCCGAACTTCCCACCGAGCTCAAGAAGACCTCGGTGGGCAAGTTCGCGGTTGATCTGGATAACGACTTCGAGCCGTACTACATGGTCTATCCGGACAAGAAGAAGCGAGTCTCCGAGCTGAAGGCCAAGCTAAAAGAGGCCGACGAACTCTACCTCGCAACCGATGCGGACCGCGAAGGCGAAGCCATCGCGTGGCACCTGCTGCAGGTGCTCAAGCCCAAGGTTCCGGTACGCCGCCTGGCCTTCACCGAAATCACCAAGGAAGGCATCGCCCGCGCACTGGAGAACATGCGCGAACTGGATACCGACCTCGTTGACGCCCAGGAAACCCGCCGTGTCCTGGACCGCCTCTACGGCTATGAAATCTCTCCAGTGCTCTGGCGCAAGGTGGCTCGCGGCCTGTCTGCCGGCCGCGTGCAATCGGTGGCCACCCGTCTGGTGGTCGAGCGTGAACGCGAACGCATGGCCTTCATCCCGGCAGGATACTGGGATGTCAAGGGAAACTTTGCTACGAGCAATGGCGAAGCCTTCGAAGCCAAACTTGCCGCCGTTGACGGTGCCCGTGTAGCTTCCGGCCGCGACTTCGATGACCGAGGACAGCTCAAGTCCTCGCGCAATAAGCTGGCACACCTGGACCAGGAATCCGCCCAGTCGCTGGTGACAAACCTTTCGGACACCGACTTCGCCGTCACCTCGGTGGAGGACAAGCCGTACACCCGCCGCCCGGCAGCGCCATTCACCACCTCGACGCTGCAGCAGGAAGCTTCCCGCAAGCTGCGCTGGAGCTCCAAGATCACCATGCAGATCGCTCAGCGACTGTATGAAAACGGCTACATCACCTATATGCGTACCGACTCGGTCTTCCTCTCGCAGGAAGCCACCACCGCGGCGCGCAAGCAGGCCACCGAGCTGTACGGTGCCGACTCCGTACCGGCCAAGCCACGGGTCTACAAGGCGAAGTCCGACGCGGCGCAGGAAGCCCACGAGGCCATTCGTCCCGCCGGCGATATGTTCCGCCGCCCGAAGGACGTGCGCCCGTCGCTGTCCAAGGACGAGTACGCGCTCTACGAGCTGATCTGGAAGCGCACCGTCGCCTCCCAGATGGCCGACGCCAAGGGATTCACCGCAACCATCAAATTGCAGGGCACCGCCAGCGATCGCCGTGTCGCCGAGTTCTCGGCTTCGGGAACCGTGATCACCTTCCGCGGATTCCTTGCCGCCTATGAAGAAGGCAAGGACGAGCAGGCGCTGGAAGCAGGCGCCCAGGATGCCGAAGCCCGACTGCCCCAGCTCACCGTCGGCCAGCACCTGGCTGGCGACGAGCTGCTGGCCTTGGGACATGAGACCACCCCTCCGGCGCGCTACACCGAAGCGTCGATCGTCGCCGAGCTGGAAAAGCGCGAAATCGGCCGTCCATCGACCTACGCCCCGACCATCTCCACCATCATGGATCGCGGCTACGTGACCAAGCGCGGCGGAGCCCTCGTGCCAAGCTGGATCGCCTTCTCGGTGATCCGCCTGCTCGAAGAGCATTTCGCCAAGTACGTGGACTACGACTTCACCGCCCGGTTGGAAGACGACCTGGATGAAATCGCCAAGGGCCACCGTGCACGCACCGACTGGCTGAATCTGTTCTACTTCGGCAAGGGCGCGGAAACCGCGGCCGAGGGCCTGAAGCACGTGGTCGACAATCTCGGCGACATCGATGCGCGCGCCATCAACTCGATTCGCGTCACCGATGACATCACGTTGCGCGTGGGCAAGTTCGGGCCATATCTGGAACGCGCCATCCCGGAGGGCGCCGAGGAAGGCACTGAGCCGCAGCGCGCCAACGTGCCGGAGGACCTTGCCCCGGATGAGCTGACCGCGGCCAAGGCCGAGGAGCTTTTCGCCACTTCGCAGGTGGCCGAGAAGGAGCTGGGCAACGATCCGGAGACCGGTCGGAAGATCGTGGCGAAGGATGGTCGCTATGGCGCCTATGTCACTGAAATAATTCCGGAGCCAACGGCCGAGGAACTGGCCGCCCAGCCTGTGGAGTACTACAAGAACGGCAAGCCGAAGCCGCCAAAGAAGCCTGTGAAGGTCAAGCCTCGCACCGCATCGCTGTTCAAGTCGATGACCGTGGAAACCGTGACCCTGGATGATGCGTTGAAGCTGATGAGCTTGCCTCGCGTGCTGGGCGCTGACGCCGAGGGCGAAGAGATCACCGTGCAAAATGGTCGTTTCGGTCCGTACCTGAAGAAAGGCAGCGACTCGCGCTCCATCGAAAGCGAAGACCAGATCTTCACGATCACCTTGGACGAAGCCTTGGAGATCTACTCGCAGCCAAAGCAGCGTGGCCGTCGAGCCGCGGTGCCGCCGCTGGCAGAGTTCGGCGTGGATCCTACCAGCGAGAAGAACATCGTGGTCAAAGATGGCCGTTTCGGTCCGTACATCACCGACGGCATCACGAATATCACCGTTCCCCGCGGAACCTCGCTGGAGGAGTTGACTCGTGAAAAGGCCATCGAGCTGTTGGCCGATAAGCGAGCCCGTGGTCCGGTCAAGCGCACTGCCAAGAAGGCCCCGGCTAAGAAGTCCACGACCAAGAAGACCACCGCAAAAAAGACTGACTAACAGTTCTTGCACGGCCAAATGAGGAGCGCACCATGAGACTAGGTGTCCTGGATATCGGTTCGAATACCGTTCACCTTTTGCTCGTCGATGCATACCCCGGAGCCCGCCCGGTTCCCTACGCGTCGCACAAGCGTCCACTGTCCTTGGTGCGCTACCTCAACGAATACGGTGCGATCACCGAAGAGGGCCAGCAAGAACTGATTTCGTTCATCAATGAAGCGGTGAAGTTCGCTGGCAGCCATCAGGTTGAGGACTTCATGGCCTTCTGCACCTCGGCCATCCGCGAATCCTCCAATGGTGCAATCGTGCTGGACCGGGTGAAAACCGAGACAGGCGTGAGCCTGATGGAACTGACCGGCGAAGAAGAAGCCGGGATGACGTTCTACTCGGTACGCCGCTGGTTCGGCTGGTCTTCCGAGTCCATCCTGAATCTGGACATGGGTGGAGGTTCGCTGGAACTGGCGTGGGGGACCGACGAGTTCCCGCAGGCGGCTTTTTCGGTTCCGCTGGGCGCTGGCCGCCTGACCCGCGAATGGTTGCCTAACGACCTGCCTTCCATCAAGGAAGTTAAGGAACTGCGCACCTACGTCCGTGACGTTCTCAGCGACCCCGCGACGGAGCTGCGCCAATACGGCAAGCCGACCTTGGCCACTGCCACGTCAAAGACTTTTCGTTCGCTCGCCCGCATCACTGGCGCTGCTCCGAGTGATGAGGGCCCGTACGTCAAGCGCGTCTTGAATCGGGAAGCCCTCAAGCTCTGGACCAACCGCTTGACCGCGATGAGCTGGGCTGAGCGTGCCGAACTGCCCGGCGTGTCGGAGATCCGTGCTCCGCAGCTGCTGGCCGGTGCGATCGTCGCCCACGAGGCCATGAGCGCGCTGAAATTGAAATCAGTGCGAATTTGTCCGTGGGCAATTCGTGAAGGTTTGATGTTGCGACGCTTTGATCACGTGATGTTTGACTCTGCGACACCGCTCAGTAGTAGCGTTGGTGTTGGGGAAGTTGCGCTGGCTCATGAGAAACATCAATTTCTCGCCGAGCCGAGCAACTAGACTTTCCCGGTGATACAGGTGTCCCATTCAATGGGGGACACGGTAACAGGAGGCAGGGCATGGAAGACCAGAAGAGTTCTTATAAGGTGCCAGTCACCTTGTCCAGCGCGTCCGTCTATCCGCTGAGTGTTCATGATGCCTTCGCCATGGCCAAAGACGTTGGATACGATGGCATTGAAGTGCTGGTTACCGGCAATGCTGCGAGCCAGTCGGCCGGCGCGCTCAAGGGGCTGATGGACAAATACCAGCTGCCCATCATGGCTATCCATGCTCCAACCTTGCTGCTCACCCAGCAGGTGTGGGGTGCGGCCTGGGCCAAAATCGAGCGATCGGTGATCCTCGCCCAAGCCGTGGGAGCCAGTGTCGTGGTGGCCCACCCACCCTTCAGGTGGCAAGGATCCTACGCCGAGGACTTCGGCGAAGGCGTGCAACGCCTGATCGACACCACCGGGATGAAAATTGCCGTGGAGAACATGTACCCATGGCGCGCTCGTGGCCGCGAGGCCAAGATGTACCTTCCGCACTGGAATCCCGTCCCTCAGCCTTATCAGCACGTCACTTGGGACTTCTCACACGCTGCCATCGCCAATATGGATTCGCGGCAGGCCGTGGAGGACCTAGGTCATCGGCTGGCCCACGTGCACCTGTGCGACGGCCTGGATAACGGAAAAGATGAACATCTTGTGCCTGGTTTGGGCACTCAGCGCGTGGCAGAATCCCTGCATTATCTGCGAGACGTCCAGTGGGACGGGACGCTGGCGGTGGAAGTTTCCACTCGCAAAGCCAAAAACGCCGGCCAGAAAGAAGAATGGCTGGGAAAGACCCTTGAATTTGCTCGTGAGCATTTATCTGCGAGCTCCGACCGCGATCCAATGAAACAATGAATTCATGAGTGAAGCAACAAATAATCTGAAACTGTCCTTCCTCGGCGCAGGCTCGATGAATGGCGCCATCCTTCGCGGCATCATCGCTTCGGGTCACGACCCCAAGCTGATTACCGCCACCGTGCGTAGCGATACGCGCGCGCAGGAGCTACGCGCATTGGGCATCCACGTCCTCGTCAGTGATCAGGAGCCGGAAGCCAACCGCAAGGCCGCTGCAGCGACCGACATCATCTTCCTCGGAGTGAAGCCTGTGGGCATCACCGAGTTGTGCGACGAAATCTCCGGCGCATTGACCGCCGAGAAGGTCGTCGTTTCCGTCGCCGCGGCCATCACCCTGGAGAGCATGCAGGCGCATCTTCCTGCCGACCAGCCGGTGATTCGCTCCATGCCGAATACCCCATTGATGGTTGGTGCTGGTGTCGTGGGCATCAGCCCGGCTGCCAGCGTGAGCGATGAACAGACCAGTCTGGTAACCGAGCTGCTCTCCGGCTCAGGCGACGTACACCTCATCGATGAAGAGCAGCAGAACGCGCTGTCGGCTATCTCGGGCTCCGGCCCTGCCTATGCCTTCTACCTGGCCGAAGCAATGGCTAACGCCGGCGTGGCCATGGGACTGGACGAGAAGCTAGCCATCGACCTGGCACGTGCCACCGTCGCGGGCGCTGGCAAGATGCTTTCGGATCCCCAGGCCATCCCTGGCGAGCTGCGCAAGGCCGTCACCAGTCCCAAGGGGACCACCGAGCAGGCCATCAAGACCTTTGACGAGCAGGGCATCCCGAAGATCATTGCCGCCGGCACGCAGGCAGCTGCGGCCCGCGCAGCACAGCTGAGCGACGAGCTTGGCTAAAGACCAGCCGGAACCTAACTGAAAACGTGGCCGGTACTCCTTGAACCAGGAGTACCGGCCACGAGAGTTTTCGGAGGAGGGAACCTACGGCCTTGCGGCGAAGCGTTCGAGCAGGTCAACGTGCCCGGAAACAATCAGCACGTCTCGGCGGGTCACGATGGTGTCGGGAACCGCATACGTGAAATCCTCGCCCGGCGACTTCACGCCAACGATGGTCACGCCGTACTTGGAACGCACTTGCGACTGGGCAAGGGTGAATCCCTGGGTTTCCTTTGGGGGATACATCTTGACGATGGCGAATCCGTCATCGAACTCAATGAAGTCCAGCATGCGCCCGCCCACGAGGTGCGCGGCACGGACACCGGCATCAGCCTCGGGGTAGATCACGTGGTTGGCGCCAATGCGGGTCAGGATCTTGCCATGCGAAGGTGTAATGGCCTTGACCCACAGATGCTCAATGCCAAGATCCACGAGGTTCACGGTGATCAGCACGGAAGATTCGATCGAGGTGCCCACGCCGACGACGGCGGAAGAGAATTCCTGGGCACCGAGCTGGCGCAGCGCATCAATGTTCGTGGCATCCGCGGCGACAACGTGGGTCAACGTGCTGGCCCACTGTTGCACCAATTCCGGGCTGCGTTCAATAGCCAAGACTTCGCGGCCCTGCTTGACCAGGGTCTCAGCGACGGAGGCGCCGAAACGGCCCAGCCCTATGACGAGGACTGGGGCATTGTGATCTATATTCTTGTCAGCCAATGAGCGGCCTTTCTTCCGGAAGCTTGAATAGTGAATTGCGATGGCGCATGGTCAATGCGCTAGCCAATGTGATGCTGCCAATGCGTCCGGCAAACATCAGGATACTCAGAACGTATTTGCCCGCCGGCGGCATCTCTTGGGACACGCCGGTACTCAGACCCACGGTGGCGAAGGCCGAAATGGACTCGAAAAGCGCCCGCGAGAACCCGACCGATTCATCGATGGTGACCAAGGCTCCGGTGGCCACCATGACCAGAGAACCGCCCATGGCGACCACGGAGATCGCAACGCGCATGGTGCCCTGCGGAATCTGGCGGCCAAAGGCCTTCACATCCGTGTCGCCTCGGACTTCGGCCATGATGGCCAAGAACATCACGGCGATGGTCGTGACCTTGATGCCGCCAGCAGTGGAGGCCGAGCCGCCTCCGGCGAACATCAGCGCGTCCGTGAGCAGGACCGTGACCTGATGGATGTCGTTCTGGTCAACGAGATTGAAGCCGCCCGAACGTGTCATCGTCGAGGCGAACATGGCGTGGATGACTTTGTCGCCCACGGTCATCTCGCCCAAGGTGCGCGGGTTCGACCATTCGAAAACAAGCCAGAGGAAGGCACCGGCAAAGAGCAGGATCGTGGTGACCAGCATGGTCAGTTTGGTATGCAGATTCCATTTTTTTACGTTGAACTTATGAGCCAGCAACACCATGATGACCGGGAAGCCCAGTGATCCGGCAAAGACTCCGCCCATGAGCGGGATCAGGATCCACAGGTCGGTTTCGTAGGGGACCAGACCGTCGGAGTGCGGGGTGAAACCGGCGTTGTTGAAGGCCGACACCGCATAGAAGATGCCGTGCCACACCGAGGACAGCACGCTTTCACCCAGCACGTAGAAACGCGGAATCAGGAACAAGGCGATCAGCCCCTGCAGGCTGATGGCGGTCAAAATGACAATGCGCAGCAGCGAGCTGACCTCGCCCAGTGCGGAAGCGCCGGAGCTGTCCATGGATTTCTGGGCCATGAGCTTGGCCCTGACACCCAATTTGCGGGAAACCGCCAAGGACATGATTGACGCCAAGGTCAGAATCCCCAGGCCGCCCATGAAGGCGGCAATGAGCATGATCAGCTGGCCGACAAATGACCAGTGCACTGCCGTGGAAACAGTCGTGAGACCGGTGACGCACACGGCGGAAACAGCGGTGAACAATGCGTCGTGCAGCGGTGTGGCTTCTCCGGTGGCGGAGGAGAACGGCGCAGCCAGCAGCGAAGTGAAGACGGTAATGGCCAGGATGAAGACCCCGAGCGTCAGACGCGCGGGGGAGCGCACAGTGAAGTCGGCAAGGGACATGCGGAACGTCAGCCATTTTTTGCGACGCTGTTCGCGCAGTTCAGCTGCCTGGGCCCGAGGGCCCAGTTCACTGGCAGTGCTCATCGGTAACTCGCCGTTTCTTCGGGACAGGTGGATAACAAAAGCGGAAGTTGAAGTCCTTCTAGTAATTTACGCGTTTCGGGCGCTAAACGCTTGCCTTGCCGGCCTAAAGAATCGCAAGGTCGCCGAAAGCGCCATAAATTCATGAGTTGGATCACTATCGGGTAGCCTGAAACGGTGTTAGATCCGCAACAGGCCCCTCGGCCTACCATGGTCATGTGGGATGAAAAGTACCTGAAGTATAAATTCAGCGACTGGCATCCCATGCACCCGGCAAGGCTCGAACTGACCTATCGGCTCAGCAACGAGCTCCAAGTGCTGGACGCAGAGAACGTGAGCGTTCACGCGCCGGAGATTGCCAGCGATGCGGTGATCGGCACGGTTCACGAGCAGAGCTACATTGATCAAGTGCGCCGCGTGAGCGAGGATCCAACTCTGATTGCCGAGGATTTCGGCCTGGGCACCGAGGACGATCCGGTCTTCGCCGGGATGCATGATGCTGCCGGCCGCATCGTGGGTGGTTCCATTATCGCCGCCGAGGCGATCATGAACCAGGACACCGTGCGAGCCGTGAACTTCGCCGGTGGCATGCACCATGCGGCCAAGAACAAGGCAAGCGGCTTCTGCATCTATAATGATGCCGCGGCGGCGATCCAGCGGATGCTGGATCAAGGCGCGCAGCGGGTGGTCTACATCGATGTTGATGCCCATCATGGCGATGGCACCGAATCCATCTTCTGGGATGACGAGCGGGTGTTGACCATTTCCCTGCATGAGTCAGGGCTTTCGCTGTTCCCGGGGACAGGATTCGCCAACGATATTGGCGGCAAGCAGGCCCAAGGCAGCGCTGTGAACGTCGCCTTGCCGGCGATGACCGGGGATTCGGGTTGGATGCGGGCCTTCCACGCAATTGTCCCGCAGCTGGTCCACGCCTTCAAACCGGAAATCATCGTGTCCCAGCATGGTTGCGATGCCCACCGGGATGATGACATGACCAATTTGAAGTTGTCAGTCGATGCGCAGCGCCAGGCAGCGCTGGATATTTCCCAACTGGCCGATGACGTCTGCGAGGGGCGTTGGCTTGCCACCGGTGGCGGCGGATACAACGTCACTGCCGTAGTGCCTCGAACCTGGACCCATTTGACGGCAATCGTTGCCGGCAAGCCGGTGCCGCTGCGCACCTATGTTCCGGAGACGTTCCGCCGCTATGTTCTGGAACGATATGGTCGCGCGATGCCGTACCTGATGGGCGATGACGCACAGCTATGGTGGCGGAACTGGGAAGTTGGATACGACCCTGCTGATCCGGTGGACCGCACGATCATTGCCACACGCAAGGAAGTCTTCCCGCTCTTCGGCCTCGATCCTTGGTTTGACTGAATCCGGGATAATTACGCCGAAATCATTCGAGGTTGGAATTTCCTTCCGGAACCAGCCGCTAAATCAATGGCCCCGTGCTCATATGCCGTTAGGGTTATGTATGTGGCAATTGATGAAGTATTTTCGGCGTTGGCAGAGCCAACCCGTCGCAAGATTATTGAAGCGCTCAAGACCGAGCCAAAAGCCGTAGGTACCCTGGTCACCGAATTGGAGATCTCGCAGCCTACGGTTTCCAAGCATCTGAAGGTATTACGCGAGGCTCAGCTGGTGAGCATGGCGGCTGCTGGCCAGCGCCGCATCTACAGCATTGACACCTCTGCGCTCGAAGACCTGGTGCATTGGTGTGCCGATCTGGTTCCAGTGCCAGAATCTGAAGCGTCGGTCGACGAGCAGCAGCCGAATTCGAGTACGCAGCTTTCTGCCGGAGCCAACCCGACCGCCCAGCAAATCAGCCGCAGCGTCGGACGCGGACTGGAGCAAGTGACCGGCCGAGCCCAGGAGTTCCTGGAGCGGCTTCCCCGTTTTGGGCGCCGCCGCTAGCTGAATGCCCTATCCTCTCGGGCACCTCCGATCAGAATGGCCAATGAATCACGTTACGGCCGTGTTTCTGATTTATAACAAAGGATTTTTCCTCGTGGTGCCCAGCGTGGCATTCTCATGAACGGGGCAGTGACGCCGGGTGCGAGGTTCCTCAGGCGCTTGTTCCTGTCCCATGATGAGGAGAGAAACTTGGACAAGCACTTAGCTACGATTCGCGACGAGGTCTTCCGCCGCAATCCTGGAGAAGCAGAATTCCACCAGGCCGTCACCGAAGTTTTCGACAGTCTTGAAGCGGTTTCGCTCAAGCACCCAGAATACGCCGAGGCCGCCATTCTGCAGCGCTTGTGCGAACCCGAGCGACAGATTATTTTCCGCGTGCCATGGGTAGATGACCAGGGCCGCGTCCAGATCAACCGCGGCTTCCGCGTCGAGTTCAACTCCGCACTGGGCCCATACAAGGGCGGACTGCGCTTCCATCCCTCGGTCTACCTGGGCATCGTGAAGTTCCTCGGCTTCGAGCAGATCTTCAAGAACTCCCTGACCGGTATGCCTATTGGCGGCGGCAAGGGTGGTTCGGACTTTGACCCGCGCGGCAAGTCCGACGGGGAAGTCATGCGCTTCTGCCAGTCCTTCATGACCGAGCTGTACCGCCACATTGGCGAGTACACCGACGTTCCCGCAGGCGACATTGGCGTAGGCGGCCGCGAAATCGGCTACCTCTTTGGCCAGTACAAACGCATCACCAACCGCTACGAATCCGGTGTGCTCACCGGCAAGGGCCTAAGCTGGGGCGGTTCACTGGTTCGCCCGGAGGCCACCGGCTATGGAGCGGTGATCTTCACCGAGGAGATGCTCAAGACCCGCGGCCAGTCCTTCGATGGCCAGCGCGTCATTGTTTCCGGTTCGGGCAACGTGGCCATCCACGCCATTGAGAAGGCCCAGAACTTGGGTGCCAAGGTGGTGACCGCATCCGATTCCGCCGGGTTCATCGTCGATGAGGGCGGCATTGATCTGGCGCTGTTGCGCCAGATCAAGGAAGTCGAACGCGGGCGCATTTCCGAATACGCGCAGCGCCGGGGCACCGGCAAGGTCAAGTACGTCGCCGGCGGCAGTGTTTGGGATGTGGCCGGCACCGTGGCGTTGCCTTGCGCCACCCAGAATGAACTGGGCGAGGAAGCAGCCAAGAGGATGGTGGCCGCTGGCACCATCGCGGTTGCCGAAGGTGCCAATATGCCGACTACTGCCGAGGCCACTGCGATCTTCCAGGATGCCGGCGTGCTGTTCGGCCCTGGCAAGGCTGCCAATGCCGGTGGCGTGGCCACCTCCGCACTGGAGATGCAGCAGAACGCCAGCCGCGACGCCTGGACCTTCGAGCACACCGAGCGCCGCTTGAGCGAGATCATGGTGGGCATCCACGACAGCTGTGCCGCCACGGCCGACGAGTACGGCATTCCAGGCAACTACGTTGCCGGTGCCAACATCGCAGGCTTCGTGAAGGTCGCTGACGCCATGCTTGCACAGGGCGTGATCTAAGAAATTTTGCTGCAATGATCCGCACGGCACCCCTAGTTGATCTGGGGCTTGCCGTGCGGATTGTCTCGTTTCAGCAACAAAATATTGATTCTGAAGAGACCTGAAGTGTTTCGTGATGCAAAAGTTACTATAGTGCGATTAGACTAGGACAAAGCGAACGTGAACCAGATCGCCGATGTTGATCCAAAGTCGTGTAAGTTCACCTTCGCTAGTAACGCGACGAAATAGAGATCAGCGTCAGGAGAATATCCCGCATGACGGATAAACAGAATTTTGCAGGAGCCCGTTTCATGACGGTGGCCGAAGTGGCTGACATGATGCGTGTTTCCAAAATGACGGTTTATCGGCTGATTCACGCAGGCGATCTGCCTGCCGTTCAGTTCGGCCGCTCCTATCGCGTTCCAGAGAACGCTGTGGAATCCTACCTCAGCGCTGCGGCTATTGATCCGCAGCACGGTACCGGTTCGTACGGCCGATAGTCCGCGCGATGGTCAGAGCATGGCCGAAAAGCGGGTAATCTATTAAGGAACGTTTAACGTCCGGTCAACCTTGTCCTTTTGCTTGCGTGCAAGCAGGTACTTTGGGTTGGCGCATTTAATTAGTTTGTGAGGAACCATTATGGGCTCTGTTATCAAGAAGCGCCGCAAGCGTATGTCCAAGAAGAAGCACCGCAAATTGCTTCGTAAGACTCGCCACCAGCGTCGCAACAAGAAGTAAATCTACTTCGAGCACTTTGCCGCCAGGCAATCATCGCCACCGATTAGCAGTTCAACTGCAAACGGTGGCGATTGCTTTATCCGAAGCCTGCCGGTGGCCCGCTAAGAGCCGGAACGGCGCAGGATTGAGCGCCGTGCAGCCCACAGTGCCCCGAGCACGCCAGCGGCACGCAAGCCGAACTTGGCGGCCCGCTGGCCCGTTCGGAAGTCATAGACCTGCCAGCCGCGGCGCTTGGCGTAGGCGCGCAAGCGGGCATCTGGATTAATGCAGACCGGATGGCCGACAGCTTCGAGCAGCGGAACATCGTTATACGAATCCGAGTACGCCCAGGAACGCGACAGCGAGATCCCGCGAGCCTTCGCCAGGGTCCTGACAGCCTGGGCTTTTTCCGCCGCGTGCAGGATCGGGCTGGCCAACGCACCGGTGTATAAACCATCGCGGCTTTCCACCACCGTGCCCAATGCGCCCGAAAGTTCGAGGCGATGTGAAATGACATTCGCCACTTCCAGGGGAGTGGCAGTCACCAGCCATACCTCGCGGCCGACACGTAAATGCTGGCGGGCAATGGCCACAGTGCCCGACCACAATTTCGGCTCGATGTACTCGTCATAGATCTCATTGCCGATTTGCTCGATCTCAGCCACCGGAATACCGCGCACCATCATCAACGCACGGTCACGGATCTGATGGATATCTCCCAGATGCTCGCCGCGGGCAGCGAAACGCAGCTGCTTCAACGCGAACCAGAGGATTTCCCGGAAACGGAAGAAGCGGTGCTCACGCAGCTTGCGCGCCAGCAAATACAGCGAGGCCCCGCGAACCAAGGTGTTGTCCACATCGAAGAAGGCGGCAACTTTTCCGGGTGCCGGGGCGGCCGGTTGAGCGGTGGTGTTATCGGTGGAAGGCATTTGACCCAGTTTATTTCATCGTAAAGTTCAAGCGCGGTTACGGCTCGTGAGATTATAGTCAGGTGAGTACATTGCATCAGATCCAGCTGTTGGTTCGAAAAGACTGCCATCTATGCCATGCAGCACGGGCAACAGTTGCTGAGGTAACGAGCCGATTGAATATGGAATTCTCCGAACTCGATATCGACGAGCATCCGGACCTTCTGGCCAAGCACCACGAAGAAGTGCCGGTGCTGTTCATCGACGGACAAGTCCGGGATTTCTGGACTATCGACCCGCAACGCCTGGAAAGACTGCTCAGCAACTAGTCGCAGCCATGAGAATGACGACGCGTCATGCTCGAATAGCCCAATGGAAAGAGCAGGAGAATCAAGATGTCTGAGCTTGAAGCTCGTGTCCTGCCTGAAGCAACGTTGGCTCGACTTACCCAATACCTGCGTGCGCTCAACGCCCTGGAAGCCCAGGGGTTGGAACGGACCAGCTCCGGAGTGCTAGCCAAGGAAGCCGGTGTGAACCCTTCAATTCTGCGCAAGGACCTGTCCTGGCTGGGATCCTATGGAACCCGCGGGGTCGGCTACGTGGTTCGCGAACTAGCCGAGCACATCAGCCGGACCCTGGGTTTGAACCAGGACTGGAAAGTCGCCATTGTCGGCGCCGGTAACCTCGGCCGTGCCTTGAGCGGCTACGCCGGATTCACCTCGCGCGGATTCAACGTCAAAGCCATCTTGGATGTTGACCCGAACCTGATCGGCGAATCTGTCGGCGACTTGCGCGTGGAATCGATCAGCGATCTTGCCACGGTGGTTGCCCGCGAAGAGATCAATATTGCCGTGCTTGCCGTGCCCGGCGACGCAGCCCAGGACCTGGTTGATTCGCTCGCGGATCTTTCGGTGCGTTCGGTGCTCTCATTCGCGCCCAAGCCGTTGAAGGTACCGGCTGGCATGAATTTGCGGCGGGTCGACCTGTCGACCGAATTGCAGATTTTGGCGTACTTGGCAGTGCAGGGCTAGATCGTCCCGATACGCAAAAGGCGTTGTTGTCTCCGTCGTGATTGACGAAGACAACAACGCCTTTTCTTGCCTTGAGGACCTTTAGGACCTGTCTTTACCGGTAGCCGGCGCGACGAGCCATGCGACGCTGGGCGATGTAGTCCGAGGAAGGACGCAACCACGAGAAGACCACGCCTGCCACACCGAGCAGGACGCCGATGACGTATACGGCGTTCAACGCGCCAGCCTGGGTGTCGGCAAACATGCTGATCATTGGAACCGTGGAGAACAGGCCCAAGAGCGAGAGCACCGCCAGGATAGTGGCGATGATACGCATGGCACCTATGCCGCGGCCCACGAAGAAGCCGACCAGGAAGTACAAGATCACGGAGATCACGGCACCGACCAAGGCGAAGCTGGTCATCATGGTGTTTGCTTGGGAGATGAATGCTTCGGGGCTGCTCATCATCTGCTGCAAGGTCGGATCCTGAGCCATCTCAGGTGTCGACTGCATCTGGTTCTGCAGTTCCTGCTCGACCAGGGCCCACTGCGAGGACACCATGTTCCCGAACATGTTCGAGGTGGAGATCATCCAGCTGGCAATCGCTCCGACAATGCCCGAAAGCAGGATCAGCAGGAAAGCGATCTGCAGGGTCTTGGGGCGTTCCGCAGGCGGCTGCACGGCTGCGTAGCCGCCCTGGTTCGGGTACTCATTGAAGCCTGGTGCCACAGGGGACTGCCCGTAGGGATTCTGGCCGTACGGGGACGGCTGTTGCGCGTAGGGGTTCTCCCCATACGGGTTCGGATGCTGGTTCTGACCCGCAGAGTCCGGATTGTAGGGTTGGCCCGGTTGATTCGGATCGTAGTTGCTCATGTTTCATCATCCTTTAGGTCAAATTGCCTTTATAACTAAGAGTAGTGGCATGGCTTTGTGAGCAAGCCCTCCGAAAGGATGGTTTTTCCATATGGGAATCCCATGCATGCGCTGTGAATAGTTGATGGTGGACACAATATGTCTATTTCGCACCGAATATTTGAGACACTGGAAGCATGCCTTTAACGACCGTCCATTTGTTGCGCCACGGGGAAGTTTTGAACCCCGACCGTATCCTCTACGGACGGATCCCCGGCTTCGGGCTTTCGGAGCTCGGTTTCAAGATGGCTGATGCCGCCGGCGAGTTCTTCGCACAACGCCAAGGCGAAGGGGCCAACGTGGTTCGCCTGGTTGCTTCGCCGTTGATCCGCGCGCAGCAAACCGCGGCGCCCACCAGCCGCCTGCTCGACTTGCCCATTTACTCTGACGATCGCGTCATCGAGGCAGGAAATAAGCTGCAGGGCCTGTCGAAGGTGGCCGAGCACTTGCGCCAGCCGAAGTACTGGCCGTTACTGGTCAACCCGCTCAAGCCGTCATGGGGTGAGCCATATGCGCAGCAGGTGCAGCGCATGCGCGAAGCCATGGACGAGCACCGTCGTGCCGCTGTGGCAGAGCATGGCGAAGGCTCCGAGGTCATCATCGTGAGCCACCAGCTGCCGATCTGGGTAACCCGGCGGGCGGCCGAAAAGAAGCCGCTGTGGCATGACCCGCGCCAGCGCGAATGCACCCTAGCATCCGTGACCAGCTTTGATTTCGAAGGGGACGAGTTGGTCTCCGTGCGTTACACCGAACCAAGCCCCGAGCTATTGGCCGGTGCCGCGAATATTCCAGGAGCCTAAGGACATGACTGATCCTGTGACTAATCCCCGCAATCTGAGCCGACGCACGATGTTGCGCTCGCTGATGGTGGCAGCCGCCATTGTTCCGCTGGCTGCCTGCAGCGGCAAGGAAGATTCCTTGACGGCGCAAGCCAACAGCGGTGACGGGAAAAACTACATCGCCGGCGATGGCGCCGTCGAAGAATACGATGTCGCCCAGCGGACCGATCCTGTGGATCTCAAGTCGAAGACCTACCACGGCACCGATGTCGACTTCAGCCAGTGGGAAGGCAAGCCAGTGGTCATGAACTTCTGGTACGCCGCCTGCGCGCCATGCCGCATTGAAGCGCCGGATCTGAAGAAGATCGCCGACAACTACGGCGACAAGGTCGAATTCATCGGCATTAACGTCCGTGATGAAGCCGAAGCGGCCAAGGCCTTCGAGCGCACCTTCGACCTTCCCTACGAGTCCATCCAGGACACCAATGGCGATGTCCAGCTGGCCATGACCAAGTACGTGCCGCTGCAGGCCGTGCCTTCCACGCTGGTTCTCGACCGCAAGGGACGGGTCCGCGCGCGCGTTATCGGCGCTGTGGATCCGGGCACGTTGAAGTCGCTGATCGATACAGCTCTGACCGAAAAGTTGTGATCCCTGCGGTGAGTTCTAATCCATTTGCTGACATCGTCCTGGACGGGTCGCTCGTACTTGCCGCGCCCGTGGCCATGTTGGCGGGATTGGTTTCTTTCCTTTCTCCCTGCGTTCTTCCCCTCGTCCCGGGATACCTCGGTTATGTCACCGGGCTGACCGGGGCGGACTTGAAGGAACACCGTCGCGGGCGGGTGATCCTGGGGATCCTGCTCTTCGTCTTGGGATTCTCTGTCGTCTTCATTGCCGCCGGCGTGCTCTTCAGCCAGGCGACGGCGTGGCTGAGATTTAACGGTTCGTGGGTCACCCAGGTCCTGGGACTCGTCGTGGTGTTCATGGGCGTGGTGTTCATGGGCGGATTCTCCTGGATGCAGCGTGACCGCAAGATCCACAAGAAGCCGCCTGCAGGCTTGTGGGGCGCACCGGTGCTGGGGCTGACCTTCGGCCTGGGCTGGGCCCCATGCATCGGCCCGACTCTGAGCGCCGTGCTGATCATGTCCACCGGAACCGATGCGAATGTGGCCCGGGGAACCCTGCTGACGGTGTTCTATTGCCTCGGACTTGGATTGCCTTTCATCCTGATTGCCTTGGGATTGCAGCGGGGAATGCAGGCACTGGCGTTTTTCCGGAAGCATCAGTTGTTCATCATGCGTTTTGGCGGCGCCCTGCTCATTGCCCTTGGCCTGGTCATGGTGACCGGCCTGTGGGGCACGTGGGTTTCAGAACTGCAAAACTGGTTTGCCAATGAAGTGAGGTTGCCAATTTAATGGCGAAACAACAACGGAAACTCAAAGGCTCCCAGGACGCTCCGGCGTTGGGATTCGTAGGGTTCATGCGGTGGATCTGGACCCAGCTGACGTCCATGCCAACAGCATTGTTTTTGCTTTTGCTGCTGGCCGTTGCGGCAGTTCCGGGTTCCATTTTCCCGCAGCGGGCATCCAATCCCGAAACGGTCGTGCAGTATCTGGACCAGCACCCTGTTGCTGGTCCATGGCTTGACCGTTTCCAGATGTTCGAGGTGTATTCCTCGGTCTGGTTCTCCGCCATCTACATCTTGCTGTTCGTCTCCCTGGTGGGCTGCATCGTCCCGCGTGTAAAGAAGCACGCCCAGGCGCTGCGCACCCCGCCACCGCGCACCCCGGCGCGGCTCGATCGCCTGCCGCAGTATGCATCGCATGAAATCCTCGAAGGCGAATCGGATACTCCGGATGATGACCAGGTCATCGAGGACTCATACAAGATTCTGAAAAAGCGCGGTTACCGCGTGGAACGCCGCGAAGATGCCAGCGGCCGGTCCGTGTCGGCCGAACGCGGCTACACCCGTGAGATCGGCAACCTGGTCTTCCACATTTCGCTGATCGGGGTACTGATCTCGGCAGCGATCGGCGGTGCCTTCGGCTACACCGGGCAGCGCGTGCTGGTGGAAGGGGAGACCTTCGTCAACTCGCTGGTGGCTTATGATTCGTTCACCCCGGGTACCACCTTTAATGCCGATAAGCTCCCGGGCTACTCGGTGAAGCTGGACAAGTTCGATATTGTCTTCGACCGTGAATCCGAGTCGCACTTCGGCCAGCCACTGGACTTCACCGCCCATGTGCAGGTGCGCAAAACTGCCCAGTCAGATCCGGTCAAGCAGGAACTGAAGGTCAACCACCCGCTGCGCATCAACGGCGCCGATGTCTACCTGGTCGGCAACGGCTACGCTCCGGTCATCACCGTGCGCGATGGCAAGGGCAACGTCTCCTATTCGGGCCCCGCGGTTTCGGTTCCGCAGGACTCGGTCTACACCTCGATGTTCGTTTTGAAAGTTCCCGATGCCAAGCCCGATCAGCTCGGTTTCCAGGGCTTCCTGCTTCCTACCGCTCTGGTCGATGAAAATGGCTTCGGCATTTCCGGTGACCCCAATGCGATCAACCCGCAGCTGCACCTGAACTCGTTCTACGGGGACCTGGGACTGGATGACGGCAATCCGCAGAACGTCTTCGTCCTGGACACCGAGAAGATGAAGAAGCTCAATAGCCGCGAGCTGGATGCCGGTGGCATCATCCTCGAAGCCGGCCAGACCTACCAGCTGCCAGACGGCAAGGGCAGCATCAGCTTCGATGACCTCAAGCGCTATGTCGCCCTGGATGTGAACTATGATCCGGGCAAGCTTCCGATCGGCATCTTCGCAGCGTTGGCCCTGCTCGGCCTGGGAGTTTCATTGTTCACTCCACGTCGCCGCGTCTGGGTCAAGCTGAAGCACGAAAATGGCAAGCGTACTATCGAATATGCGTTGTTGGCCCGTGGCGAGGATCCACGGCTTGAACGCGAAGCGGCAGAACTACAGAAGATCTTTGACAAGGCTTGGCCATTGGCGAGCCAGGAGCAAAACCAAGGAGCAGTAAATGGGTAACGCTGGGGCATTAGCACCGATCAATGAATCGTTGGGTGAATACAGCCAGCTGTTCATGCTGCTGGCAGCCATGGTCTACGGAGTAGTCTTCATCATCTTCGCCTTGGACTTGGCCAAGACCAACAAGTCGATCTCGGAAATGGACTCTGCAGCGCTCAAGCGCGACGAGGAAATGCTGGTTGGCGCCAACGGCGCGGTCACCGGAAGCGGACGCAAGCGCCGCGGCGAATCCGAGCGCGCGGATCACATCAGCGACGATATCGTGACCGACAAGATGAACTATACCGAGTTCTCTTCCAAGCGTCCGATGGCTCGAATCGCCGTGGTCCTGATGTGGCTGGCAGTGGCCCTGCATGGCTTTGCCGTGGTCTCTCGCGCCTTGGCTGCACACCGCGTGCCATGGGGCAACATGTACGAGTTCTTGACTACCGGCGCGTTCGTAGTTGCCCTGGTGTACGTGGTGGTGCTCATCGTCAAGGACCTGCGATTCATGGGGTCCTTCATTTCGGGGCTCGTCACCCTGATGCTCTGCGCCGCGACCATCGGCTTCCCAACGCCAGTTGGCCACCTGGTTCCCGCCTTGCAGTCGCCATGGATCGTGATCCACGTGTCCATCGCTGTGCTGGCCTCCTCGCTGTTTGCCATCAGCTTCGCCATGAACGTGCTCCAGCTTCTGCAGCACTCCCGCATGCACCGCTTGGCGGCAGGCCAGAGCGACAAGCTGCCATTCATGCGCGTCGTACCTGGTGCTGGCGCGCTGGAGAACTTCGCCTATCGCATCAACACCATCGCCTTCGTCATGTGGACCTTCACCGTGATGGCCGGAGCCATCTGGGCCGAAGCCGCGTGGGGACGCTACTGGGGCTGGGATCCAAAGGAAGTATGGTCCTTCGTGATCTGGGTTGTGTACGCAGGCTACCTGCACGCACGCGCCACAGGCGGCTGGACTGGACCACGTTCGGCATGGCTGTCGATTGTCGGCTTCCTGTGCGTGATCTTCAACTT
Source organism: Glutamicibacter sp. JL.03c (assembly GCF_025854375.1). NCBI lineage: Bacteria > Bacillati > Actinomycetota > Actinomycetes > Micrococcales > Micrococcaceae > Glutamicibacter > Glutamicibacter sp. JL.03c. The sequence continues at coordinate 2,533,163 of NZ_CP107575.1, read as the reverse complement.
CACCATCGTGAACATCTTCTTCGACGGCCTGCACTCCTACGCCGGAGTCTAGGTTTTAGAACCCAGTAAATAAGCAATGAGCGATACCCCTGATGGGGTATCGCTCATTGCTTTAAGCAGAATTGGGCGCCAGGCCTTGAACGGGCCTAGGGCTGGGCTGTCGGCTCAGGTTGCCCTGCGCAAGCAGTGGAACGGGGTTCTAGGCCTTGGCGTCGGGAGTGTCGCTGTCGGTGTCCTCCGGCTTGGGTGAAGGCTTCTTAGAACCGGTTGAGTCGTCAGGCTTGGGCTTCGCGGTGGAATCGTTTTCCTTGGAATCCTTGGCCTGGGATTTGAGTTCTTGCTCACGGGCTTTTGCATCGGCTTCCCGCTGCTGCTGGCGGCGCCAGACTTCGAGCTGTCGAAGGAAATCCTCGTCGTCATCCGGCGCGGTTTGCTGCGTTGCCTGCTGGTTGCGCTCGTTGACGGGCCGACCCAAAATGAACCACAATACAGCGCCGACCAGTGGCAGGATGATGATCACCACGGCCCATGCCGACTTCGGCAGCGAGCGCACGAGATGCTTCGGCGCACGGCTGCATTCGATCAACGTGTAAATCATCAAAGCGACCGAAACTACTGCTGCGAATATGAGAATGCGGACCATGATTCCATTCTAGTGATAATCCGGTACACAGCTTCATCGGTAAACTTGAAGCTATGCAGTTTCTGAAATATACAGTTCTTCGCCTGGGCATTTTCTGCGCGGTATTCCTGGGCCTGTGGCTTGGCTTGAACTGGCCAATTTTTGTTGCCGGAATCATTGGATTGATTTTCGCCTTCGCCATTTCCTACTTGTTCTTCAACAAGCTTCGGCTCAAGGCGAACGAGGATGTGCGCAGGGCGTTCAATAAGACCTCCGCGAATAAGACCAGCAAGCAGCTGGAGGAGGAAGCCATCGAAGACGAATTTGACGAGTCCCAGCGCAAGACGCAGCCGCCTGCCTAGAGATTTTGCCGCCAGCCTTGGCACACAACGAGAAAAGCCTTGGCTTGCCAGTACCAATTCAATGGACTGACAAGCCAAGGCTTTTTGCTGCTCGGGAGGATCCGAAGCGACTTAGAAGTACACGTCGAGGACGATCGCCAATGCGAAGAGAACGGCGTAGACCATGTTCAGCACGCCCGTTTGCTTCAGCACCTGCACCAGCTTGGGGAGCTCATGTTCACGCAGCATCAACATGGACGGGGAGATCGCGGGAATGAAGGTAACCAAGATCAGCCAGAGCCAGGGGAAAGTGCCGGTTGAAAGCAATGGCAGCAAGATGGCCACCGCGAGCATCAGGACATAGCTGAGCCGGGCATTGCTTTCGCCCAAGCGGACTGCGAGGGTAATTTTCCCGACCTCTTTATCGGTGGGGATATCTCGCACGTTATTGGCCATGAGCAGTGCACAACCGATCAGGCCGGTGCCGATGGCGCCCCACAACGAGGTGAGGGTCAGTTCATTGATCTGGGTGAAGGTAGTACCCAAAGTCGCGACGAGTCCGAAGAAGATGAAGACGTAGATATCGCCTAAACCGCGGTAGCCGTAAGGATTCTTGCCTCCGGTGTATCCCCAGGCCGCGAAGATCGCGGCGACGCCCACCAACAGCAGGGGCCACGATGATGAGATGATCACCAGGGCCAGTCCGCAGGCCGCTGCCAGGCTGAAGCACGCGAAGGCGACATTGCGCACGTTCTTCGGATCGGTGAGCTTGGAGCCGGTCAAGCGCAGCGGCCCCACTCGCTCATCGTCGGTGCCCCGGATGCCGTCTGAGTAGTCGTTGGAGTAGTTCACTCCGATCTGCAGCAGCAGGCCGACCAGCAACGCGAGAACACAGCGGATCCAATGAATGGTTCCGGTCTCGCCCAGGGCGGCCGCGGTGCCGATGACTACCGGGGCAATGACGATAGGCAAGGTGCGCAGGCGGGCACCCGAAACCCATTGGGAAAGTGTGGCCACTTTCAGTCCTTTCAGGGCAAAAGAAAACTCGTACCCTCTAGTTTCCCGCGATTAGGCGGGCAAGGCGAATCGAGGCTAATCCCGGACCGCTAATTCATCAATGATCAGGCGGCGATTGAACTTGCCGTTGGGCAGCAGTGGCAGGCCCTGCGGGTAGTGGCGCACGTGCTTGGGCACCGCTTCCTTGCCCAAGGTGCGGCGCACCGCATCGAAAGCATCTTCGGTCTTGGTGGGGCCGGAATAGGCCAGGCCAACGCTTTGGCCCCATTGGGGGTCTGGCACGGAGACCACCAGGGCCTGGGTGAAGAACTCTTCCAGGAGCCCCTCGATTTTCGACGCTGACAGCTTGATGCCGCCGGTATTGATGACATCGTCAATGCGGCCCACGATGCTCAAGCGCGACCCCTGCACGGTGCCCAGATCGTCGGTGACATACCAGCGCCGGCCGTCATGTTCCACGAAGTGCTCGGCGGTGGCCTCCGGAGCATTGGCGTAGCCATCGGCCAGCATCGGGCCGGAAACCCAAATGCGCGAATCATGCTCGGCCAGCTGTACGCCGGGAAGCGCGGTGCCGTTGTAGGCCAGTCCACCGGAGGTTTCCGAAGAGCCATAGGTCTGGAAGATCTTCAGCCCATGATGTCGTGCGCTGACCATCAGATCCTTGCTGGCCCGTGCCCCGCCCAGCAAGATGGCGTCAAAACGCTTCAGAGCCTGCAAGGTGGCCGGGGCCGGGTTATCGAGCAGCCGAGCCAACTGGGTTGGCACCAGCGAGGTCAGCCGGCGGGTTTCGACCATCTGGTCGGCGGCCTGGGTGAAAGCGGTAGCCGAAAAGCTTCCGTCCAGGTCCATGATCACGGGCTTGGTTCCGGCGAAGAGCGAGCGGGTGAGCACGCTGAGCCCGGCGACGTAGTGCACGGGAAGAGCCAGCAGCCATTGGCCCTCGAAGCCCAGGAATTCGGCGGTAGCCTGCGCGCTGGAAGCCAAGGCTTCGACGCTGAGCACCGTGCGCTTGGCCCGGCCGGTGGAACCCGAAGTCCGGACCACGGCCATGGGCTGCTCGAAGCCGGGCAGATCCTCCTGGCTCAGGTACTCGATGCGCCAGCCGGCCTCGGTGGAGTCATCGATGATGACTTCCACCGCTGGCCCGTTGTCGTTGGCGGCGCTAGCCAAGGCGGCGAGCAATTCTTGGTGCAGTGCGTCCATGTAGTTGTCCTTGTGCCGGTGCTGACGCTTAGAAGTAGTACGGGTAGCCAGACCAGTCGGGGTCGCGCTTGCCCAGGAACGCGTCGCGTCCTTCTACTGCCTCGTCGGTCATGTAGGCCATGCGGGTCGCTTCGCCGGCGAAGACCTGCTGGCCCGCCAGGCCGTCATCGGCCAGGTTGAAGGCGAACTTCAGCATGCGGATTGCCTGGGGCGACTGCTTGGCGATATCCGCAGCGTATTCCAAAGCGACCTCTTCCAGGCGCTCGTGCTCCACAGATTCATTCACTGCGCCCATGCGTACCATATCGTCGGCGGAGTATTCGCGGGCGAGGAAGAAAATTTCGCGGGCGGTCTTCTGGCCAACCTGGCGGGCCAGCAGGGCAGAGCCATAGCCGGCGTCGAAGGAGCCCACGGTGGCATCGGTCTGCTTGAACTTGCCGTTTTCCTTGGAGGCGATGGTCAGGTCCGAGACCACGTGCAGGGAATGCCCGCCGCCGGCGGCCCATCCGTTGACCACGCAGAGCACCACCTTGGGCATGGTGCGCATGAGCCTTTGCACCTCAAGGATGTGCAGTCGTCCGGCGCGGGCTGGGTCGATCGATTCGCGGGTTTCGCCCTCTGCATAGCGGTATCCGTCGCGGCCGCGAATGCGCTGGTCTCCACCCGAGCAGAAGGCGTGTCCGCCGTCCTTGGGGGACGGGCCGTTGCCGGTGAGCAGCACCGTGGCCACATTGCTGGTCATCCGCGCGTGATCCATGGCGCGGTAGAGCTCGTCCACGGTATGGGGGCGGAAGGCATTGCGCACCTCGGGGCGGTCGAAGGCGATGCGCACCGTCGGGAGGTCTCGCACGATGGTGCCCCGGTCATCGCGTTCCACTTGGCGGTGGTAGGTAATGTCGGTGAAATCGAAGCCTTCGATCACTCGCCAACGAGTGGGATCAAAGACGTCGGAAACCTTCTGGGGCAATGCTGAATTATTCTGGCTACTCACCCTATGAATGCTAGTCGGTTTCCCTCCGATCTCTAAGAATCTGAAATAGCTGAAGCCCATGACTTTATTATTGAACGAATGGTCGGTAAGTTTAGGTGTTGAGGATCACCAAGCAATTTTGGCCCAAGGAGTACACATGACTGAAGCATTTCTCGTCGGCGGGAGCCGCACCCCGGTAGGGCGCTATGGGGGAGCCTTGAGCTCAGTGCGCCCCGATGATCTTGCCGCACTGGCGATCCGCGATCTCATCCAGGACTCCGGAATCGACCCGGCAGCGGTTGATGAAGTGATTCTCGGCAACGCCAACGGCGCCGGTGAAGAGAACCGCAATGTTGCGCGCATGGCATCGCTGCTGGCGGGATTGCCGGTAAGTGTTCCTGGCATCACCGTCAACCGCCTTTGCGCGTCGGGAATGAGCGCCATCACCATGGCCAGCCACATGATCAAGGCCGGAGCCGCCGACGTGGTGATCGCCGGCGGCGTGGAATCAATGTCCCGCGCCCCATGGGTCATGGAGAAACCCGATAAGCCTTTCGCCAAGCCCGGTGCAGTCTTCGACACGTCCATCGGCTGGCGCTTCACCAACCCGCAATTCCTTTCCGGGCAGCTGTCACGAGATGGCAAGGCGACCTACTCCATGCCGGAGACCGCAGAAGAAGTGGCCCGCGTCTACGGAATCTCCCGCGAGGACTGCGATCAGTTCGCTGTTGATTCCCACGCCAAGGCCATGGCCGCCATAAAGGCCGGCCACTTCCGCGACGAAATCGTGCCGGTGGCGGTCAAGCACCGCAAGGGGGAAACCATCGTGGATACCGATGAGGGCCCGCGCCCGGGAACGAGCATGGAAGTGCTCTCCGGCCTGCGCCCGGTCGTGAGCGGCGGCGAGGTGGTGACCGCTGGGAATGCCTCCTCGCTGAACGATGGCGCCTCGGCCATCCTGGTGGTTTCAGAACGCGCCCTGGAAAAGTATTCGCTGACTGCGCGTGCCCGCATCATCGACGGGCAGGCCGCCGGCCTGGAACCGGAGATCATGGGCATGGGACCGGTGCCGGCAACCCGCAAGGTGCTCGACCGCGCAGGGCTGTCGATCGGGGAGCTCGGCGCCATGGAAATCAACGAGGCCTTTGCCAGCCAATCCCTGGCCAGCATGCGCGAGCTCGGCGTGGACCCGCAGATCGTGAACCGCGACGGGGGCGCCATTGCATTGGGCCATCCGCTGGGATCCAGCGGATCGCGCATCGTGATCACCTTGCTGGGCCGCATGGAACGAGAGCTCGCGACAGCGCAGCGCAAGCTGGCGGTTGCCACCATGTGCGTCGGCGTGGGGCAAGGATCGGCCATCTTGCTGGAAGGAGCCTAAAGTGGGAAGCCTCGATAACGGATTCCAGACTCTCAAGCTGAACGAAACCGATGACCGGCTGTGGGTCCGGCTCCACCGGCCCGAGGTGCGCAATGCGATCGACCAGACGATGGTCGATGAGCTGCATGTCGTCTGCGATGACCTGGAAAGGAATCCCAAAATCCTGATCCTGGCAGGCACAGCCAGCCAGGCGCCCAGCGATGCGAATCCCAAGGGAAGCAAGGGGATCTTTGCATCCGGTGCCGACATCTCGCAATTGCGAGAACGCCGCCGTGATGACGCGCTCGCTGGGATCAACTCCGGGATCTTCGATCGTGTCGCCAAATTGCCGATGCCCGTGATCGCCGCACTTGACGGATTTGCCCTGGGCGGGGGAGCCGAGCTGGCCTACGCCGCGGATTTCCGCATCGGCACCGAAGAGCTGCGCATGGGCAACCCCGAAACCAACCTTGGCATCATGGCCGCGGCCGGGGCGACCTGGCGGCTCAAGGAGCTGGTGGGCGAACCCCTGGCCAAGGAGATCCTCCTGGCTGGCAAGGTGCTCACCGGCCAGCAGTGCCTGGAAGCAGGGCTGATCACTGAACTGCACCCGGCCAGCGAACTGGACGCGGCGGCTGAGGCACTGGCTGATCGCATTGCGGCCCAGGATCCTTTGGCTGTGCGGATCACCAAGTCGGTATTCCACGCTCCACGTGAAGCCCATCCGGTCATCGACACCTTGGCCCAGGGAATGCTTTTCGAATCCCAAGCCAAGTTTGATCGCATGCAGGCATTCCTCGATCGAAAGAAGAAGTAACCATGAGCGCAACCAATAACTTTTTGACGGGCCAGCTACCCCAGGACAGCGGCGTGCTCGGAGGCGGCCGCATGGGCGCAGGCATCGCCCACGCCCTGCTGATCAGCGGCAGCACGGTGGTTGTCGTCGAGCGCGACGAGGCCTCCGCGCAGGCTGCCTATGAGCGGGTCACCGAGTCCGTCGACAAGTCCATCGCCCGCGGGGTCGTGCGCGAATCCAAAGACGAGCTCATGCAGCGTTTCTCGGTGAGCACGGACTACCAGCAATTCGCCACCGCTCAACTGGTGATCGAGGCCGTTCCGGAGATCTGGGACCTGAAGGTCTCCTCGCTGCAGGCCGTAGAGCAGGTGCTGGCTCCGGAGGCAGTGCTGGCCTCGAATACTTCCTCCCTATCGGTCAACGGGCTGGCCAAGGAATTGGCCCGGCCTGGCAAGTTCCTCGGGCTTCATTTCTTCAACCCGGTGCCAGCCTCGACGCTCATCGAAGTGGTCATCGGCGAGCAGACTGAGAAGAACCTGGTTGATGCATCGCGCGGCTGGGTGCAGGCGCTGGGCAAGACCGCCGTGGTGGTCAATGACGCTCCGGGCTTCGCTTCCTCGCGCCTGGGCGTTGCCATCGCCCTGGAAGCCATGCGCATGGTGGAAGAAGGCGTGGCCAGCGCCGAAGACATCGACAATGCCATGGTCCTGGGTTACAAGCACCCGACCGGCCCGCTGAAAACCACCGACATTGTCGGCTTGGATGTGCGTCTGGGAATCGCCGAGTACCTCCATGAGACCCTGGGGGAGCGATTTGCTCCGCCGCAGATCCTCAAGGACATGGTGGCTGAGGGAAAGCTGGGCCGCAAGAGCGGCCGGGGCTTCTACAGCTGGTAGGAAACCCGCCATGCAAGCTTCAGCGACGAGGGCCTCCGCCAGTCAGCAATGACCGGCGGAGGCCGTCGTGCTTCAGGAGCCTAGAAGAGATGTCCTAGCAGTGAAGCAAAGAGCTCATCTGGGTCTTGCGGCAGGCCCTTGGAATCAAACCACTCGCACAGATTGACGCAGTCGCGGTGCAAGAAGTCCATGCCTTGCGGATTTCCCGCCAGATCCACGCACTGCGGAACATCGATGACCACCAGGCGCTCGCCGGAAACCAGGAGGTTGTATGCGGACAAGTCGCCATGGGCAATCCCCATTCCGGCGAACTTCTCCAGGGCGTCAGTGAGTTGATCCCATAAAGCGGGAAGCCGCGGATCAAAGCGCGCAAGCTGTTGCAAACGGGGTGCTGCCGCCAGCGGATTGTCCGGGTCGGCAATAAATTCCATGAGGATCTCGGTGCCGTCAATCTGCACCGGATATGGCACGGGAATGCCGGCTTCGTAACAGCGCAAGAGATAGGTCCATTCCGCGTTGGCCCACTGCAAAGCGGCGATGTCCCGGCCGTAGGCGGAATTGTTGCTGATGGCTCGCTTATCGCGCGACCGCCGGGCAGACCTGCCATCGCTATAAGCTTGCGAACGGCTGAATTGCAGGTGGTCGCGGGAGCGATAGCGTTTGGCGGCCAACAGGCTTGAGCGCTCCTCCGTTGCTCGTTCCAGCAGGAAGACGTCGCCTTCTTTGCCGGTTTTGAGGATGCCCAATTCGGTGTCCATGGCAGCGGCGTCCTCAATCAGCCACAGCGGGTATGGCTGCGGCCCGCGCATGCCCTTTTCGATAAACGGCCAGGTGGAGTAGCGCTGGCCAGCCGATGGCTCATCTGAGGATGATTCGTTCCACACGGGCTTGTGCCTGCGGAATTTGAGTTTGGTATCAGCGTCAGTGAAGTTGGACGAGATTACCTGCGAGCTGGTGGTTGGTTTTCCAGCAGGAAAATGCATTGGGATAAGTCCTTAGAGAAAGAGATCAATGACCGGGAATGGCGGTAAGCAATCATCGTTACCCCTCCTTCAATAGACTCATTGGCAATTGCCAATGACTAGAACTCTACAACAGTCAATCAGTATGTTGCAATGGGTAAATGAGCCAGGGCCTGAACTATCAAAAGCAAAGCGGAGATCTGGAATGGGAAGGATCCGTGAATGCGCGGCACATTTGCGGAGCCTTTTATCGAATGGGCCGCCACGAGTGGCTTAGCGTCCAAGGTTGGCAGCAAATGCACGAGGACGGCATCGGCAAGGTCGTGGACCTGCGCAACCCCGATGAGATCCACCGACGCGAGCATGACCCCGCGGTGCCCCAAGCAACGTTCTCCGGCATTGAACTGGTGAACCTTCCACTGGAGACGCCCGGCAATACGAGATTCGAATCCATCGCCGTGCCATATATGAATCACACCGGCATGTACCGATTGGTGTGCGAAGAATTCGGCGACCAGCTGCGCGCAGTCTTCGAGAATTTGGCGGATTCCCAAGGCTCAACCGTGATCCACTGTTCGGCAGGCCGCGACCGCTCTGGCTTGATCGCCACCATGCTGCTGGATCTCGCAGGCTCCCGGGATCAGATTCTCGCCCATGATGAGCTGGCGGTGCGCGGCATCAACGAATGGCATCGCGTCTCGCCCAGGAAGCATCCCTATGAGAGCTATCAGAGTGAAGGGGAACTGCGGGAAATCATTCGAGGCAGAGCCGCAGCCCTATCGGAATTCTGTGCATGGCTTGGTTCGGCCCGCTCCTATTTGCTGGCCCAGGGCGTGAGCGAGAAGAGCCTGGAGCGATTGAGTGCTCTGGCGCGGAATTCCTGAGTGGCGGGAGGGGCGAAGAATTCGCGCGGAGGGCAATTTGAGGTGTCCCCGGTCACGCTCTTGCTGATAAGGTTAAGTCTAATACTGACCGACCGTTCAGGAGGGAATTGTGTCAATGTCGACAAAAAAGATCAGCGTGGTACCCAGCTTTATCGCCGGAGAATGGCGGACCCCGCAATCCGAGGGCGGAACAGAAGTCCGCGACGCCAACACCGGAGAACTTCTAACCACCGTCACTAACGACAAGCTGGATGTTGCAGCGGCCGTGGACTACGGCCGTGGCACCGGGCATCAGGAGCTGGCCAAGCTTTCCTTGCATGAGCGCGCGCTCAAGCTCAAGGAACTTGCGCTGTATCTAAACGAGCGACGCAAAGACCTTTACGAGATATCCTTCAAGACTGGCGCCACCAAGACCGATTCCATGGTGGATATCGATGGAGGAATCGGCGTTCTGTTCACGTTCTCTTCCAAGGGCCGCCGCGAGCTTCCCAATAGCAATGTCATCCTGGACGGGCCAACAGAACCGCTGAGCAAGGACGGCTCTTTTATCGGCACGCATGTCTACACCGCAATGAGTGGTGTCGTGGTGCAGGTCAACGCGTTCAACTTCCCGGTATGGGGCATGCTCGAGAAGTTTGCCCCGGCGTTTATTGCCGGTGTTCCCACCATCGTCAAGCCAGCGACTCCAACGGGCTACCTCACCGAAGCGGCTGTGAGGCTAATGCTGGAATCAGGCATCCTTCCCGAGGGTTCCCTGCAGCTTCTCTCGGGATCAGCCCGCGACCTGATGGACCACCTCGACTACCGTGACATGTTCGCCTTCACCGGCTCGGCCGCCACGGCCAGCAAGTTGAAGTCCCATCCAAATGTCATCGACGGGGGAGTGCGCTTCGCGGCAGAAACCGACTCCCTCAACGCGGCCATCCTCGGTCCTGACGCGGAAGAAGGAACAGCGGAGTTCGAGGCCTTCATCAAGGTTGTCGTCACTGAGATGACCTCCAAGGCTGGCCAGAAGTGCACCGCGATCCGCCGCAACATCGTGCCTTCCCGCCTGGTTGATCCGGTCATTGCCGCCATCGGCCGGCGAATCGACCAGCGGGTCGTCATTGGCGACCCCCGCGTCGAGGGCGTGACCATGGGCGCCCTGGCTTCCATGGAGCAGCTGGCTGATGTCCGTGCCGCAGTGCAGGACATGATTGATGCCGGAGGTGAGCTAGCCTATGGCCGCCTGGATGCCCCGGCCGTACGCGTGGCGCCAGAACGCGACGCCGTGGCCGAATCCGGTGCCTTCATGTCTCCTGTGGTTCTACGTTGGGCCGATGCCCGCAATCCACTGGTGCACTCCCGCGAGGCTTTTGGCCCGGTCAGCTCCGTCATTGGTTATGAGAACCTGGACGAAGCCGTGCAGCTGGCCGCCATGGGTGCAGGCTCGCTGGTGGCCACCGTGTGCAGCAACGACGCCGACGCCGTGCGTTCACTGGCCCTGGGGATCGCGGCCCACCATGGTCGCGTACACATCCTGAACCGGGAAACCGCGCGATCAACGACCGGCCACGGTTCACCAGTTCCTCACCTGGTCCATGGAGGTCCGGGACGCGCCGGTGGTGGCGAGGAGCTGGGAGGAATCCGATCGGTGAAGCACCATATGCAGCGCACTGCCGTTCAGGGCTCGCCGAATATGCTCACTGCGCTCAGCGGCGTGTGGCATAGCGGCGCTGAACAGCGCCTGGCCGGATGCGAAAAGTTCGGTGGCCAAGCGCAATACACCCACCCGTTCCGCAAATCGCTGGCCGAGCTGCAAGTGGGCGATGGCTTCGCCTCTGATCTGCGTGTAGTGAATCTTGAAGAAATCAGCGAATTCGCCGAGAAAACCGGCGACACCTTCTACGCGCACACCGATGCAAAAGCTGCCGAAGCGAACCCGTTCTTCCCTGGGATTGTCGCCCACGGGTACCTGCTCGTGTCGTGGGCTGCCGGCCTCTTCGTAGAGCCAGCTCCGGGGCCTGTGCTAGCCAACTACGGACTGGAATCCTTGCGCTTCATCACCCCGGTCGCAGCCGGCGATTCGATTCGCGTGACCCTTACGGCCAAGAAAATCACGTCGCGAGTCACCGATGAATATGGCGAGGTCGCGTGGGACGCGATCTTGCACAATCAGAATGATGAGATTGTCGCGACCTACGATGTCTTGACCCTGGTGGAGAAAGAAGACCTCACCTACGCCAACTTCGGTAGCTAAAACGCAACTCCAGCAAGGGTGGATGCCGTCAACCGCGGCATCCGCCCTTTTTGCATGCTCGGAGTTGGGGCGGAATTGCCGGATAGCAGTGTAAACGTTTCCAACTATGGCAATGCCTGGCGCAGGATGAAAATTTTTTTTGGCAATCCAAGTGGGCATTTGCGCGGATTTAAGGTATTTACAAAAATTTACTTATTGGAGAGAGCTTAGAAAACGCTTACAGTTGTGTCGCAGGTCACGCGTTGATGGGGGGCGTGTGGTTGAGCGATCCCGACCCCGCGTCGGCCAATCGCAGCCAGATCATCACAACAAAGGAGTTATCTGTGGGACTTTTGCCATCAAGCGCCAAATCAACACGACGCCGGCGCCGCGCCAGGACGGTGAAGCCAGTCGCGGCACTCGGCGCCTCGCTGGCCCTGCTCGCCGCACCGTTGTTCGCAACGCCCGCCCAAGCCGCCACCCCATCCAATGACGGCAAGGATGTCATCCTCAACTTGTTCCAGTGGAACTGGAATTCGGTGGCCCAGGAATGCAAGTCCAGCATCGCCCCAGCAGGATATGGCTACGTCCAGGTCTCACCTCCCGCCGAGCATTTGCGCGGCACGGCATGGTGGACCTCCTACCAGCCGGTGAGCTACAAGGTGGACTCGAAACTGGGCCACCGCGAAGAATTCTCCGCCATGGTCAAAAGCTGCAATGACGCAGGCGTCAAAGTGATCGCAGATGCCGTGGTCAACCACATGACCGGAGCCGGGCAGACCGGTACTGGAACCGCAGGCTCGGCTTACTCCGACGACAACTTCCCGGAGTACTCCGCTCAGGACTTCAACGATTGCCGCACCAACATCACCAACTATGCCGACCGCTGGCAAGTGCAGCACTGCCGCCTCGTGGGCTTGCAGGATCTGAAAACCTCCAGCAGCTACGTCCAGCAAAACATCGCTGACTATCTTGATGATCTCGTATCGCTTGGCGTATCCGGATTCCGCATCGATGCCTCGAAACACATTCCCGCAACGGACCTCGAAGGCATCAAATCCAAGATGAAGAACCCCGGAGTGTACTGGGTCCACGAGGTGATCGGGGCGTCGGGTGAACCGATCCAGGAAAGCGAATACCTCGGCAGTGGAGACTCGCACGAATTCGACTACTCGCGACAGCTCAAGCATGACTTCGACGCGCAAATCGCCAACTTGCGCTTCATCGGCGACGGCAAGCTGACCAGCGACCGGGCCGGTGTTTTTGTCACCAACCACGACACCGAACGCAATGGCGAATCCATGAACTACAAGTGGGGAGCGAAGTACCTGCTGGCCAATGTCTTCATGCTCTCCTGGCCTTACGGATCGCCCACCGTGTACTCCGGATTCGCCTTCACCGACAAGGAAGCAGGCGCTCCCGGCGCCAGCGACGCATCGGTCCCCAATGCCAGCTGCGACTCCTCCGCCTGGACTTGCGAGCAGCGGCAAGATGAAATCACCGGAATGGTGGGCTTCAACAACGTCGTCGGCGACGCGGCTGTCAGCAATTGGTGGGACGACGGCGGCAACCAGATCGCGTACGGCCGAGGCAACAAGGGGTTCGTAGCCATCAACAACACCTCGGCAGCAACCACCCGCGAATACACCAGCACGCTGGCCGCCGGCACCTATTGCGATGTGGTGGCCGGAGGTGATTGCTCAAGGACCATCACGGTAGGTGACGACGGTAAGTTCACCACTACACTGCCTGCCTACGGCGCCATGGCCCTGCACGTCGGCGCCGTATCTGATGCAGGATCGGGAACCCCGGAGCCGGTCGAGGACACCGCTGACGTCAGTGTCGCTATCACAGCCCAAACCGTCATGGGGCAGAACATCCGCATGGTCGGCGACCAGCCGGAACTAGGCAGCTGGGATCCGGCCAAGGCGCCTCAGCTATCCGCTGTCAACTACCCGAGCTGGACCGGAACGGTGAACCTTCCGGCAGAAACGCGGTTCGAGTACAAGTACGTCACGTACGACCAGAGCGGCAATGCCACGTGGGAATCAGGGGCTAATCGCACCGCAACCGTGAATGCGGACGGTTCCCTGAACCTTGACGACAGCTGGCGCAATTAGCCATAAGAATGATCCCGCCCCAGTTCACACTGGGACGGGATCACTCTAGGTTCAGCTATTTTTCGGTCTTGGCATTCAGCTTGTCCAAGGTTGCCTGCTTGGCTTTTTGCAAGGCCAGCTCTTCCTCGTCCAGCTCGTCCTGCACCGGACCGGCAGCCTGGGCAGGAAGGCTGCGCCACAGGAAGTAGCCGTACGCTGCGGCCAGGGCGATGAAGACGTAGAGGCCGAGCATGCCCAGCATTGGCGAAATCAAGAAGTACACCACCAGGTCTGCGATAGCGGCTACAGCCAGCAACAACCAGCCTTCGCGCACGCCGCGAGCAATCATGACGAAGGAAGCGAAAATAGCGGCGTCAGCGAAGTACATCACCCAGACTTCCGGGGTGGCGGTCAAGAAGCCGGAGTTGAAGAGGAATGGGCCAAAGCGCAAGGCCACTAGTAGGATCAGGCCGACAACCATGCCTACGGCAGACCAGGGGGTAACCGGGGTTTTGGTCACTTCACGAGTGAACTTGCCGTGGAGCTTGAATTGCGAAAAACGCCATAGGCCGAAAATCGGCAGGAGCAGCAGCGGGATCGCGTAGATCAGACCCAGCAGGTCATACTGCAAGGCCGAGATCATGGGGCCAACAAATACCGAGAGGATCAGCGTCCACCAACCCAAATCATTGCGGTGCGCAAGAAGGATTGCGGAGACGAAAACTAGCAGCATGCTAGCGGCTGACAGCAGGATCTGGACGTAGGAACTACCGCTGTCTGCAGTAGCCATGAACAGGGTTTCTAAGAAGGAATCCACGGTGCTCTTCACTCGATCGATTGGCAACGACAGGTGCACAAGGCACCCCTTAGATGCTAACGGTGATTCCTGTGAGTCCGTAAATTCCCATAGGTTGGATACGCCACAGCGATCAAGCGCAGAATCCGCATCAACTCATTGAGGCTCCCTGCCCAAAAAGCAAGGAGCCTCAATGATGAGAACTGAGTGCTCCTACTCCACTACGGTGTGCAGGCCGTGGAAGAGCAATGACACCGCTTGTTCTTCCAGAGCCGAAGCCTCCAGCGGGCCATCTACCCGGTACCAATCCACTACCGAGTTGATCATGCCGAACAAGAGTCGGGCCGTGGCGCGTGGCTCCAAGTCATCTCGAAGCTTCCCGTCGCTTTGCGCGGCCGTGACCAACTCAGCGAGCTGGCGGTCCATGGCACGGCGGCGATCCAGTGCTTGGCGCTCCAACTCGGTGTTGCCACGCAGACGCAGCAGCAAGGTCACATAGGGACGCTTTTCGATCAGGATGCGGATGGTTGAGCGCAAGAAGAATTCCAAACGCTCGTCGGCACTGCCCTCGTGTGTGCGCACCTCGGTGATGACCGCTTCCAAGGGGAAGAGCGCTTCGTCCAAGGCGAGGCGCAACAAGTCTTCTTTGGAAGGAACGTGATGGTAAATCGCGGACTTGCTGATCCCCAAGCGGTCGGCAAGCCTGCCCATGGAGGTCGCGTCGTAGCCGTATTCGTTGAATGCCTCGACGGCAATTCTCAGTACGGTTTCCTGGTCGTATCCGGGGCGCCCGCGTTTCACCGGGTGGCTGGCAGTGTCGGTTGTGTCCATGATGAGTCGATTATTCCATGTCCCTGCGCATATTACTGATTACGCTGATCATAGATTCGCTTGAGCTTGCCCATTGATCGCTCCAGCGACTCCGGCTCAACGACATCGATGGCGCAGGACGAGCCGATGTGGATCTTGATGAGCTTGGCCAGTTCCTTCCCTGCATGCTCAGCCTGCTCGGCCGTCGCATCCATGCGGCGTTCGACTTTCACTGCTAGTTGATCCATGCGGTCGGGGCGCGTAAGGATGAGCTGGAAGTGAGGGGAGAGGCCTGGCACCTTGAGGATCAGCTCTTCGATCTGGCTGGGGAAGAGATTTACTCCACGCAGAATGATCATGTCATCACTGCGCCCGGTGATACGGCCCATTCGACGGTGCCCGGGGCGGACGCTGCCAGGTAGCAGGCGCGTGAGGTCATGGGTCCGGTAGCGGATGATCGGCAGGGCTTGCTTGGTCAGCGAGGTGAAAACCAGCTCGCCATGTTCTCCATCACCCAGGACCTTGCTCGAATCGAAGGCATCGATGATTTCGGGGCGGAAATGGTCTTCCCAGATGTGGCTGCCGTCCTTGCGTTCATTGGATTCGCCAGCAACGCCTGGGCCCATGACCTCGGAGAGTCCGTAGATATCGCAAGCATCGATATTGAACATCTCTTCGAGTTCATGGCGCATTTCTTCGGTCCATGGCTCGGCGCCGAGAACCGCGACCTTCAGCGAGGTGCTGCGCGGATCGAGGCCCTTGCGCTGCATGGCATCGCCGATGGTCAGCAGGTAGGTCGGGGTGCACAGAATCGCGTCGGGGGCGAAGTCCTGGATCAGCGAAATCTGCTTATCGGTTTGCCCTCCGGACATGGGGATGACCGTTGCGCCAAGCTGCTCCGCAGCGGCGTGTGCTCCCAGCCCGCCGGTGAACAAGCCATAGCCGTAGGCGTTGTGCACCTTCCAGCCCGGCTTCACGCCGGATAGCCGCAGGCATCGTGCGCCGAGCTTGGCCCAATCAGCCAGGTCCTGCTGGGTGTAGCCGACAACCGTTGGCTTTCCGGTCGTGCCCGAGGACGCATGGATTCGGGAGACCTCGTGCTGCGGCACGGCGAACATGCCAAAGGGATAGGTCTTGCGCAAATCCTCTTTGTCCGTGAAGGGGAACAGCGCGAGGTCGCCCAGTTCCTTGAGATCCTCGGGGTGGACTCCTGCCGCATCGTATTTCTCTTTGTAGTGCGGGACGTTGGTGTAGGCATGGTGAAGGGTTTCCTTCAGCCGTTCAAGCTGGATGGCTTCAATTTGATCGCGGCTCATGGTCTCTTCCGGATCCAGGGGATTGGGAAGAGCGTCGCGGTTGGAAGTCTGAGACATGTTGAAACTTTCGTGTCGAGTGGACTGAAGGGCGGCCTTAGCGTGGCTTGGGCACAGTGCGGGAACGTCCGCGGAATTCGGCTACGACTTCGCTGCCCCCGTCGCTGGATTCCTGGGTCACCGTGATGTCATAGACCCCGCTACGTCCTTGTTGCGAGACCCGTTGGCCGGTGGCGGTAAGCGTTCTTCCGGGAATGGCAGGCCGAAGGAAATTGATATCCGCTCCGGCGGCGACGGTGATGTTCTCATCGGAGCCTTCTACGGGGTTGCAGCTCAAGGCAAAGGCGGTGTCTGCCAAAGCGAAGATCATTCCGCCGTGGCCGATTCCAAAACCGTTGAGCATTTCGGGGCGCAGTTCCATGGTGATGACCGCATGCCCTTCGCGAACTTCGACGACGTTGATGCCCATCCATTGAGTCGCATAGTCATTGCGGAGAATGGCGTGGGGCATGGGTTCTTCTACCTGGGTATTTGTCATCATTGTCCTTCGCCGATTTATTTACCGAACGATCATTAGGTAATAACAAAATGTGAGCTAAGTCAAGTTGCGTAGCGGTAAGCAAGGATCTGTTGCGAAGCGCAATACCGGAAGCTACGAGGCGAACAGCTTGTGATGCAAGGCCACGATGAACGGCTCCTTGATCCGGTTGTAATCCATGACTAACCCATTCTCGCCCTGCTCGGCCAGCAGCTGGGCCGCGGCCTTTCGCTTGACCCTCGCGTAAGCCTGGCGGTCAGCAGCATTGCCCTTGAGATGCTCACGGAAAAGAACCATGCGCACGTACTCCGGGCTGCCGGCGGAAAACACATGGACGTTGGCATCGACGCGACTGCTATCGGCAGCCGGCTTGAACATGCGGTGTGCGTACCAGCCAGGCTCGCGATGCCAGAACACCAAGCCAATGCCCTCCAACACCGGAGCGTAGCTGGGCTCGTCATTGGCGTCGGGGACCAGCAAGCAGATGTCAATAATCGGTTTCGCCGGAAGCCCCGGAACCGACGTGGAGCCAGTATGTTCAATGGCCAGGGCCTGCGGCCCCAAGGCGCCAGCGATCCGCTGTGCTAGCTCCTCGAAGTCCCTCGGCCAGCTCGGCGAGGGCTCGTCAATGCGAATATTGCCCCGGGTCAGCTGGCCATTGACCGCCTCGTACTCCGGGTCTTCCGCCGGCTGGCTGTGCAGCAAAGGAAGATATGGCGCGGTGCACAAGTACCGCGCGACACCAGGCCACCGGGGATCCTCGGCGGAATTGGAAATGACGCAGCCCATTGCCCGGTAGAAATCGACGGCATCATCATGTGTCGTGGCCCAGACATTCTTGCGGTGAATCAAGCGCAGTTCCTCAATCAGGGCCCGGCCTAATCCACGTTGCTGGAATTCGGGCAGCACCGCAAGATATTCCAAGCACAGCGAGTACTGATCGCTGTGCCGATAGGCCGCCAACGCATCGATGGTCCCGTCCTCGGCGCTATGCGCCAGAACCTTCAGCTCCTGGCACTCATCGAGCAGATCTTCCAGGCCTTGTTCGCCTGCGGGATCGGCGGCCAGCACCAATAACCGGCGAACCGACGAATCGTCACGATGGTTCTTGATCTTGATGTGGCGCATGGCCGCCTTCCTGACGCGAGTTAGATGAGCTTGATGCAGCCCAGGGCATCCAGGGCGAAAGCATAGTCCCAAGCCCGTGATTTCCAGGATTCATAACGGCCCGAGGCCCCGCCGTGGCCACCGTCCATCTCCGTCTTGAGCACGATTGGCTCTTCACCGGTGCCCACTTCACGCAGCTTGGCGACCCACTTGGCCGGCTCGACGTACAGTACGCGGGTGTCGTTCAGCGAAGTGACCGCCGCGATCTTCGGGTAGGCCTGAGCCGTGACGTTTTCATAAGGAGAGTACGACTTCATGTAGTCATAGACTTCTTTGCTCTCAATAGGATTCCCCCACTCTTCCCATTCCAAAGCAGAAAGCGGAAGATCCGGATCCAGGATGGATGTCAGCGCATCCACGAAGGGAACCTGGGCGATGATTGCGGTGTACAGCTGCGGAGCCATATTCGCGATGGCGCCCATGAGCAGGCCGCCGGCCGATCCGCCCAGGGCGACGATCCGCTGGGGATCGGCAATGCCCGCCTCGATGAGGTGCCTTGTGGAATCGATGAAGTCGGTAAAGGTGTTCTTCTTATGGAGCTTCTTGCCGTTCAGGTACCAGTCGCGACCCAGCTCGCCACCGCCACGAACGTGGGCAATGACAAAGATAACGCCGCGGTCCAGCACGCTCAAGCGCGGGATGCCAAAGCCCGGGTCCATCGATGCTTCGTAGGAACCGTAGCCATAGACCAGCACCGGCTGCGGCACGGAGACATCAAGATCAGCGCGGCGCATGATGGTCAGCGGAATCCTGGTTCCATCCGCAGCGGTGGCCCAATCGCGGGTGGAGAGGTACTTGGAAGCGTCGTAGTTGTTGACCGGGGTCTGTTTGCGCAGGTCCAGCGTCTGGCCATCAAGCCAGAGGTCGTAGACGCGGGCCGGCGTGAAGTCAGCGGTGTAGCTGATGCGGATCAGCGGCGCATCAAGTTCGGCATAGGCCAGGGAAGCGGTGAACAGCTCATCCTCGAACCCGGGCTCGATGGCTGGACCTTGCGCCGCGGTGCCCAAGCCCTGAAGCGGAAGCAGCTGGACTCGTTCGCAGGTGTCGCGGCGCACTGAAAGGATCACGTGCGATCCGGTCAAGGCCGTGCCTTCCACCTTGACCGTATCTTCGTGGGCCACCACGGTCTGCCACTGTTCTGGCTTGGTACCCTGGCCCAGCTGTTCCACATCAGCAAGCGAGACCATGTTATTCGGTGCTTGGAAGTCGTGGGTGATCAGGGCTTGGCCTGTGCCTGGCATCAGATCGATGCCATGGAGCAGTCGCAATTCGCGGGGAACCAGCAGGGTCACCTCGGCCTGGTCCGTGGCCAGATCCAGCATGCTGGTCTCAGAGTATTCGGAGTTGCCGCTGGAAATCATCAGGGTCTTGCGATCCGGGCTCAGATCGAATCCGAGCCACATCCCTGGATCGTTCTCTTCGAAGACCAGCTGATCCTGGGCCGCGTCGGTGCCAAGGCGGTGCGCGCGAACCTGGTTCGGGCGCCACGTCTCGTCCACCACAGTGTAGAAAACGGTCGAGGAGTCGGGGGAGAACGCCAAGCCGTAGAAGATGCCTTCAATGACATCGGGCAGCAGCTGCCCAGTGGACAGATCCTTGATGTACAGGGTGAAACGCTCGTCGCCGGCATTATCAACGCAGTAGGCCAGCAGGTTGCCCTCTTCGTTCAGCGCCATGCCGCCAAGGGAGAAGAATGGCTTGCCCTCGGCCAACGCGTTGCCATCGAGCAATACCTCTTCGGCCGGCAGGCTGTGTTCTGGATCGATCACGGGGGGAGTCCAATCAGCGACCTGGTCCGGGGAATCGGTGGCCTTGACCCGGCACTGCACGGTGTACGGCTTGCCCTCGGCGGAGCGGGTGAAATACCACCAGCCGCGTCGGCGCACGGGAACCGACAAGTCGGTCTCCACGGTGCGGGCTTTGATCTCATTGAAGAGGTCGTCGCGCAAGGGCTGCTGTCCGGCAGTGACTGCGTCAGTGTATTCATTCTCGGCCTTGAGATGCTCGAGCACCTCGCGGCTGGACTTCTCGCGGAGCCACTCATAGTTGTCGATGAAATCATCACCGTGGAAGCTGCGGGTGGTCGGACGCTGTGCGGCCTGCGGGGGATTGGCGGTCAACGATGGATCAGTCATATCCCTATTCAATCTCACCTCCGGGCACTATGGGCGCAAGCTATGCTCAGCGCGGACAGAACGGCCTAGTCCAGCGACGGAAACCTGCGGTAACGAGGAGCCAAGGGTACCGGCTAGACTTTATTGCGCTTAGGCTTGCTGGAATAGGAATTTATCTGCAGCTTGGGCCATTCGCCCTTCAGCACGAGAAAGCGATCATCAGTGGAAAAGAAACAAAGAGCAGCCCGCGCCGGGCGCCTGAGGCGGTGGGTTGCCGCCGCAGCCATCGGCCTGATGGCCCTGGTCATCGGAGCGCCGTCGGCTATGGCCCAAGGCAGCGACAGCGTCGAAGGGAAAACCTTCGTCATCGGCACCGATACAACCTTCGCCCCCTTCGAATTCCGCAAGGATGGCGAACTGACCGGCATCGACATGGATATCCTGCAGGCGATTGCCGAAGACCAGGGATTCAAGGTCGAGGTCCGCTCCCTCGGTTTTAGCGCCGCGCTGGCGGCCCTGTCGGCTAATCAGGTCGATGGCGTGATTGCGGGTATGTCGATCACCGATGAGCGCAAGGAAATCTATGATTTCTCCGAGCCTTACTTCGAGTCCGGCGTCCAGATGGCCGTGTCCCAAAAAGACGAGGACATCAAGGGCTATGAGGATCTGGACGGCAAAACCGTAGTAGCCAAGACCGGTTCAGAAGGCGAGGCCTACGCCAAGTCCATTTCCAAGGAATACGGGTTCAAGGTCAAGTCGCTGGATCAGTCGGCAACCATGTACGAGTCGGTGAAGTCCGGTTCGGCGGTGGCGGTATTCGATGATTATCCGGTGCTGGCATACGGCATCGCCCAGGGCAATGGCCTGAAGACCGTCACCGACAAAGTTCCCGGCGGCTCCTACGGTTTCGCCGTGAACAAGGGCGAAAATACTGCCCTGCTGGCGGCCTTCAATGACGGCCTGGCCGAGTTGAAGGCCAATGGCGAATACCAGAAGATCTTGGACGAGTACCTTGCTGACCCCAGCGCCGCGGTGCCAAGCAACTTCTTTGATCTGGTGGCCAAGTCATTCCCGGCCTTGATGACCGGTTTGTGGCACACCCTGCTGGTCACCGCCATTTCCTTCGCTATCGCCATGGTGCTGGGTCTGGTCTTCGGCTTCCTGAAGATCTCGCACAACATCGTCCTGCGCGGCATCGCAACGACCTTCGTGAACATTTTCCGCGGCACTCCGCTGCTGCTTTGGGCCTTCATGTTCTACTTCGGCCTGCCGCAGTTGACCGGTTGGGAAATCTCGGTCTGGACCGCTGGCGTACTGACCTTGTCGCTGAACGCCGGTGCCTATGTCGCGGAAATCGTTCGCGGTGGCATCCAGTCGGTGGATCCAGGGCAGCTCGAAGCATCGCGCTCGCTGGGCTTGGGCTATGGCAAGTCCATGCAGAAGGTCGTGGTTCCCCAGGCTTTCAAGATGATGACGCCATCGTTGATCAACCAGCTGATCATCAGCTTGAAGGACTCCTCGCTGCTGTTGGCCATCGGCTTCGCCGAACTGCTCTACCAGGGCCAGCAGATCTACGCAGCGAACTTCCGCGTGACCGAGACCCTGCTCATCGTAGGTGTAATCTACTTCATTGCCATCATGGCCCTGACCAAGCTGGCTAACTACGCCGATCGGAGGTTCAACAAGTGAGCGCGGTAACCGAGCAAAGCTCCCAAGTGAAGATTCAGGTCAAGGACCTGCATAAGTCTTTCGGCTCCAACAATGTGCTCAAGGGCATTGACCTTGATATCCGTGAAGGCGAGGTCGTGTGCGTGATCGGGC
The DNA here is from genome assembly GCF_025854375.1 of Glutamicibacter sp. JL.03c. Classification (NCBI taxonomy): domain Bacteria; kingdom Bacillati; phylum Actinomycetota; class Actinomycetes; order Micrococcales; family Micrococcaceae; genus Glutamicibacter; species Glutamicibacter sp. JL.03c. Next base: position 2,511,236 of record NZ_CP107575.1, on the reverse strand, counting down.
CTTCTGGTTCCGGCAAGTCCACCTTGCTGCGCTGCCTGAACAAGCTTGAGGACATCACCTCCGGCAAGGTCGTCGTTGACGGTTTCGACGTGACCGATCCCAAGGTGGATATCAATGAAGTCCGCCGCCACGTGGGCATGGTCTTCCAGCACTTCAATCTCTTCCCGCACATGTCGGTGGCCGAGAACATCATGCTCGCGCCGGTTGAGCTGAAGAAGATGAACAAGGCGCAGGCTCGCGAGCGGGCACTGGAACTGCTGGAACGCGTGGGCCTGAGGGACAAGGCCGATGCCCGTCCGGCTTCGCTTTCCGGCGGCCAGAAGCAGCGTGTTGCCATTGCCCGCGCACTGGCCATGGCTCCAGGCATCATGCTCTTTGATGAGGCCACCAGCGCGCTGGACCCGGAGATGGTGGGCGAGGTGCTGCAGGTCATCAAGGAGCTGGCTGAGTCCGGCATGACCATGGTGCTGGTGACCCACGAAATGGGCTTTGCCCGCGAAGTGGGGGACCGCGTGGTCTTCATGGCTGATGGCGTGGTCTGCGAACAGGGCGAGCCGGAACAGCTCTTCGGCAACCCGCAGCAGGAACGCACCCGCGACTTCCTCTCCAAGGTCCTCTAGGGTCCGGCCCGCGGCAGCGATCAAGCCGTGCCGTCCGTTCCAGCTTTGGCTGGCAACGGACGGCACGGCTATTTTGCGTGATGAAGCTTACTGGCTTGAAACGTCAATGTGCTTGAAGCTTCAACTTATGGCACATAGTGTGGAGTAGGAAATCGAGCAGGAAGACCCCCTGGCCGGAAGTCCTTACCTAGGAGCTGGATAATGACCGCACTGGAAAACAACCCCCGCTTGCTCGCCTCGGCGCAAATCGTCTTGCGCTTCGCGATCGGTTTTCTCTTCGCTGCCCACGGCTGGCAGAAATTCTCGCAATTCACCCTCGAGGGCACTGCTGCCAGCTTCACCCAGATGGGCGTCCCGGCTGCCAGCATAGTCGCACCGGTCATCGCGACCTTGGAGCTTGTGGGTGGCATCGCATTGATCTTCGGCCTCGCAACGCGAATCTTCGGCGCGCTGCTGGCGCTGGATATGGTCGGAGCCATCGTGATGGCCCACGCGCAAGCCGGCGTATTCGTTGCTGATGGCGGGTTTGAACTGGTGCTGGCTCTCGGCGCTGGCGCGGCCGCCCTTGCTTTGATGGGTCCAGGAAGCTGGGCTCTGGATCGCTTGTTTGCTGGCCGAAAGAGCGCTCGGCGCGAATCGGTCAACGCCTAGAACCAAGCGTTTGCGACCAGCCCCAAGGAATCATCCTTGGGGTTTTGTCGTATCCCGGGAACTCATGTTGACGTGATGGAGCGCACTCTGACATACTGAACGAACGGTCAGTATGTAATTTGTAATCGATGAGGTGAACCCATGGCTGAGAGAACACCGCAGGAACCGGGACTAAGTGCCGTTCCGAGCTACGAAGAAGAGCAATCGCAAGCTCGCTTTGATGTCTTGATTGACCAGGACTCCCGCGTGGAACCACGCGACTGGATGCCTGAGCCCTACCGCAAGACCTTGACCCGCCAGGTATCCCAGCATGCCCACTCCGAAATCATCGGCATGCAGCCCGAAGCCAACTGGATCACCCGCGCTCCATCATTGAAGCGCAAGTCCATTTTGATGGCTAAGGTTCAGGACGAAGCAGGCCACGGATTGTACCTTTACTCGGCCGCTGAAACCCTGGGGACTAGCCGCGACGAGCTCAACGACCAGCTGCTGACCGGTCGTGCCAAGTACTCTTCGATCTTCAATTACCCCGCCCGCTCATGGGCCGACATGGGTGCCATCGGCTGGCTGGTCGACGGCGCCGCCATCGCCAACCAGGTCCCGTTATGCCGTGCATCCTATGGTCCCTATGGCCGCGCGATGGTCCGCATCTGCAAGGAAGAATCCTTCCATCAGCGTCAAGGCTTCGAGATCCTGCTTGCGCTGTCCCGCGGCACCGACGCACAGAAGAAGATGGCCCAGGACGCGATCAACCGGTTCTACGAGCCATCGCTGATGATGTTCGGCCCACCCGATGACCAGTCGCCCAACTCCCAGCAGTCCATGGCATGGAAGATCAAGAGATTCTCCAACGACGAACTGCGCCAGCGCTTCGTTGGAATGATCGCAGAACAAGTCAAGGTACTGGGAATGTCCCTGCCGGACCCAGAGCTGCACTATGACGAAGACAAGAAGCAGTGGATTCACAAGGATTTGAACTGGGATGAATTCATGGCAGTGATCAAGGGCAACGGCCCAGTCAACTCCCAACGCCTGGAACGCCGCCGCGAGGCGCATCGCGAGGGCGCATGGGTACGAGAAGCAGCATCGGCATACGCCGCAAAACAAGTACAGAGCGAGGTCGCCTAGCATGAGCCAGCAGAGCAATTGGCCCCTGTGGGAAGTTTTTGTCCGTTCCTCCCGAGGACTCTCGCATGTGCACGCGGGGTCCCTGCACGCGCCGGACCATGAGATGGCCGTGCGCAACGCGCGCGATCTCTACACCCGCCGTAACGAAGGCGTATCCCTTTGGGTCGTCAAGTCCACGGACATCATCAGCTCCGATCCCGACGAGAAGGATTCATTCTTCGAATCTCCCCAGGGCAAGGACTACCGCCACGCCACCTACTACAAGGCCAGCGAGGGAGTGAAGCACCTGTGAAGCACGACGAACTGGATGCCGCACTGGACAGCTTCGGCGACGCCTTGGCCTCGGCTACCCGCGTCACGCCAGGCAACGCATTGCGACCGGAGGACATCGCCGTCGATGGCGTGGCACCAAGCGAAGAAGTCGCCCAGTACGCGCTGACCCTGGGTGATGACGCGCTGATTCTGGCCCAGCGCCTGGCGCACTGGATCTCGCGCGCTCCGGAATTGGAAGAGGATGTTGCCCTGGGCAATATCGCCTTGGATATCCTGGGCCATGCCCGCTCATTCCTCACCTACGCCGGTCTGGCATGGGGCAAGACCGAAGACGATTTGGCGTACTGGCGCGAGGAAGAAGAATTCACCTCGTTGTGGATCGTGGAGCAACCCAATGGGCACTTCGGTGTCACGATCATCCGGCAGCTCATCGTCTCCGTATTCCAGCACCTGATCTACCAGCAGTTGACTACGTCCCAGGACGAAACCCTGGCGGCCATCGCGGCCAAGGCCGTCAAGGAAGTGGACTACCACCGCGACCATGCCATCCAGTGGACCATCCGCTTGGGGCAAGGGACCGAGGAATCGGCGGAAAAGATGCGCCATGCCCTCGAAATCCTCTGGCCTTACGTTGACGAAATGTTCCGCGACGAAGCGGTGCACCAGAACCTGGACTCGATAGCCGTGCGCCCCTCGACCTTGCGCGAAGCCTGGCAGGAAGAAATTTCCGCAGTGCTGGCACAAGCAGGCTTGCAGATTCCAGCCACGGGCCAAGCCATGGCCTTCGGCCGACGCGGGGAGCATTCCGAACATCTGGGCTACCTTCTCGCGGAAATGCAGGTACTGGCCCGTAAACACCCCGGCGCAAGCTGGTAACCATTCATCAGGCCCGAGAGGGGGAGCAGTCATGAGTAAGACGATCGCCGGCACGACCGAGCTGTTCGCCATCGCAGCGAAGGTCAATGACCCGGAAATCCCGGTGCTGTCCATTGCGGACCTCGGGATTCTGCGCGAGGTCAACCTCGATGATGATGGAACAGTGCAAGTGCTGATCACGCCAACGTACTCCGGTTGTCCTGCCATGGATGTGATCAGCGAAGATCTCTACCAGGCATTCACTCAAGCCGGATACGAGAAGGTGGATATCAAGCTGGTGCTCACACCGGCCTGGTCCACCGACTGGATGAGCGATGAAGGCAAGAAGAAGCTAGAGGAATACGGCATCGCTGCGCCGACCGGGCGCGGACATGCAGGGCGCGTCACCCTGGGGATGAGCGTGAAATGCCCTCGCTGCCACTCGCTGAACACTCGTGAATTGTCACGATTCGCTTCGACTTCATGCAAGGCGCTCTACACCTGCAAAGACTGCTTGGAACCCTTCGACTACTTCAAGGTACTCTCATGACCGAACAACAAACCTCCACCCGCCGCAGGGCTTCATTCCACCGGCTAAATGTCTCCAACGTGCGACGGCTGACCAAGGATTCCATCGAAGTCACTTTCGCCATTCCCGAGGAACTGCGCGATGAGTACGACTACGTGGCTGGACAGTACGTGGCGTTGCGCAAAGAACTGCCCAACACCGAGGGAGAGCTCGTCGAGCTGCGACGCTCCTACTCGATCTGCGCAGCCCCGACTGGTGACGAAATCAAGGTGGCGATCAAGCGGGACCTCGGTGGGCTGTTCTCCACCTGGGCCAATGAAGAGCTGACCGCGGGAGATCAAATCGACGTGATGAGCCCCGCCGGCGCTTTCATCTCCAAGCACCGGATCACCGAAATCAATGATCCATCGCAAATCAATACCACCAGCCAGGACCGGTTTGTCGCGGTCGCTGCCGGCTCGGGGATTACACCGGTGCTGGCCATTGCCCGCACAATTCTTGAAGCCAATGACCATAGCCGCTTTGATCTGATCTACGCCAACAAGGCCGCCATGGACGTGATGTTCCTTGAAGAGCTGGCAGACCTCAAAGACCGCTACCCGGCGCGGCTGGCCCTGCACCACGTGCTCAGCCGGGAACAACGGATTTCACCGCTGCTTTCCGGCCGCATCGATGCCCAGAAGCTGACCGTGCTGTTGACCAATGTCGTCCAAGCGCCATCGGTGGATGAATGGTTCTTGTGCGGTCCGTTCGAATTGGTGCAGCTGGTGCGCGACCAGCTCACTGAGCTTGAAGTTCCAGCGGACAAGGTGCGCTTCGAGCTATTCAGCACCGGTGAGCCGAATAAGCCGCAAGGCCATATCGGGCGTCCGGTCATCGTGGATGAGAATGAGGCAAGCTATGAGATCAGCTTCAACCTTGACGGCCTCAAGGGCGAAGTCAAGTCCCCGGTACGTGCCAACGAAACGGTATTGAACGCCGCCTTGCGCGTGCGCCCGGATGTGCCATTCGCCTGCGCTGGCGGCGTGTGCGGCACCTGCCGTGCCAAGGTGACCCGCGGATCGGTAACCATGGCTGAGAACTATGCGTTGGAACCCGAAGAAGTGGATGCCGGCTATGTGCTGACCTGTCAGTCGCACCCGACCAGCGACAAGCTCACCGTCGATTTCGACGCATAGGAAAGGCCGGCGAATAATCATGATCGAACTGACCATTGCCGATTCGATAGCCCGGGTGGTGCTCAACGCTCCGCAAAAGATGAACTCCTTGGATGAGGCGGCCTTGGCTGAGCTCTCCGAAGCCTATGATACGGCGGCCGCCGGGGCGGCTGATGGCAGCGTTCGAGCCTTGGTGCTCACCGGCGAAGGCCGGGGCTTTTGCGCGGGACGGGATATCTCAGGAGTGAATCCTGCCGATGACGATGTGATCGGCTACCTCGAAGGCAAGGTCCAGCCGTTGCTGGAAAAGATGTCCAATTTCCCGGCGCCTACCTTCGCCCTGGTGCAGGGTGCCTGCCTTGGCGTGGGACTGGGCTTGGCGATCGCCACCGATGTCGTTTACGTAGCGGAGAACGCGAAGATCGGTTCTCCTTTCGCCAACCTCGGGGCAACGTTGGACTCTGGTGGCCATTGGCTATTCACAGAGCGTCTTGGCGCCCATCGGACCCTGGACATGATCTACACGGCTGAATTGATTTCAGGTGCGGAGGCCGTGCGCTCGGGGCTGTTCTCCCGCGCTTTCCCGGCAGGGGAACTAGTTCCCCGCAGTGAAGCGCTGATTGGAAGGGTCGCGCAGGGAGCAACTCAAGCCTTCGTCGCGTCCAAGGCGCTGGTCCAGGAAATCCGCAATCAGCGGGCTGGACTGTGGGCATCGATGAAGAACGAAAACCTGGCCCAAGCGGCATTGTGCGATACCGCGGATTATGCCGAAGGGTTCCAGTCCTTCCAGGAAAAGCGCCCGCCGGTGTTCACCGGAAAGAAGTAATCCCGAAGAACCCAATAACTCGCAAAAACACAAAGCTGCTCCCTTGGCCGCCGGTTCGGAATGAACCTGCAGCTAGGGTGCAGCTTTTGTTTTGTCGTCAAGCCAGCGTTGCCGCAGCGCGCTGCGGTGGGGCTTAGCGGGTGTCGGTGTCCTCGAAGATCAGGTGGGTCTGCGTATCAAGCACCGTGGGCAGGGCCTGGAGTTCTTCGAATACGACCCGTCGCAAATCCAGATTGTCCTTGGCACGCACCAGAAGAATCACGTCGAAGTTCCCGCCCACCAAGCCGATGTGCTGGACCTCGGGGATGGAGGCAAGATGGTCGCGCAGCTCGCGCCAGGAGTGCTGGCGAAGTTTCAGCGTGACATAGGCGCTGGCCTTGAGCCCTGCCTTCACCGGGTCGATGACCGCCGTGTATCGTGTGATCACCCCGGCATCTTGCAGCTTGGCAATGCGCGAGTAGGCGTGGGCACGGGACACGTGGACTTTCTGGGCAACTGTAGTTACCGACTGCCGTCCATCCTGGGTCAGCTCCGCCAAGATCGCGCGGTCAACCTCGTCAAGTTTCAGCTCCGCTTCCGCGGCCATGATTCTCCTTTTCAATGTGTCTGACGTCGCAACGTCAAACACATTTTATTGAAACATTTCGTCCACAAGTATACGTATCTCATTCGCAACTTTCCACAATTCTCAGGCCGAGTGGATACAGAATGCAATCACTACGCATAATTGATTGCAAATGATGTTTAGGTGAACTGAGTCACAGGGGCGTGCGCCCATGGACTGAGCCCAAAGTACGAAAGGTGGGGAACATGAGCGCAGAAACAACCTCGGATCGCATGTCCGAAGTCAGCAAAAAGTTCGGCATCAGCCCAGAAGATTACATGCTGCCAGCACGGCACATGATCAACTTGCTCAACCCGGATGGAACACTTCGTCCGGAAAATGAGCAGGGGACCGAACCGGGACACGAGTACCCGCTGCCTAGCCCGGCCCGACTCATGGAAGCCTACGCGTCCCTGGTCACCGGCCGTCGCGTCAACGACCAGAACTCCGCCCTGGTTCGCCAGGGCCGCATGGCCGTTTACCCCTCAAGCCACGGCCAGGAAGCCTGCCAGATCGCCGCGGCCTTGTGCCTGGAAGAGAACGACTGGCTTTTCCCTACCTACCGTGACACCGTTGCAGTGCTCACCAAGGGCGTAGCCCCGATGGAAGTCATGACCAGCTTCCGCGGCGAATGGCACTGCGGGTACGACCCCAAGGCCTACAAGTGCGCGCCGATGTCCACGCCGCTGACCACCCAGTTGCTGCACGCCGTCGGCGTAGCCCACGCGGCGAAGCTTCGCGGAGAAAATACTGTCGTTGTAGCCATGTGCGGCGACGGTGCCACTAGCGAGGGCGACTTCCATGAAGCCCTGAACTTCGCTGCGGTGTTCAACCTTCCGGTGATCTTCTTCGTGCAGAACAACAAGTACGCCATCTCCGTACCGCTTTCGCACCAGAGCGCGGCACCGTCGCTGGCGCACAAGGCTGTGGGCTATGGCATGGCCGGCGAGCGCGTTGACGGAAATGACCTGATGGCATTGATGGCCATCATGACCCGGGCCGTACGCATGGCACGTGAGGGCAATGGCCCGCTGCTGATTGAAGCCCACACCTACCGCATGCAGGCGCACACCAACGCGGACGACGACAAGCGCTACCGCGAGGATTCCGAGGTCCAGGCCTGGATCGCCAAGGACCCGGTGACTCGCATGAAGGCCTATCTCGAAGACGCCGGACTGCTGACCGATGCCGCCGCCGCGAAGATCGCCCAGGACGCTGAAGTTGTGGCTAAGGCCCTGCGAGATGGCATGAACCAGGATGCCAACACGGATCCTCGTGAACTTTTTGAACATGTTTATTCCACCAAGAGCACCCAGCTCGCCGAGCAGCAGGCCCTGCTTGTTGACGAACTAGACCGCGAGGAGGCCTAGGATGACTGCCACGACATCGCGCGTGAACCCTAATGTGAGCGCAGCTACCGCGCGTGCGGCCGCCAAGGCTGCCAATGAAAACCAGCCGGTGACCTTCGGAAAGGCGCTGAATACGGCGCTTGCCGACGGGCTGCTGGCCGATGACTCGGTCGTTATTTTCGGCGAGGACGTAGGAACCCTTGGCGGCGTCTTCCGCATTACCGACGGGCTGACGGCGCGCTTTGGGGCCCAGCGCTGTTTTGACACCCCGCTGGCCGAATCCGGCATCGTGGGCATGGCCGTTGGCATGGCCATCAATGGCATGCGCCCGGTTATCGAAATGCAGTTTGACGCATTCGCCTACCCGGCTTTCGAACAGGTCGCTTCGCATGTGGCCAAGATGCGCAATCGCACCCAGGGCAAGCTGTCCTTGCCACTGGTGATCCGCATTCCCTATGCCGGCGGTGTGGGCGGCGTGGAGCACCACTGCGATTCCTCCGAAGGCTACTATGCGCATACCCCGGGGTTGAAGGTCTTCACTCCTTCCTGCGTGGAGGATGCCTACCTGATGCTGCGTGAAGCCATTGACTCTGATGATCCGGTGGTCTTCTTCGAGCCCAAGAAGCTGTATTGGTCCAAAGAGCAGGTGGATCTCGAACAGCTGGCACGTGATTACGAAGCGAAGAAGAGCGCGCCAACAGAAGGAAGCGCGCGTATTGCCCGCGCCGGGAGCGACGCCACGCTGATCGCCTATGGCCCGAGCGTTTCGACGGCTTTGGAAGCAGCCAAGGTGGCTGCCGAGGAAGGCATCAATCTAGAGGTCGTCGATGTGCGCAGCATCGTTCCCTTTGACGATGAGACCGTGTGCGCGTCGGTGCGCAAAACGGGACGTGCCATCGTAGTGGCCGAAGCCCAGGGCTTTGCCTCGGTCGCCAGTGAAATCGTTGCCCGGGTGCAGGAACGCTGCTTCCACTCCCTGGCGGCTCCGGTGCTGAGGGTCACCGGTTTTGATATTCCTTATCCTGCCCCGACCTTGGAAAAGTACCACCTGCCCAGCGCCGAACGCATTCTGGATGCTGTTGATCAACTTCAGTGGGAGGCATAAATGACCGTCAAGACTTTTTTGCTGCCAGACCTTGGCGAGGGACTGACCGAGGCGGAACTTGTCCGATGGATGGTTGCTGCCGGGGACGAAGTGGCGGTGGATCAGCCGATTGCAGAAGTTGAAACAGCCAAATCCCTGGTGGAGATCCCTTGCCCCTTTGAGGGTGTTGTTTCGACCCTGCATGGTGAAGCCGGCCAGATGATGCTGGTGGATGAACCTTTTATTTCCGTGAATACCGGCGGGAACGAGGATGCATCGCCAGCGGCGCCTGAGATTGAGCGTGCGCAGTCCTATCGTGAAGAGGAACTGGCGGGAACCCGGGAGCCGTCGAGCGAAGCCGAAGCCGAGGTCGAGTCCGATGCGGATGAAGGCAGCGGCAATGTGCTGATCGGTTACGGCACTGGTTCTGCCCAGCGCAAGGCTAGTCGCCGGCGGAAGCCACGTGGCATGGGCGCTGGCGCTGCGCTCGCGGTCCAGGAATCCAGCGAAGCGGTGCGGGTCATCAACCCGCTGGTGCGCAAGCTGGCGCGGGAAAATGCCCTGGACATTAATTCAGTCAAGGGCAGCGGCCCTCAGGGATTGATCCTTCGCGCTGATGTTGAAGCCGCGCTGGCGCGACCTGCCTCGGAGCAGCCAGCGAGCGTTCCTGCGATTCAAGAGACGATGCAGGCCGCACAGGCAGCTGGGGCAATACCAGGGCCGGTGGCAGTTGGCGGCGAGAAGGACTCGCGAACTGGTCTGCCAGTTGCCTCTTCGCAGGTTCTCGCCGGCGTCCGCAAGACCATCGCGAACGCCATGAGCACCTCGCGCAGGGAAATCCCTGAAGCTACCGTCTGGGTCGACGTGGATGTCACCAAGCTGCTGAAGCTGCGTTCCAAGATCAAGGCGGCAGAAGGCCAAGCACCGAGCATCATGGCACTGGTTTCACGGTTCGCAGTGGCCGGACTCCAGCGCTTCCCGGAACTCAATAGCCGGATTGACGTCGAGGCCAACGGATCCCTTCGCCACACTCTCTTTGACGGTGTGAACCTGGGTTTCGCCGCGCAGACCGACCGCGGTCTGGTGGTCCCGAATGTGCGCGATGCCCACAAGCTCAACGCCCGCGAACTCTCAGCCGAATTCGCTCGCCTGGCATCCGTGGCCCGCGAAGGCAAGGCCGGGGTGGCTGACCTCTCGGGCAGCACCTTCACCATCAATAACTATGGCGTCTTCAACGTTGATGGCTCAGCTGCGATCATCAACTACCCGGAGGCCGCGATTCTCGGACTGGGCCGCATCATTGAAAAGCCATGGGTGGTCAATGGAAAGCTCAAGGTCCGTTCGATCTGCGAATTGACGTTGAGCTTTGATCACCGGGTCTGTGATGGCGGGACGGCAGCAGGATTCCTGCGATACGTCGCCGATGCGATGACCGACCCGAAACGAGCCCTCGCGACGCTGTAGATCCATGGCTAGGAGCTTGGCTAGTGTGAAGCCTGGATGATGCCCGCCGAACCTTCGCGGTTCGGCGGGCATCATCCTTTTTGCTGATATTTGAGTCTCGGTCGATCATTTACCAGCATGTCAAGATAGAGTTTTGTTTATAACTAGGCACATAGTTCCTTGATCGGAGCCAATGTAGAAGTGTGGGGTTCCGCTAGCCAAGGAGCCATTCAGTTGGGGTAGAGGATGAGATGAAAGTGGCTATGCATACAGTGAAGAATCGTCCGTGGCTGTACGTCGTGCTGATTCTCCCCGTCATCATCGTGCTCGGAATCTATCTTCCGCTGGCCAGCCGGCTTCCAGAACTCATAGCGACCCACTGGTCATCAACCTATCCCGACGAATTTACCCGGACCGAGATTTTCGTCCCCATGGTAATTGGCCTGAGTATCGTGGGGAGCCTCATCGGCTTGAGCTCGTTGGCTCAAACGAGGCGGCCGGCCCTACTGCTAACGCTCCTGTTTGTAGGTTCGCTGTTGTCGTGGACCACCGCAGGAGTCTTCATCGGCTCGGTGATTCCGACAGCACTGGCGGAAACTCCCCAGACAGCAGTCATCGGCATCTGGATGCTTCCGATGGCTGCCTGCACCCTGCTAGCACTCAGCCCGCTCTGGATCAGCGGCGTCTACCAGTCATATTCGAAGCAGCAACAAGCACAACGTCAAGCACGCATGAGCGAGGCCCAGGGAAATACCGCTCTAGTGCCGCAGGGCACTGGACTGCCGGAGAACGTCGAATTCAGTGAAACCATGAAGGCTCCCTGGTGGCTGTGGATGCTCGGGCTCGTTGTTGCCGGCATCGGCATTTTCGCACTGATCGATAGCTACAACAGGTCTGGACAGGCCAATTGGACCGCGACGATCATCAGCCTAGTTGTCTGCCTGATTGTCTGCCCCTTGGTGCTGGGACTGTGCCGGATCCGCGTGAGCATTACCGAACAGCGCACCAAGGTGACCTCGGCGCTTTTTGGCTTCCCCTTGCGGACCATCAAACCCGAGGAGATCGAATCGGTCACCAGCACTGAAATCGACCCGATGGCCTGGGGCGGCTGGGGATGGCGCTTTTTCCCGGGCGGGTCAGCGGTGGTTCTTCGGCGGTATGAAGGGTTGGCGTTCGAGCTGAAGAATTCGTCGAGATTTGCCGTGACCATTCCCAATTCCCATGAGGGCGCGGAGCAGCTGAACGCGATCATGCGGAAGAACGGATCTTGACAGCGCTTCTACTTCTGGAACGTCCGCATCGGTCCGATCACGACAGAGCGCAAAGCCAGCGATGAGATCAATGATGCCGCGATCACGTGAAGGATTCCCAGCACTGCGTACGCCAGTTGCAAGCTATCGGGGATCCTCTGAATGTGCGGGTGCGGCAGGATGAACGACAAGACAACAACAATGGCCCACACGATAATGCTGGCGGTCCCGATCCCACGGGACCACCCGGTATTAGGCACCTCGTGGCTCAAAGGCTGAATCCGCTGCAAAACCGCACTAGCCAGCACCATCCAGAAGGCAGCCACCAGAAAACCAGCGGCAATGTCACTGGGACGGTGCCAACCGCACACCAAGGTGGCGACACCGGTAACTGTAGCGAACAGCCAGGCAATAGGTTGCACCGCGGGACGCAACTTCGGCGGAGCAATGACGAACATCAACCCCATCGCGGCCGCGGCCGCCGTGGTGTGACCCGAGGGGAAAGAATTGCCCGTCGTACCGAAGTTGAAATCCGGTCGGATCAAAACGCCGTGCTTCAGCAGCTGGGTACTGGCCAGCGCCGCAGCGCAAGCCAGAAGCGCCACCGTGGCACGCAAGAATCGCCTATCCCTGATCACCCGGTACAATAGGAAGACCGCGGCAATCGCACCACAAATTACCGGCAACAGGTCCAGGAATTGACGGACTGGATCCAGCAGTTCAGTACGCGGCCACCACTGGGACCATGCCACGAAGCCAGCCTGATCTGCCCACTGCCCGGGGCGCAAGTGCACGAAGAAGAAATACTCCACGCAGAAAAAGGCAACCAACAGCAGCAGAGCCAACCACCACCGAAGATGGTGTGGACGTGCAGGTGCTGTATGTCGAGGCATATCTCTAGCCTTGCACAACTTGCCGGGTAAATGTCAGCCGATGGCAGTGTAACCATGCCCACGCTCGCTAGGCTTAGATCATGAGCAATGAACTTCCACCGCTGGCTGAAGTGCTGGCCAACAGCCATGTAGTCCGCCTTCCCATGCGAGTCAAATTCCGGGGGATCACCCAGCGCGAAGCACTGCTCATCAAAGGTCCCGCAGGCTGGGGAGAATTCTCGGCCTTCGTCGAATACGCTCCAGCCGAGGCCTCGCGCTGGCTGGCTGCCGGCATCGAATCGGCCTACAAGCCATTCCCGGAACCTCTGCGCGCCACCATTCCGGTCAACGCAACCCTGCCAGCGGTAGCGGCCAGTGAAGTCGGAACGGTACTGGAAAAGTACGACGCACCGCACACCATCAAAATCAAAGTCGCGGAAAAAGGCCAGGGCCTTCAGGATGACCTCGCCCGAGTGGCAGAAGCGCGTCGTTTGTATCCGCAGGCGGCATTGCGCGTCGATGCGAATATGGGCTGGAATATTGGCCAAGCGGTCCACGCACTGAAAGCCCTCAGCGACTACGAGCTGCAATATGCTGAACAGCCCGTGCCAGGCATCACCGGCTTGGCACAGGTGCGAGAGCAGTTGCGCAACGACGGGATCACTTTGAAAATCGCTGCCGATGAGGCCGTGCGCAAGCACACCGACCCATTGGAAGTCTCACGACTGGGTGCGGCAGATCTGATGGTCATCAAAGCCCAGCCGCTGGGCGGGATCACAGCGGTCCTTGACATTGCCCAGCAAGCGGAACTTGATGTTGTCGTTTCCAGCGCCTTGGATACCTCGGTGGGCCTGGCCCAAGCCGCGGCTTTGGCCAGCGCCCTGCCAGAACTGCCCTATGCCTGCGGACTATCCACCGGGACCCTTTTCTCCGATGATGTCTGCAGTGAACCGCTGCTGGCTACTGCCGGGTATCTTTCGGTGAGGCGGGTTCATCCGGATAGCGAAAAACTCAAGCGGCTTCGTCCGGATCAGCAGCGGGTTGACTGGTGGTTACGCAGAGTCGAGCAATGCTACGAACAGCTAGCCAATGCCTGATTCTCGGTACTCATCTATTTCCCCGCAGTTAACTTAGGCGTTGCATTTTGCACACTTCCGGGTGAAAACCTCATATCGCGTCGTTCCCCTGACAGCGAGCCCTAACTGAGGAAGTGATGGATCATGAATCCGACCCGTACCCTTTTGCCAATGCTAGGCCATACCCGCGGCGGACGTTCCGCAGCTACTTGCCACTTTAAATGTGGAGATGCCTGCGTTAAGCCGGATTGCAACACCTCGACCAACAGCTATTTCAAGGACATTGCCGACAAGTCCCTGTCCCGCCGCAGCATGCTCGGCTTGGGCGCTGTAGGCGCCTCCGCCCTGGTCGTTGGGCCACAGTTCTTTGGCGCGCAGGACGCCGTGGCAGCACCATTGGTGCCGCTGAAGAACGGAAACAACGCCGGTGGCCACCTGTCCTTCGACGCTATTGAGCCGGTGTCGCGTTCAGTCGATAACGTCAGCGTGCCAGAAGGCTATGACTGGAACGCCATCATCCGTTGGGGCGACCCGCTATTCAAGAACACCGCGCAGTTTGATGCCACCAGCCAGAGCGCACGCAAGCAGGCTGAACAATTCGGCTACAACTGCGACTACCTCGACATCATTGTTGACAAGTATTCGGGCCGCACCGGCGTGCTGGTGGCAAACCACGAATACACCAACGAGGACATGATGTTTGACGCCGCCTGGTTCGAAGCGAACAAGGACGAGGCCCGCCACATCGCCATGAACGCCCACGGCTTCAGCGTGGTCGAGGTCAAGCGCAAGAAGAAAGACAAGAAGTGGACCTACGTCCAGGGCGGCGAACGCAACCGCCGCATCACCGCGCAGACCGAATTCAGCATCGACGGCCCGGCAGCAGGTAGCGACCTGCTCAAGACCGTTGCCGACCCAACCGGCACCAAGGTCCTTGGCACCTTGAACAACTGCTCCGGCGGCACCACCCCATGGGGCACCATCCTCTCCGGTGAAGAGAACATCGACCAGTACTTCAGCGGCAAGGGCACCGCCGAAGAAGCACGCTACGGCATCGGCACCGGCGCCACCGAACGCGGCTGGGAAGACACCGAGCCACGCTTCGGCCTGGCCAACGAAGGCTACGAAAACGAAGCAAACCGCTTCGGCTGGGTCATCGAGATCGATCCGCAGGATCCAAAGTCCACCCCGGTCAAGCACACCAACCTGGGACGCTTCAAGCACGAGGGCGCCAATGTGCGCATTGCCAAGAACGGCAAGGCCGTGGCCTACTCGGGTGATGACTCGCGCTTCGAATACCTGTACAAGTTCGTCTCCAAGGGCACCTACTCCAAGCACGACCGCAAGGCGAACATGTCCCTGCTTTCCGAGGGCGACCTGTACGTCGCTCAGTTCACCGGGAACTCGCCAGCGGGCGACTTCGACGGCAGCGGCCAGGTCCCATCCGATGGCGCCTTCGACGGCACCGGCACCTGGCTGCCACTGGTCAAGGGTGGTGCTTCCATGGTCGATGGCATGAGCGTTGAAGAAGTCCTGGTGTACACCCGCTTGGCAGCTGACAAGATCGGCGCCACCAAAATGGACCGTCCGGAGGACGTCGAGCCAAGCCCGATCTCCGGCAAGCTCTACGTGGCCCTGACCAACAACTCGGACCGTGGCAAGGCTGGCAAGGAAGGCGCCACCGAGCCAAACCCACGGATCTCCAACCGCGATGGCCACATCATCGAGCTCACCGAAGCTGGCAATGACGCAACGAGCACCAAGTTCACGTGGAATATCCTGCTGGTAGCCGGTGATCCCAAGGTCAACGGCTCCACCTACTTCTCCGGATACCCCACCGACAAGGTTTCGCCGATCTCCTGCCCGGATAACCTGGCTTTCGATTCCAAGGGCAACCTGTGGATCTCCACCGACGGCGCGCCAAGCACTATCGGCTACTCGGATGCGCTGCACAAGGTCACGTTGACCGGCAAAGACCGTGGCCGTGTCGAGCAGTTCCTGGCCGTGCCAACCGGTGCTGAGACCTGTGGCCCGTTGATCCACGACAAGGACAACTCGGTCTTCGTCTCGGTCCAGCACCCAGGTGAAGGCGGCACCTTCGCAGCACCGACTTCGCTGTTCCCCGACTTCCTGAACAGCTCCGCTGTCTCGGGCGCCGGCCAGTTCTACGGCCCGCGTCCCAGCGTGGTGCAGGTCTTCAAGGAAGACCCCAACCCAGGCAAGGGCAAGGGCAATGGCAAGAACAAATAGCCTGTAGCCATCCGTGCATCAAGGCGCCGGAGTGATCAGCACGCTGATTGCCCCGGCGCCTTCGCGCATCCCCATACATGGTGAGCACGGATCAAGGCATAGACTGGGAGCACTGCCTTAGTTCAGGAATCGAAGGAGCCGCACCGCGTGGGATCGCCGCAACCAGATCAGCAATTAGCCATCACCACGGCCCGAACGGTGCTCGGCACACTGATTCAAGCTGGCATCCGAGATCTGGTTATTTCACCCGGCTCGCGCAGCGCGCCCCTGGCCTATGCGGCAGCCGAAGCCGAGCATGCCGGATTGCTGAAGATCCACGTGCGCATCGATGAACGCTCAGCAGCCTTCATGGCACTTGGCCTGGGTCAAAGCACCCGAACGCCGGTTGCCGTGGCCGCTACCAGCGGTACCGCTATTGGCCAGATGCTCCCGGCAGTCATGGAAGCCAACCACACCGCTACTCCGCTGCTGGTTCTATCCGCGGATCGCCCCGATGAACTGCACGGAACCGGCGCCAGCCAGAGCACCAAGCAGAAGAGCCTTTTCGGTGACCACGTCCGACTCGCCCTCAATGTGGCAGCCGGGCAGCAACCGGCGACGTGCCTTGAACATGCACTGCGGGCGTTGCAAGGAGATGCGCATCTTCCTGGCGGCCCAGTTCAACTGAATCTGCAATTCAGGGATCCGCTGACTCCAGCAGGCAACGAAAGCATCAGCAATCCCTACTGGGCAAGTATCACGCCGGGTACTTGGCCGGTAACACGAGACTCGCAGCCGGCAGTACCGGCGCAAGTGCGCGAAGGGCTGGCCATGCGCAGAACTGTGGTGGTGGCCGGACACGACGCGGGACCGCAGGCCCAGGAATTCGCGCACCAGCTGGGCCTGCCGCTCTTTGCCGAGCCTTCTTCCAACGCCCGATTCTCGGATCATGCCATCACCCACTACCGGCCGCTGATATCCGTGGGGATAGAACACATTGAACGTGTAGTGCTCTTCGGGCGCCCCACCCTCAGCCGACCGGTGGCAAGACTCCTGGCTGACGCGTCGATTTCCTCAGCCATCTGGCAGCCTGCCCCGGCGGCCTGGTACGAAGCCGGACGCCGCCGTGAATCGCCTATCGGCAACTGGCAGGAATTACAGGAGTTCGCCGGCAGCGCGCCTGCAGGCTGGCTGGCCGCCTGGCAAGAACTCGATGCCCAGGCCCTCGGGCTTCGCAACGACATCTCGCGCAAGACCAGCATCAACGGCCTGTTGGTTGCCGAAGCGATCTGGGAGCACCAGCCCGAGGTCCTGCTCCTGGGATCCTCGAATATCGTTCGCGATTTCGACCTCGCGGCCCGCCCCAGCGATGGCATCGCCGTGTACGCCAATCGCGGCTTGGCCGGCATAGACGGCACCATTTCGACGGCGCTCGGATTGGCTGTGGGAAGCCGGAGGTGCACGATAGCGGTGATGGGGGACATCACCTTCGCCCATGATGCTAGTTCACTGTCGTGGACACCAGGGGAGTTGAAGCCTGAACTGGACGTTGTCGTGTACAACGACGGCGGCGGCGCCATCTTCTCCACCTTGGAGCATGGAGCCGTGGCCGACTCGGGACGGTATGCCAATGCGGTGGAACGGCTGTTCTCCACACCGCAGGACTTCGACATCGAGGCACTGGCCAAGGCCTACGGCTGGGAGTACGAGCGCGTGGATGCAAAGGAAGAACTGGGCAGCCTGCTGGGTCGCCGCGGGGGAGCAGCACTGCGTTTGATAGAAATCTGCGCGTCGAGGGATCATCTGCGGGCGGAGAACCAGTCGCTGAATGAGAAGATCGGACAGCTGAGCTGGCCTGGGCAATGACCAGATGACCAGCCTTAAGCGGCTCATCCCCTGCACCGGGTGCCAAAAGGGACCCAGTGCAGGGGATGAGCTTTCACTACTCTGCCTAGATATCGACGTGGGTCGGATCCAAGACGCGACGCAGGAAGTCCTGAGTACGCGGCTGCTGCGGATTGCCAATGACCTCCGCGGCTTTGCCTTCTTCTACCACGACGCCACCGTCCATGAAGACCACGCGGTCAGCGACCTCCTTGGCGAAGGCCATCTCGTGGGTCACCACCAGCATGGTCATGCCGGCCTGGGCGAGGCTCTTCATGATGGCCAGAACTTCACCGACAGTTTCTGGATCCAACGCGCTGGTTGGCTCGTCGAAAAGCATCAGGGTTGGTTCCATGGACAGGGCACGGGCAATAGCCACGCGCTGCTGCTGTCCGCCAGAGAGCTGGTCAGGGTAGCGCTCGCCGAAGTCGCCTAGTCCCACACGTTTCAAGTGGCGTTGTGCGATTTTCACCGCTTCAGCTTTCTTGCGCTTGAGCACCTTGATGGGGGATACCGTGCAGTTCTCCAAGACCGTCAGGTGGGGGAAGAGGTTGAACTGCTGGAACACCATGCCTACCTGCTGGCGCATCTTGTCCAGGTTGACCTCTGGGTCTGTAACATTGAAGCCACCGACCATGACGGAGCCACCGTTGGGCTGCTCCAGCAGGTTGACGCAGCGCAGCAGCGTTGACTTGCCGGAGCCAGATGGGCCGATCAGGCAGACAACTTCGCCGGGGGCAACCTTCAAATCAATGCCTTTGAGCACCTCATTGCTGCCGTATGACTTACGCAAGCCGGTAATATCCACACCCGCGGCGTGAGCCGAAAGTTCACTAGTTTCAGTTGACATTTTCCACTGCCTTTCTAGCGCTTGGTCTTTGCCGTGCGGGATTCGAATTTACGGGCCACCAAACTCAACGGAATGGTAATCACCAGGTAAAACAGACCCGCAACAACTAGCGGTGTGATACCAGCGTCCAACTGCGTAATGCCGTCGCGACCAAATTTGGTCATTTCATACTGGGAGATCGTTGCACCAAGAATGAAAGCCAACGAGGTGTCCTTGGTGAGCAGGATGATCTCGTTGGTCATTGGAGGAAGGACGATCTTGAACGCCTGTGGAATCACAATGGTGACCATGGCACGCCAGGCTGGCATGCCCAGAGAACGGGCTGCCTCTGTCTGTCCCTTCGGAACAGCCTGCAGGCCCGCGCGCAGGGTTTCTGCGATGTAGGCGGCCGAGACCAGACCCAAGGCGCACATGACGTTGATCGACTGTGGCCACTGGGTGCCGAATGCCTGTGGCAAACCCAAGCCAAAGGCCAGCAATACCAGGATGGCTGGAATGCCGCGGAAGAATTCGATGAATGCAGTGGCGAACCAGCGGTAGGGGGCGAAGCTGGCCATCTTCATCAGGGCCAGGATCAAACCCAGCGCTAGACCGAAGGCGAAGGAAATGATGGTGTAGAAG
The DNA here is from genome assembly GCF_025854375.1 of Glutamicibacter sp. JL.03c. Lineage (NCBI taxonomy): Bacteria > Bacillati > Actinomycetota > Actinomycetes > Micrococcales > Micrococcaceae > Glutamicibacter > Glutamicibacter sp. JL.03c. The sequence continues at coordinate 2,491,935 of NZ_CP107575.1, read as the reverse complement.
ATCGTATTCTTCAGGCCCACCAGGATCATGTCCGGGAACATCGGACCGAGCTTGTCGAATGAGAAGAACGCGTAGGACGCTTTCTTCCAGTCCACAAGCGCGGCGAGAGCGATGATGATGACAAAGAAGAGCACAATCTGAATGGTTTTGCTCATCCGGGCGCGCTGACTTGTAGTCATTGCCATTGGTTTGTACCTCTCGTAAAGGTAGCGGGGGTTCGGGCAGCAAGTATGCCGATGGGCATGATTTGCGTGGCGAACCCCCGCTCGGTAGATCAATCCGTGTTCAGAGGAGAATTACTTCTCGCCGAACCACTTCACGGTCAGCTCTTCCATGGTGCCGGCATCGGTCAGGCGCTTGAGGGTGCCATTGACCAATTCCAAGGTGTCAGCCTGGTCCTTGGGCACGGCAACACCGAGCTGCTCGCCGGTCTTGAAGTTAGCGACAGCCTTGTAGTCTGACTTGTCCTTCACCGCGTAGCCGAGCACCGACTGGTTGCCCAAAACTGCTTCAACCTGGTTGGCCAGCAGGGCCTGGGTCTGCAGACCGGCATCTTCGAAACCGACCAGGTTCTCCAAGCCGTTTTCCTTGCCGTACTTTTCACCGGTGGTGGCCTGCTGGACGCCGACCTTCTTGTCCTTGGCGGATTCAAGATCGGTGATGCCCGAACCGTTCTTCGCAATCAGAACCAGGTCATCATCCATGTAAGGGGTGGAGAAGTCCATCTTCTCCTTGCGTGCATCGGTGATGGAGATCGAAGAGATGGCGATGTCGCACTGGGTGCTGAACAGTCCCGATTCGATGGAGTCGAAGCTGGCATCGATGACGTTCAGATCCAGCTTGGCGTCCTTGGCGATTTCTGCAGCGACGTCCATGTCGAAGCCTACGTTCTCGCCGTCCTTGACGAATTCGAAGGGCTCATAAGGGATGTCCGAGCAGATGGTCAGCTTGCCCTCGTTGAGCGGGAAGGAAGCGCCTTCGGACTCTGAGCTGGAGCCGCTGCTGGAACCGCAGGCGGTCATGGCAAGAACTGCTACGGAGCTGAGCGCGATGGAAGCGGCGAATTTTTTCTTGGGGCTACGCATAGGATCAAAACCTACTTTCGGGTCATTGCGAGTGGATCACTGCGATGCCCCAATCATAACCGCGCTTACACCAGCACGAGACGCACTTCACATACGTGTCATTGAGAGCAAGGAAAATTTACGCTAATGAAATATTCGCCCGACATCTGGCTTTGCCCTACTCGGCAAGGAACTATTCGGCGCCCAGCGCTTGGCGCATGGGTCGCATTTTCGCCCATGACTCGGCCAGCTCATCCTCCGGAACAGAACCGGGCACGATGCCGCACCCTGCATACAGGCGCATCAGTTTTTCGTCTTCCAGGATTCCGCCACGCAAGGCAATACCGAATTCGCCGTCGCCGCGGCTATCAACCCAGCCCACCGGCCCGGCGTAGGGGCCGCGATCCATGCCTTCCAGCTCCCGCAGCAGGACTCCAGCTTTTTTCGTCGGAGTGCCGCAGACGGCTGCCGTTGGGTGGAAGATCTCGGCGACATCCAGCGCGGAAGGCAATGCTCCGGAGGCATCGGCCCGCAGCTGGGCTCGCACGTCGCTGGCCAGATGCCACACATTGGGCAGCTGCAAGATGAACGGCTCTTCCGGAGCGCTCATGCCATGGGAAATCGGATTCAGCGAGTCGGTCAGCGAATCAATGGCCAGCTGATGCTCGTTGCGCTGCTTGGGGTCTTCGAAAAGATGATGCTGGGCGAAGCCCGGCTCATCCGCCCCGGCCGCAGCGCGGTCCAAGGTGCCGGCCAAAACGCGGGCTTCGGCCAGGCCATCGGTGACACGCACCAGCATCTCCGGGGTAGCGCCGACCAGCCCGTCAACGCTGTAGGTCCAGCAATTGCCATAGCGTTCGGTCAGCGCGTGGACGACCTTGGATAGATCGATCGGCGTGCTGCTGTGGGCGAGCACATCGCGGGCCAGCACCAGTTTCGAAATGCCGCGCTCTTCGAAATGGCCCAGGGCCTTGTGGACCGCCTGGACGTAGGAGCCCGCGGTCAGCTGACCGCTGGTGAGCTTGATGCTTCCCGCACCGCTCTCGGTGATAGCGGCATCGTCCATGGCGGCGTTCGCGCGGGCGAGGGCCTGCTCGAAGGTGGCGCCTTCGAGTTCTTCGGCGGTGCCGGTGAGCGTTATCCAGGCGGTGTGCTCATCGCGGCCGATGACCAGCTGCGGAATGATCATGCGCGATTCGAAGACGCTGGTGAAGGAGAAAGCAAAGGAGCCGAAGCTGACCAACCCGGTGCCAGGGCGATGGAGCGGATCCGTGATCGCGGCGTTCTCGATGACCTGTGCAAACCAGGCGCGGGCACGGGCGAAGCGTTCCTCGCCGTGGGTGTGCAGGCGCGCGGCCGTGCCGAATCCAACTAGGCCATGCCCGTTGCGGGTCCAGACGAGGCTTCGGTGACGCAATGAGTCGTCAAGCAAGCTCGGGGGAGCATCAACATATTCAAAGGTGACACTGGTGAGGCTAGGAGCCGAGAGCTGATGGGCGCTGGCGCTGAGGACGGGCGAATCTGCAGACATGATAAGGCTAAGCCTACCGCGCAATGCCGGGGAAAATGCCGTGCAGGTGTCCCCAGTCACGACTGTGAGATATGGCGGGTCTGGTGATAACTGCTGGCTTCAGCCGGTAAACTCTAGAGCGAACTGCTAGGTCGCTGGCCCGCCTGCACGTGCGCGTTGCGACCGTGCCAGCAACCAGTGGCGGACAGCATCGGCTAGAGTGAAGAGATGTTTGTCTGCATGATGCAGGCAGTAAAGTCTTCGCATACCGCGATGGCCACCCCGATGAAAGATAAGTAAGCCGTAGAACAGTGACTGATTCGAAGAGCAACTGGACCGCAGCCGGACATGAAGTGTCGGACTCGATTGAGCTGAATCCTGAAACCGCTGCATTAGCTGCGGCGATCAATCTTCCCTCGGGCTTTGCGATGCTTGCCGAGGACCCGGACTTCGGGCCGGCGATTTCCATGGGCATGGCGAAGGTTGAAAAGCTGCTGCGCGATGCGCTGGCCAATTCCGATCCATTGATCGATGCCTCCAGCAGGCACTTGGTTGAAGCCGGCGGCAAGCGGGTACGCCCGTTGCTGGTGCTGCTCACCTCCTTGCTCGGCCACGGTGTGACCGACGAAGTGATCAAGGCCGCCGCCGTGGTGGAATTGACCCACCTGGCAACCCTGTACCACGATGACGTGATGGATTCGGCTCCACTGCGCCGCGGTGCCCCCACCGCCCATGAGGTCTGGGGCAACTCCGTGGCCATTCTTGCTGGCGACCTGATCTTCGCCCGCGCGTCGGTCTTCGGCGCAGACCTGGGCCCCGAGGCTGTCATGTGGCAGTCGCGGACCTTCGAGCGCCTGTGCCTGGGCCAGCTGCACGAATCCATCGGACCGCGTGATGGCGATGATGAAATCGAGCACCACCTGCAGGTCATCAGCGACAAGACCGCTTCCTTGCTCTCCACCTCGGGCGCTTTCGGAGCCCGCTTCGGTGGCGCGCCGCAATTCATCGAGGTATTGCGCGAATACGGCGAAAAGATAGGCGTTGCCTTCCAGGTTGCCGATGACGTCATCGACCTCGCCTCGGACAAGGTCGACTCGGGCAAGACCCCGGGCACCGACCTGCGCGAGGGCGTTCCAACCCTGCCGATCCTGCTGCTGCGCCAGGCCGCGGCGGACGGGGACGAACAGGCGGCACAGGCCATCTCACTGGTTGATGCCGACCTGTCCACCGACGAGGCGCTGGCCAAGGCCGTGGAAGCAGTGCGCGCCCACTCGGCCGTGCACGACGCGTGGAAGGCCGCGCGCCAGTGGGCCGATGACGCGATCGCATCGCTGGCTCCGCTGCCCGAGGGCACCGTCAAGCAGGCGCTGATTTCCTTTGCCGATGCCGTGGTGACCCGCGAGGCCTAGGCGGAAATAGGAACCAAAGAGAAGAGCGGCTCATGAAGATCAAAATCTTCATGAGCCGCTCTTCTTTTTCGTCTTGGAAAATCAGCGGATGATCTGTGAAGCCTGCAGTGGTTCGGGATGCTCTGGGGAGAACAACGCCTGACGCAGTTGCGCAGCCTTCACCGCCCGGTCCTGCACCGAGACCCGGTGGCGCAGCTGCCGGTACAGTTGGTCATCGTGATAACGGGGGAACACATGCTGGTGATAATGCCACACGTGCTGGTTCCCGGCCGGCTCGTTGTGCTGCCGGGTGCTGGTGCCTTCCGGATCCCAGGCCAGTTTCATGGCCAGGGCCACGCGCCTGGTTTCCTTCATGATGGCCGCTCCGGTGGCATCATCCAGATCGTAGAGCGCTTCCAGATGCCTGGTGGGGATGATCATGGCATGCCCACCGTAATTTCCGAACCCATCACAGGCCATGATCGCTGCCACCAATTCGGTCTGATAGATCAGATCGGTAGGCGCGCAGAGATTGTCCTGGCTATAGGGCAGGTCCTGTACCAATTCGCAGAACGGGCACTGGTAGCCGGCCGGTTGATGGGATCGGTGGAGCACTAGTCCTCCAGCTCGGCAGCCAACTCGTCAAAGACCCATGCGAACATGTCCAGAGTGAATTCGCTGAACGTGCCTTCCTCGCTGGTCCAGGTGCCCTTGGCATTGTTGCGGCGGTAGACAATGGGATCGGGGACATCGAGTTGCGAGGCTTTGAATGCCCAGACGAACTTTTCCTCTTCGTCTTCGAGGAACAGCAGATGTCCGTCTTCGATTTCCAGTTCTTCGGGGTCGAAGAAGTAATGGTAGGCCTCCATGAAATCTTCATTGTTGCCTAGTGCGAGGTAGAACTCCTCGAGCACAAACGGGATGGAGACCTTGGACTGGGCTAGGGCTTCTCGCAGTTCTTCACTGCTCAGCCCGTCGGCTTCATCCCACTGGTCATCCAGATATTTGGGGACCAGGGAGCGGAACTTCTCTAGAAACATGTCAGCCATGTGTTAATCCTATTCGAGATTAGCCAAGCTCAAGTGCGCTCAACGCGATCCACAGCTGGACTCGGTCGCTTGTCACATTCGGGTCGTAGCCCGAAAGCTCCGAAATCTGCTGCATGCGATAGCGCACGGTATTGCGGTGCAAGCCCAGCGCTTCGGCCACGGTGCCGACTGATCCGTCGCGATTGAGGTATTCGCGCAGGGTCAGCAGAAGGTCGGAATCGTGAGTGGCATCGAAATCCTGAAGCGGGCCCAGGGCCTCGGCTGCAAGGTCTTGCAGCGGCACATCGCGTGCCGCCAAGAGCAGCGACGTGAGGGAGAGCTTGGTGGGGACATTGATCCGTTCGCCATGGCGCAGGGATTCAAGGGCCTCAAAGTAGCTCCAGCGGATTCCCGTGGTATTCGAGTAGCGGCCACCGTAGCCCACCCGGGCCGGGATCCCGGCGGCTTCCAGATACTCATCGAGGTGCTTGATGGACAACTGCACCTTGCTATGCGCGACAATGACCGCCAAACGGCCTTCCATCATTGCCGAGACCTGCGAGGAAAGATCCGCAGGCAAGGGCAGAGTCTGCAGCCGATCGGCCTGGGAGGAGGCCTGCACCAGGATCACCGAGTGCTCGCGCTGCGGGTTCAGGCCCAAGGCGCCAAGGCGTCCGGCGGCATCGGCGCCCACAAGCGTCCCGGCAGCGAGGTCGGCCAGGACCTGCCCGTTGGCCTGGCGCTGCGAGGCGCGCAGCCGGGATTTATTGGCCATCTCCAAGCCGATGAGGGATTGGGCATAATCCACCACAGGGTCATGGACATAGGGTTCAGCCAGGTGCAGGATGCACTTATCGCGCAGGCCGGTGGCTACCGGCAGCTCGTGCCAGCTGCGCTCCGGGTCGTAGTCGCCGCTGATCACTTCGCCGTGAAGGCTCAGTGCCACCTCGGTGCCGAGCATCCGGGAAAGTTCATCGAGCATGCTGTCGAGGTCGGAGGAGAGCAGGGACCGGGCCAGCTTCTGGTGGGATTTGAGCAGGTTCTCCACGCGCTTGAGGTGATCGGCGTTCATGGCTTCGGCGATCAGCCGGGTAATGGCAGCGAAAGGAACCTGGTAGGGGACTTCGAATACCGGAAGCCCTACTTCGCGGGCGGCGATGATCGTGGCTTCGGGGACCGTAGCGTGTTCCAAGCCGGTGCCGAATCCGAGGGCTACCGCATCATTGGCGGCCAACACGCGCACGAACTCACGCTGGGCGGCCTTCGTTTTCTGGCGCACACCGGTGGTCAAGACGATTTCGCGTCCGGTGAGGAATTTCGAGGGATCGAGCAACTCGGTGATGGCTGACCAGGTGATGACCATGTCATCACGGTGGGTGTGTTCGGTCATCGGGCGGAGATCGAGCTCGTCATGCTCCAGAAGTCCGCGTAAACTAATTGCCATGGAGCCATTCTAGTTGGCAGACAGAAAGTTCCCATTTCAGCAAAATGCTCAAATAATGGACACACGTTATCCAAAATTGACCAGAATGTGAACTTTTTGCAGTAGCTTAGACACATGAGCTCTCCATCTTCGAAACAGGGCGCTCCACTCGCATCGGAAAAGCGTGAGACTTTCAGTTCACGAAAGCTCTTCATTCTTTCCGCGGTTGGTTCGGCCGTTGGTCTGGGAAATATTTGGCGTTTCCCATACGTCGCCTACGAGAACGGTGGCGGTGCATTCCTGATCCCCTACCTCGTAGCTATCCTCTGCGCAGGTATTCCACTGCTCTTCCTCGACTATTCGATCGGGCACCGCTATCGCGGTTCGGCCCCGCTGGCTTACCGACGGGCCAATCGCAAAACCGAAATGCTCGGTTGGTGGCAGGTACTGATCTGCTTCATCATCGCCATCTACTACGCCGCCATCATCGCGTGGGCTGCCATGTTCTGCTGGTTCTCGATTACCAAGGCTTGGGAGAAGAACCCCGACGGAGCCGAAGGCTTCTTCATGAATGACTTCCTGCAAGTCTCGGATACCGTGGGCATCTCCTTTGACTTTGTCGGAAATATCTTCACGCCGATGCTGTTCGTCTGGCTGATCGCCATCGTGATCATGGTCGCCGGCGTGAACAAGGGCATCTCGCGCGCTAACGGCATCTTCATGCCGCTGCTGATCGTCATGTTCGTGATCCTCGTGGTCCAGTCGGTCTTCCTGCCCGGTGCAATCGACGGCCTGAACGCCTTCTTCACCCCGAACTTCGAAGCGCTGCAGGACCCCGCAGTCTGGGCGGCGGCCTTTGGCCATATCTTCTTCTCGCTGTCCGTTGCCTTCGGCATCATGGTGACCTACTCGTCCTACATGAAGCGCAAGAGCGATTTGACCGGTTCGGGCTATGTGGTGGCTTTCGCCAACTCTGGCTTCGAACTGCTCGCCGGTATCGGGGTTTTCGCAGCCTTGGGCTTCATGGCGCATAACGCCGGCTCCAGCGTTGACGATGTGGCAACCAGCGGCATCGGCCTGGCATTCATTGCCTTCCCGACCATCGTCTCGCAGGCTCCGCTGGGTTCGCTGATCGGCGTGCTGTTCTTCGGCTCGCTGGTCTTCGCAGGCCTGACCTCGCTGATCTCGATCCTCGAAGTGATCGTCGCGGCCTTCCAGGACAAGCTGGGCTGGAAGCGCACTCCGGCCACCTTGGTTGTTGTCCTACCAGTGGCCGTGATTTCGATGCTGCTCTTCCCGACCACCACGGGCCTGTACCTGCTGGATACCATGGACGCTTTCGTGAACCAGTTTGGCATTCTCGCCTGCGCCCTGGTCTTGGTCATCGTCTTCGGCGCCGGACTTGGCATGCTGCCAAAGCTGGCCAAGCACATGAACCGCCACAGCTCCATCAAGCTGAGCACCGGATGGAAGGTCCTGGTGGGCGGCATCGGTCCAGCGGCCCTGGGCTACATGCTGATCAACGAGGTTCAAGCCAAGATCAACGAGTCCTACTCCGGCTACCCGCTGTGGTTCAACGGAGTGTTTGGCTGGGGCATGGCAGGTCTGCTGATCGTCGGCGCCCTGGTCCTGTCCCTGGTTCCGTGGAGCAAGAACTCCAAGATCAATGACCCCGAGTTCGAGCAGCATCAGCGAAACGTTGAGGCCGAGGAACTCTCGGAAACAGCCGGAAAGGAATACTAGCCATGAGCGGCATCGCTATTGTCTTCATGATTATTTCCATGCTGACCATCTGGGGCGGCCTGGCCCTGGCTTTGATCAACCTCTCGCGCCACCCCGAAAAGGACGACGACGATGTGATTGAAACCGCTGGAACCGCAGGAAGCAACAACCTGTAATTCCATGACCCAGCAGCAAATACCTCCTCGTGTCGAGCATCACTTGGCACGGGGAGGTATTTTTCTGTGCAGATGCACTATTGATCCCGGAGCTGGTTGTGCCAATTCTGGTGGTCGCAAAGGGCCACGGAGAATATTCTTCTTGTAAGAACACGTCGAGCCACGCGCTCGTAAAACCATAGTGAAAGGACAAGCAGGTGGACGTTAGCTACCGCATTGAACAGAAGCGCAAGATCAACGGGCCATTCCCCGGCCCAAAGTCGGAAGAACTCGCCGCACGCCGCGCCAAGGCAGTTGCCGCCGGCGTAGCTTCCAGCCTGCCGGTCTACGCGGCAGACGTTGACGGCGGCATCATCGTTGATGTCGACGGCAACCAGCTGATCGACCTGGGCTCGGGCATCGCCGTGACCACCGTGGGCGCTTCCAACCCAGCTGTGGCCCAGGCTGTGGCAGAGCAGGCCCAGCGCTTCACCCACACCTGCTTCATGGTCGCTCCGTACGAAAACTACGTCGCGCTGGCTGAGAAGCTCGCTTCGATCACCCCGGGTGACTTCGAGAAGCGCGCTGTCTTCTTCAACTCCGGTTCCGAAGCAGTCGAGAATGCCATCAAGGTAGCCCGCATCGCCACCGGCCGCCAGGCAGTTGTCGCCTTCGACCACGCCTACCACGGCCGCACCAACCTGACCATGGGCCTGACGGCCAAGGCAGCCCCATACAAGCGCGGCTTCGGCCCCCTGGCGCCGGAGATCTACCGCATGCCAATGAGCTACCCATTCCGCGAAGAGAACCCGAACATCTCCGGCAAGGAAGCCGCAGAGCGCGCCATCCTGGCCATGGAGAAGCAGATCGGCGGCGACCAGATCGCTGCGATCATCATCGAGCCAATCCAGGGCGAGGGCGGCTTCATCGTTCCTGCCACCGGCTTCCTGCCACGCGTTGCCGAATGGGCCAAGGAGAACGGCATCGTCTTCATCGCTGACGAAGTCCAGGCTGGCTTCGCCCGTTCCGGCGCATGGTTCGCTTCGGACATCGAGCAGATCGAACCGGACATCATCACCGTTGCCAAGGGCATCGCCGGCGGCATGCCGCTGTCGGGCATCGTCGGCCGCGCCGACCTGCTGGACTCGGTCCACGGTGGCGGCCTGGGCGGCACCTACGGTGGCAACCCCGTAGCTGTTGCCGCAGCGCTGGAGACCATCAAGTTCATGGAAGAGCAGGACCTGCCAGCTCGTGCCCGCGAGATCGAAGAGAAGTTCTTCGCCCGCTTCACCGCCTTGCAGTCCGCCTTCCCATCGATCGGTGAAGTTCGCGGCCGCGGTGCCATGATCGCCCTAGAGTTCGTCAAGGCTGGCGGCAAGGAGCCAGATGCTGATCTGACCAAAGCCATCGCAGCCGAGTGCCTGGCCCAGGGTGTTGTCATCCTGACCTGCGGCACCTACGGCAACGTTGTTCGCCTGCTGCCACCGCTGGTCATCGGCGACGAACTGCTCAATGACGCATTCGACGTTCTGGAATCGGCGATCCGCAAGTTGGCCGCCTAGTATCTCGGTTCCAATCACAAGAACTCGGGCTTCGGTCTCCCAGGAGGGAAACCGAAGCCCGAGTTCGTTAACGGCCCGACAGGCGGTGGTGCCTAGTTGATTTTCTTGGGCTCTGGCAGGCGGCCTGCCCTCGGCGCGCGAAGCATATCGATCAGGACGAAGATGACCGCGATCCACACCAGGATGAAGCCCATCCAGCGCTCAACGGGCATATGCTCTCCGAAGACCAGGACACCGAGGATGAACTGGAGCAGGGGAGCGATGAACTGCAAGGAACCCACCGTGCTCAGTGGAAGGCGGCGGGCCGCGCCACCGAAGAGCAGCAGCGGGACCGCGGTGATGATGCCGCTGGAGGCCAGTAGCAGGACGCTGGCCCAATTGCTGTCCAGCAAGGTGGAACCGGATGTCTGGGAAAGCCAGATGACGTAGATGATCGACAGCGGGGTCAGCCACAGGGTTTCGATGCTCAGCGCTCCCAGGGCGCTGCCCTTGGTGCCCACCTTGTTCTTGACCAAGCCGTAGAAGCCGAAGGAGAAGGCCAGTCCCAGGGAGATCCATGGCACGCGCCCCAGGCCTACGGTCAGGACGATCACCGCGACGGTGGCCAGGCCAACCGCGGCCCACTGCAGCGGGCGCAGCTTCTCCTTGAGCACAATGACTCCGAGCAAGATCGCGACGATCGGATTGATAAAGTAGCCCAGCGACGCCTCCAGCACATGCCCGGTGAGCACCGCGAGAGCGTAAAGCACCCAGTTGGCTGCGATCAGGACACTCGCGAGAGCCAACTGCCCCATGGTCTTGGTGTCGCGGAACATCGTAGCGAATTGGCGGATCTGAGAAGTCGCGGCCAGCAGGATGAAACAGAAGATCAGTGAGAACAGAACACGTACCGCCACGAACTCCACCGCGGAGATCTGCGGGAGCAACAGGAAGTACGCGGGGAGCAGTCCCCAAATGAGGTAGGCCGAAGTGCCTTGGATCAGCCCGTAGCTGTGTTCAGAGCGGACGGGTGTGGTGGTGCTTGATGACATTCAGGATGTACGCTTTCGAGCTAATGTGATTCAGATTAGGCGGATCTCACGTGCAAAAATTTCACTTCTCAACTACTAAGCTACAACGTCGCAGGGCCAGCTTTATTCCCCGCTGAGCGTCATCTGCACGCTCAATCGAGTTCCATGCATCGCACGATTCAGCAGATGTTCAAAAGCCGGAACCAGCACAGGCTTCCATCCGTTGACTAGACTAGGAATCACCATCTTGGTCTTTGTCATTTAGGGGAGTGCGTTAAGGTGCATGGACATAACAACGGACTGAAAACAGCATTGCTGCTTGGCGGAATGTTCGCCTTGCTCTTAGCTATCGGTTCGCTCATTTCTGCCGGGACCGGCAGCTCGATGTTCATCTGGGTTTTCGCGCTGATCGGCCTGGGCACCACGGCGTACGGCTACTGGAACAGCGACAAGCTTGCGCTGCGTTCCATGCATGCCTACCCGGTGAGCGAAGCCGAGAACCCGATGATGTACCGCATTGTGCGCGAATTGTCGATGAACGCCCAGCAGCCGATGCCGCGGCTCTACATTTCGCCTACTTCATCGCCCAATGCCTTTGCTACCGGACGCAACCCGCAGAACGCGGCCGTGTGCTGCACGGAGGGCATCTTGCAGCTGCTCAACGAGCGCGAATTGCGCGGAGTGCTGGGCCATGAGCTGATGCATGTTTATAACCGCGACATCCTCACCTCTTCGGTGGCTGCGGCCATCGCGGGAGTGATCACCTCTATCGCCCAGTTCCTGATGTTCTTCGGTGGCGGTGGCAGCAATGAGAACCGCAACGTCAATCCGATCGCTTTGATCGCCCTGTCCTTGCTGGCTCCGCTGGCCGCCTCCATTATCCAGATGGCCGTGAGCCGCACCCGCGAATACGATGCCGACGAAGATGGCGCCAAGCTGACCAACGATCCGTTGGCCTTGGCCAGCGCGCTGCGCAAGCTCGAATCCGGGATCTCCCAGGCGCCGCTGGCCTCCAGCGACCAGAAGCTGGTCAACAGCTCGCACTTGATGATCGCCAACCCTTTCGGTTCGCGACTGAAGCAGATGTTCTCCACGCACCCGCCGATGGACCAGCGCATAGCCCGTCTTGAAGCGATGGCCGGGGGCCGCCAGTACTAAGAGGCACAGGACTTCAACGTCTGCGCCGAGATAGCATGACGTTAAATAAGCAGTGGAGGCGGCTTCCCCGATAGGGAAGCCGCCTCCACTATTCTCTCGGCACGTTTGGTGCCGATGCCATGTCTAGCGGAAGTTCACGAACTGCAGGTCTGCTTCTTCGAAGTCACGCAGCAAGGCCATGGTGGCCTGCAGGTCGTCGCGGGACTTGGAGGAAACGCGCAGCTCGTCGCCCTGGATAGTCGACTTGACGCCCTTAGGGGCCTCATCGCGAATCAATTTGTTGATCTTCTTGGCGACATCCTGAGCGATGCCTTCCTTGATGCTTGCTTCGATGCGGTATTCCTTGCCCGAAGCGAAAGGCTCGCCGGCATCCAAGGACTTCAGCGAGATGCCGCGCTTGATCAACTTGGTCTGGAAAACGTCGAGGACCGCATTGACGCGCTCTTCGGAGTTAGCTTTCATCAGTATCTTCTCGCCGCTGAAATCTACTTCAGCACCGACGCCCTTGAAGTCGTAGCGCTGGGAGATTTCCTTTTGCGCCTGGTTCATCGCATTGGCGACTTCCTGGCTATCAACCTTGCTGACGACGTCGAATGTGGAATCACTAGCCATGTGAATACTCCTAGCTGTAACGGGTCTGATTCGCTACATAGCCTACCGGTTTTGCGCCCTGAAAACGGGCTGTGATCAGGCTTACAGGGAAAAGAGCCCCCTCGATTTCACTTCGTCGAAAATCTCCTGTAGAGTTATTTCTCGTTCCGACAAGAACAAATGTTCTTGAAAGAGCAATCTCGGCAGATTACCCGAGTGGCCAAAGGGGGCTGACTGTAAATCAGCTGGCTATGCCTTCACTGGTTCGAATCCAGTATCTGCCACAAACAACTCCCGGATCCTTGATCCGGGAGTTTTTTGCATTCCGGACAAGGATTCATTGTGATCCGGATCTATTCCCGCTCTCAATGAAGATCACCTTTCTACGTATTTCATCTGAAATTCGGCTACCGTATAGGCATGGCAACTCGAAATGTGAGCGAAGACGACTTCGCGAAGTTGATTGAAGACAACGACATCGTCCTCGTGGACTTCTGGGCTGATTGGTGTGGACCGTGCAAGCAGTTTGCTCCGGTTTATGATCAGACTTCGGACAAGTTCACCGATGTTGTTTTTGCCAAGGTGGATACCGAAGCCGAGCAGGGCCTGGCGCGTGCAGCCAACGTGACCTCGATTCCTACCATCATGGCGTTCCGCGAACAAGTTCTCGTCTTCTCGCAGGCCGGTGCCTTGAACCAGCCGCAGCTCGAAGACTTGGTCACCGCGGTCAAGGGTATTGATATGGGTGAAGTACACAAGCAGATCGCCGAGGAAGCCGCCCAGGCCAACTCCTAAGAAAGCTTGTGGGCTTCGGGCCCTACCTCTGCCGGTGATCCAGCGGAGCGTAGCGGGGCCCGAAGCTTTGTTTTTTCTGTCCAGAAAGTCCCAGCAACCGGACGACCCGCTGCCGATGCGGGGCGTAGGGCGCCATGAGCGCCAGCATCTGCTGATCGGTCATCCGGCGCCCGGTGAGCACCTGGCCAACAAAATCAGCCAAATGGAAGTCACCCACCGATATGTGGTCGGCAGAGCCATGCGAGCGCTGCAATGTTTCGGCAATGGTCCATGGACCGATCCCAGGAACAGAACCCATGGCCGCTTCAAGGGTTCCCGGAGCTTTTGCCGTCGGCCTTGGCTCGTTGAGCGGCTTATCGGCCCACCAGTCCAGGGCCCCGGATACCTGGACGAATTTTCTGATGGTCTCCGCCCGCTTGCCTTCAACGCGGGCCGTCTGCCAATCCCAACGCTGCACTTGAGCAAGTTCCTGCGCCGAGGGAAATATTCTCAATCCATCAGGGACCGGCCCAGGAGCCGGATGACCCAGATTCCTGATCAGCCAACGCCATGCATAGTTCGCTTCAATGCCAGTGACCCGTTGCTCCAAAATCGCACCGATGGCATGTTCAAAGATCCTGCCGGTTTTAGGCAGCACGAGATCCGGATGCTCGGCGCGGGTGCGAACGACAATTTCCGGGAACGCGCCTGAGCAAACCTGCTCATCAAAATCGCTCCAGTCGTCTTCGGCACCCAAAAGCAGCGGCGCGCGTTCTATCGCCCATGATCCACCGGAGCCCCACGCTTGGAAGTCAGCCGGTCCATGGCGCTGCGGCATGGAAATGTGCAAGGTCGCCGGACCCTCGGGCGTGGCAAAAGCTAGCCAAGCCTCGGTTTCCGAAAGCTTGATGGTCGGGTCGCCTAGGCCGCGACGCAGGATTCCCAACGACTTGACCAGCGACACGGGCGATCCGGGGGAGAAACCTGCGCTCCAAGATTTCTGCATATTTCGCATCATATAGTCTGCGACAGATAGGAAGGCAACAGCGAGTCTCTAGCACTGATGAAAAGACCACGTCCACTGCATGACGTTTCGCTACGTTCCGGAACGACATGTATGACGAGCGCCGGTAAAGTTCTTGACATGAAGTATGCGTCCACAGTTTTAGATCTGATCGGTAATACCCCGCTGGTGAAGCTCAACCACGTGACCGACGGCATCAAAGCCACGGTACTGGTCAAACTCGAATACTTGAACCCAGGCGGTTCCATCAAGGATCGTATTGCGTTGAAGATGGTTGAGCGCGCCGAAGAGCGAGGCCAGCTCAAGCCAGGCGGAACCATCGTGGAGCCAACCAGTGGCAACACCGGTGTCGGCTTGGCCATGGTCGGTCAACTCAAGGGATACAAGACGATCTTCGTTACCCCGGATAAGGTCGGCGAGGAAAAACGCGACGTGCTGCGCGCCTACGGTGCCAAAGTCGTCGTGACCCCTACCGCTGTCGCGCCGGACTCGCCAGAGTCCTACTACGGAGTCTCCGACCGCCTGGTCACCGAAATTGAAGGCGCTTACAAGCCGGACCAATTCTCCAACCCAGGGGCACCGGACAGCCACTTCGAAACCACTGGTCCGGAAATATGGAACGACACCGATGGCAAGGTCACCCATGCGGTGATCAGCGCCGGGACCGGCGGCACTATCACCGGCACAGGGCGCTACCTCAAGCAGATTTCCGCTGACCGCGATTCGGGGCCGGTCAAGATCATCGCCGCCGACCCGGATGGCTCGGTTTACTCCGGCGGCACCGGTCGCCCTTACTTTGTCGAGGGCGTTGGCGAAGACATGTGGCCGGGCAACTACGACCCATCGGTGCCCGATGAGGTCGAAGCTGTCACTGACGCCGAGGCTTTTGCGATGACCCGTAGACTGGCCAACGAGGAGGGACTGCTCTTGGGCGGGTCCTCTGGCATGGCCGTCGTGGCTGCGCTGCGTGCCGCCCGCAACCTGGGTGAAGATGACGTTGTCGTGGTGATCGCACCCGATGGCGGACGCGGCTATCTTGCCAAGATCTTCAACGACAACTGGATGATGCAGCAGGGCTTCACCACCGACGAATACTCCGCACTGGACTTCATCGGCTCCGCGCTGTCCAAGCAGGGATCCGGGACGATTAGCGAAGACGCCTCGTTGCTCGAGGCAGCCAAGGCACTGCGTGAACAAGGGGCCGACGCGCTGGTCGTTTCGGCAGCGGCTCTTCCAGCTCGCATCGGCGAGGTGCGAGGCGTCATCGGCGCCAGCACATTGACCGATGCCCTGCTCTCCGGCGCGGAGTCAACGAGCACCATCAAGGAACTGGGAAGCCTGCCCATGCCGCTGATCGGCGTGGCCGACACCTTGGATAACGCCCAGGAACTGCTCAAGTCCCATCCGGCCGTGCTGATCACCAAAGCTGGCGAAGTGATCGCCGCTGCCACCGCAGCAGACCTGCTGGCTTACTCGACTCGCTAGAGACTTCTCGAAAGGACTGATATCGATGACCGAAAATACCCAAGGCTCCAACACTCGCTTCGTCCATGCTGGACAGGAATTCGAGCCACGCACCGGCGCCGTCGTGCCGCCATTGCACTTCTCCTCGACTTACGCGCAGGACGGCATCGGCAACCTGCGCAGCGGCTATGAATACGGCCGAGGCGGCAACCCGACCCGCGATGCCTTGCAGGCACAGCTGGCCGGAGCAGAATTCGGCACCCACGCCTTCTCCTTCGGTTCGGGACTTGCCGCCGAGGACTCCCTGATCCGCGCCATCCTTCGCCCAGGGGATCACATTGTGCTCGGAAACGACGCCTACGGTGGAACCTTCCGCTTGATCGACCGCGTCCTGGGCGACTGGGGCATCGGTAATACGCCGGTGAACATGGCTGATGAAGCCGCATTGGCTGCAGCCATCGAGAAGAACAAGGCCAAGCTGGTGTGGGTGGAAACCCCGTCCAACCCGATGATGACCATCACCGATATTGCCAAGGTCGCCGACATCGCCCACGCAGCTGGCGCCTTGCTGGTCGTGGACAACACCTTCGCCAGTCCATTCCTGCAGCAACCGCTGACTTTGGGCGCTGACATCGTGGTGCATTCCACCACCAAGTACATCGGCGGGCACTCCGACGTGGTCGGCGGCGCCGTGATCGTCAAGGACGCTGCCTTGGCGGAAAAGATCGGCTTCATCCAGTTTGCCGTTGGCGCAGTGTCCGGCCCGATGGATGCCTTCTTGACCACCCGTGGCCTGAAGACACTGGGCGTGCGCATGCGTGCCCACTCGGAGAACGCGGCCCAGGTAGCCCAGTGGCTGCGCGAGCGCAGCGAGGTCGAACGCGTGCTGTACCCGGGCTTCGAAGACCACCCAGGCCACGAAATTGCCAGGAAGCAGATGAGCGGCTTCGGCGGCATGGTTTCGGTCCAGTTCAAGGGCGGGGAATCCGCAGCCCGCAAGATTGCCGAAAGCACCAAGCTGTTCACCTTGGCTGAGTCCTTGGGCGGCATTGAGTCATTGATGAACTACCCATCGGAAATGACCCACGCTTCGGTGAAGGGCACCGAGCTAGCCGTGCCGGTGAACCTGCTACGCCTTTCGGTGGGCATCGAAGATCCGGTGGATCTGATCGAGGACCTCGACAAGGCCTTCACCAACCTCTAAGCAGCACAAAAGGATGCGCGGAGCAGTTCATCACTGAATTGCTCCGCGCATCCTTCTTGGGCTTTCACATTCTCGTGCCGAGCTAGCGCTGTCTCTTGGCCGGCTTGGGCGAAACGATATTGAAGTAGCGGTTGCTGCTGGGGATCCACATCAGGGCCACACAGAACATGACAATCGCCGCCAGCAGGGAATAGCGTCCGAAACGCATCAGCAACGGCAAGGCGGTGATCACGCCCAGCCAGGTCAGATTGGTGCGTGCCGAGCGCTGGCCCATGAACAGCCGGTAGCCGAGCACCCCGCAAGCGCAGCCAGCGGCGGCAAAAAACAAGGCCAAGGCAATGGCTCCGAAGTTCAGCGAAGCATCGTCCCTGTGCTCATAAATCAGGAACCCTCCAAAGCCGAGAAACAGCACTCCGGCGAGGAGCCAAAGGAACTGGGCAATCTGCAGGCTCCCGGGGACGGGCTCGTCTGGGCGTCGCGGCAAGAGTGGTTTTTTCACACCTATAACACTACGTGCTTTGTCGCGGTGCCCGATCTCACACGGATTGAGCACTGACAATCAGAGGGGTTACACGTTAGTGTTAAGTGTTCGCGAACATCAGGTTTTTCCTTCGCATCCAGCCCAATTTTTGAGGCCGGAGCCTTCTCGTGTTGTATTTTCCGCAAAGTGTGTGCGGGTCTTTATGTCATAGGGGAGCGCTTGGTGAGCGTGACTTGTATCTGACTGTGCAGCCTATACGTCGTTTCTTTGGGGACGGCCAAGGCCCATCCCCAACGAATGAGGTAATTCTTCGTGTCTTCTGACATGCCCGTAAACACCGACGACAACCAGACCCCAGAAGAGCCAACGGTTGTTTTCTCCGAACTTGGTCTGGATGCCCGCGTGCTTGCAGCACTGGCTGACCTGGGCTATGAAAAGCCATCGCCAATTCAGGCCGCCACCATTCCAATGCTTCTCGAAGGCCGCGACGTTGTCGGCCTGGCCCAGACCGGTACCGGTAAGACCGCCGCCTTCGCGCTTCCTGCCCTGTCCCGCATGGCAGAGCTGGCTGATACCAATGGTCCAGCCCGCACCCCACAGATCCTGGTTCTGGCGCCAACCCGCGAGCTGGCCCTCCAGGTAGCTGAAGCTTTCACTTCCTACGCCAAGTACCTTCCTGACTTCACCGTCTTGCCAGTGTACGGCGGCTCCCCATACGGCCCGCAGCTCAACGGACTGCGCCGCGGTGCTCAGGTTGTTGTTGGTACTCCAGGTCGCGTAATCGACCACATCAACAAGGGTTCTTTGGACCTGTCCAACCTGCAGTACGTGGTTCTCGACGAGGCCGACGAAATGCTGCGCATGGGCTTCGCCGAAGAGGTCGACAAGATCTTGGAAGCCACCCCGGAAGAGAAGCAGGTTGCCCTGTTCTCGGCCACCATGCCACGCACCATCCGCCGCATCGCTTCGGAATACCTGCGCGACCCGCAGGAAGTTGCTGTCAAGTCCAAGCAGTCCACCGGCACCAACATCACCCAGCGCTACCTGCAGGTTATGGGTGCCCACAAGCTGGACGCCATGACCCGCATCCTCGAATCCGAGGAATTCGACGGTGTCATCACCTTCGTACGCACCAAGATGGCTACTGAAGACTTGGCTGACAAGCTGAAGGCCCGTGGCTTCACCGCCGCAGCCATCAATGGCGACATCCCGCAGCAGCAGCGTGAACGCACCGTCGAGAACCTGCGTTCGGGCAAGATCGACATCTTGGTCGCCACCGACGTGGCAGCTCGTGGCCTGGACGTGGAACGCATCAGCCACGTCATCAACTTCGACATCCCGCATGACACCGAGTCCTACGTGCACCGCATCGGCCGTACCGGTCGTGCAGGCCGCTCTGGCGACGCGATCCTGTTCATGACCCCACGCGAAAAGTACCTGCTGCGTGCCATCGAGAAGGCTACCCGCCAGCCGGTGACCCAGATGCAGCTGCCTTCGCTGGATTCGGTGAACAACCGCCGTATCCAGAAGTTCACTGATCGCATTGATCAGACCATCAGCGGCCAGGACCTGACCACCTTCCGTGAAATCGTCGAGAAGTTCGCCGCTGATCACGAAGACCTGGATCAGCTCGAAATCGCGGCTGCGTTGGCTCTGATGGCTCAGGGTGGCCGTCCATTGCTGATGACCGAACCAGTGATTCCTCCTTCGAAGAAGGCCCGCATGGATCGCGATCGCCCAGAGCGCGGCGACCGTGGCGATCGCGGCCCACGTGCCCGCAAGACCGCTGCCGAAGGCAACGCCATGTACCGTCTGGCCATCGGCCGACGCAACCGTGTGCAGCCAGGCTCGATCGTCGGTGCTTTGGCCAACGAAGGCGGCTTCAACTCCTCGGAAATCGGCGGCATTGAAATTCGTTCGGACCACACTTTGGTTGAGTTGCCAGCGGAGCTGAGCAAGGATCAGTGGCGCGCACTGTCCAAGACCCGCATTGGCGGCGAGCTGATCAGCATGGAGCTGGACTCCGGCCGCAAGCCACGTCGTGACGACGAAGGCGACCGCGGCGGCTTCCGTGGCGGACGCGGCGGGGACCGTGGTGGGTTCCGCGGTGGCCGTGGCGGTGGCTTCAACGACCGTCGTGGTGGCGGCGAGAAGCGCTTCGGTGGTCGCGGCGGCAAGGATCGCTTCAGCGATTCGGGCCGCAGCGGCGGACGTCGCGACTACTAAGCCAGCGCTTCCGCAGCTCACCAGCTGCACAGCGAAACGCCCCTGGATCAAGCTTGAGAGCTTGGCCAGGGGCGTTGCCCGTTTAAACCGCGGAAAGCGCGTCTGAACCAGGCCTACGAGGTGGTATTGCCTACCGGGATCTGGTCTCCGAGGTACACCGTTCCGCCGCTGTCGATGAATTCCTTGCTCTTCGCAGCCATTCCCGCCACGGCAGCCTGTTCCTGAGCAGAGCCGAACTCATCACGGATGTCCTGCGATATCCGCATGGAACAGAACTTCGGGCCGCACATCGAGCAGAAGTGGGCCGTCTTGGCGGGTTCCGCGGGCAGGGTTTCATCATGGAATTCCTGCGCGGTCACCGGATCCAGGCTCAACGCGAACTGGTCATTCCAGCGGAACTCGAAGCGCGCCTTGCTCAATGCATCATCTCGTGCGGTGGCCCCGGGATGCCCCTTGGCCAGATCTGCGGCGTGGGCGGCGATCTTATACGTGATCACACCGGTTTTCACGTCATCGCGATTAGGCAGTCCCAGATGTTCCTTGGGGGTGACATAGCAGAGCATGGCGGTGCCATAGCGGGCGATTTCGGTGGCACCGATAGCGCTGGTGATGTGATCGTAGCCGGGTGCGACATCGGTGACCAGCGGACCGAGCGTATAGAAGGGCGCGCCGTCGCACAGTTCCTGTTGGCGTTCCACATTCTCGCGGACCATATGGAATGGAATATGTCCCGGCCCTTCCACCATGACCTGCACGTCGTACTCCCACGCGCGCTGGGTCAATTCGGCCAGCGTATCCAGTTCAGCGAACTGGGCGGCGTCATTTGCATCGGCGATGGAGCCCGGACGCAGCCCGTCACCCAAGGAGAAGGCGACATCATACTGGGCGAAGATCTCGCAGAGCTCGTCAAAGTGGGTGTAGAGGAAGTTCTCTTCATGATGGGCCAGGCACCACCCTGCCATGATGGACCCGCCGCGCGAAACGATCCCGGTGACGCGGTTCGCCGACAGCGGGACATAGCGCAAGAGCACGCCGGCATGGATGGTCATATAGTCCACGCCCTGCTCGCATTGCTCAATAACGGTGTCGCGGAATATCTCCCAGGTCAGGGCGTTCGCTTCCCCATTGACCTTTTCCAGTGCCTGGTAGATCGGCACGGTGCCGATGGGGACCGGCGAATTTCGAATGATCCATTCACGGGTGGTGTGGATGTCATCGCCGGTCGATAGGTCCATCACAGTGTCTGCGCCCCATTTGGTGGCCCACTGCAATTTGGAGACTTCTTCTGCAATGGAGCTGGTCACGGCGGAATTGCCGATATTCGCGTTGATCTTCACCAAGAATGCTTTGCCGATGATCATCGGTTCGGATTCAGGATGGTTGATATTCGAGGGGATGATCGCTCGTCCGGCGGCAAGTTCGCTGCGCACCAGTTCGATATCGCAGTCCTCGCGCAGGGCAACGTAACGCATTTCCGGGGTGATGATCCCGGCGCGAGCGTAGTGCATTTGCGTCACCGTTGCCCCGTCAGCGGCCTTGAGCGGGGGAGCGGAGCGTCCTGCCCACTCTTCGCTTGCGGTGCCCCGTCGGACCGCTGAACGGCCATCGTCATGCAGGTTCCGTGCGCGCCCCGCATATCTCTGCACGTCTCCACGCTCAAGAATCCAGGATTCCCGAAACGGTGTCAGTCCTTGCGTTGGTTCGCTTCCCGGCCCGCTGGTGCGATACACAACCACTGGCTCGTTGGGCTGGCCATTGGGGGAGTCCGCAAGCTTGATCTGCGTAACCGGAACTGAAATCCCATCGGCTTCGCGAAACGCGAGAGAGTGGGCGGAATGCTGTTCAAATTGTTCCATTGAGAAACTCACTTCCTTCGCCGGCATTACCCGGACAGGTTCAACGGTCGCGGACAGCTGCAGTCCGATCTCAGCCCCTGCCATGGGGCTCCCGTGTGGTCGCAGATGACACTAGCACGAAAATTTCTGGTGGAGGCAACCAGAGTCCACATCGTGACTGCAACGCGATGAAGGGAACCGGTAAAAGAACGAAGAAAAATTGGCCCGTTTCGAGCCAGAAATAAAGTTCGCGGAGAACGAAAAGAGAGACAATCTGGATCCAGATTGTCTCTCTTATTTCGAGCCCCCTGCCGGAATCGATCCGGCGACCTCGTTCTTACCAAGAACGCGCTCTACCACTGAGCTAAGGGGGCAACGAGTAAATACTCTACACAGGTTTTTGGTGTTTGCAAAATCCTGAACGCATTTGTAGTTGAGGTCACAAGAGTCCTACTCAAGTCATGAATGAAGGCTATATGCCAAGCGCCATCCGGATGTTCATGATGGTCGGAATAATCGCGACGAAAGGCTCTCGATTTCCGATCAGCCAACGATGGAATACGGCGACAAGAGATTTATTGGCCAGGCGCATTGGATTTATCGCGCGGCTCCATTGGTCGACACTACCTGGCTTGGGAACGCGAGGTTTCAGGTATGGATTCGCTGGAGGAATGAACGGCGTATCCGGCTGGCTGTTATCTGGGATTGGCCACCAAATTCCGCTCAGTGAGCATCGTCACCCAAGCACTTTTGTGCCAAGGATCGTCCCGCCTGAACCAGAGGGTTTGGTAAAGCTCGTTCTGACTAGTAATTATTCGCGATTCAAGCCGTCGTTGGACAGCAAGATCTCGATTTTTGTTTGCACGAGAATCCGTGTAGAGTATTTACTCGTTGCCCCCTTAGCTCAGTGGTAGAGCGCGTTCTTGGTAAGAACGAGGTCGCCGGATCGATTCCGGCAGGGGGCTCTGAGTGAGAAGCCTTCTTGGCTTCTACTGGATTGCTTCTCACTTGTGGCGGCGTAGCTCAGCTGGTTAGAGCGCACGACTCATAATCGTGAGGTCCCGGGATCGAGTCCCGGCGCCGCTACAGATTTAGCCCCGGAATCCTGTTGGATTCCGGGGCTTTCTCGTCCCCGGAACTTCTGAAAATTGAAATGCCTCCGAGCGCATCAAATTTGCAGCCGGAGGCATTTCATCGTTCAGGGTGCAGCTACTCTTTCTCGCCCTGTTCCTTGCTTGTCGAGGCTTCCTTGGCGAGCATCAACAGACCTTGGATTACGTCAGAATCCACTTCTTGGCCCTCGGGTTTCTCGCTGTTGGCATCATGGCCATGAACTTCTGTGTGCAGCCGCTGCATCTGCATATCAAGCTTCGTGGCCACGGCCGCGGCGTCGGCGAGTTCTGTAGCCAAATGCGCTGGTACTTCACCATCGTATTTGTAGAAAATCTTGTGCTCCAGGCTGGCCCAGAAATCCTGGGCGATCGTTCTGATCTGCAGCTCGACGACGACATCGATCGGCCCGTCGGAGAGGAAGACGGGGATTTCAACGATGGCGTGCACGCTCTTGTATCCGCTGGGCTTGGGGTTCTTTATATAGTCCTTGATCTGGATGACGCGGATGTCATTTTGCGCCGTCAAGGTATTGAGTACCTTGTAGATGTCTTTCACGAAGCTGCAAGTGATGCGGACGCCGGCAATGTCGCTGATGTTTTCGCGGATTGCCGTGAGCGAGGGATGGATATTCCTCTGGCTCACTTTGCGCATGATGCTCTCAGGCGTTTTCACCCTGGAGGTGATGTGCTCAATGGGGTTGTACTTGTGCAGGTAGAGGAACTCTTCACGAAGAATGGAAACCTTGGTGAGTACCTCGTCGACGGCAAATTGGTATTCCATCATGAAACGCTGGAACTGAAGCCGGAATGCTTGAGACATTTCTTGTAGTTCGCCAGAGCTTAGATTTGCCGTAGAAGGCAGCGGGATGACGCCGCTATTTTCCTCTGGATATGGAGTGGAAATCCTAAATCACCTCTACAGGTTGGGGCGAAGTCAACAGACATGAACGCTCTATAGTTTTAGCGTAGGTCATCCGTCTAAGAATTAAGCTAGAAGAAGTCGTGAATCTATCGGGTGGACGTGGTGATTTGCGAAAAGGAGTGCGGGACATGATTGAAGAGCGGATGCTGCCGACCTATGCAGCCGGCGCGATTGACGTTCCATTTGTCATCGGATTTTTTCAGGAGCGCGTTCAGGTGGACACCTGCTGGCCATCACATTCCCATCCGACGCATGAGCTGCTCTGGAACCAGCAGGGAGTCTCGTCGGTCAGCGTTGGCCCGAAGACGTGGACCATCACCCCGGTGCTAGGAGTCTGGATGCCTGCAGGTGTTTTGCACGAGGGGGCTGCCCGAGCGGACAGCGTGTGCAATATGAGCCATTTCGGAATCACCAGCGTTGATTCGATTGCCGAAGAGCCTGTTCCCGTAGTCATTGCCCCGCTATTGCGTCTGCTCTTGGAACGCCTGGCGGATCCTGGGCTGACGCCAAAGTCGCGTGCCATCACGGAAGCCGCGGCGATGGATAACCTTCAACCCGCGCCGGGGTGCCTGGCTATTCACGTGCCGCAGTCCGAATTACTGCAGCCGATAGTCGCAGAGATGATCGGCCAGCCGAAGCCTGCGCCCAGTCTTCAGCAATGGGCCGACCGGTTGGGGGTGAGTGGACGAACCATCTCCCGGGCGTTCCAGGCGGAAACCGGTATCGGATACTCGAGATGGGCGGGTTCATTGCATGCCCAGCAAGCCATGGAGATGGTGGCAGGCGGGGAAGATCTTCAAGATATCGCCCAACTTTTGGGGTTCAGCTCGCAGAGTTCGTTGGGAGCGGCGTTTCGCCGGAACACCGGGTTCACGCTTTCATCTTTCCGCGACACCAAGTAGGCGTGTCAGTTTCGCGCGAATATTGTCAATTTCGCGTGATTGCGAACTTTTGACGCGATCCATATGATAGGGAGGAAAGGCTCACCTAAGTGGATTGCTAAACGGGACTCATTCGTATTACTTGACGTTGTCCTTGTTGTCATCAGCACCTGAAAGTTGGGCACACTCGCTGACACCTCGTGGAGAATCACCCATGCCCGCATTACGCCGCACCTTCTGGAAACCTCTTGCTCTCATCTCAGCCGCAGCACTGGCATTGACCGGTTGCTCATCAGCCGCGACCGGCTCCGAAGAACAGACAGCTGCCGCGTCTGAAGATCAACAGAGCTTCCCCCAGAGCATCAAACATGCGCTGGGTACCGCGGAAATCGAGAAAAAACCTGAGCGGATTGCCACCGTGAACTGGTCCAACCAGGAAGTTCCGCTGGCCCTCGGCGTCGTCCCGGTAGGCATGGCCGCCGCAAACTTCGGCGACGACGATGGCGACGGCATCCTGCCTTGGGTCGAAGAGAAACTCACTGAACTCGGCGGAGAGGCTCCCGTGCTCTTTGACGAAACCGACGGCGTGGACTTCGAAGCTGTCGCTGACTCGAATCCTGACCTGATCCTGGCCGGGTACTCGGGTCTTACCGCGGAAGACTACGAGATTCTGAGCCAAATCGCTCCAGTCGTGGCCTATCCCGAAGCCGCCTGGTCCACCAGCTGGCGCGAGAACATCGAACTCAGTTCCCGAGCCATGGGCCAAGAAGCCGAAGGCAAGGAAATGATCGAAAGCATCGAAAAGGAGATTGCTGAAGGCCTCGATGAGCACCCGAACATCGCCGGAAAATCGGTGATGTTCGTGACTCACGTTGACCCATCGGATCTGTCCACGGTCAACTTCTACACCACCCACGACACCCGTACCGCGTTCTTCGATGATCTTGGCATGACCACACCGAAGGCTGTCGCCCAAGCATCCAGCGGTGAAGTTAAATTCTCCGGAGAAATTTCCGCAGAGAATGTTGATGAGCTTTCGGACGTCGACGTCATTGTCACCTACGGTGATGACTCCCTCATCGACACGCTCGAAGCAGATCCTCTGCTCTCCCAGATGCCGGCAGTCAAAAACGATGCAATCGTCGCCCTGGACGGCAGCGGACCACTGGGAACCGCAGCCAATCCCACTCCATTGGCGATTTCCTGGGTGCTCGATGACTACCTGGACCTGCTTGATGAAGCGGCAGCAAAGGCCGGCAAATAACAGCCTGATCACCGCTGTCTGCACACCGAAAGCTGAAGGTCGGGGAAACCCCTCACTATGAATGAAGTAGCGACCCGTCGCGGCGAGGCCGGCGAACTAATTCGTCAGCCTCGCCAAAGGCGTCTGTTCTGGCTGGTCATGGCGATTCTCATCCTGCTTGCGCTGGCCCTCGGATCCGTGGCCATCGGAGCCAGAAACGTCTCGCCGGCAGACATATGGGAAGGGCTGCAAGGCCACAGCGACAACGTATCCCAAGCGGCAGTTGTCAAACGCGTGCCCCGCACTGTCCTCGCGCTGGTCATCGGCGCGGCCCTGGGGCTCTCCGGGGCGATCATGCAAGCGGTGACCAGGAACCCGCTAGCGGACCCCAGCATCCTCGGCGTCAACATGGGTGCATCCCTCGCCGTGGTCATGGGCATCACCTGGTTCGGCATCACCACCGCCCATGGCTACATCTGGGCCGCGATCCTCGGCGGGGCCGTTGCCGCAGTTTTCGTCTACGTGGTCGGCTCCATGGGACGCGGGGGAGCGACCCCTTTGAAACTGGCGTTGGCTGGCGCGGCTACTTCGGCGGCGCTGACATCATTTGTCACCGCGATCTCGCTGCCCCGAGCGGATCTGGCCGACATCATCCGCTCGTGGCAAATTGGCGGGGTTGGCGGGGCGACCTTCGCCAACGTAGCCCCCATGCTGCCCTTCTTGGCCGTGGGACTTCTCATTGCGATGGGCAGCGCCAATTCGCTGAACTCCCTGGCCCTGGGCGATGAACTCGCGGCCGGGCTCGGGGAAAAAGTCATGCTGGTCCGCGCCGTCTCGGCACTGTCGGCGGTCATTCTCTGCGGTGCCGCTACTGCCATGGCGGGCCCGATCGGTTTTGTCGGACTGGTGGTCCCGCATATGTGCCGCCTGCTGTTGGGCGTTGACCAGCGGTGGCTCCTGCCCTTCTCCGCGCTGGCAGGAGCTGGCTTGCTGGTGTTCTCCGATATCCTCGGACGCATCGTCGCCCGGCCCGGAGAACTCGACGTTGGCATCCTGACCGCCCTGATTGGCGC
Source organism: Glutamicibacter sp. JL.03c (assembly GCF_025854375.1). NCBI lineage: Bacteria > Bacillati > Actinomycetota > Actinomycetes > Micrococcales > Micrococcaceae > Glutamicibacter > Glutamicibacter sp. JL.03c. The sequence goes on along the minus strand of NZ_CP107575.1, from coordinate 2,465,085 downwards.
GCCAGTCTTCATTCTCATGGTGCGCCGTTCAAAGGTACGAGAACTGTGAACACATCTATCACACAAGCCGGAACACAGACCACGGCCCATGCGCTGACCACGAGCACTGGCGAACGCGCAACCCTGATCAACCAGTTGCGCAATGCCCGCGGACAACGCACCAGGGAACGGAGGATTATCATTGCCATTCTCGGCTTGATGGTGCTGGCCATGGTCATAGCCAGCCTGTGCCTGGGGCAGACCAATTATTCACCAGCCCAGGTATGGCAAGTGATCCTTGGCCACAAGGTCCCGGGTGCGAGTTTCACCGTCGGCACCCTGCGGCTGCCGCGTACCGCCATGGCCCTGGTGGCCGGCTTGAGCTTCGGCTTGGCCGGGGTGAGCTTCCAGACCTTGCTGCGCAATCCATTGGCCAGCCCCGACGTCATCGGCATCAGTACCGGCGCCTCCGCCGCGGCGGCCTTCGCGATTGTCATCCTGTCGCTCTCGGGCACAGTGGTCTCCGTTTTCGCCATCGTGGCAGGGCTGGTCATTGCAACGCTGATCTACCTGCTCTCCTACAAGGGCGGGGCCGCCGGTACGCGGTTGATCCTGGTTGGCATCGGCGTAGCTGCGATGCTGGAATCGCTGATTAGCTGGGTGCTGACCCAGGCTGGGCAATGGGACCTGCAAGAAGCCACTCGCTGGCTTACCGGGAGCCTGAACGGCAGCACCTGGGCTGACACCCTGCCCGCGCTGATCGCCCTGGGCATCCTCGGACCGTTGCTGTTGAGCCAGACAAGATACCTGGACAGTCTTCAGATGGGCGACGACACCGCGGCGGCCCTGGGCACGAGGGTAGAGCGCACCCGGATCATGGTGATCATGGCGGCCGTCGGACTGATCTCTTTCGCCACCGCAGCCACCGGCCCCATCGCGTTCGTGGCATTCCTCTCCGGCCCCATCGCCAACCGGCTGGTCGGGGCCCGCGGATCAAGGCTTATACCGGCGGCTCTGATCGGTGCGCTGCTCGTGCTGGTGGCGGATTTTGCCGGCCAATACCTCTTGGGAACCAGATTCCCGGTGGGCGTGATCACCGGCGTGCTCGGTGCCCCGTATCTGGTCTACCTCATCACCCGAACCAATCGTGCTGGAGGCTCCCTCTAATGCCACCTCGTGAACTGGCTGTCCAAGACCTGCAGGTCGGATACGGCGAACGCACCATCATCGACGGCCTGGAACTGGCTATCCCGTCCGGCGAGATCAGCTGCATTGTCGGGCCCAACGCCTGCGGCAAATCCACCCTCTTGCGCTCCATGTCCAGGCTGTTGCGCCCCAAAGCCGGGCAGGTGCTTCTAGACGGCAAAGACATCCACCGGATGCAGCCCAAGGCCCTGGCCAAGATGCTCGGCCTGCTGCCGCAAAACCCCATCGCACCGGAAGGCATCACCGTGGCGGACCTCGTGGGCCGTGGCCGCCAACCTCATCAGGGGATTTTCGCCCGTTGGAGCAAGGACGACGACGCCGCGGTGGCCGAAGCCCTCGAAGTCACCAGCACCGTGGAATTAGCCGACCGCCCGGTGGACGAGCTCTCCGGGGGCCAGCGCCAGCGGGTCTGGATCGCCATGGCCTTGGCCCAGGGCACCGAGACCCTCCTGCTTGATGAGCCCACCACCTTCCTGGATGTCAGCCACCAGCTGGATGTGCTGGATCTGCTCACCGACTTGAACCGGCAACGCGGGACGACCGTGGTGATGGTGCTGCACGACTTGAACCTGGCGGCCCGCTACTCGGATCACCTCATCGCCTTGCGTGACGGATCGATCCGCGCCCAGGGCAAGCCTGAAGAAATCCTCACGGCCCAGGTAGTCCATGAAGTGTTCGGGCTGCATTGCCAGGTAATTGCCGACCCGAGCACGCTCAAACCGCTGATCCTGCCAGCAGGACGCCACCACATGCTGGAGCAAGCCGGGCTGTAGCCGACACTGCGGCGTGCCCTAAGGTTGGAGGGGTAACTTCAGGAAGGTATTGATGGAACTCGCTAGCGTTTCCCGGCAGCTCTGCCACGGCATCAGCTTTTCGCAACATGAACCTGCTCCGATGCTTCGGCTGCGTACCGCGGAGAACTGGAGGACCGAGTACCTTGAACAGAACCGCTCGCTGAGCGTGGAAGTCGGGGAGATGAAATTCTGCCTCGGCTACATCACCATGAATGGCGATGGTTCTCGCAATGTCCTTCCCTGCCCCAAAACCAAGGCCCTGCGTACCGGCACCCAGTGCGAGAGCTGTCGTCGGTTGGACCACTCCAAATTCATGCACCACTTCCACAAGACCGGTGAAGCCCCCGAAGGTATGCGAAAATACCTGGAACAACCGCATTTCCTGTATATTGCCAGCTTCGCCCACGGCGCCACCAAAGTCGGAACCACCTCGACCCAAAGCCAATGGACCCGCTTGGCGCAGCAGGGTGCGGTGATTGCCCGCTATATCGCGCGTGCCAACGACGGCACCGCCATCCGAGTCCTGGAAGACCTCGTGACGGAACATGTTGGCTTGAGCCAGCAGGTGCGGCAAAAATCCAAGATCAAGGGACTAGTCGGCTGGGATCTGGACTACCAGCAGCTTGACGCCATCAACCAGCAGGCAGCGAACCAGGCACGTGACTTCCTGGCTGCCCAACGCGGTATGGACACCTATGGGGTCCAGCTGCGGGACGAGCCGTGGGAGCAGCCCGGCTTCGCCCGCCCCGTGATTGATGCCTGGAACGACCGAACACTGCATGCCTGGACCGCGCCTGTGGCGGGATCCCGGCACAAGCTGCGTATCCGCGGGGTGCTGGGCCAAAGCATCATGGCCGACAGCGGAGAAGGCACGACCTTGCGCCTGCTTGATGCCGCCGAGCTCAAAACCCGGCAGGTGGACCTCGCAGAGGAGCGCGGGGAATTCCAGGAAGAACAGTCGGCCCTTTTCTGAGAACCCCAAAGATGTCCTGTTGGTGGAGTCACGGGGAAATGCAGCATTGCCATTGAGTGCTGAAGCGCGGGCTGAACTAGACTTGAATCCATGACCAACACTCCTTGGGAAGCGGCCTCACCGCGCTATAAGAAGCTCGTCTTCACGGCTATGGCCATTATGGGAATCGGCATCATCCTGGCGATCATCGGAGCTAACATTCCATCCTTGCCTACGGTATACACCGCGATCGGCATCATGCTCGTGGGCATGCTCTGCCATATCGCCGGCATGGTTGTCCGCGCCAAGGATGCCCGCCAATGGCGCATCGAGAACGGACTGGCCGCTCCACGCGCCCCCAAGCGCTCGGCCGACGACGCACAATAGGTTTCAGCCAAGGCCACACGGCAAATGGCGGGCCACGGCAAAGAACCCCCGCTGCAGCACGTCATCTTCAGATATAACAACGTTCAGGAGAATCCATGGGCATCAATCCCGAACTGGTGGGGCGCGTCTTCCCCGCCGGCGAGTCCTACCAGGTAGGACGAGAAAAGATCCGCGAATTCGCGCACGCCACCAAGGCCACGTCGCCAGCCCACTTCGATGTGCAGGCCGCCCAGGAACTGGGCTACTCAGATGTTGTCGCTCCGCCGACCTTCGCCATCATCATCGCCCAGCGCGCCGATGCGCAGCTGATCGCCGACCCGGCCTCCGGCATCGACTTCTCCCGCGTGGTGCACGCTGACCAGCGCTTCACCCACCACCGTCCGATTGTGGCCGGAGACGAACTGGTGGCAGAACTGCATGTCGACCAGGTCCGCGAAATGGGCGCCGGCGCCATGATCACCACCCGCGCCGAAATTGCCACCGTGGCCGGCGACAAGGTCGCCACCACCATTTCATCGCTATTGGTACGAGCTGAGGACTAAGCATGATCGACTTCGAAAGCCTTGAAAAGGGAGCGGTCATCGGTTCCCACACCGTTCAGGCCAACCGCGCGGACCTCGTGCGCTACGCGGGTGCCTCCGGGGACTTCAACCCCATCCACTGGAACGAACGCTTCGCCAAAGAGGTAGAGCTCCCATCGGTGATTGCCCACGGGATGTTCACCATGGGCTCGGTCATCGACCTGGTCTCGCAGTGGGTCGGTAACCCCGGAGCCATCATCGACTACCAGACGCGCTTCACCAAGCCAGTAGTGGTCGAAGACCCAGAAGGCAGCAACCCGAGCGACTTCGAAGGCACCAGCATTCTTGTCGAGGGCAAGGTCGGCTCCCTGGATAGCGAGAAGCGCACCGCACGCATCGATTTGGCCGTCACCGCCAATGACAGCAAGGTGCTGCTCAAGTGCCAGGCAGTGGTGCAGCTCTAATAATGCACCCAACCGGTACTGCGCAGCCGCCCGTGACCCACTGGCGCAACGCGTTGATGGCTGCCTACCTCGCCAGCGGACTGCTGATCTCCGCCTTGGTCTCACGGCTGCCGGCAGTGCGCGACGCACTTGGCCTGGACCACGCCAACGTCGGACTGCTCCTGCTGTGCATGAGCGCAGGATCCTTCTTGTCCGTCTCGGTCTCCGGCCAGCTGGTGCTGCGCTTGGGCGCTGCCAACGTCATGCGCATTGCCGCGACCATCGGCGGCGGATCCCTGCTGCTGGTGGGCCTAAGCACCGGAGTGCTGGGAAGCACCCTGGCCTGCGGGATCTTCCTGTTCACCCAGGGCCTGGGTACCGCCTCGTGGAATGTCGCCTCCAACGTCCAAGGCGCGGCCATGGAGCGGGCCCTGGGCAAAAGCATCATGCCTGCCCTGCATGGATTCTTCTCGATCGGAACCGTGATCGGCGCCGGGATCGGCGCGCTGGCCGCCGGCCTGGGCTTGCCGCTGCAGTACCACTTTGGGCTAATCGGCCTGATCATCATCGGCACCGTGCTCTACAGCTCCCGGTACTTCGGCGAAGACCACAGCCGCACCCCGCGCACCACCAACGGGCCATCGCTCAAGCGCGCCTGGACCGAACCGCAGACCGTGCTGCTCGGTGTGCTGGTTTTGGGCATGGCGCTCGCCGAAGGCGCCGCTGGGGACTGGGTCGCGTTGGCACTGGCCGACGGGTACCGGACCAGCGAAGCGACCGGAGCCATCGGCTACGGCGTGTTCGTCACCGCGATGACCTTGACCCGGCTGCTCTCCGGCGATTTGATCCTGCGCCTTGGCCGTGTCGTCATGATCCGGGCAAGCGCCATTTGCGCCTTCATCGGGGTCCTGCTGTTCGCCTTCGGCCAGAACCTGCCGCTGGCCTTCATCGCATTGGCCATCTGGGGCATGGGCGTTGCCTTGACCTTCCCGCTGGCCATGAGCGCGGCCTCCGACGATCCGCTGCACGCCGCGACACGTGTCGCGGTGGTCTCCACCATCGGATACGGCGCCTTCCTCGGCGGCCCGCCGCTATTGGGCCTGCTGGCGCATGCCATCGGCCTGCTGCCTGCCCTGGGCTCCATCTCCCTGCTGATCATTGTGGCGTTCATCCTCTCCTCGAATACGGCAGGATATCCGCACGAAGAACGTCCCGAGAACTAGACTGTTGACCTGGGCGCACGCCAAGGCCTCGACACTGAAAGTACATGGAATCAATGCTGAAAAACCTGACTACAACCCGCGTTGGCGGCCCGGCGCAGCAGCTGGTCACCGCCACGAGCGAAGCCGAACTCGCCCAGGCCGTGGCCGTTGCCGATAGCGCCGGAGCCGATGTCTTGCTGATTGGCGGAGGCTCCAACCTGGTGATCAGCGACGAGGGCTACCCGGGCATAGCCATCCAGATCGCCACCCGGGGCCTCCACCTCGATGAGCAGCCATCAGGCAAGGTATTGCTTCGTGCGGCCGCCGGCGAAAGCTGGGACGCCACCGTCGAGTACAGCCTCGTCCAAGGGCTGAGCGGCCTTGAAGCGCTCTCTGGAATCCCGGGGTGCACCGGCGCGACCCCGGTGCAGAACGTCGGCGCCTACGGGGCTGATGTTTCGCAGACCCTGGCGTGGGTCCGGGTTTATGACCGCCAGAGCAGCCAGGTGCTCAAACTGGATAACAGCCAGCTGGAATTCGCCTACCGCGACTCGGTGATCAAGCGGACCAGCACCAACGGCTCGCCGCGCTACGTGGTCCTGGAAGTGGCCTTCCTGCTGGAGCGCGAGAGCCTTTCAGCGCCCATCCGCTATGCCGAGCTGGCCCGCCGCTTGGAGGTGGAAGCAGGCGAGCGCGCCGATGCGCTCCTGGTGCGCCAGACGGTTCTGGAACTGCGCCGGTCCAAGGGCATGGTCTATGACCCCAAGGATGCGGACTCGCACTCCACCGGCTCATTCTTCACCAATCCGATCGTCGATGCTTCGGTGCTCGAGCGTTTGCCCGAAAATGCCCCGAACTACCCGGTGTCGCAAGAAGGCCTGGTGAAGCTGTCGGCCGCGTGGCTGATCGATCAGGCAGGCTTCGCCAAGGGCTACGGGCTGGAGGGGACCGACGGGTACCCCGTGGCGCAGGGCCGCGCCTCGCTGTCCACCAAGCACACCCTGGCCATCACCAACCGCGGCGAGGCTGGGGCCGCGGATATCGTGGCTATTGCACGTGCCGTGCGCGCCGGGGTGCAAGAACGTTTCGGGATTGTACTGGTGAATGAGCCGCTGCTGATCGGCGTGGAGCTTTAAGAGCATAGCGGTGCGGTCGACAGGCCCGCAGTGAGGGGCGATAAGATGCCAGAACTATCCTTGCGCAAACTCACTGAGCACGACATCGAGCTCGTCGAGGAGAACTTCCAATCCCTTGAAGGTGCCAGCGCCTCGCAATGGTTCGGATTCTGGGATACCAACAAGCTGCGCACCCGGCTGGCCCAGGACCAATTCATCGGCAGCAACGACGGGGCCCTGGCTATCTGCCTTGGGGAGGAAACCATCGGCAAGGTGGATTGGTTCAGCATCACCAGCTGGGGACGTGCCAATACCTCAGCTTGCTGGGAGATCGCCATCGGGCTGTTCGCGCAGCACCGGGGCCGAGGTTTTGGAACCGAAGCCCAGCGATTGCTGGTCGACTATCTCTTCGCGCATTATCCGCGCCACCGGATCCAAGCGACCACCGCCGCGCAGAACATCGCGGAGCAGCGTTGCCTGGAGAAACTGGGCTTCTTCCGCGAAGGGCTGATCCGGCAGTCGCAGTGGCGCGATGGCGCCTGGCATGACCAAGCCATCTATTCATTGCTTCGCCACGAACACTCGCCAGCTGCCTGAACAGGCGCGGCAACGCCCAAGGGCCGGTACCGAACATTTCTGTTCGCTACCGGCCCTTGGGATTGACTCAGTGCCTGGGGCTAGAGGCGGCCCTGGGCGATGGCCAGCATGCGGCGCAGAGGCTCTGCGGCACCCCACAGCAGCTGGTCGCCGACGGTGAAGGCCGAGATGTACTCGGGGCCCATTTCCAGCTTGCGGATGCGGCCTACCGGGATGTCCAAGGTGCCGGAGGCTGCGACCGGAGTCAGCTGGTTCATGGTCGCTTCCTTTTCATTCGGAATGACCTTGGCCCACTCGTTATCCGCGGCCAGGATCGACTCGATCTCGGCTACCGGAAGGTCTTCCTTCAGCTTCAAGGTCAGCGCCTGGGAGTGCGAGCGCATGGCGCCGATGCGGACGCACAGGCCATCCATGATGATGTGGTCCTCGCCGGAAGTCTGCAGGATCTTGTTGGTTTCCATGCCGGCCTTCCACTCTTCGCGGGACTGGCCATTGCCCAGATCGGCATCGATCCATGGGATCAGCGAGCCGCCGAGCGGGACGCCGAACTGCGCGGCATCCAGGTGGCCGCGCTGGGTTTCGAGCACCTTGCGGTCGATCTCCAGGATGGCGCTGGCCGGGTCGGCCAGCTCGGAAGCTACCGAAGCGTTGATGTCGCCGAACTGGGTGAGCAGCTCGCGCATGTGGCGGGCGCCGCCGCCGGAAGCAGCCTGGTAGGTCATTGCGGTGCCCCACTCAACCAGGTTGTTCTTGAACAGGCCGCCCAGGCCCATGAGCATGCACGATACGGTGCAGTTGCCGCCGACGAAGTTCTTCACTCCGGAGGCCAGGGACTGCTCGATGACATTGCGGTTCACCGGGTCCAGGACGATCACCGAGTCGTCGTTCATGCGCAGCGTGGATGCTGCGTCGATCCACAGGCCATCCCAGCCGGTCTTGCGCAGTTCTGCATGGACCTTGGAGGTGTAGTCGCCGCCCTGGGCAGTTACGATAATCGGCAGCTTCGAGAGCGTCTGGATGTCATGAGCATCCTCGAGTGCGCCAGCGCCTTCAGCGAAGGAAGGTGCTTGGCCGCCGGCATTCGACGTGGAGAAAAATACCGGATCGATCTGCGCAAAGTCGCCCTCGTCGAGCATGCGCTGCATCAGCACGGAGCCAACCATGCCACGGTAACCTACAAAACCAACAGATGAAGTCATGTCTCCATCGTAGGGCTCATCAGGGCCTGGAGCCCGGTTCGTTACAGCAGTTAAAGCAGAATCACACCCAAGCCCCAGCAGGGTTCAGGTGTGATTCGGTACAGCAATAGTTTTACTTTTCCTCAAGCAGCCGCTTGCGATTATTGATCGCCCAGACGGCACAGAAGATGAAGATCTGGGCTGGAACCAGCAACAGGATCAGTCCGAAGATCTTGTGGCCTCCTAGCACCATGAAGAAGCCCAGGGCAGCGACAACGAGGGCCAGAAGCGGAAAGAGCATGTAGCCGAGAACGAAGAGTGCTTCGGGGTGCGCTTTGAGCTCTCCGATATATTTTTTCATGGTCGTCTTAGTCCTTTTGGCGTAGCCAGGTTTCAAAGCGGTAGCGGGTACCAGTGGAAGAGACATGCCAGTTGGCATCGTCAGAATCAAGTGCGGGTTCGGTCGCACCGATTGCGAAGTCGCTGGAGAGCTGTGGAGCCGAGGTATCCCCGTCTGGTTCCAGATCCAGTTTGGTAATCACCGCGACATCCAGCACTGGCAGCGCTTGGGCATAGACCTTTCCACCGCCAATGATCCAGATTTCTTCACCGCCCTCGGCCTTGCGAGCCAAGGCGAGGGCTTCATCCAGGGTTGATGCTGGAACCGCGCCCTGTTCACGCAGCTGCCCATGCAGGCCGGCCTGTGCAGTGAGCACGATATTGGTGCGCCCTGGCAGAGGCCGGAACTTCGCCGGGAAGGAGTTCCAAGTCGCCCGGCCCATCACCACGGGTCGGCCAGCAGTGATGCGCTTGAAGTGGGCCATGTCCTCGGGGACATGCCACGGCATGGTGCCCTGGGCCCCAATGATCCCGTTGTTGGCCTGGGCCCAAATGGCGCCGACCAGCGGTTCTAGCTGTTCGGCATGTCGGGGTGCTTCGGTCATACGGCGACGGTTCCCTTGATCGTTGGGTGGTGCTGGTAATCGTTGATGCTGAAGTCTTCCAGCGTGTAGTCGAAGATCGAGGCAGGCCTGGAATTGAGGCTCAGCGTTGGGTAAGGGTAAGGATCGCGGCCGAGCTGTTCCTTAACCTGTTCCAGATGGTTGGCGTAGATGTGCACGTCGCCGCCGGTCCAGATGAATTCGCCTGGCTCAAGATCCAGCTGCTGGGCCAGCATCATGGTCAGCAGCGCGTAGGAAGCGATGTTGAATGGCACGCCGAGGAACATGTCGGCACTGCGCTGGTAGAGCTGGCAGGAGAGCTTGCCGTCGGCCACGTAGAACTGGAAGAAGACGTGGCATGGCGGCAAAGCCATGTTCTGGATCTCGGAGACGTTCCATGCAGAGACGATATGGCGACGCGAGTCCGGATTGTTGCGCAAGGAATCGACCAGCTGGGAAATCTGGTCGATGTGGCCACCATCAGGGGTGGGCCAGCTGCGCCACTGGACCCCGTAGACCGGCCCAAGCTCGCCCTCCTCGTCGGCCCATTCGTTCCAGATGCGAACACCCTGGTCCTGCAGCCACTTCACGTTGGATTCGCCGCGCAGGAACCACAACAGCTCAGCCGCGACCGACTTGAAGTGCACTCGCTTGGTGGTGATCAGCGGGAACGAGTCTTGAAGATCAAAGCGGATCTGGCGTCCGAAAACCGAGATGGTTCCGGTGCCGGTGCGGTCTTCTTTGGCGGTGCCGTTTTCCAGCACGTCCTTGAGCAGGTCTTCATAAGGCGTCGCAATGTTCACGCACCCAAGTTTAGTTCACCCCGTCCATCGGGTGAACATCCCAGCGAGATGACTCTTCTCGCAGTGGCGTCACTAGCTGGGCTTCACGACCATTGACGTGTACTCGGGGTAGCGGCGCAGATAGTCCTGGACATAGCTGCACTCCGGAATGATCTGCAGGCCTTCATTCTTGAACCGGTCAAGGACCAGCGTCACCAGCGCGCGGGCATATCCGCGGCGCCCGAATTCCTCGTTGACGATGGTGTGCTGCATGGTCACTACGTCGCCCTCGCGGTAGTAGCCCAGGAAGCCGACAAAGGTGGAACCGTGCCAGAGCGAGAAGCGCCCGCGGCTTTCGTCATGGTCAAGGCGCAGGCCATGGTGAACAACTTTTTCAACTGGTTGCTGCGGCTGCTGTGCAGTCATGGCATTCCCTCGATTTCGGGTCGGAAACATCTGCTGTTAACAGTAATATCCCTAATCGGAGCCGAATGCAACGGATTCGAGCAGTTGTGCAGGATGTAGCAAGGCCCCGCCGAGAAGCGGGGCCGAGGCAGGACTTTAGTCGTGGAATGGTGTGTGCATTTCGAAGGAGACGATCCGAGGATTTGCGCCTTGGACCTGCTGGGCGACAATCAACGATCCAGGTTCCAGATAAGGGTCATCCTTCGGCAAAGACTTGGCCAGCTTGGGCGAGGAATTCTTGGCGAGAACTTCCAGGACGAAAGGCAGCACCGGGCGGTGCGTGCAGATCGCCTGGGAACGGTATTTGTCAAAGAGCTTCTGCACGGCGCGCCGGGCGCGCTCGGGATGCCGGGTGGCAGCGTGTTCGGTCAGGGCCCTCAGGTTCTTCATTTTCATTGCATGCAAGGAGGCGTACGGCGAGAGGGTCTGCACACAGCGAAGCCATGGCGATGAAGCGATATGGGCTGGCTGCCATGCTTCGAGCATGCGCGAGACCGCCTGGGCCTGGCGCCGCCCGGTAGCGGCCAATGGGCGTTCGCCCTCGGCGCGCGTCCATTTGCCCCGCGGCTTGGCCTTGGCGTGGCGGATGATCAACACCGGTTGGGTGTTCAGCGTTCCGTTCTTGTGCGCCTTGACCAGATCCAGCAGCGGTTGCACGTCGGTGGGGTTGGTCAAGAGCTCGGCGGCTTTTTTGGCGCTGACCCATTGGGTGCCATCGCATTCAGCGCCATCCGGATCAATGACCGTTTGGGCATCGGTCTTGGCCGCCCAGTAATAGACCACCTTGGACTTCTGCTTCACCGAGTACGCGGTGGCCGACAACGGGATCCCCAGGGTGATGCGCAGCCCGATTTCTTCACGTACTTCACGGATCGCGCATTCTGCGATCGACTCGCCTGGATCCAGTTTGCCCTTGGGCCAGGACCAGTCGTCATACTTTGGACGATGGATCAGCAGTACTTGCAGTTTGTCGTCGAGGATCCGCCAGGGGATGGCCCCGGCCGCGATGATATCGAAGTCGCCGAGGGCGATTTCCTCGGCATCCACCGAACGGATGATCTCACGAACCCGTTGGGTGGCTTCGTGCAGTTGCGGCTCGGTCACTAGCTGTTACGTCCACTGTTGCGTCGGCGGGCATGGTCATCGATGAGCCAGAACTGGATGTCGGTCAGCGGCTTGCCTTCCTCGTCCTGCGAATGGCGGGTCCATTCGCCATCGGAGTTCAGGTGCCACGAGGCAGTGGTATCAGCCATGTACAGGTCGAGCTGCTTGAGCAGGTCCTCGACATCTTCCGGATTACGCAGGGAGACCAGTGCTTCAACGCGCCGGTCCAGGTTGCGGTGCATCATGTCGGCGGAGCCGATGTAGACCAGCGGGTCCCCGGCGTTCGCGAACATGAAGACACGGCTGTGCTCGAGGAAGCGGCCCAGGATGGAACGCACTTCGATGTTTTCGCTGAGTCCCGGAACTCCGGGACGCAAGGCGCAAATGCCTCGAACGATGACCTCGACCTTCACGCCAGCTTGGCTGGCCCGGTACAGAGCGTCGATAATCGCTTCGTCAACGATGGAGTTGACCTTGATGACAACCTTGGCATCGATACCGGCCTTGGCGTTGGCGATTTCCTTTTCGATATGGGCCAGCAAGCCGGTGCGCACCGAGCGAGGGGCAACCAGCAAGCGGCTGTAGGTCGATCGAGGGGCATAGCCCGAGAGCTGGTTGAAGAGCTTGGAGACATCTTCGCCAACAGCGTCATCGCAGGTGAGCAAGCCGAAGTCTTCGTAATAGCGAGCGGTGCGCGGGTGGTAGTTGCCGGTGCCGATGTGGCAGTAGCGGCGCAGCTTGTCGCCTTCGCGGCGGACCACCAAGGACAGCTTGGAGTGGGTCTTCAGGCCCACGATGCCGTACACCACGTGCACGCCGGCTTGTTCCAGCTTCCTGGCCCAGGAGATATTGGCCTGTTCGTCAAAGCGGGCCTTGATTTCCACCAGCGCCAGAACCTGCTTGCCGGCTTCAGCGGCATCAATCAGGGCATCGACAATCGGCGAATCGCCACTGGTGCGGTACAAGGTCTGCTTGATGGCCATGACCTTCGGGTCGGCGGCAGCCTGCTCCAAGAACGCCTGAACGCTCGTGGAGAAGGAATCGTACGGGTGGTGCAGCAGGATGTCGCGGCGGCGGACAGCGGCGAAGACGTTGGCGGCCTTGGCGGTTTCCGACTCGTTCAGGTAGCGAGAGGTGTGCCCGACATGCTTCGGGTAGTGCAGCTCGGCACGGTCCAATGAAGCGATGACCCCCAGTCCACGCAGATCCAACGGTGCGGGCAGCTTGAAGACTTCATCTTCCTCAACGGCCAGTTCGCGAGTCAGTAGCTCCATGATTTCAGGGTTGATGTCATCAGCGACTTCAAGGCGTACCGGAGGACCGAAACGGCGGCGCAGCAGTTCCTTCTCCAATGCCTGGAGCAGGTTCTCTGCATCATCTTCTTCGACTTCCAGGTCCTCGTTGCGAGTGACACGGAAGAAGTGGTGCTCAACGATTTCCATGCCGGGGAACAGCAGTTCAAGATGCACTGCGATCAGTGCCTCCAGCGGAATGAAGCGTGCGCTGCGGTGCGAAGAATGCGCCGCGCGGGTTCCATCAACGCTGATCAGCCGGGCGATGGTATCCGGGACCTTGAGGCGGGCAAAGAGCTGCTTGCCGGTCAATGGGTTGCGGACCACCACGGCGAGATTCAGCGACAAGCCGGAGATATAAGGGAATGGGTGGGCAGGATCCACGGCCAGCGGTGTGAGTACCGGGAAGACCTGGGATACGAACCATTTGGAGAGCACATCGCGTTCACCGGCGGAAAGGTCATCCCAGGTTGTGATCCGGATTCCCTGCTCGGCCAGATCAGGGGAGACCGACTCTGAGAACACCTTCGCGTGGCGGGTCTGCAATGCGTGGGCGGAGGACAGCAGCAGTTCCAGCTGATCCACCGGATTCATGCCGTTGGCTGCTGGAACCGCCAGGCCTGCGGCGATGCGGCGCTTGAGACCTGCCACGCGAACCATGAAGAATTCGTCGAGGTTCGAGGCGAAGATCGACAGGAAGTTCACTCGCTCCAGCAACGGCAGCGTCGTATCCTCGGCCAGCTCAAGCACCCGGGCGTTGAAGTGCAGCCAGCTCAGTTCCCGATCGAGGAAACGCTCGTTATTGAATTCGCCATCCGGGTGCAGGTCCGGAAGTGAATCAGCAGGCTCTATTCTGTCCTCATTAACTTTTGAAGAGGGAACATCGCGTAATTGAGAAGTAGTTTCCTGGGGGGAGCTAGTCATCTGCTGAACTCATTTCTTCCTGCGAGTAGATGTCAAAACACCTCGTGAGAGCGGTCCTATTAGTACACGAAACCGCAGATACTACTAGTCTATCGGTTCCGGACCGTACATAATGTCAGCGTCCCAAAGTGTGAAGCCCAAGGAACGGTAGAGCTTCACCGCAGGCTCGTTATCGGCATCCACATAGAGAATCACCGCGTCGACACCGAGCTCCAGAAGGTAGTTGACGCCGGCGATGGTCAACGAACGTCCCAAGCCCATTCCCTGCGCCTCAGGAACCACGCCCACTACATAGACTTCGCCGGTCGGACGGAAGGCATCGCCGGAGGCTGGGTGGATCTTGGTCCAGTGATAAGCCAAGAGATTCTGCTCGGAATCAAAAGCGAGGAAGAATCCAGAAGGATCGAACCAGTCCTCGGCCATGCGGGCATCCAGATCGGAGAGGCTCAAGGACCCCTGCTCCGGGTGATGCGAGAATGCCTTGGCATTCGCCTCAAGCCAGGCAGGTTCGTCTTCGCCGACTCGGAAGCTGCGAACCGTGAAGCGGCGGTCAGCCGGTGGCTCTTCGATGAAGTCGGTGCCATCGCGGCGCATGCGGTACAGCTCGCGCACGCGGCTCAGCCCGGTTTTGGCGGCGAGCTTCTTGGCTGCCTCATGATCGCCATGAGCCCAGGCTTGAACCTTGCTCAGATCCACCAGCTCGTTGAGCCTGGTCAGCAGGGCGCGTCCGATGCCTGCCTGGCGGTGCTGCGGGTGGACCACAAGTTCCAGCACCCATGGCTGATCCTGTGCTTCACGCACGAGCACGGCAATACCGGCCAGAACGGCTTCGGCGCCTTCACCGATTTCAGCGAGGAGGGTCATGATATTCTCGCCGGCATCCTCAGCTGCCAGGGCAACCAGTGTCTGGTCGCTCAGCGGGGGATTGCTGTCGACGTCTTGAGCCTCTGAAGCCAGATGGCGGACATCGCTCAGGGTGCGTTCATCCAGCTCGGATGGCACGTGGTGAATGGATACTGTGGTCTGTGGCAGTTCACTCATGTCTTTCACGATAGTGGGTGACTGAATGAACTCGCCACAAAATAGCTGAAAGTTATGATTCGGTGTGGAAGCGATAACCTACGTTACGCACTGTTCCAATGAGTTGTTCGTGATCAGTGCCTAGTTTGGCGCGCAAACGACGAACGTGAACGTCCACAGTCCGGGTGCCACCGTAGTAGTCGTAACCCCAGACTTCGTGCAGCAGCTGCTCACGAGTGAAGACGCGGCCAGGGAACTGGGCTAGGTACTTCAGCAGCTCGAATTCCTTGTACGTAAGATCCAGCATGCGGTTGTCAATGCGCGCTGTGTAGCTCAGCTCATCGATGCGCAGTCCCGAAGTGTTTTCAGCTGGTTCCGGAGCCGGTGCGGCATCCGGGATGCTTGCCAGCATCAGGCGTATTCGGGCATCGAGTTCTGCCGGAATCGCCGAGGGCAACAAGAAATCGGCCGCATGCCATTCGGAATTCAAGATTCCCAAAGCGCCCTCGCTGACGACCAGCAGAAGCGGCAAGTTCAGATTCGCGTGAAGGATCTGTGCCAGCGAACGAGCTGGAATCAGATCGGTTCGCGCATCGAGGATGACAGCGTCACATTCTGGAACTTGGCTCAGCGATTCGGTGCTAGCCGGGAGGAAAGAAATTTCATGCAGTAGCAATTCGAGTGCCGGAAGAACTTCGGCCGCATTTTCGGCATGATTGCTAAGTAGCAGTAGGTGGGCCAATAGCTCGTCCTCCTGCCAATTGGTTGCGAATAAATCATCTTTACGTGTCACAGTATAAGGAATGAATCCTTCGAATCATGCATGTGAACACGCAGATGCAGACACATTACCGTCAGGAAGCATAGATTGAGAATCAAAGTTCTATTGTGCGGACTCGTCGCAGTCGGCCTATTGACCGGGGCTGCCAGCCTGTCGTCACTGACATGGCCCATGGGCGTGGTCACCGCAATATTACAGCTGGTTTTTGCCTACGCCTGGCCGCGGATGGTGCGCTCAGATGCGCCGTGGCCGATCACTATTATTCTGGCCCTGTGCTCGCTGGCTTCCACCGCTGCAACAATTTTCATGCCCGGTGCCTCGGTGATGTCGCATAGCGTCGAGGCCATCGCCGTCGGCGTGTTGCTGATGTTCATCAGTCAGGTGCTGCGCGGTGCTGAAGCCGAAGGCCGCCTGGCCGGCGTCGTGTCTGGCGTGACCGGCATGGTGCTGGCCGTCCTGGGCTCTGCCTGGGCCGCCAGTGCCCAGGTGGGCTACGGCTTTGGGCTGACGGTTGTCACGGCCATTTCGCTGCTTGGCGCCGGCGCGGTCGTGGTCAACAGACTGCCAAATCGGATCACCATGATCCTTGCCCCGCTGGTTGCCGCGGCCCTAGGGGCTGCCTCCAGCGCCTTGCCGGTTGACATTCTCTGGTTCCAAGGCGCCGTCATGGGCCTGCTTGCGGGCCTGCTGGTGGGCTCGTTGCGCGCGCTGGCCTTGGCTAGCCGCAGCGTACGCAATCTCAGTGGCATCCTCGGCTTATCCTGCGGAATCATCCTGCTTAGCGGGGCCGCCAGCTGGTATGCCATGGAGGTTCTGGCGTTCATATAACGCAATATGGTGCGGGCTGCGTCACGCGTGTCGAAGTTATGCTTCTGATCGCGCTAAGATGAAGCCATGAATGAAAATTATCTTGCACTTGAAATTTTCTTCCAGGCACTTGTCGTGATCGCCGGCCTAGGCATGGCGGGCTTCGCAGGCTTGGTAGTAAAGCGCCTGTTCCAGGGTCAGAAGTAAAAGCAGCGCACACAATAACGTGTGCGCTGTTTTTCATTTCACCACTGACGAATTAGGAGCGAGTAGCCCATGGCATTTGATCTCCCTACGGACCTCACCCCGGAACTAGTACCTTTCGCATGGCTCATCGGCACTTGGGAAGGTGCTGGCCGACTTGGCGAAGGCGAAGCCGAGGACGAGTACTTTTGGCAGCAAGTCACCTTTCGTGACGTCGGCGGCCCATATCTCGAATACCGCAGCGAAGCGTGGCTCACCGAGGCCGATGGAACCAGGCTGCGGATTCTTGCCGTGGAAAACGGCTTCTGGTCCCTGGACCGCGAGCAGCAGGACGCTGACGCTGGCCCAGGCATGACCCCCGGCGACATTTTCCCGGTCTTGCGTTCCGCTGACGACGTGCAGAAGCTTCACACCGATGAAGGCTTCAAGATCCAGGCGCACATCGTGCAGCCAGGCGGCATCTCCGAGTTGTACTACGGCTTGATCGATGGACCACGCATCCAGTTGGCTACCGAAGGCCTGCTGCGCAGCAAAAACGCCAAAGCCTATGCTTCCTCGACCCGCATCTACGGATTGGTCAATGGCGAGCTGTTCTGGCGCTGGGATGTCTCCGAAGGCAACCTGGACCTGAAGGCACACGCCTCGGCTGCGCTCAAGCGCGTTGCCGCTGAAGACTCGGTGAACTGATCATGAGCACTGGATACCAGTCGGTGCTTCTGCAGCGCGAAGGCGCGGTGGAAGCGGGTGGCGTAGATGCCGGCGTGGCCGCACACTACGGCGCCCCCACGCGTGAAGCACGCAAGCTGGCAGAAGGCCAGGCCATTGCCGACCTGAGCCACTTTGATGTGCTGGAGATCCGCGGCGATGATCGCCAAAGCTGGCTCGATACGCTGAGCACCCAGCGCATTAATACCCTACAGCCGGGCCAGAGCACGCAAACGCTGCTGCTCTCGGTGCAGGGCCGCGTTGAGCACGAGATGAAGGTTCTGGCTGACCAGGACCGCCTGGTGCTCATCGTCGAGCCTGGCGCAGGCGAATCCCTGGAGCAGTTCTTGAACTCGATGCGTTTCATGTTGCGCGTTGAGGTCAACAACCTCTCGCAGACCCATGGCGTGCTTGCTGCCACCCGCCCCATTCCAAGCGCCGGAGCGCTGGCATGGATTGATCCATGGCCAGGTGTTGCTCCCGGCGGGTGGGCCTACTCGCGCGAGGACCACCCGGGCAAGGACCGTCCGTGGCTTTTGCATGTTGTGGCCGTTGACGAGCTGGAAGCAGCTGTGGCCGATGAGGAATTGGCTGGCATGATGGCGGTCGAGGCCTTGCGCATCGCCGCGTGGGAGCCGCGCTTCGGTGCCGAGATCGATGAGAAGACCATTCCACATGAGCTGGACTGGCTGCGCACCGCAGTGCATCTGGAAAAGGGCTGCTACAAGGGGCAGGAAACGATTGCCCGGGTGCACAACATCGGGCACCCTCCGCGCCGCGTCGTATTCCTGGACCTCGACGGTTCGATGCACACCCTCCCATCCACTGGCGCCGAGGTCAAGCTGGGCGAGCGAACCGTTGGGTACGTTACTTCGGCAACCTTGCACTATGAGGCAGGACCGATTGCCTTGGCCATGATCAAGCGCAACGTGGATCCAGAATCCGTGCTGAGCGTTGTTGATGGCGAAACCAGCTATCCGGCGTCCCAGGACGTCATCGTGGCTCCCGACGCCGGCCAGGTGGCGGGACGATTCACCGGCTTCCTGCGCACACCGCCGCAGGGCTAGGAACAACTAGGACTTTCCAGGCTGCATTAACTGAATAAACGGATGGCACGAGAATGATGATCTTTCTCGTGCCATCCGTTTAACTGTCCGGAATTATCCGAAGAGGATCGCGGCTTCCTCGTAGCGGTCCATCGGCACGCGCTTGAGGTTGTTCAATGCGGCGCGCAACGGCACACGCAG
Source organism: Glutamicibacter sp. JL.03c (assembly GCF_025854375.1). NCBI lineage: Bacteria > Bacillati > Actinomycetota > Actinomycetes > Micrococcales > Micrococcaceae > Glutamicibacter > Glutamicibacter sp. JL.03c. The sequence goes on along the minus strand of NZ_CP107575.1, from coordinate 2,446,439 downwards.
AACCTTGGTTCCGTGCAGTGCGACCATGGTGCCCCACGCATTTTCGTTCACCGAATTCGTCGCAGCCATGCCCAGGCGGGTGGCCAGCACGCGGTCGAAAGCGGTAGGAACGCCACCGCGTTGGATGTGTCCAAGCACCGTAGCACGGGTTTCAATGCCGGTGCGCTCTTCGATGACCGGTGCCAGCATCTCGCCGATGCCGCCCAGGCGTGCGCGCCCAAAGGTATCCACTCCGCGTACCGAGAACGCTTCTTCCATGCCTTCGGGAACGAAGCCCTCAGCGACAACCACCAACGGAGCGCGGCCGCGTTCGTGGGCTTCGGATACCCACTCGCAGATCTGTTCCATCGGGGTTGAGACCTCGGGAATCAAGATGGCGTGGGCGCCAGAAGCCATGCCGGCGTGCATGGCGATCCAGCCAACGTGGCGGCCCATGACTTCAGCGACCATGCAGCGGTGGTGCGAGTCGCCGGTAGTGCGCAAGCGGTCGATAGCCTCGACCGCGATCTGGTTGGCGGTATCAAAACCGAAAGTGTAGTCGGTGGCATCCAAGTCGTTGTCGATGGTCTTGGGAACGCCGACAATCGGCAGGCCCTCGGCGCACAGTCGCTGGGCGCCGGCCAGAGTGCCTTCTCCGCCGATGGCGATCAGGGCATCAATGTTGTTGTCCTTGAGCACGCGGGAGATGTTTTCCGCGCCGCCCAGCTCGCCTTCGAAAGCGTTGGTGCGCGAGGTACCCAGGATGGTGCCACCCTGCTTGGCAATGCCTCGGACCGCGGTACGTGGCAGGTCGAAGAAGTCGCCCTCCTTGACACCGCGCCAGCCATCGCGGAAGCCAACGAATTCATAGTCGTAGCTCTTGATGCCGTTCAGTACGGCTCCTCGGATGACGGCATTCAGGCCTGGGCAGTCTCCGCCCGAGGTCATGATTCCAACGCGCATTGGGCCTCGCTTCGTAAACTAGGAAGGCTTCATGCTGCAGGTAGGGCGCCGTCACATGGCAACGGCACGAGGGCAACGAAGTCTTCCATTCGGATGTCAATTAATTTCCGCGCGCCATCGAGCATCAATTCTGCATGACAGTCTACGTGCTTAAAGCCACAAGGGCGAGTTGCACGTCACCGAAGTGACCGCATCTCGCCCTGTGGCGGGAGCTATTGCCGTGAATTCCGCGAAACATTGCGGAAATCTTGAGGTCCTAGAACTTTCGCAGCCAGTTCTGCAAAATGATGCTGTTGTCCTGGCCCGGGATCAGCAGCCACGCAACAATGTAGGCGCCGATGCCGAAGACCGGCAGGAGGAAGGACAGCAGCAGCGCGATTCGCACGATGGTGACGTCCCAGCCGAACTTGTCAGCGATGCCGCCGGCGACACCGCCAGCCATGCGGGAAGGGCCGCGGCGAAGTGGCATCGAACGAAGGGAGTTGAAGAACTTGTCCATGGTGGATCTCCTTGAATCGGTGGGGTTCGAAAAGCTAGAGGTTGGGGTCGGTGGGTGCGGGAATCTCCGAGTCGCGCTGGCGGTGCTTGCCAGCTGCAGAGAGTCCCGAGATGATCATGGCGACCCCGGCAAAGGCGACCACGATGATCAATAGCAGCGGCATGTCAAAGCTCCAGTGGAAAAACGTGCGGCTCAAGGTCGCTAGCGACACCACAATCAGGATCAGGCCGAAGACCAGGGTCCCGGTGGGGAACTTAGTAGTTTGCGAAGAATCATTGCTCAAGTTGCTCAGTCCTTAGAATTCCGGGGTGACGACGGTGGGCGTGGCGGTGGTGGCAACTTCGGTGCCGAAGGAGGTGAACAAACCGTCGACTTCAACCGTCAGCAACGGTGCGTCATCAGGCAGCTGGCGTTGATCCTGCGGCAGTTCAAGATCCATCTGCGAGTTGAAGACTCCGTCCGACGTCACCTTCACCGGGACGTTGGCCGGGAGCTTCAAGTCCAGCCGGGAGAACACGGAATCAACTTCCACCGTAGTCGGGGTGGTGATGGAATCCAGGTAGGTCAGGTCAATCGTGGAGCGGCTGAACACGGCACTGTACTCGTTGCCGCCGGGTTCGGATCGAACTGCCTGGCGGCCCTCGGTGCCAAAGGAAGAGCCCGAGAAGACCAAGGTCAGGACCAGCAAGGGAATGCCCAAGCCCAAGAGCCCGCCACTGGTGCGCCGCACCAAGGCGGCCAGCACAATGGCGAGGCCGGTCACCAGCAGGCCAGCCGCCAGGGCGACGCCCCAGCCCGAACCCGGCAAATCGAGAATGTGCAGGTAATCGGCGCAAAGCACCGCGGCGATCACCAGGATGCTCAACCCGACCACGGTGGTGGCGACCCACGATGAAATGGGCGGCGCGGCCTGCGCTTTGCGGGTAGCCTTCGAGTGGAAATTTTCCTGGGAGTACGGGCGGGTGTACTTGGGATCAGGCGAATACGCGTACTCGTAACTGCCGGAGTGAGGTTTTGGGTCCGGGATCTCCGAAGCCATGGTGTCCTCCTGATCTTTCATGCTCTTGGTGGCGGGCTCGGTACCCGATGGCGCGCTGCTGCTAAAGGTGAACCCATCCTTGCGCCAAGGCTTTTCCATGGCCGTGGTGTGGACGGTGGAAGACGGCTGGGCTTGTGTCTTCGCTGGTTTTGCGGGCCGGGGCCTGTCGAATTTCGTATTCTTCCGGCTGAAGATGATGAACAGCACCCCGGCGACAATGGCTATTGGCCACAACACCGGTGCGACTGAATCGAGGATCCATTGCGCCGGGAAGATTCCCAGAACCACAAGCACCACGGCACCGGTCATGCCGCTGGTCCACTCCTTGCTGATTGCTCGTTCCAAGTGGATGCGGCCCTGCTGGTCGGGCAGCATCGCCCAGGCCAGTCCGTAGAGGATGAGCCCCAGGCCTCCGAGGAAGCTGAGCACGACGATAATGCCGCGCGCCAGAATCACATCGATCTTGAAGTAATCGGCTACTCCGGTGGCAACACCACCCAGCCACCGCGACTCCTGGCGGATGAATGGCGATTTGCTCAGCTGGCTGAAAAAGCCTCGACGCTCGGACCCTGAATTGTTCATAGCTCCATGTTCTCGTGATCCACTGGATCACCGCTATGAGGGGATACCCTGAACTTCCCCTAGGGGTGCCCCTAGATGTGGTGATCAACCACCAGAAAACGGGCATAACGTGCTTGACTTAGAACTATGGAAAGTCCGGAAAGAAGCCTCTTGGTGCGCAGCGAGCAGCGCATGATCGCTGGCGTCAGCGGGGGACTGGCAGCGCATCTGGGAATTCCGCTGAACTACGTGCGTCTGGGTTTCATCGCCCTCACTGCGATGGGCGGAGTAGGCATCCTGCTCTACGCCTGGCTGTGGGTCTTCGTGCCAAGCGCGGAGGAAGCTCAAGCCGATGAGGCCAGATCATGGGGGACAAGAACCCGCAGCCTTGCCGAAGAGATGAACCGCGTCCAGCAAGGATTTATGCGCACCAGGGAAGGGTGGGAAAAGAACTCCTCCTGGCGCGAAATGCTCATTGGCGCCGGGCTTCTGGTGCTGGCAGTCTTGGCCTTAGGGCAGTGGGCGGGATGGAATATCCGCTGGGATCTGGTCTGGCCCTCATTGGGAATCATCGCCGGTATCCTCCTGGCCTGGCTGCAACTGGATGAACAGGTTGCCGGGCCAGGCAGGAAGAAGTCTGCTCCATTGCTGATCCGCCTGGGCCTGGGCCTGTTGCTGGTGATCGGTGGCCTGCTGACCCTCCTGAGCGGATCCGTTGGCGTAACCGACCTGCTTGGCGGCATGTGGGCGGCCCTGGCCATACTGGTTGGCGCCGTGGCGGTCCTCTTGCCGTGGGGGACACGGCTGTGGCGGGATTTCCTCGCCGAGCGAAGCTCCCGGCAGGCCGCGGCGCAACGCGCGGAGTTCGCCGCGCACCTGCATGACTCGGTGTTGCAGACCTTGGCCGTGATCCAGAAGCGCAGCGATGACCCGGCCGCGGTGCGAACTCTGGCCAGAATCCAGGAACGTGAACTGCGCCAGTGGCTCTATGGCAACCAGGATCTTGATGACGAGGACGTCGTGGTGGAAGTCCAGCACGAAGCCAACGATATCGAGCAGCTGCTGCTGCGCGATGTCGAAGTCATTGCTGTCGGCAACGCGCAGGGCTTTGAAGGGCAGCAGGCCCTGGTGGCGGCTTCCAGGGAAGCGATGATGAATGCGGCCAAACACGCGCCGGGCAAGATTTCCGTATATGTCGAATGCACTGAGCACGCGGTGGAGGTTTTCGTCCGCGACCGCGGCGAGGGCTTCGACCTTGACGCCATCCGCGAAGACCGGCACGGCGTGCGCGAGTCGATCATTGGACGCATGCAGCGCGCTGGCGGTTCGGCCGAGATTCGCAGCAGCGAGACTGGCACCGAGATTCAACTGAGCATGCCTCGAAATACTACGCAGGAAGAACCGCAATCATGAGTACCGAAAATACGGCCCGAAGCTATCGAGTAGTCCTCGTTGACGATCACGCGATCTTTCGTTCGGGCCTCAAAGCTGACCTCGCGAGCGACATGCACATCGTCGGCGAAGCCGGAACCGTGGAAGAAGCCATCGCCGTGATCACCGAAACGAAACCCGACGTGGTGCTGCTGGACGTTCACCTTCCAGGCGGCCGTGCCGGCGGAGGTGCTGAAGTGCTGAAAAATTGCGCGCAGCTTCTGGGATCCACCAAATTCCTGGCCCTCAGCGTTTCCGATGCGGCTCAAGACGTGGTCACGGTGATTCGCGCCGGAGCCCGCGGGTACGTCACCAAGAGCATTTCCGGCGTGGAAATCTCCGATGCCGTGCGCCGCGTGGCTGCCGGGGACGCGGTCTTTTCGCCGCGCCTGGCCGGATTCGTGCTGGACGCTTTTGGCAGTGGCACCGCGGTTTCAGACATCGATGAAGAGCTGGATCTTCTCTCGGACCGCGAACTGCAGGTGATGCGCCTGATTGCCCGAGGCTATAGCTATAAGGAAGTGGCCACGGAATTGTTCATTTCGGTGAAAACCGTGGAGTCACATGTATCGAATGTCTTGCGCAAGCTGCAGCTTTCGAACCGCCACGAGCTCACCCGGTGGGCTGTTGACCGCAAGATCCTCTAGATACGGCCGTGCTTTCTGCATGCATGAAAATGCTCCCCGAAAGTTGTTGACTTTTATAGTCCAACTTTCGGGGAGCAGTTCAATTCCTTGGGCCGCCCTTGGTGCGTTGGATTGGCGCTTACTTGGCTTCGCCGAGTAGCTTCGCGATGCGCTCAACGCCTTCGGCGAGGTCTGCGTCGCCCAATGCGTAGGACATGCGGATGTAGCCCGATGGTCCGAACGCTTCGCCTGGGACCACGGCGACCTCAGCCTGCTCGAGGATGAATGCTGCCAGCTCGGCGCTGGTGTTGTTCACGACGCCTCGGATTTCGCGGCCGAGCAGGCCACGGACATCCGAGTAGGCGTAGAACGCGCCTTCGGGGGTAGGGCAGTGCAGGCCGTCGATGGCGTTCAGGCCTTCGACGATCGCCAGGCGGCGGCGGTTGAATGCGGTCTTCATTTCGTTGACCGCATCCAGCGGGCCGGAGACGGCGGCCAGGGCAGCGCGCTGCGATACGTTGGCAACGTTCGAAGTAGCGTGCGACTGCAGGTTGGTGGCGGCCTTGATGACGTCGGCTGGACCGGCCATCCATCCCACGCGCCAACCGGTCATGGCGTAGGTCTTGGCGACGCCGTTGAGCACAACCACGCGGTCTTCGAGTTCTGGTGCGAGGGTGGCGATGGAGCTGAAGCTCGCATCCCCGTAGGTCAGGTGCTCGTAGATTTCGTCGGTGACAACCCACAGGCCCTTGGAGGCAGCCCACTGGCCGATTTCGCGCACCTGCTCCGGCGAGTACACAGCGCCGGTCGGGTTCGATGGCGAAACGAACAGCAGTACTTTGGTGCGTTCGGTCAGCACGGATTCGAGCTGCTCAACGGTGACCTTGTAGCCCTGTTCCGGGCCGGCGAAGATCGAAACCGGCTTGCCGCCGGCCAGCTGGATGGCTTCGGGGTAGGTGGTCCAGTACGGAGCCGGGACGATGACTTCGTCTCCTGGATCCAGCAGGGTGGCGAAGGTGTTGTACACGGCCTGCTTGCCGCCGTTGGTCACTAGGACCTGGGATGCGGAAATCTCGTAGCCGGAATCACGCAGCGTCTTTGCGGCAATGGCTTCACGCAGTTCTGGGAGGCCGGCAGCAGGGGAGTAGCGGTGGTTCTTCGGATCGGCTGCTGCTTTCAGCGCGGCTTCGACGATGTAGTCAGGCGTTGGGAAGTCAGGCTCACCGGCACCGAACCCGATGACTGGGCGCCCAGCGGCTTTCAGTGCCTTGGCCTTGGCGTCGACTGCGAGGGTCGCGGATTCGGAGATTGCGCCGATGCGGCGAGAAATTCGAGACATGTGAGAATTCGTCCTGAAGTCTATGGGGACAGCTGTTGGTTCCAGTTTAGTTCCCTGATCCCCAGAACAATGGACCATGAGTGAAAATGACATTGTCGATACGCGGGGCAGGCTGATCCATGCGTTCTGCGCCACACCTTGGGTTGTCAGTTCGACAATTGCGATTTCGTTGCGTAAAGTTATTTCTCGTTGCCGAGACATCGACACGGAAAGAGCTTGGAGCTTTCATCCGCTAAGATGTTCTAGGTGGGAGCTGAGAAAAGCTCCGAAGGGTAGTGGCGCAATTGGTAGCGCAGCGGTCTCCAAAACCGCAGGTTGCAGGTTCGAGTCCTGTCTGCCCTGCGCAGTAGCGATTTATCGCTCAGCGAATTATCTCACGTCACGGTGTGTTGTGGTCGGTCAGGCTACGACGCACCGTGATTGTTTCAACTGGACAAAAAATTGAAACGAGGAAGAACGTGACCGAATCTGCTCTTGACTCTGGTAAGGGTAAGCAGAAGAGGGGCTTTTTTGCCCAAATCATGCTGTTTTTCCGTCAGGTAATCGCGGAACTTAAGAAGGTAGTCACCCCGACCCGCAGCGAATTGCTCAATTACTTCTTGGTAGTTGTCGGTTTCGTCGTCGTGGTGATGCTGATCGTGACGGCCCTGGATTTCGTCTTCGGGCAGGGTTCGATCCTCCTGTTCACCAAACAGGTAGAGCAGTAAGTTTAGTTGCCTCGGAGGTATAATCGCCCCGAGGCAATTTCAGTGTCATTCAGTCAAAGAAAGCAGGAGCTGCAGTGTCCGACAAGGAACTCGAACCGCAGATTAATGACGAGGTCGAAAACGAGTTCGTTGAAGCCGACAGCGATCAGGTAGATGCAGCCACTGAGGTTGATATCGACTCGGCCGAAGCCCCAGCCGCAGATGCTGAAGATGCTCAGGTTGCTGAAGCCGACGCCGAGGTTGAAGGAACCGAAGCCGAGGTAGCTGGCGAAGACAAGGTAGCCCGGCTCAAGGAAGAATTCCGCTCGAAGCTGCGCCGCCTTCCGGGTGACTGGTTCGTGATCCACACCTACGCCGGCTACGAGAACCGAGTTAAGGTGAACCTCGAAACCCGTATCCAGACTCAGGATATGGAAGAGTTCATCTACGATATCCAGGTGCCGATGGAAGAAGTCGTTGAGGTGAAGAACACCCAGCGCAAGATCGTCCGCCGCGTGCGCATCCCTGGCTACGTACTGGTACGCATGGAGCTCACCGACGCTTCCTGGGGTGTTGTTCGACACACCCCAGGTGTCACCGGATTTGTTGGTAACGCCCATGATCCAAATCCGCTGAACCTTGATGAAGTGTTCTCCATGCTGGAGCACACCGTTGTTGACCCGGTAGAGCAGCCATCGGCATCGAAGCCGGGCCGCGCTCCAATCACCGAGGTCACCGTGGACTTTGAGGTTGGAGAATCGGTCATCGTCAACGATGGTCCATTCGAGACGATGCCGGCCACGATCTCGGAAATCAAGCTGGAAGCAGCACAGCTGGTCGTATTGGTTTCGATCTTCGAACGTGAAACCCCAGTGACCCTGAACTTCAATCAGGTCACCAAGATCCAGTAGTATTAAGTCTTCGTGCCCCGTATCGGTCGCTTATCGATGTGAGGGCGCGCTTGGCTGTCGCGCCACGATAGCCAGATCCCCGTACCACGCTCCTGTGCTGCGGGAACCGCAAGAGTAGAAGGACCCGACATGGCCCCAAAGAAAAAGGTCACCGGACTCATCAAGCTGCAGATCCAGGCAGGTGCTGCTAACCCAGCTCCGCCAATCGGTCCAGCCCTTGGTCAGCACGGCGTCAACATCATGGAATTCTGCAAGGCTTACAACGCAGCGACCGAGTCGCAGCGCGGTAACGTGATTCCAGTTGAGATCACCGTATACGAAGACCGTTCGTTCACTTTCATCACCAAGACCCCTCCTGCAGCTGAGCTGATCAAGAAGGCTGCTGGCGTTGCAAAGGGTTCCGGCACCCCTCAGTCCCTGAAGGTAGCCAACCTGACTCAGGCACAGGTTGAGGAAATCGCCACCGCCAAGATGGCTGACCTCAACGCCAACGATCTGGCTGCTGCAGCCAAGATCATCGCCGGTACCGCTCGCTCCATGGGTGTCACCGTAGAAGGCTAATTCCGCCTTCCGCTGTTCACCTGTTGGATAGCACTTCAGAATTTAATCTAAGGCGAGGCGATCACCTGATCGATTCGCCCGTGGCAGGACCGCGCGCGGTCCAGATGACCACGACTGCATAAGGAGATAACGCAGATGGCAAAGCGCAGCAAAGCATACGTAGCCGCCGCGGCTAAGATCGATGCCGACAACAACGTCTACACTCCAGCCGAGGCAATCGCCCTGGCTAAGGAGACCGCAGGCGAGAAGACCAACTCGACCGTTGAGGTTGCTTTCCGCTTGGGTGTTGACCCACGCAAGGCAGACCAGATGGTTCGCGGTACCGTCAACCTTCCACACGGCACCGGCAAGACCGCTCGCGTGGTAGTTTTCGCCAATGGCGACAAGGCAGAAGCAGCTCGCGAAGCTGGCGCCGACTTCGTTGGCTCGGACGACCTGATCGAAAAGATCCAGGGCGGCTGGACCGACTTCGACGCAGCAGTTGCAACCCCTGACCTGATGGGCAAGGTTGGCCGCTTGGGTAAGGTACTGGGTCCACGTAACCTGATGCCAAACCCTAAGACCGGCACCGTGACCATGGACGTCACCAAGGCTGTTAACGACATCAAGGGCGGCAAGATCGACTTCCGCGTCGACAAGCACTCGAACCTGCACTTCATCATCGGCAAGGTTTCGTTCGATGCCAAGCAGCTGACCGAGAACTACGCTGCAGCTCTCGAAGAGGTACTGCGCCTGAAGCCTTCGGCTTCGAAGGGCCGCTACATCTCGAAGGCTACCCTCGCAACCACCTTCGGTCCAGGTATCCCTGTTGACCCGAACGTGACTCGCGTCGAGGCCTAAGCCTAGTAGCTTGACTCATTGAGGGAGCATGCCGCATAGCGGCATGCTCCCTCGGTCTTGTACGCCCAGCATGGGCATTTACTTGGAGGTGAAAGTCCTCTGGCCGAGAAGGTGGTTTAAGGCTTAGCTGAAGGCAACTGCGTCACCGCGAGGTGGGGTGGGAAGGAAGCCGGAGGCAAACCTCTGCACTGAGGAACACGAATCACATATAAGGCATGTTTGTCGGGGTAAGCCAGCAAGAGATGGTGAAGCCCGCTCCATCAAAACGGCAGGTGTGTAAATGTGGCAGGCGCAGGGTGAAAGTGAATGTTCTTATCTGGGGAGGTCTGTCCCAGTGCACCACCAGTCCTTGGACGGGTGGGGCGGTTCTGGTCGTGAGGTCAGATACTGATGGGGCAGAAGTCAGCAGAGGTCATAGTACCTGCCTGGGAATCGCGTCGGGTGAGGAACCCGATCGTTTGCCCGAGACCCGTTGTGGTTGATGAGGGAGGCAGGGAAGGGCTGAACGCTGGGAATTGATGGACTGAAGCATGAGTTCTCGTGCTCACGCGATCATCGCAGAAAACCCACGGACGTGGTGGGGCAGAGGGAGGATGGTACCGGTGAATCCGGGAGAGTATTTTCTTGCGCGTAGCGTTGAACCGGTGGCTGATGGGGAAGACATCAGGGATCAACAAGTCGATCTGTGGGAGCAGGTGTTCTCGCGAGGGAACTTGTTGGTTGCATTGAAACGTGTTGAGCGGAATAAGGGTTCTGCCGGTGTTGACGGCCTTGAAGCGCATGAGTTGCGCGCATGGTGCCATGAGCATTGGATGGAGACTCGGAAGGCGCTTGATGCTGGAACGTATGCGCCGTTGCCGGTGCGTCAGGTGATGATTCCGAAGCCTGACGCTGGGGAACGGATGCTGGGTGTTCCGTCCGTGTTGGATCGGTTGATTCAACAGGCTCTCGCGCAAGTCTTGTCCCCGATTTTCGATGAGGGGTTCGTGCCGGTCTCCTACGGGTTCCGGCCGGGCAAAAGCGCCCACGACGCTGCTTCGATGGCTCGTGAGGCCATCGAGCAGGGGTATCGGTGGGTTGTGGAGGTTGATCTTGATGCGTTCTTTGATCGGGTGAACCATGACGTGCTGATGTCCAGGGTTGCGCGGAAGGTGAAAGACAAGCGAGTTCTGAAGCTTGTTCGCAAGTATTTGACGGCTGGGATCATGGCGCAGGGTGTTCGCCGGGAAACGGTGGAGGGAACCCCGCAGGGGTCTCCTTTGTCGCCGTTGCTCTCGAATATCATGTTGGATGATTTTGATCAGGAGTTCTGGTCGAGGGATCACCGTTTCGTGCGGTATGCCGATGACATCAGAATTTTTGTGAAGTCGAAACGGGCAGCTCAACGGGTGCTGGATCAGGCGACGAAAGTCCTTGAACAGCGTTTGAAGTTGAGGGTCAATCGGCAGAAATCAGTGATCAATCCGGCGAGTGTAGCTACGTTGCTGGGTTTTGGTTTCTACTTCGTCAAAGGGTCGAAAGTCAGGATCAAGGTTGCTCCGAAGGCGTTCAAACGCATGAAGCAACGGATCCGAGATCTGACTTCTCGGCGGTGGAGTGTGTCGATGGACTACCGTATCGAGCAGTTGAATCGTTTTGTTCGGGGTTGGATGGGCTACTTCCGGTTGTCTGTGACGCCGGGGAAGTTCTCTGATCTTGATGAATGGTTCAGGCGCCGTTTACGTCAGATCCGCTGGAAGGAGTGGAAGCTTCCTCGTACTCGGGTGGCGAATCTTCGCCGTCTGGGGATTGTTAAGGATAAGGCTTATCAGTGGGGGAACAGCTCGCGTGCCTTTTGGCGCGTGGCGAAGTCCCCGATTCTTCACCGTGCCTTGCCGACTTCCTATTGGGAGGAGTTGGGTGTGGTGTTCTTTCGCCGGGCTTGGGAGCGTTTTCAGTGACCTAGCGAACCGCCGGATGCGGGCCCGCATGTCCTGGTGGTGTGAGAGGTGGGGGCTAGACACCCCCACCTACTCGATTAACCAACAATCCTCAATGAATCCTGCGAACTTCGTGTGGGGTTAGGAAACGATAATTGCCGGTGATAGGCTGTGACTGCCGATTATTTCGGTCTCCTGCGTATGGATCCCCCAAGGTCATACGCCGGTGAGGTTTAGAAGTTCCCCAAGCTTCTAGACCCGGCGGGTCTTAGTTGCCCGCGTTCCCCAAGCGCTGGCAACTAAGCCCCGTCACCTCAAACTTTTCCCAGTGACCAGTATCATGCGCCCAGGGCGCAACTTCGATTTGGTGCGCCGGCATCCTCTGGCCTAGACTGGAACTACCGAAGACCGTCGGTTGAACAATTGGTTTCCAACTGTTCCTAAAGGTCCGCAAGGACGACCAACGCAGGTTACATAGATTTGCTTTAACTTGAATGAGTTGAACTGCCCTGTGCTCCTGCGCGGGGCTATTTTTATGGCCTCGCCGGTTTTGAAACGGTACCGAACAAATCCCCGGAAGGAGTGTTATGGCAACCCCGAGCAAGACTGCAGCGATCGAAGAAATCACTGCGGACTTTAACGAAGCAACCGCGGCTGTCTTGACCGAATACCGTGGGCTTACCGTTGCACAGCTCAAGGATCTGCGCCGCTCGCTTGGTCAGGAGACCAAGTACGCAGTTGTAAAGAACACCTTGACCGCAATCGCAGCCAAGAACGCTGGCATCGATGCATTCGATGAGCAGCTTTCCGGCCCAACCGCAATCGCCTTCGTAAAGGGCGACGCTGTTGCAGCTGCTAAGAGCCTCACGGAATTCGCCAAGACCAACGACAAGCTGGTTATCAAGACCGGCTGGTTCGAAGGCAAGGCGCTGGACCAGAGCGGCATCGCTGCACTGGCCGCACTGGAATCCCGCGAAACCCAGCTCGCTCGCGTTGCTGCAGTTCTGCAGGCTCCGGCCTCAGCGGCTGCTCGCGTCGTCGATGCACTGCGTGCAAAGCTCGAAGAGAACGGTGGCGCTGCCGCCGAGGAAGCTCCGGCAGAAGCCTAGGCTTTCGCGATCTCTCGCAACGTAATCCCAAATTCATTAGGCCCTCGGGCCAATACCGAAAGGACGCCAACCATGGCGAAGCTCAGCAACGAAGAGCTGCTTTCCGCATTCAAGGAAATGACCATCATCGAGCTTTCCGAGTTCGTTAAGGAATTCGAAGAGACCTTCGACGTAACCGCTGCTGCAGTTGCAGTTGCCGGTCCTGCTGCTGGCGGCGAAGCTGCTGCAGAAGAGAAGACCGAATTCGACGTTATCCTCGAGTCGGCTGGCGACAAGAAGATCGCAGTGATCAAGGAAGTTCGCGGCATCACCTCCCTGGGCCTGAAGGAAGCTAAGGAGCTCGTTGACGGCGCTCCAAAGGCTCTGCTTGAGGGTGTTGCAAAGGACGCTGCCGAGAAGGCCAAGGAAGCTCTGGAAGCTGCCGGCGCTACCGTCACCGTTAAGTAAGTTCCGCGGTCACTCGCAACTTATTGCTGAGGGGTCCACAGGCGAAAGCCTGTGGGCCCCTCAGCCGTTAACTGGCACTTTCAGCAGAATTGTTTTATAACGTTTCTATTAACAGCGTTTATTCAAGTTCATTGCATACGCTACTTATGTGTCGAATTCTCTAACTCCACGGACCCACGCACCTGCGCCGAGACTTGGTCTACTAGACGCACTGCGTTTCACCGCTGCCTTGATAGTGGTGTTCTACCACTACACGGCCTGGGGACACGAACACTGGGGGACTAAGGCCCCGGAATTCTGGCCGGTACTCTCTGAATTCACCCGCTATGGACAGCTAGGCGTCCAGCTCTTCTTCCTGATCTCGGGCTTCGTCATCCTGATGTCCCTGCAAGGCAAGAACGTCATAGGATTCATCGGATCACGAGTCGGGCGACTGTATCCCGCCTATTGGGTGGCGGTCATCGCCGCCGCAGTATTGTCATTGAAAATCTGGCCAGCAGGCAACGATGGGCGCACCACCGGCGACATCCTGCCCAACCTGACCATGATGCAGTCGGCGTTCAATATCCAGGATCTTGATGGCGTCTACTGGACGCTTTGGGTGGAACTGCGCTTCTATATTCTGCTGGCTATCCTCTTGGCCATAGGACTGGTCAAGAACCAGCACATCATGTGGCTCTGCGCGCTCTGGCCTGCTATCGGCTTGTACCTGCACGTCACCCAGCTCGACGAGGTCCAGAACTGGTTCGCCGGACAGTACGCGGCGCTCTTCGCCGCAGGCATGATGCTGTACCAGATCTACCAAAGCGGCCATACCCTCATGCGGTGGCTGCTGCTGATCTTCGACACGGCTATCGCGGCCTTCTTCACCGGAATCAAGGGGCGTTTCGACGCTGGTTATCTCTCCGGACTCGACGTGCCGGCCTGGCACTTCCAGGTACTCGCCGTCGCCTGCGTGGCCCTGTTGGCCATTTGCACGCTTACCCCGCTCAAGCACATCCAAGCCAAATGGATGGCTGTTGCCGGTTCTCTGACGTTCCCGCTCTACCTGTTCCACCAGCTGTGGGGTTGGTGGCTCATCGAAGAACTGCACGGCACCATCAACAAGTATGTGCTGCTCTTCGGATTGGTCGCAGTCATGCTCGGCTGGGCCTACCTCGTAGCCCGCTTCGTCGAGAAGCCGCTGGGATTGCCACTGCGCAATGCCACCATCAGGTCGCTGGCCTTCGTGGCCGACGGGCTCATGAAGGCGCGCAGCCGTCCGCCGCTATCTATGCCGGAGCCGAAATATCAGCAATCGTGGCATCAAAGCCGGTAACCAGGTCCTTGGGGCGAACCAGCAAGCCATGGCCTCGATCGCCGCTGCCTAGGCCGATATGCTCCGGAACCGGCTCATCGAAGACGCTGGCATCGATGAACACCGGCAGCACGGTATGCGAGCCGAACGGAGTGATCGTCCCGCTTTCGTAGTGCGTGACATCCCAGGCCACATCCTGTTGGGGAAGCGAGAGCTTATTGACGCCCAGCTGGCTGCGCAGCTTGGCCCAGTCCAGTTTGCGGCCACCGGGAATCAGCGCGAACACGAAGGTGTCATCGGATTTCTTGATTACCAGGGACTTGAGCAGATGGGCTGGCTGGATACCTAGTGCTTCAGCTGCTTCCTCCAAGGAGTCCACCTTCTGGCGCGGCACCAGCTCGATGGGGATATTGCGGCGCGAGGCGTCGAGGGTAACCCGGGTCAACGCTTCATCTGACTGCAACTTATTCATTGGATCTCCTGACCGTCGATGTTGGCCCCAGCATAGCCATAAGGGCTTGAAGATTCCACGACGTCCGGACGCACGTTCGGTGGGGACCGGCCGCAGGCCGCTATCCACAGACCAGGGAATAGAACACCTGTGCCAGTGGTTGAAAAGTCGAAGAAGAATTTCAACTGTCGTGTGAAAGCTTGTCCGCGGGGCTCCGAACGTCCGTTGGATGAGACGACATCAGCGATGTGACAAAACGCATAAAGCTTCAAGTTTGCAGACGCCGTGGGCTTTGGCGAACAGTCGCGTGTCATGCCCGCCATGCCTGTTTCTGGCGAAAAACAGCGGGATCAGTAGGCTAAATGCTCGTTGCCTAAGCCTTCATCCAATGAGGTGGAAATCAGCGGATGTTCGCAGTTCCCGGGCTCTGTGCCTGGTTGGGAATTGAAGGGCGAAAACTATAGCACGGATTTGTGCACCGAGTATCGACAACCGCAAATTACTCCGGTAGAGTAGAAATTTGCGCCTTACTGTTTGCGCGCGCGGCCTTCATATAGCGGTGGGTTCGTGCGGTCCAAAACGAGGGACTGTCCTATGGCAGGTACCTTAGCACGGTAAGCGTTCGGAAACCTGACGGTCTTTGGAAGGATCCATCTTGGTCGCCTCGAGCAACCCTAACAACCAAACCGCTAGTTCGGCTCGCGATGCTGCATACGCTGGCCGACTTTCTTTTGCAAAGATTCACGAACCACTTGAAGTGCCTAACCTGTTGGCATTGCAGACCGAGAGCTTCGACCGCCTCGTCGGCAATCAGAACTGGGTAGAGCGTCTTGCCAAGGCAGAAGCCGCTGGCGACTTCAGCGTGCCTAACACCTCGGGCCTGGCTGAAATCTTCGAGGAAATCTCCCCCATCGAGGACTTCCAGGACACCATGTCCTTGAGCTTCTCGGAGCCGGAGTTCGCTGATCCCAAGTACTCGATCGCAGAGTGCAAGGACCGCGACGCCACCTACGCGGCACCGCTGTATGTCAAGGCCGAATTCATGAACAATGAAACCGGCGAAATCAAGCAGCAGACCGTGTTCATGGGCGATTTCCCGCTGATGACCGAAAAGGGCACCTTCATCATCAACGGCACCGAGCGTGTTGTTGTGTCCCAGCTGGTGCGCTCCCCAGGCGCATACTTCGAGTCCGCACCGGACAAGACCAGTGACAAGACGATCTACTCGGCACGTATCATTCCATCGCGTGGTGCATGGTTCGAGCTGGAAATCGACAAGCGCGACCAGATCGGCGTACGCCTGGATCGCAAGCGCAAGCAGTCGGTTACCGTGCTGCTGAAGGCTCTGGGCTGGAGCGAGGAGCAGATCCTCTCCGAGTTCGGCCAGTACGATTCGATGCGCGCTACCTTGGAAAAGGACAGCATCAAGGACCAGGACGAAGCGCTGCTGGATATCTACCGCAAGCTGCGTCCAGGCGAGCCTCCAACGGTTGAGGCTGCCCAGGCTCTGTTGAAGAACATGTACTTCGAGCCTAAGCGCTACGATCTGGCCAAGGTCGGCCGTTACAAGCTGAACCGCAAGCTCGGTGTCGAGACTCCGGTTAATGCTGAGAACGCATCGGTGCTGGCACTGGACGACCTCGTTGCCATGATCCGCTACCTCGTAGCACTGCACGCTGGCGAGAAGACCGTTCAGGGCACCCGCAAGGGCGAGATCGTCGATATCCCAGTGAACATCGATGATATCGACCACTTCGGCAACCGCCGCATCCGCGCCGTGGGCGAACTGATCGAGAACCAGGTCCGCACCGGCCTGTCCCGCATGGAGCGTGTTGTGCGCGAGCGCATGACCACCCAGGACGTCGAGGCCATCACCCCGCAGACCCTGATCAACATCCGTCCTGTCGTTGCTGCCATCAAGGAGTTCTTCGGAACTTCGCAGCTCTCGCAGTTCATGGATCAGAACAACCCGCTGGCCGGCCTGACCCACAAGCGCCGCTTGTCGGCTCTGGGCCCAGGCGGTTTGTCCCGTGACCGCGCCGGCATGGAAGTTCGAGACGTTCACCCGTCGCACTACGGACGTATGTGCCCGATTGAAACTCCCGAAGGCCCGAACATTGGTCTGATCGGTTCGCTGGCAACCTACGGCCGCATCAACGCCTTCGGCTTCATCGAAACCCCATACCGCCGCGTGTCCAACGGTGTCGTCTCCAACGAGGTCGACTACCTGACCGCGGACGACGAGCTGCAGCACTTCATCGCACAGGCCAACGCGCCTCTGGACGAGAACGGCCGCTTCGTCGAAGAAACCGTATTGGTTCGTGAAAAGGGCGGTGGCGGCGAGCCTGTTATCGTCGACGCGTCTGAAGTGACCTTCATGGACGTTTCGCCTCGACAGATGGTTTCCGTGGCAACCGCGCTGATTCCATTCCTCGAGCATGACGATGCCAACCGAGCACTGATGGGCGCCAACATGCAGCGCCAGGCTGTGCCGCTGCTGAAGTCCGAGCGCCCGCTGGTTGGTACCGGCATGGAGAAGTTCGCGGCAGTTGACGCCGGCGACTCCGTGGTGGCTTCCAAGCCAGGTGTAGTGACCGAGGTTTCCGCTGACCTGGTTGTTGTCATGAACGATGACGGCACCGAGTCGATGTACCCGATCATGAAGTTCGCCCGCTCGAACCAGGGCAACGCCTACAACCAGCGCGTGCGCGTGTCCGAAGGCGACCGCCTGGAATTCCAGTCGATCATCGCCGACGGCCCGTCCACCGACTCCGGCGAGCTCTCCCTGGGCAAGAACCTGCTCGTGGCATTCATGTCCTGGGAAGGCTACAACTACGAGGATGCGATCATCCTCTCCCAGCGCATGATCTTCGACGACGTGCTGACCTCGATCCACATCGAAGAGCACGAAGTCGACGCCCGCGACACCAAGCTCGGCGCCGAGGAAATCACCCGCGACATCCCGAACGTCTCGGAAGACATCCTCTCCCAGCTTGATGACCGTGGCATCGTCTACATCGGCGCCGAGGTTGAAGCCGGCGACGTCCTGGTAGGCCGTGTCACCCCTAAGGGCGAAACCGAGCTGACCCCGGAAGAGCGCCTGCTGCGTGCCATCTTTGGCGAGAAGTCCCGCGAAGTGCGCGATACCTCCCTGAAGGTTCCGCACGGCGAGTCCGGCACCGTGATCGGTGTTCGCATCTTCGACCGCGACAACGACGATGACCTTTCCCCTGGTGTGAACCAGCTGGTCCGCGTCTACGTTGCACAGAAGCGCAAAATCTCGATTGGTGACAAGCTCGCAGGCCGTCACGGTAACAAGGGTGTCATCTCGCGCATCATGCCGCTGGAGGACATGCCATTCCTGGAAGACGGCACCCCGCTGGACGTCATCCTGAACCCACTGGGTGTGCCAGGTCGTATGAACGTCGGCCAGGTTATGGAAATCCACCTGGGCTGGGCTGCCAAGCAGGGCTGGAAGATCGAAGGCGAGCCTGAATGGGTCCGCGATCTGCCGAACCTGCCACGCGAGTCCGGTTCCACCACCGTGGCAACCCCGGTCTTCGACGGCGCTTCGGAAGCGGAAATCCGCGGCATCTTGGATTCGACCAACAAGACCCGTGACGGGGTGCGCCTGATTGGCAACTCCGGCAAGGCGAAGCTGTTTGACGGCCGCTCCGGCGATCCGTTGCCAGATCCGATCTCCGTGGGCTACATGTACATCTTGAAGCTCCACCACCTGGTGGACGACAAGATCCACGCCCGTTCCACCGGTCCATACTCCATGATCACCCAGCAGCCACTGGGTGGTAAGGCCCAGTTCGGTGGCCAGCGCTTCGGTGAAATGGAAGTTTGGGCACTGGAAGCTTACGGTGCCGCTTACACGCTGCAGGAAATCCTGACCATCAAGTCGGATGATATCCACGGCCGCGTGAAGGTCTACGAAGCTATCGTCAAGGGCGAGAACGTTCCAGAGCCTGGTGTTCCAGAATCGTTCAAGGTGCTCATCAAGGAAATGCAGTCGCTGTGCTTGAACGTCGAGGTACTGGGTACCGACGGCAACACTATCGAAATGCGTGAGTCGGACGAGGAATCGTTCCGCGCCGCTGAAGAGCTGGGCATCGACCTTTCACGGTCGGAGCCGAACTCCGTAGAGGAAGTTTAATTCGACGCGCTGCCTGCAGGATGCTGCAGGCAGCGGCGGAGAATCCAACCCTCATTCGTATCGACTTCAGACACCACAGAAGAGAGAAAAGGACCATATGTCCAGCGATTCCTCATTCGGCCTCATGCGAATCAACCTTGCCACCGCGGAAGAAATCCGTGGATGGAGCTACGGCGAGGTCAAGAAGCCGGAAACCATTAACTACCGCACCCTGAAGCCGGAGAAGGACGGTCTTTTCTGCGAAAAGATCTTCGGCCCTTCCCGCGATTGGGAATGCTACTGCGGCAAGTACAAGCGCGTGCGCTTCAAGGGCATCATCTGCGAGCGTTGTGGCGTAGAGGTGACCCGTGCGAACGTTCGTCGTGAGCGCATGGGCCACATCGAGCTTGCTGCTCCAGTGACCCACATCTGGTACTTCAAGGGCGTTCCATCGCGCTTGGGCTACCTGCTTGATCTGGCTCCGAAGGACCTCGAAAAGGTCATCTACTTCGCTGCCTACATGATCACCAGCGTGAACGAAGACCGTCGCCACGCTGAAATGCCTAACCTGCAGGCCCAGCACGATCTGGAACTGCGCAACCTGGCAACCAATGCCGAAGCCGACAAGAAGGCCGCTGCAGCCGACCTGGAAGCGGAGCTGGAGCGTCTGGAAGCAGACGGCGCCAAGAACGCCGAGCTGAACAAGGCACGCACCCTGGCCGAGAAGACTGTGCTGCAGATCGACAAGCGAGCCAAGGCCGAGGCCGAGCGCCTGCGTGCAGTATGGGAGCGCTTCAAGAACCTGAAGGTCGCTGACCTTGAAGGCGACGAAGGCCTGTACCGCACCATGCGCGAGAAGTACGGACTGTACTTCGAGGGCTCCATGGGTGCAGAAGCGATCCAGAAGCGCCTGGAGAACTTCGACCTGGCTGCTGAGGCTGAAGAGCTGAAGACCGTCATCGAGAACGGCAAGGGCCAGAAGAAGGCCCGCGCCCTCAAGCGCCTGAAGGTCGTCAACGCATTCCTGGCCAATGGCAACTCGCCACAGGGCATGGTGCTCGACGCCGTTCCAGTGATCCCGCCAGAACTGCGCCCAATGGTCCAGCTCGACGGTGGCCGTTTCGCCACCTCGGACCTGAACGACCTGTACCGCCGCGTGATCAACCGCAACAACCGCCTCAAGCGCCTGCTTGATCTTGGTGCACCTGAGATCATCGTGAACAACGAAAAGCGCATGATGCAGGAAGCTGTCGACTCGCTGTTCGACAACGGCCGCCGTGGCCGTCCGGTCACCGGGCCGGGCAACCGTCCGCTGAAGTCCCTGAGCGACATGCTCAAGGGCAAGCAGGGTCGTTTCCGCCAGAACCTTTTGGGTAAGCGCGTCGACTACTCCGGCCGTTCGGTCATCGTGGTCGGCCCGCAGCTGAAGCTGCACCAGTGCGGTCTGCCTAAGCAGATGGCCCTGGAGCTGTTCAAGCCGTTCGTGATGAAGCGCCTGGTTGACCTCAACCACGCACAGAACATCAAGTCGGCAAAGCGCATGGTCGAGCGCTACCGCCCTCAGGTCTGGGACGTTCTCGAAGAGATCATCACCGAGCACCCGGTATTGCTCAACCGTGCACCAACCCTGCACCGTTTGGGTATCCAGGCCTTCGAACCACAGCTGGTTGAAGGCAAGGCCCTGCAGCTGCACCCATTGGTTTGTGGCGCATTCAACGCTGACTTCGACGGCGACCAGATGGCAGTTCACCTGCCGCTGAGCCCCGAGGCACAGGCTGAAGCCCGTATCTTGATGCTGTCCTCGCACAACATCTTGAAGCCTTCCGATGGCCGTCCAGTGGCATTGCCTTCGCAGGATATGATCATCGGCCTGCACCACTTGACCACCAAGCGTGCCAACGAGATCGGCGCAGGTCGCGTGTTCTCCACCATCTCCGAGGCCATCATGGCCAAGGACCGTGGCGAGCTGCACTTGAATGCACCGATCAAGGTTCGCGTGCCGAACTTCGTTCCTTCTGACGAGCAGCCTGCTCCGGAAGGCTGGGAGCCAGGCACCGACGCACTGCTGGAGACCTCGCTGGGCCAGGTGCTGTTCAACGACACCCTGCCTGAGGATTACCCATGGGTTGCCCGCGTGGCCGGCAAGGATGCACTCTCGGAGATCGTCAACGATCTGGCTGAGCGCTACCCGAAGGTCATCGCGGCAGCTACCTTGGATAACCTGAAGGATGCCGGTTTCTACTGGGCTACCCGTTCGGGCGTCACCGTGGCCATCTCGGATATCACCTCGAATATGGACAAGGCCGCAATCCTTGCGCCATACGAAGAGCGTGCCGCCAAGGTCCAGGCTTCCTACGACAAGGGCCTGATTGCAGATACCGAACGTCGCCAGGACCTGATCGACATCTGGACCAAGGCTACCGATGAGGTTGCCGAGGCCATGAAGAACGGCATGGAAGAGCTGAACACCATTAACCGAATGGTGACTTCCAAGGCCCGTGGTAACTACCTGCAATTGCGTCAGATTGCCGGTATCCGTGGCCTGGTGTCCAACCCTAAGGGTGAAATTATTCCTCGTCCGATCAAGTCTTCCTACCGTGAAGGCCTGTCGGTTCTGGAGTACTTCATTGCAACCCACGGTGCCCGCAAGGGTCTGGCCGATACCGCACTGAAGACCGCAAACTCGGGTTACCTGACCCGTCGTCTGGTCGACGTTTCGCAGGACGTTATCGTCCGCGAAGAGGACTGCGGTACCAAGCGCGGCTTGACCGTTGCCATTGCGGATAACTCCGCTGGCATCCGCGTCAAGCACGAAACCGTTGAGAACTCGGCTTACACCCGTACGCTGGCTGCCGACGTCAAGGACGCCGAAGGCAACGTACTGGCAACCGCCGGTTCCGATGTGGGCGACGTTCTGATCGATTCCCTGTACAACGCAGGCGTGGATGAAATCCGCGTCCGCTCCGTACTGACCTGTGACTCGGCTGTCGGAACCTGTGCACTGTGCTACGGCCGTTCGCTGGCCAGCGGCAAGACCGTGGACATCGGCGAGGCTGTCGGCATTATCGCCGCACAGTCCATCGGCGAGCCCGGTACCCAGCTGACCATGCGTACCTTCCACACCGGTGGTGTAGCGTCGGCTGACGATATCACCCAGGGTCTGCCTCGTATTCAGGAATTGTTCGAAGCTCGTACCCCAAAGGGTGTGGCTCCGATGTCCGAGGTCACCGGTCGCGTGTCGATCGAGGACGACGAGAAGCAGCTGCGCGTTGTGGTTACCCCGGACAACGGCGACGAGAAGCAGGCCTACCCGGTTCTGCGTCGTGCTCGCCTGCTGGTCGAGGAAGGCCAGAACATCGTTGCCGGTACCCAGCTCACTTCCGGTACCTTGGATCCGAAGCAGGTTCTTCGAGTCCTCGGCCCTCGTGAGGCACAGAAGTTCCTGGTCCGCGAGGTCCAGGACGTGTACCAGTCCCAGGGTGTAGGCATCCACGATAAGCACGTGGAAGTCATCGTCCGCCAGATGCTGCGTCGCGTCACCGTGATCGAGTCCGGCGAAACCGACTTGCTGCCAGGCGAGTTGGCTGACCGTTCCCGCTTCACCGCTGCGAACCGCAAGGCTGTCACCGAAGGTAAGCGTCCAGCTGCCGGCCGTGACGAGATGATGGGTATTACCAAGGCATCGCTGGCTACGGACTCGTGGCTGTCGGCTGCTTCCTTCCAGGAAACCACTCGCGTCCTGACCCAGGCTGCGATGGAAGGCAAGGAAGATCCGCTGCGCGGTCTGAAGGAGAACGTGATCATCGGTAAGCTGATCCCGGCCGGTACCGGTCTGGATCGCTACACCCAGGTCAACGTCGAGCCAACCGATGAAGCAAAGGCAACTTTGTTCACCGGCACCTCGGCCTTCTCCTCGGGTCTGTACGACGATGCATTGGACGGCGGGCTGTCGCCTGAATTCCGTGCCATCTCGATGGACGACTACGACCACGGTTCGGACTTCCGCTAAACCGGATTGAACGCCGCTAGGTAGTTGACCCGACGCCTGCCCACACCAATGTGTGGGCAGGCGTCGGGCGTTTAACCGCTTTGTTGCCGGCCCGCCGACCGCCGACCGGTGCCCAGATGCTGGGTGACGGCGGGGGAGTGGCACGGTCAAAGGGTAAGAAACTAGTGGGAAAGTCCTCTGGGTGATAAAACCACTGGAGACTAACTCTCAAGCATGGGTTCGAACTCGTCGAACTGCAGGCGCCACCTCAGGTTCAGGGGCTGGTCACCTGCGGGCCGGATACCGTTCAGTTGGTGGCGATAGTCTGCCTCTGCGAGACTGCAAGCCTGGTTCCACACCAGGCGGAATCAGCGGTGCGACGGTGATTTCGGTTACTGGAGATGGTGGGCCGGAGGATTCATGCTAGACTGAAACCAATTGTTTTATGTGTGGCAAAATGGACACAGTCCGGGTTGCGGGTAGGTTGCGCAACGAATGCCACACTTTCGCACGCCTAGGGACTTTTTGATCCTGGTTGAGCGGTAAAGCAAGCAGCTAGCTCCACGAAGGAAGCACCGAAACTCTACTAGGCAAAAGTGCTTATGACGTGGTGCCGACAAACTTAGACAATGGAAGGACACGAAAGTGCCTACTATTCAGCAGCTGGTCCGCAAGGGCCGCTCGCCTAAGGTCGTCAAGACCAAGGCCCCTGCCCTGAAGGGCAACCCAATGCGCCGTGGCGTGTGCACCCGTGTGTACACCACCACCCCGAAGAAGCCAAACTCGGCTCTGCGTAAGGTCGCACGTGTGCGCCTTGCCGGTGGCGTCGAAGTGACCGCTTACATTCCAGGTGTCGGACACAACCTGCAGGAACACTCCATCGTGCTCGTTCGCGGTGGTCGTGTGAAGGACCTTCCAGGTGTTCGCTACAAGATTGTACGTGGTGCTCTGGATACCCAGGGTGTGAAGGATCGTAAGCAGGCTCGTTCCCGCTACGGTGCAAAGAAGGATGGTAAGTAATGCCTCGTAAGGGTCCGGCGCCAAAGCGCCCACTAGTTTCTGATCCAGTCTTCGAATCCCCATTGGTCACCCAGCTGATCAACAAGGTTCTCGTAGACGGCAAGAAGTCCACTGCAGAGCGCATTGTTTACGGTGCACTCGAAGGTGCCGCTGCAAAGTCCGGTACCGACGCTGTTTCGACTCTCAAGAAGGCTATGGATAACATCCGCCCAGCCCTTGAGGTTCGTTCCCGCCGTGTCGGTGGCGCGACCTACCAGGTTCCTGTAGAGGTAAAGCCAGGCCGTGCAACTGCATTGGCTCTGCGCTGGCTGGTTGGCTACTCGAAGGCTCGCCGCGAGAAGACCATGATCGAACGTTTGATGAACGAGATCCTGGACGCATCGAACGGTCTGGGTGCCGCTGTGAAGCGTCGCGAAGACACTCACAAGATGGCCGAGTCCAACAAGGCCTTCGCACACTACCGCTGGTAAGAAATGCTTGAACGTGCTGGGCATCAACCGATGCCCAGCAGTTCTCGCCTCACCTTTTAGGGAGACAACGTGGCACAGGACGTGCTTACTGACCTGAACAAGGTCCGCAATATCGGCATCATGGCCCACATCGATGCCGGTAAGACCACTACTACTGAGCGCATCCTTTTCTACACGGGTGTGAACCACAAGCTCGGTGAGACCCACGACGGTGCGTCGACCACCGACTGGATGGAGCAGGAAAAGGAACGCGGTATCACCATTACCTCCGCGGCCGTGACTTGCTTCTGGAACAAGAACCAGATCAACATCATCGATACCCCAGGCCACGTTGACTTCACCGTTGAGGTGGAGCGCTCGCTGCGCGTGCTCGATGGCGCCGTTGCCGTGTTCGATGGCAAGGAAGGCGTTGAGCCTCAGTCTGAGACCGTTTGGCGCCAGGCTGACAAGTACGACGTTCCTCGTATCTGCTTCGTCAACAAGATGGACAAGCTGGGCGCTGACTTCTACTTCACCGTAGAAACCATCGTCAAGCGCCTTGGTGCCAAGCCGCTGGTTATGCAGCTGCCAATCGGTTCCGAGTCCGAGTTCACCGGCGTTGTAGACCTGCTGAGCATGAAGGCATTCGTCTGGGAAGGCGACGCCAAGGGCGACGTCACCATGGGTGCTGCTTACGAAACCCGCGAAATCCCTGCCGACCTGGTCGAGCGTGCTGAAGAGTACCGCGCCAAGCTGGTTGAAGATGTTGCCGAGGCTTCCGAAGAGCTCATGGAGAAGTACCTCGAAGGTGAAGAAATCACCATCGAGGAACTCAAGGCTGGCATCCGCAAGCTGACCGTGAACTCCGAAGCTTACCCGGTATTCTGTGGTTCGGCCTTCAAAAACCGCGGCGTGCAGCCAATGCTCGACGCTGTGATTGAATACCTGCCATCCCCACTGGATGTTGGCGCAATGGTCGGTCACGATCCAAAGAACGAAGAAATCGAGCTCACCCGCGAGCCTTCCGAGGATGCACCATTCTCGGCACTGGCTTTCAAGATTGCTGCTCACCCATTCTTCGGTCAGCTCAACTTCATCCGCGTTTACTCCGGCAAGGTAGAGTCTGGCGCTCAGCTGCTGAACTCCACCAAGCAGAAGAAGGAACGCGTTGGCAAGCTCTTCCAGATGCACTCCAACAAGGAGAATCCGGTAGAAGAGATCCACGCAGGTCACATCTACGCCGTGATCGGCCTGAAGGATACCACCACCGGTGATACCCTTTGCGATCCAGCTAACCCAATCGTTCTTGAATCGATGAGCTTCCCAGATCCAGTGATCTTCGTGGCTATCGAACCAAAGACCAAGGGTGACCAGGAGAAGCTGTCGACCGCTATCCAGAAGCTGTCCGCAGAAGATCCAACCTTCACCGTTTCGTTGAACGAAGACACCGGCCAGACCGAAATCGGCGGCATGGGCGAGCTTCACCTCGACATCCTGGTTGACCGCATGAAGCGCGAATTCCGCGTGGAAGCAAACGTTGGTAAGCCACAGGTTGCATACCGCGAAACCATCAAGAAGGCTGTGGAGAAGGTTGACTTCACCCACAAGAAGCAGACCGGTGGTTCGGGTCAGTTCGCAAAGGTCCAGGTCTCGTTCGAGCCTCTGGAAGTTGTCGATGGCGTAACCTACGAGTTCAAGAACGCCGTAACCGGTGGTCGTGTGCCTCGTGAATACATCCCATCCGTTGACGCTGGTATCCAGGAAGCAATGCAGTACGGCATCCTGGCCGGCTACCCACTGGTTGGCGTGAAGGCTACCCTCATCGATGGTGCATACCACGATGTTGACTCCTCGGAAATGGCGTTCAAGATCGCTGGTTCGCAGGTATTCAAGGAAGGCGCACGCCGCGCTAACCCTGTTCTGCTCGAACCACTGATGAGCGTTGAAGTTCGTACCCCGGAAGAGTACATGGGCGACGTTATCGGCGACCTGAACTCCCGCCGTGGCTCGATCACCGAGATGTCCGACGCTGCAGGCGTCAAGGTCATCAAGGCTGGCGTTCCACTGTCTGAGATGTTTGGTTACATTGGTGACCTGCGTTCGAAGACCCAGGGTCGTGCAGTTTACTCGATGACCTTCGACAGCTACTCTGAGGTCCCGAAGGCAGTTGCCGACGAGATCGTTCAGAAGTCCCGCGGCGAGTAACCGTCTCGGAACCAAAACTTGGCCGTGACCCCCATTGTGGGGAAGTGGCCGATCGCGGAGCCGGCTTCAACGCCATTGAGGCCGGCCCCGCAAACGGCCAACGAGGGATTTGCATCACATGCAGGGCCCGCAGAGGACCGAAATTTCCAAAATTATCAACGCCCCCAGTAGACTGTTTGAAGTTCGTTTGCGAACCGCGCAGACGAAAAAAGTCTTCTGTAAATGTTTCTAGGAGGAACTTGTGGCAAAGGCAAAGTTCGAGCGCAACAAGCCGCACGTCAACATTGGTACCATCGGTCACGTTGACCACGGTAAGACCACTCTGACCGCAGCTATCTCCAAGGTTCTGGCTGACAAGTACCCAGACCTGAACGAAAAGCGCGACTTCGCTAACATCGACTCGGCTCCAGAAGAGCGCCAGCGCGGTATTACCATCAATATCTCGCACATTGAGTACCAGACCGAAAAGCGCCACTACGCACACGTTGACGCTCCAGGCCACGCTGACTATGTCAAGAACATGATCACCGGTGCTGCTCAGATGGACGGCGCAATCCTCGTGGTTGCTGCTACCGATGGTCCAATGGCTCAGACCCGCGAGCACGTTCTGCTGGCCCGCCAGGTTGGTGTTCCTACCCTGATGGTCGCACTGAACAAGTCTGACATGGTTGATGACGAAGAGCTGCTCGAGCTCGTGGAGATGGAAGTTCGCGAACTTCTGTCCTCCCAGGGCTTCGATGGCGACGACGCACCAGTTGTTCGCGTTTCCGGCCTGAAGGCTCTGGAAGGCGACGAGAAGTGGGTTGCAGCTGTTGAGGAACTGATGGAAGCTGTCGACACCTTCATTCCAGACCCAGTACGTGACCGTGACAAGCCATTCCTGATGCCTATCGAGGATGTCTTCACCATCACCGGTCGCGGTACCGTTGTTACCGGTCGCGCCGAGCGTGGCACCCTTGCCATCAACTCGGAAGTTGAGATTGTTGGCATCCGCCCAATCCAGAAGACCACCGTTACCGGTATCGAGATGTTCCACAAGCAGCTCGACGAAGCATGGGCAGGCGAGAACTGTGGTCTGCTGCTTCGCGGTCTGAAGCGCGACGACGTTGAGCGTGGCCAGGTTGTTGTAGCCCCAGGCTCCATCACCCCACACACCAACTTCGAAGCTAACGTCTACATCCTGTCGAAGGACGAAGGCGGACGTCACAACCCGTTCTACTCGAACTACCGTCCGCAGTTCTACTTCCGCACCACCGACGTTACCGGCGTTATCACCCTCCCAGAGGGCACCGAAATGGTTATGCCTGGCGACAACACCGAAATGTCGGTTGAGCTGATCCAGCCAATCGCTATGGAAGAGGGCCTCGGCTTCGCAATTCGCGAAGGCGGCCGCACCGTTGGTTCGGGCAAGGTCACCTCGATCACCAAGTAGTCATTACTTGATGATTTAGATCCATAGAGATCTGAGAATTCCCCCAGCACTAATGCAGTGCTGGGGGAATTTTTTGTACGCCCAGCATGGGCATTTACTTGGAGGTGAAAGTCCTCTGGCCGAGAAGGTGGTTTAAGGCTTAGCTGAAGGCAACTGCGTCACCGCGAGGTGGGGTGGGAAGGAAGCCGGAGGCAAACCTCTGCACTGAGGAACACGAATCACATATAAGGCATGTTTGTCGGGGTAAGCCAGCAAGAGATGGTGAAGCCCGCTCCATCAAAACGGCAGGTGTGTAAATGTGGCAGGCGCAGGGTGAAAGTGAATGTTCTTATCTGGGGAGGTCTGTCCCAGTGCACCACCAGTCCTTGGACGGGTGGGGCGGTTCTGGTCGTGAGGTCAGATACTGATGGGGCAGAAGTCAGCAGAGGTCATAGTACCTGCCTGGGAATCGCGTCGGGTGAGGAACCCGATCGTTTGCCCGAGACCCGTTGTGGTTGATGAGGGAGGCAGGGAAGGGCTGAACGCTGGGAATTGATGGACTGAAGCATGAGTTCTCGTGCTCACGCGATCATCGCAGAAAACCCACGGACGTGGTGGGGCAGAGGGAGGATGGTACCGGTGAATCCGGGAGAGTATTTTCTTGCGCGTAGCGTTGAACCGGTGGCTGATGGGGAAGACATCAGGGATCAACAAGTCGATCTGTGGGAGCAGGTGTTCTCGCGAGGGAACTTGTTGGTTGCATTGAAACGTGTTGAGCGGAATAAGGGTTCTGCCGGTGTTGACGGCCTTGAAGCGCATGAGTTGCGCGCATGGTGCCATGAGCATTGGATGGAGACTCGGAAGGCGCTTGATGCTGGAACGTATGCGCCGTTGCCGGTGCGTCAGGTGATGATTCCGAAGCCTGACGCTGGGGAACGGATGCTGGGTGTTCCGTCCGTGTTGGATCGGTTGATTCAACAGGCTCTCGCGCAAGTCTTGTCCCCGATTTTCGATGAGGGGTTCGTGCCGGTCTCCTACGGGTTCCGGCCGGGCAAAAGCGCCCACGACGCTGCTTCGATGGCTCGTGAGGCCATCGAGCAGGGGTATCGGTGGGTTGTGGAGGTTGATCTTGATGCGTTCTTTGATCGGGTGAACCATGACGTGCTGATGTCCAGGGTTGCGCGGAAGGTGAAAGACAAGCGAGTTCTGAAGCTTGTTCGCAAGTATTTGACGGCTGGGATCATGGCGCAGGGTGTTCGCCGGGAAACGGTGGAGGGAACCCCGCAGGGGTCTCCTTTGTCGCCGTTGCTCTCGAATATCATGTTGGATGATTTTGATCAGGAGTTCTGGTCGAGGGATCACCGTTTCGTGCGGTATGCCGATGACATCAGAATTTTTGTGAAGTCGAAACGGGCAGCTCAACGGGTGCTGGATCAGGCGACGAAAGTCCTTGAACAGCGTTTGAAGTTGAGGGTCAATCGGCAGAAATCAGTGATCAATCCGGCGAGTGTAGCTACGTTGCTGGGTTTTGGTTTCTACTTCGTCAAAGGGTCGAAAGTCAGGATCAAGGTTGCTCCGAAGGCGTTCAAACGCATGAAGCAACGGATCCGAGATCTGACTTCTCGGCGGTGGAGTGTGTCGATGGACTACCGTATCGAGCAGTTGAATCGTTTTGTTCGGGGTTGGATGGGCTACTTCCGGTTGTCTGTGACGCCGGGGAAGTTCTCTGATCTTGATGAATGGTTCAGGCGCCGTTTACGTCAGATCCGCTGGAAGGAGTGGAAGCTTCCTCGTACTCGGGTGGCGAATCTTCGCCGTCTGGGGATTGTTAAGGATAAGGCTTATCAGTGGGGGAACAGCTCGCGTGCCTTTTGGCGCGTGGCGAAGTCCCCGATTCTTCACCGTGCCTTGCCGACTTCCTATTGGGAGGAGTTGGGTGTGGTGTTCTTTCGCCGGGCTTGGGAGCGTTTTCAGTGACCTAGCGAACCGCCGGATGCGGGCCCGCATGTCCTGGTGGTGTGAGAGGTGGGGGCTAGACACCCCCACCTACTCGATTGCTTAACATGAAACTCGAACTAGTGAGTATTTCAATAAGCTGGTCTAATTGGAAGGCGCACTGAAATTTCACTAGGGGAGTGGCTCTAATGACCGGGTTGATCGTTGTCCTTGTCCTGCTCATCGTGGGTGCCTACTTCTTTGGGCGCTCCAGAGGTCTAAACCAGCCCCGACAGCTCTCGGAACCGAGCCCCGAACGATTGCGTGAGGCGTGGCAGGAAGGCTATGAAGCCGCCACCGCATATCTGCGCCGTACCGGGGTCCAGCCCCCAGCGCAGGCGCCGCCTGCAGATGAGCGATCGCCGGCCCCATCCCAAACACCCCTTACGCCGAAGCCCCCGGCTTCCGGTCCGCAGCAAGGCGCGGGCTACGGCGCACCAGCCCAGACAGCACACCCGCTGCCGCCCGTCGCCCGTCCAGTTGCTCCGCCCAAGCCCGTCAAGGTGCTGACCAAGCGCGAACGCGAACTGCGCAATATCAACATCACCCTGTACGTGGCAGCGCTGATGATCGTCGCTGCCGGTGCGCTCTTCCTCAGCTTTGCTCTGCCACCGGTCGCCAAAGTCATCGCCTTCATCATCCTGGCTGCCGCCTTCTATGCCGGTGGCTTGATCACCTGCGCAGTGAAGCCAACGCTGCGACCCGCCGGCGCCGCCTTCGCTGGAACCGGCCTGGCGCTGTTGCCTCTGTGTGCCATTGCCACGTACAACACGCTGGACATTTCGGGGCCCGTCACCTGGCTGGTCTTCTCCGTCATCGGAACGCTGGCCGTCGGCTATGCCACCGTGAGGCTCAAGTCCCGCGTGCTCTCCTGGGTAGCGGTCTTGATTCTGGTCAGCACCGGCATGGCTTCTGCTGCGACGATGCAGCGCGGGATCCTGAACTACATGCTCATTCTCGTGGCGCTCTCCATCCTATTGATGCTCCTGGCGGTGCGCAGCCAGCGGGTCCAGGAGTCCATCTTCTTCCAAGCAATCCTCGGCACGGCACAACTCCTGCCGATTTTCGTCGTGGCCCTGACCGGGCTGCTGATCGAATCGCTGGGAAGCCGCGAATTCTTTTGGATCTTCGCACTGCTCACTGCGCAGCTATTGATGAGCATGAGGCTCCTGAGCAATCTGCGATTGACCCGCTTCTTCGCGGCCCGAGTGGCCTTCATGCTGATGCTTCTCGCGGGCTGCAACTACCTTGGATTCGTCGGCTCAACAATTGCCCTGGTCCTGGCCTACGCCTTCGCTCTGCAAGCGGGCGCAGTGCTGGTTTACTCCACGGCGTACCAACTCCGTCTGGGACTGGATCGGCAGCATGTGACCCTTGAGCGTTGCGTGCTGTGGGGGCTAGGCCTGGTGTCCATGAGCGGAGCATACCTCCTTGCTGATGAGCGCCATTCCTTCGTGCTCAGCTATGTTGCCGCCCCGCTCTTCGCTCTGCTGTGCCTCTTCGGAATCTTCCGCGCAACGCGAGCCGAAACCGCGGTAATTGCTCTCCTGCCGCTGATTGCCCTGCTGGATCTGCAGCACCATAGTTGGCGCCCGCTCGCGGTAGTCGCCGTGGCCATAGCGGGACTGACTATCGCGCACCAGCGCGCCAGTGGGCTGAATCGACTTGTCTATGGCCATGTGCGCTGGGGCCTGCTGCTGGTCGGCGCCGGCGTAGTGGGTGCCGCGATCCATGAATCCTTCGACGGCTTCCCTGGCAGGGCGGCTGCCAGTGCCACGCTCATCACCGTCCTGCTGATGGCGTTGGCGCTCTGGGCGCTCAGCCTCAGGCGCCAGAAGCTGAATGTCACGGGCATGGCGCAGGCGCATGCCTTGGGAAGGCTGGGTGCCTCGGGACTGATCTCGGTCTGTTCCTTGTGCTATCTCAGAATCCTGGCCGGCAGCGGCCACTACCTCCAGAGTCCTTTCGATTTCATGGGACTGCACGCTTTGACCTGGTTCATGATCACCACGGTGGCCACCACGGCGTTGGTGATCGCCACCGCCATGCGCGTCAAGGGCCTTCCAGTCATGCCGGAGCTGGCGGCGCAATCACTCAAGGGCGGTGAAACTGGTGCTCTGCTGCTGCTCTATGTCTTGAGCTTTGAACAACGACACTGGATCTTCGCCCTGGTCATTGGCTCGGCGGTGACGGCGAGTTTCCTGCTGAACCTGCGACGGGACAACAGCAGGGAATGGAAGATCGGCTACGCCACCTTGGCCCAGGCGCTCTTCAGCTCCATGGTGTGGTGGTTCGCCCAGAACATGGACTTTGATCTGCACGGACGATTCGCGCTGCTGCTCGTCTCAGTGAGCATCCCGCAACTTGTCCGGCTGGCACGCAATATCCGCAACGATAATCCGCTGCGCAAGGAACTGCGCTGGATTGCCATCGTCATGCTGATCGGCTTCCCGGTGGCCACCGCCGCTTACGCGACCATTGCGGATGGCTATGACCGTGGCGTCGTCCTCTTGGCCGCACTGTGCTTCGCGGTCCACGGGATCATGGCCTACCGGGCAGATGTCGAGCTGGAAGGTGTCAAGCGGCAGTATTACCTTTTCGCGCCAATTCTGTCGTTGATCCTCGTCATCGGCGTCCAAGCGCAGCAGCTGGCCGATGACTCCGGTTGGATCCGTTCGCGCTGGTGGAGCGAAGAAGCAGCGGCGGTGCTGCTGCTGGTGATGGTGCTGGCGGCCATGGCTCTTGAATGGAAATGGCGCGGGAAGCGCAACTGCTCCACGGCCACAGGCCTGGCCATCTTCTTGCCCGCCGTAGTGGCCGCCGCGTGGCAGCAGGAGTCGTGGTGGGCAGTCATCTCCCTCGCGCTGATCGCGGCGGCGATGATCATGATGGTGCATACCCGCCGTAGCGCCTGGTACTCAGCTGGCGCTTCGATGTTGCTCGCAGGGGCAATCACTTGGGCGGTGATGAAGGCGCGCGACGCCGGCGGATCACGCTTGCTTGAATCGATGGATGTCGCGTGGGCAATGATCGGCACAGGAGTTCTGCTCTATCTGATCTCCATGCTCCATGGACGGATGCGGGATTCAACTCCGGGCTATCCAGCCGTGGCTTATCGCCATGAAGACCCAATCGGGGGCGCCTCGCGGATCTACTTCGCGGTCATGCTGCTGGCGTTCCTGCTGGCCGGTTGCATCGCCCATAGCTATGGGACGGCAAACTGGAACATCATTGGAGGATCGGCGCTGATCTTCGGTGTGGCCCTGCTCTATCGGTACTTCGAACTGCCGACAGCGGCTGTGCCCTACGCCGTGGACGGCTTGATCTTCCTCGCATCGGTCCTGTCGCTGACGACCTATGCGAAGGTGATCGATGCGCCGCAGTTCAGCAGCATGATGGCCTACTTCACCGTGGTTGCGGTGATCTTGGTGATCTGGCGCACTATCCGGGTGGACCGATCCCTGGCGAAGATCTACCTGATGGCCGCCTCCGTGGCCGGGACCATGACCCTCTTCGCCTCCTTGATCGACTCCAACGTGATCACCCAAGTGATGGGGCTGGTCTTCTTCGGCTGCCTGATCGCCTGGGGGCTGAAACTGGGGGAGCGGCTGTTCATCTGGTGGGGCGCTATCGCCATCAGCCTCTCGGTGATCTGGTTCCTGCGCGAGCTGGTCTTCCTCTGGCTGGTGCTCATCGGCCTGGGGCTGATCATCGCCGCGGTCTACAAGCTGGTCAAGGTCGACAAGGCTGGCCCGTCAGCCCCTGAACCGCAGGGATACGAGCAGCCGGTGATCCAGCAAGGCCCGGCGCGCTTGCCTTGGCAACAGCCGATGCAGCCGCCGGAGCAGCAGCCGGATCAGTGGCCACCGGCGGAACCGCGCGAGCCCGATCAGCGGTAGCAGCCGTCCTGACAGGCCGGTGAGGTCAAGATCACGGGGCAGGGAGCCTATAAAAGATTTGCACGATCGTTGCCGACCTGTCAGACTGGATAAGTTGCTTGATTGCAACTCGATCCCCATTGCAGGGGTAATCGAATCTGATTTGAACAACCGGGATCGGCTCTCACGCAGGATAATGCCTGTGGTTCGGGATCGATACAACCGCTTCAAATTATAAGGCCTTCGATAGAGTGAAAACTTTGCGGTCTTGTCGCGACTGAAAATTTTGCGACACGCCCGAGTTCGGGGGTCGGAGCCTCCTGCGGGTGAGGAACCCGGATCTGATCCGGATTCAGTCGCAGCGCAAGGCGTGCCGGTTCGCAAGAACCCGTATACAGGCACAGCAATCTTAGATAGTGCTAACAGAAAGAGGCATGACGCCATGGCGGGACAGAAAATCCGCATCCGGCTGAAGTCGTATGACCACGAGGTCATTGACGTTTCGGCCCGGAAGATCGTTGAGACGGTCACGCGCGCAGGCGCAACCGTAGTCGGCCCAGTGCCGCTGCCAACGGAAAAGAACGTGTACTGCGTTATCCGTTCGCCACACAAGTACAAGGACAGCCGTGAGCACTTCGAAATGCGCACGCACAAGCGTCTGATCGACATCGTCGATCCGACCCCGAAGGCCGTTGATTCGCTGATGCGTCTCGACCTGCCAGCGGATGTCAACATCGAAATCAAGCTTTAAGGGGAGGTGGCGAGAAAACTATGACCGCAACCCGTAATTTCAAGGGCCTGCTGGGCACGAAGCTCGGCATGACCCAGGTTTGGGATTCGAACAACAACCTGATCCCTGTCACCGTCGTGCAGGCTGATAGCAACGTTGTCACCAAGCTCATCAACGAAGAGCGAGATGGCTACACCGCAGTTCAGATCGGCTACGGCCAGATCGATCCTCGCAAGGTCACCAAGCCACTGGCTGGTCACTTCGAGGCTGCAGGCGTCACCCCACGTCGTCACTTGGTAGAACTGCGCACCGCAGACGCTGCCGAGTACACCGCTGGCCAGGAACTTTCCGTGGAGCTCTTCGAAGCCGGCCAGAAGGTCGACGTCGTTGGCACCTCCAAGGGTAAGGGCTTCGCCGGTGTGATGAAGCGCCACAACTTCTCCGGTGTTGGCGCATCGCACGGTGCTCACAAGAACCACCGCAAGCCAGGTTCCATCGGCGGCGCATCGACCCCAGGTCGCGTTTTCCGTGGACAGAAGATGGCTGGTCGCATGGGTGCTGAGCGTGTTACCACTCAGAACCTGACCATTCACGCTATCGACGCTGAGAAGAACCTCCTGCTGATCAAGGGTGCCGTTCCAGGTGCCCGCGGCCGCGTCGTTCTCGTACGCAACGCCGTGAAGGGAGCATAAGTAAATGACTAAGGCACTTAACGTCGAACTGCCTGCAGAGATCTTCGACGTGCAGACCAACGTCCCGCTGCTGCACCAGGTTGTCGTTGCACAGCTTGCTGCTGCCCGCCAGGGTACCCACAAGACCAAGGACCGCTCCGAGGTTTCGGGTGCAGGTCGCAAGCCGTTCAAGCAGAAGGGTACCGGCCGCGCTCGTCAGGGTTCGATCCGTGCTCCTCACATGACCGGCGGCGGCATTGTCCACGGTCCAACCCCACGTGATTACTCGCAGCGTACCCCGAAGAAGATGAAGGCTGCTGCACTGCGCGGCGCTTTGTCTGATCGCGCACGCTTCGGTCGCGTTCACGTGATTGAGAACTTGGTTGCAGGGGAAACCCCATCGACCAAGGAAGCTCTGGCTACCTTGCGTTCGCTCACCGAGCGCAAGAACCTGCTTGTCGTCATCGATCGCGCCAACGATGTTGCAGCCCTTTCGGTTCGCAACCTCGACCTTGTGCACGTTCTGTACGTCGACCAGCTGAACACCTACGATGTTCTGGTTTCGGATGACGTAGTCTTCACCAAGGCTGCCTTCGACGCCCTGGTCCAGAAGGAGGAAGCCAAGTGAGCATCAACTCCAAGGCTCCACACGACGTGGTCATCGCACCAGTCGTATCGGAAAAGAGCTACGGTCTGATCGATCAAGGTCAGTACACCTTCGAGGTGGCACCGAGCTCCAACAAGACGGAAATCAAGTACGCCGTTGAAGCTATCTTCAACGTCAAGGTTGATTCCGTAAACACCATCAACCGAGCCGGTAAGCGCAAGCGCACCCGCTTCGGGTGGGGTGCACGCAAGAACACCAAGCGTGCCATCATCACCCTGAAGGAAGGCTCGATTGACATCTTCGGCGGTCCGCTTTCCTAAGCGGAGACCACTTTAACGAGGAATAGAAAATAAATGGGAATTCGTAAGTACAAGCCGACTACCCCGGGCCTCCGCGGCTCGTCGGTAGCCGACTTCGCAGAAATCACCCGATCGACTCCGGAAAAGTCGCTGGTTCGCCCACTCACCAAGACTGGCGGCCGTAACAACTCCGGTAAGATCACCACCCGACACAAGGGTGGCGGACACAAGCGCGCTTACCGTGTTATCGACTTCCGTCGTCACGATAAGGACGGCGTTCCGGCAAAGGTCGCTCACATCGAGTACGACCCGAACCGTACCGCTCGTATCGCTCTGCTCCACTACGTGGATGGCACCAAGCGCTACATCATCGCACCGAACAACCTCAAGCAGGGTGACCAGATTGAGGCCGGCGCAAACGCTGACATCAAGCCAGGTAACAACCTGCCACTGCGTAACATCCCGGTTGGTACCGTGATCCACGCTGTGGAGCTCCGCCCAGGTGGCGGCGCCAAGATGGCTCGTTCCGCAGGTGCTTCGATCCAGCTGGTAGCCCGTGAGGGCCGCTTCGCTCAGCTGCGTTTGCCTTCGGGCGAAATCCGCAACGTTGATGTGCGCTGCCGCGCAACCATCGGCGAAGTTGGCAACGCTGAGCAGATCAACATCAACTGGGGCAAGGCCGGCCGTATGCGCTGGAAGGGCGTTCGCCCAACCGTTCGTGGCGTTGTCATGAACCCAGTTGACCACCCACACGGTGGTGGTGAAGGTAAGACCTCCGGTGGTCGTCACCCGGTCAACCCTAACGGTAAGCGTGAAGGACGCACCCGTCGTCCGAACAAGGAAAGCGACAAGCTCATTGTGCGTCGTCGCAAGACCGGCAAGAACAAGCGATAGGAGCCTGGAAACATGCCACGCAGCCTGAAGAAAGGCCCCTTCGTCGATCAGCACCTGTTCCTGAAGGTCGTTGCTGAAAACGAAAAGGGCACCAAGAACGTCATCAAGACGTGGTCCCGCCGTTCGATGATCATCCCGGACATGCTGGGACACACCATCGCCGTACACGACGGTCGCAAGCACATTCCTGTGTTCGTCACCGAATCGATGGTTGGACACAAGCTCGGAGAGTTTGCCCCAACCCGTACGTTCCGTGGCCACGTAAAGGACGACAAGAAGGGCAAGCGCCGCTAGGCCCCGCAAGGGTACTAGTATCGCTTAGCACTTCTTCGATAGACGAGAGAAGGATAGCAATGGAAGCCAAGGCAATTGCGCGTCACATCCGCGTAACGCCTATGAAGGCCCGGCGCGTCGTCAACCTTGTTCGTGGTCTGCAGACCAACGAGGCACTGGCCATCTTGAAGTTTGCCCCACAGGCAGCTTCGGAGCCGGTATACAAGGTTGTCGCATCGGCAGTGGCTAACGCCCGTGCCGCCGCGGACCGCGCAGGTGAAGCATTCAATGAGGACGAGCTGATTATCAGCGAAGCGTTTGTTGACGAAGGTCCGACCATGAAGCGGTTCCAGCCGCGTGCACAGGGTCGCGCATTCCAGATCAAGAAGCGCACCAGCCACGTGACTGTGGTTGTTTCAACCCAGAAGGGTGGGGAGAACTAAATGGGACAGAAGGTCAATCCGAACGGTTTCCGTCTCGGCATCACCACTGACCACATCTCGCACTGGTTCGCTGATTCCAGCAAGCCAGGCCAGCGTTACGCGGACTACGTAAAAGAAGACGTACAGATCCGTGCACTGCTGTCCAAGGGTATGGACCGTGCAGGTATCGCCCGCGTAGAGATCGAACGCACCCGTGACCGCGTACGTGTGGATATCCACACTGCACGTCCAGGTATCGTCATCGGTCGCCGTGGTGCAGAAGCCGACCGTATTCGCGGCGAGCTGGAAAAGCTCACCAAGAAGCAGGTTCAGCTGAACATCCTCGAGGTCAAGAACCCTGACATGGAGGCCCAGTTGGTCGCCCAGGGCATCGCCGAGCAGCTTGCTTCCCGCGTGGCTTTCCGCCGTGCGATGAAGAAGGCAATGCAGTCGGCAATGCGCGCTGGTGCCAAGGGCATCCGCGTTCAGTGCTCCGGTCGTCTTGGCGGTGCAGAAATGTCCCGCAAGGAGTTCTACCGCGAAGGTCGTGTGCCGCTGCACACCCTGCGTGCGAACATCGACTTCGGCAAGTTCGAAGCCAAGACCACCTTCGGCCGTATCGGCGTGAAGGTTTGGATCTACAAGGGTGACGTAACCGCCAAGGAACTGGCTGCACAGCAGGCTGCTGCTGCTCCAGCTCGCGGCGGCCGCGGTGGCAACGATCGTCCACGTGGCGGCGAACGCCGTCGTCGTAACGACCGTAACAAGGGCGCTGCAGCTCCTGCTGCGGAAGGAGGAGAGGCTTAAATGCTTATCCCACGTCGAGTCAAGTTCCGTAAGCAGCACCACCCAAAGCGTTCGGGTGCTGCCAAGGGCGGAACCACCGTTAACTTCGGTGAGTTCGGTATCCAGGCGTTGACCCCGGCTTACGTGACTAACCGTCAGATCGAAGCCGCTCGTATCGCAATGACCCGTTACATCAAGCGTGGCGGTAAGGTGTGGATCAACATCTACCCAGACCGTCCGCTGACCAAGAAGCCTGCTGAAACCCGTATGGGTTCCGGTAAGGGTTCACCTGAATGGTGGGTCGCCAACGTCAAGCCAGGACGAGTCATGTTTGAACTCGGTGGCGTCAGTGAAGAGGTAGCTAAAGAGGCATTGCGTCTTGCAATCCACAAGCTGCCAATGAAGGCACGCATCGTGCGTCGTGAAGGTGGTGAATAGGGATGTCTATCGGTTCTAAGGACCTTAGCATTGAGTCCCTGGACGGCTTCGATACCGCTCGTTTGAACGAGGAATTGAAGAAGGCCAAGGCAGAACTGTTCAACCTGCGCTTCCAGTCGGCTACCGGCCAGCTGGAGAGCAACGCGAACCTGAAGGCTATCAAGCGCGATATCGCCCGCATCTACACTGTGCTGCGCGAGCGCGAGCTGGGCATTCGTCAGGATGTCGTCGTTCCGGTTGAAGAAACCAAGAAGGAATCCAAGTAATGAGCGAGAAGGAGAACGGTGTGGATAACGCTACCGAGCGTAACGACCGCAAGACCCTCCGTGGTTACGTGGTTTCCGACAAGATGCAGAAGACCATCGTCGTTGACGTCGAGGACCGTGTGAAGCACGCCCTTTACGGCAAGGTCATGCGTCGCAACAAGAACGTCAAGGCTCACGATGAGAACAACGAAGCCGGCATCGGCGACTTGGTTGTCATCGCTGAGACCCGCCCGCTGTCTGCTGACAAGCGTTGGCGTCTCGTTGAGATCGTAGAGAAGGCTAAGTAAGCCTTCGCTTCGATTTCACGGATCTCGTGATTGAAGAATGCCCCGAACACTTCGCAAGAAGAGTTCGGGGCATTTCTGCATTCTCCCTATAGTTCGCGGATACGGCACTGGATCATGCAATCACTTCAGAGACTGCGCCCAGGAGTCCTTGCCCGGTCGCCCGCCTGCAGGTACGTAGCCATCGTTGCGCCGGGAGCCAGCACCGTCTACCTTGTCGGGCAGAAGGCGGTTGATGCCGATGGCACACTGATCGGCGAAGGCAATGCCGAGGAACAAGCAAAGGATGGGTTACACAATGCAAACGCAGCGTTGGCAGCAACCGGGGCAAAGTTTGACGAGGGTGTCCAATGGAACGTCCTTTGCTGGAGGACGTATATATCATTAGCACCTATGCGGCTATCGGCACCGAACCAGCTTCAGAAGAACCACCGCTGACGTGCGCTACCATTGTTTCCCAGCGAGGCATCCCTGGCGGTCTGTTTGAAATCAACGCAGTTGCGCCGTTGGCCATTGATTAGGACACGGATTGCCAAAACACGAGTCAGCGTATCCTGCTAGCTGCTTCGATAGTCACTAGGGGAGTACCCGAGCACTTTTCGGAAGTCTGTCGACAGGTGGGCCTGGTCGGTATAGCCGAGGTCCACGGCCAGCGAAGCAAGCGAAGTTTGCGGATGCTCGCGCAAATGCAGGGCAGCTTCTTGCAAGCGATAGCGCCGGATGACTGCCAACGGTGAAAGCCCCAAGTATTTCTGGGACAAGCGCTGCAGGCTACGCGTGGTGAGATTCAAATCTTTTGCTACTTGGTCAATACGCAAAGCCGTGCCGTTCGTCGACACATAATCCAAGAAATTATTGGCCAGTTCGCCGGACTCGGTGATTGGCGGCAGACGCTGCTCCAGCCATAAGGACAATTGACGAGCACAGCCTGCATTCGAGTTTGCGTCGTCACTCAGCTGATGTTCGTGCAGCAGCGCTTGATGAAGTGCACCTGCATCAATAGTTGCTTCTTGGTCCAGCAGCAGCTGCGGCGTGCTCTTGAGCAAGGAAGCCAAATAGGGAGCTGCAGCGGGGCGGAACAGTGCGGCTACGGCCCAGCTGGTGCCGCGCAGATCCCTATGAGATGCACCGCGGCTTGGACCTGCGACGGACACACCCTCAGGTTGCACCACAAGATTCATTTGCGGAAAAGGCAGGATCTGCTGGCGGGAAAACCGGCCAGCAGCAATATCCCAACGCGAGATCCAATACCAGCTGACGTTTTGCTGCAAATGTTCGGGAGGCATGATGCGCTGGAATTCCGGCAGCCGGGCCGGATATAGAACCCCACGACCATCGTGAATATCGGCCATGCAGCAGCACCTCAAATTTGTCGCAAATTTACAAGCTCCAGCATTCCATAACGTCGTAGTCTTGTGGCATGCAAAGTCACAACGAAATGGTGCGTGGTGTCACCGGAACGCACACCACCGCTGGTGTTCCACACGGAGTAACTTCACTCACTCCATTCCTCGCTGTACCAGATGCGGCGAAGGCAGTGGAGTTCTACAAAGACGTGTTTGGAGCACGGATCATTGATGTCACCAACATGGGCGGGGTCGTTGTCCATGCCGAGATTGATTTTGGCCAAGGACACCTGCAAATTGGCGAGCCCAGCCCCGCATACGGGTTGGTGCCGCCACCAGCTGCACCGAATGCTTGCTATTCGCTCGGGTTGTATTGCGAGGACGTGGATGCAGTGCTGGCAAGGGCTACAGACGCAGGCGCTACGGTGAGGGAACCGGCGACCAATTTTGTTTCCGGCGACAGGTTCGCTTCCATAATTGATCCTCACGGCGTGAGGTGGTCCATCATGAGCAGAGTTGAAGATCTGAGCGAAGAAGAGAGCGCGCAACGGGTGGCAGCTTGGGCTGCGCAACAGTCGGAAGCCGACTCGAATTGAGCTGCATCTGCCAGGCGCTGAACTAAGCTCAAGCCATGACATTGAATCGCCCGCAACCACGTTCACAGTGGCTGTGGGCGATTCCCATGCTCCCTTGCCTGGGCATTGGAATCCTGCCCTACCTAACGTGGACAGCTGCCGGCTGGGTTCCTCGGCTCCAGGCATTCCAACCATGGATGCTGCTCGGTGCTGCCGTGGCCGTAGTGCTGGCCTCAGTCAAACGCCGGTGGCTGGTTTCGGCAGTGGTCGTGGTCTTGCTGGCCATCGGTGCGTTCCCGAACATTGCTATGGCAACCGGCGAACCGTTGCCATCGGATGCAACCCCGGAGATATCAGTTTTCTCCTTCAATGCGCTCAAGGCTGGCGCTGATGCTTGGCAATTATCGCAGAGCATTAAAAAGGCCGACCCCGATGTCTTGGTGCTCGTAGAGACAAGTGAACCTCTTCATCGGAAATTGGCTACCCAAGGAGCATTGGACACCTTGCCATACCGAAGCGCCCCGGTGCCTGCCGGGGGAGAAGCCGATACGGTGATTTTTTCGCGCTATCCAGCGACAGAACGATCAGGTTCGCTTGGCCCGGACGCGACCAATTGGTACGGATTTCCCATCGTTGACATTGCGTCTCCACGAGGGCCAATCACGGTCGTTGGGGTTCACATTTATCCTCCGCTGCAAGATGCGCGCCGGTGGCAGGGTGGGCTGCTGGCTCTGCAGCAGTGGGTTGCCGCGCAGGAAGCAGAACCAATGATCCTGGCAGGGGACTTCAACTCCACCCGAGCCCATCCACAGTTTCGAGAACTTGTCTCCAGCCTGGGACATGAACGATCGTTGTTGCCCATATCGACATGGCCAACTGGGGGAACACTGCCGCCGATGATTGGGATTGACCATGTTTTATCCCGCGGCTTCGTTCCGCTCAAGCAAGAGGCAGCCAAGATCGATGGGTCCGATCATCTCGCACTCATCGTGAAGCTCGGTGTGCCACATTAGCAGACCCCGCGCAGAGGCATTGCCCCGCAGACATGGAGCACCGAGCGGTGAATATCCGCCCGAAATATGGAAACGCAAATAAATGCCTGCCGGCGTAAATGATCTCCGCTCGACGATTAGCAGCGCAGCTCGTCAGGTCTTGCGGGTCCTCGCGAACCGCTGGTTGGGTATCGGCAACCCACTGACGTTTTGCATTCAGGACGGGACGTCGTTTGCGAGCGCTGCGGCGACAGACTTTGCTCTTCCGGTGAAGAGGGTCTTGTTATCCTTCGCGCCATGAACCGAGTCAGCATGGCCACCTAACTGGACCTCGGCGCCGTTGGGTATCTTGGAAACCCATGATTCCACCTTCGCAGAACCTATGGATGGAAGCTTCGAACGATCTGGAGGGAAAGGATGTCGGTTGCCCGGGTAATGGTAGTTTCCCCGTCCTTCTCCTGAACCCGTTCAACGGCTTTCACGGAGCCGGCGAGACCCAGGCGATGACGCTTGTGGAAGGGTCCCAAACGAGCACGAACTTGGCAATAAGAGCACTAGACGGTTCGGGCCATTCCTGCGCATTAGTTGCGGCTGCCTGTGCAGCCGGCTAGTGGCATCCGAGGGAGGCCAGCCATACCCCGCTTCCTTTGAGTCGAACCGTTCCTGCTTTCATCGAGTCTCCGGTACGTCAGTGACCTCCGCCATCGAATCGATTACTCGGATATCTAAGCGATTATTGCCATCTTCGGGAGCGGCATAAAGTCCGCACCAAATAATGGATTCATGATTTGCGGTTGAAGTTCGGATGGAATCGGCCGCCCAAGTCAGTCCCACATCGGAAATGACGCTATATTCCTTGAGGTTTGCCCGATCATCGAGGGTCGTGCGTGGCGGGGAATTCTCGAACATGTCGCCGATCGAGATGGCTGCGGGGTCACTGGCAGGCGGCAAAATCAGGAATGAGCACGTACCGCAGTGTCATGGTTTTCCCTTCGACTTTCAGAGCCTGGATGCCGGCCGTGACTTAGTCGTCTTGATGTCCCGGGTCGGTGAATTCCCTCGTGACGATGACGCTCGTGGTGGCAACAGGAGCGGTGGGCGTTTCCGATTGCCCGAACGGCGCCTGCGTCGTTGCAGCGGCGAGGTTCCTTCGGAGGACGAGGGGCCACCGGTGAGGGCGGAGAGCGCGAGAACGCTCGCAGGGCAGAGGGCCAATGCTCGTTCCAGCGTGAACGCCGATAGTCGTGAAATTGATGTGCAGCGATCAAGGCGCTGAGGCATCGGGGGTGGATGAGCACTTGTCTTTCCCTGAAATCCAGCGAAGTGTTGGCTAGAGAAGGCACCTGACTTGCTGGAATGACGTAGCACGGTATTGATTGCCGATTGCCGGCACAGTGTCTTCGTGGGCAGCAACTGCAAGTCAAAAACATGCCGACTACTCGCGGTATTCGCGGAAGAACATTGCCTGGAACATCGAGTCCGCGGTGACCTCGTGGCCCCAATCTAGCCCGTGCAATTTAGCGCTACGTGAATCCTTGCGATCCGTGGTGCCGGAGCCCGCCAAGCCGAGGAAAAGCGCGTTGGCGCATGTGACGAATAACGCCTTATTTCCGCATACCACACCATTTCGGTTTAGCGCCAATCTGCGCTAGACTAGAGAACCTGTGCGCATTGTGTTCGAGGACTATCCACCTTCGGCACGATGCAGTGCGGTCTAAATCAGTTTAGACGCATAAGCGCAGCCTCGATATTTTACGCCTCGGCCCTGCCAACATTTGGGATCAGCATTCGGTGCGCCCGCGTCGGTGGGGGTAAGCGATACATATCGTGGAGACCATATCCGTTCCGCAAGGCTCGTAAGAGAACCAGCGAGACGACAGGAGTAAGAAGTGATTCAGCAGGAGTCGCGACTTAAGGTTGCCGATAACACCGGTGCTAAGGAAATCCTTACCATTCGTGTTCTGGGTGGCTCGAAGCGTCGCTACGCAAGCATTGGCGACACCATTGTCGCTACCGTCAAGGATGCAATTCCTGGCGGCAACGTGAAGAAGGGCGATGTCGTCAAGGCAGTCGTCGTTCGCACTAAGAAGGAAATCCGTCGCGCAGACGGTTCCTACATCAAGTTCGACGAGAACGCAGCAGTGATCTTGAAGAACGAAGGTGAACCAC
This sequence comes from Glutamicibacter sp. JL.03c, assembly GCF_025854375.1. Classification (NCBI taxonomy): domain Bacteria; kingdom Bacillati; phylum Actinomycetota; class Actinomycetes; order Micrococcales; family Micrococcaceae; genus Glutamicibacter; species Glutamicibacter sp. JL.03c. The sequence continues at coordinate 2,401,942 of NZ_CP107575.1, read as the reverse complement.
GCGGTACCCGTATTTTCGGCCCAGTGGGTCGTGAGCTTCGTGACAAGAAGTTCATGAAGATCGTTTCCCTGGCTCCGGAGGTGCTGTAACCATGGGCGCAAAGATCAAGAAGGGCGACCTGGTTCAGGTCATCTCAGGCAAGGAACGTGGCAAGCAGGGCAAGGTCCTGAAGGTCATCACCGAGTCCTCCCGCGTGCTGGTTGAAGGCGTAAACCGCGTCACCAAGCACACCAAGGCTGGTCAGACCGAATCCGGTTCGACCACTGGCGGCATCGAGGTTGTCGAAGCTCCACTGCACGTATCGAACGTTGCTGTGGTTGACCCAGAAACCAAGAAGCCAACCCGCGTCGGCTTCCGCGAGGAAACCGTAGAAAAGAACGGCGTGTCCAAGACTGTACGCGTTCGTTTCGCCAAGGCTTCCGGAAAGGATCTGTAATGACTGAAGCAGCCACCAAGATCCAGCCACGTCTGAAGGCTAAGTACAACGACGAGATCCGCTCCGCAATGCAGGAGCAGTTCAACTACGCAAACCCAATGCAGGTACCATCCCTGACCAAGGTCGTAGTGAACATGGGTGTCGGCGAAGCTGCCAAGGACTCGAAGCTCATTGAAGGCGCCGTTCGCGACCTGACCGCTATTACCGGTCAGAAGCCAGTGATCACCCGTGCCCGCAAGTCCATCGCTCAGTTCAAGCTGCGCGAAGGCATGCCAATCGGTACGCACACCACCCTGCGTAACGACCGCATGTGGGAATTCGTTGATCGCCTGATCACCCTGGCACTGCCTCGTATCCGCGACTTCCGCGGTCTGAGCGACCGCCAGTTCGATGGCAATGGCAACTACACCTTCGGTCTGACCGAACAGTCGATGTTCCATGAAATCGATCAGGACAAGATCGATCGCGTGCGCGGTATGGACATCACTGTGGTGACCACCGCCAAGACTGATGAAGAAGGCCGTGCCTTGCTGAAGGCTCTGGGCTTCCCATTCAAGACCAACAACTAATCTCACTACGTTACAGGTCCGCTAAGGAAACCGTAACGAGGAAGGGCTGAAGCCCACATGTCTATGACAGATCCAGTCGCAGATATGCTGACTCGTCTGCGTAACGCTAACTCGGCATACCACGACACTGTGTCGATGCCGTCGAGCAAGCTCAAGGTACGCATTGCCAACATCCTGAAGGAACAGGGCTACATCGCCTCGTTCGAGGAAGTTGCAGCAGAAGTCGGCAAGACTCTGACTATCACTTTGAAGTACGGCCCATCGCGCGAGCGTTCGATCGCTGGCGTGCGTCGTATCTCCAAGCCAGGTCTTCGCGTTTACGCAAAGTCCACCAACCTGCCTCACGTGCTCGGTGGTCTTGGCATCGCGATCCTGTCCACCTCCTCCGGTCTGCTTACTGACCGTCAGGCTGCAAAGAAGGGCGTGGGTGGGGAAGTCCTCGCCTACGTCTGGTAACGGAAAGGGAGAAACATACAATGTCACGTATTGGACGTCTTCCGATCACCGTTCCTGCCAACGTTGAGATGAACATCGACGGCCAGCTGGTCGCCGTTAAGGGACCAAAGGGTGAACTTTCGATCACCGTTTCGGCTCCGATCACCGTTTCCAAGGACGAGAACACTGTTACCGTTGTTCGCCCGAACGATTCCCGCGAGGCTCGTTCGCTGCACGGTTTGACCCGCACCCTGATCAACAACATGATCATCGGTGTGACCGAGGGCTACGAGAAGAAGCTCGAAATCCACGGTACCGGTTACCGCGTACAGGCCAAGGGCGCTGACCTGGAGCTTGCTCTGGGTTACTCGCACCCAGTGAAGGTTGCTGCCGTTGACGGCATCACCTACTCGGTCGAGGGCAACAACAAGATCACCGTTGCTGGTATTGATAAGCAGCACGTCGGTGAAGTTGCCGCCAACATCCGCAAGCTGCGTAAGAC